>NZ_CP024923.1:3707500-4307500 GCF_002796605.1 Sphingomonas psychrotolerans
ATCGCGGCGGGGTGTGCCTATCCCCTCGCCGTATTGCTCATGGCGCTGATCCTGCGCCGCTCCTTCCGCGTGGAAACCCGATGACCGACGCCGAACTTTTCGACCTGTTCCGTTCCGAGCTGTACACCCCCGTGGTCGGGGACATCCTCGACACTTTGGGGCTGGTCCACCAGTTCCTGCCGCAGCCGATCCAGCCGATGCAGACGCACATGAAGCTGATCGGCCGTGCGATGCCGGTGCTGATGATCGACGTTTATGGCACGCAGGCACAGCCCTTCGGCAAGCTGACCGAGGCGCTGGACCAGCTCGAGCCCGGCGACATCTACATCGCCAGCGGTGGCGCGATGCGCTGCGCCTATTGGGGCGAGATCCTCACCGCGACGGCGCGCCAGCGCGGGGCGAACGGGGCGGCGATCAACGGCTATCATCGCGATACGCCGCAGATCCTCGAGCAGGAATGGCCGGTGTTCAGCCGCGGCCGGTTCGCGGCGGATTCGGGGGTGCGGACCAAGGTGATCGACTATCGCTGCCCGATCGAGGTGGGGCAGGTGGCGATCCAGCCCGGCGACCTCGTGTTCGGCGATCTTGACGGGGTGCTGGTCATCCCGCGCGCAGTCGAGCAGGAGGTGGTAGACCGCGCGCTGGAGAAGGCGCGGGGCGAGAAACTGGTGCGCCGCGAGATCGATGCCGGTATGTCGAGCACCGACGCCTTTCTGAAATACGGCATCCTGTGACCACCGCCTTCCAGATCCACGCGGCCGACAATGTCGCGACCTTGCTCGGCGACGCCGAAGACCGCGTGGTGCTGCACGGCGAGGCGGGCGGCGATGTCGCCCTGCTCCGGCCGATCGCGTTGGGACACAAGGTCGCGGTCGCCGATATCGCCGCCGGCGAAGCAGTGGTGAAGTTCGGCATCCCGATCGGCACCGCCAGCGCCGCGATCGCGCGCGGCGACTGGGTCCATCTGCACAATTGCATCAGCGGCTTCGACGAGCGCTCGGGTGATTTCGACGTGATCACCGGCGCGGGGAAGGACATGCGCTATGACTGAAGTGTTCGATCGCAGCTGGAGCGGGTGGCTGCGTCCCGACGGGCGCAAGGGCGTGCGCAACCTCGTGCTGGTGATCTACACCGTCCAGTGCGCCGCGCATGTCGCCCACGCCATCGCCGCGGGCGAGGACGATGTTCAGGTCATCGGCTTTCCGGGCTGCTACGACAATCAATATGCCATCCGGCTGGTGCTGTCGCTGGCGCGGCATCCGAATGTCGGCGCGGTGCTGTCGGTCGGGCTGGGGTGCGAATATACTCAGCCGGCGCGGATCGCCGAGGCGGTGGAGAAAAGCGGGCGCCCGGCCGACGCCTTCTTCATCCAGGATGTCGGCGGAACGCGCTCGTCGACCGAAAAGGGCAAGGCGATCGTGCGGAGCTTGCGCGACCGCATCCACCGCGAGACCCCGCGCGTGCCGATGGGGTTTGCCGATCTGATCCTCGGCGCCGAGTGCGGCGGATCGGATGGCACCAGCGGGCTGGTCGGCAATCCGGCGGTGGGGCGGCTGTTCGATCGCGTGGTCGATGCCGGCGGCTCGGCGATCTGCGAGGAGATCGTCGAGATGATCGGGCTGCGTGACATCATCCTCGACCGGGCCGCCGACGATCGCGCCCGCGGTGAGCTGGAGGCGGCTTATGCCAAGGCCGAGCGTTATTGCCGCGAGGTGCGGCAATATTCGGTGTCGCCGGGCAATTTCGCGGGCGGGCTGACCACGATCGAGGAAAAGAGCATGGGCGCCTTCGCCAAGAGCGGATCGCGACCGCTGCAGGGGGTGATCAAGGTCGGCGAGACGCCGCCTTGGCCGGGCATGTGGGTGATGGATTCGGTGCCCGACGCGCATTTCATGCAGTTCGGCTACACCAATCCCAACGATACCGAGGGGATCATGGATCTGATCTCGGGTGGCAGCCAGATCGTGTTGTTCATCACCGGGCGCGGCAGCGTGATCGGGTCGCCGGTCGCCCCGCTGATCAAGGTGACAGGCAACAGCCGCACTTTCAGCCGGATGCACGAGGACATGGATTTCGACGCCGGCCGCGTTCTGGCGGGCGAGATGACGCTCGATCAATGCGCCGACGAACTGGGCGCGATGGTCGCCGATGTCGCCGGGGGGATGCCGAGCAAGCCCGAAGCGCTCGGGCACAGGGAGTATTTCGTGATGTACAAGCACCAGGACACGCCGGATCTCGATCGGGGGTGCCGCAGTGCCGCTTGATCCCGCATCCGCCTTTCGCCTCGACGGCGAAGTCGCATTGATCACCGGCGGCGGATCGGGGCTGGGCCTCGGCATGGCGCGCGCGATGCACGGAGCCGGCGCACAGGTCGTGCTGGTCGGCCGCCGCGCCGAGATGGTCAAGGCCGCGGCCGAGGAACTGGGCGAGGGCGCGCATTGGGAAGTCGCCGACGTCACTGCCTATGACACCATCGCTGCGCTGGTCGAGCGGGTCCGCGAACGGGTCGGGCCGATCTCGATCCTCGCCAACAATGCCGGGCACAATTTCAAGAAACTGGCGGTCGACACCAGCGTCGAGGAATTCAGCGGCATGCTCGACACGCATGTGCTGGCCGCGCACAATCTGACGCGGCTGGTGCTGCCGGGGATGCTCGCGGTGCGCCACGGCAGCATCCTGTTCACCGCGTCGATGACCTCCATGCTCGGCATGCCCGGCGTGATCGCCTATTCGGCGGCCAAATCGGCTTATGTCGGCATGGTCCGTGCGCTGTCAGTCGAAGTCGCCGGGCAGGGGGTGCGAGTCAACGCGATCGCCCCCGGCTGGATCGAATCACCGATGCTGCGCAAGGCGCTTGACGGCGATCCGGCGCGCTCGTCGCGCATCCTCCAGCGCACGCCGATGCAGCGCTTCGGCGAAGCCGAGGATATCGGCCTCGCCGCGGTCTACCTCTGCTCGCCGGCCGCGAAGTTCGTCACCGGTGTCCTGCTGCCGATCGACGGCGGCGCATCCCAGGGATTCTGAATACATGACCATCGAAGCGCCGCTGGCGCCGCATCCCGATCGCCTGTTGCCCGCCGACCCCGAGACCCGCGCGATCGCACGCGAACTCTATTTGTCGGTCAAGGATCTGCCGATCATCAGCCCGCACGGGCACACCGATCCGTCATGGTTCGCCGAGAACCAGCCGTTTCCGGATCCGGCGACCTTGTTCATCATCCCCGATCACTACATCTTCCGGATGCTCTACAGCCAGGGCGTGCCGCTCGAGGAATTGGGCGTGCCGCGGATCGACGGCGGCTGGACCGAGACCGACACGCGGAAAATCTGGCGCCGCTTCGCCGAGAATTTCCACCTGCTGCGCGGCACGCCCAGCCGGATGTGGCTCGATTATGCGTTCCACGAGATACTCGGCATCACCGAGCGCCTGTCGCCGACGAATGCCGACCGGATCTACGATCAGATCGACGCGCAGCTGAAGCGGCCCGAATTTCTGCCGCGGGCATTGTTCGAGCGGTTCGGGATCGAGGCGATCGCGACCACCGAGAATCCGCTCGACGATCTGCGCCATCACAAGGCGATCAAGGCGAGCGGCTGGAGCGGCCGGGTGATGACTGCGTTCCGTCCCGACAACGTCACCGATCCCGAGCATCCGCGGTTTCGCGAGGACCTGCCAGAGCTCGGCCGGATCACCGGTGAGGATGTCGGGACGTGGCAAGGCTATCTGGCGGCGCTGCGCAAGCGGCGGCTGTATTTCATCGAACATGGCGGCGCGACCTCGACCGACCACGGCCACCCGACCGCGCACACCGAGAATTTGCCGCAGGAAGAGGCTGCGGCACTGTACGGCCGCATCGTCTCGAGCCAGGCCAGCGCCGGGGAGGCCGAGCGGTTCCGCGGGCAGATGCTGACCGAAATGGCGCGGATGAGCGTGGATGACGGGCTGGTGATGCAGATCCACCCGGGCGCGCTGCGCAGCCAGAACCCCGCGGTCACCGGCACTTTCGGCGAGGCGAAGGGCGACGACTGGCCATCGCCGACCGAATATGTCCGCGCGCTCAAGCCGCTGCTCAATGCCTATGGCAACGAACGCGACCTGACGATCATCCTCTTCACGCTCGACGAAAGCACCTATGCGCGCGAGATCGCGCCGCTCGCCGGCCATTATCCGGCGCTGAGGATCGGGCCGGCATGGTGGTTCCACGACAGTCCTGAGGGGATGCGGCGCTTTCGCGAGCAAGTGACCGAGACCGGCGGCTTCTACAACACCGTCGGCTTCAACGATGATACCCGGGCATTCTTCTCGATCCCCGCGCGGCACGATCTGAGCCGCCGCGTCGACTGCGGCTTCCTCGCCCGGCTGGTCGCCGAACATCGTCTCGAGCGCGACGAGGCCTTCGCGGTGGCGAAGGACCTTGCGTACAATCTGGTGAAGGCGGCGTATCGGCTGTGAGCTTTCCCTCTCCCCTTGTGGGAGAGGGAGGGAGCCGACTTTAGTCGGCGGAAGGGTGAGGGGGAGTGAGTCTCACGGCCCTCTCATCCTTCCCACTCGCTGCGCTCGCGGGCCCCTTCCGTCTCCCACAAGGGGAGAAGGAGAATTCGCCTAGGCCTCCACCACCACCGGCGCGCCGTTCACCCGGACATTCTCCAGCTTGAGCCCCGGCACGCCTTTGGCGATCAGCTTGGTCCGCTTCGGATCGGTCAGCGTCACGTCCACATCGCGCAGCGTGAAATTGGAGACCGCCGTGGTCGCGTTGCCGCTGATGTTGCCGAAGCCGCGTGTCGTGCCGCGGACGTCCTCGATGATGATGTCGCGGATGATCCCGCCGGGAGCCTTGCCCGGCACCTTGGTGCCGTGGGTGAGGCGGGCGTTGACGATCAGGCCGATCGCGGGATCATCGGCGCCGAAATTGGGCTTGTTATAGCCGTGGAATACCTCTCCGCGGTGCCAGAAGCTGACCGGCTGCGGGGCTTCCTGGAGGCGGACACCGCGAACATGGAGCCGCTCATAGACCTGGCCCGGCGTGTCGGGGCGGATCTTGAAGCGGATCGTCGGGATATCGCCGACATTGATGATCCGCTCGACCTTGATGTCGCGCATCACGGTGCCGTTGCTGCCGAAGGTGACGCAGCCCAGGCCATATTCGAAGATGCAGTCGTGGATGTGGATGCGCTCGACCGGCGGCGCCTCGCTATACGCCGCCGCGCCCGGACCCTGCGTACCCTTCAGCGCGATGCAATCGTCGTCGACCGAAAAGCGGCAGCGGCGCACCGTGATGTCCTGGCAGCTGTCGAGATCGATCGCGTCGCTGCTCGGCGCGCGGATGACGTGCGGCACTTCGTAGGAGCAATCCTCGATGATCGAACGGCGGCAGCGATACATGTGCAGGTTCCAGAACGCCGCGTCCTTGAACGTGACGCCACTGACCAGCACGTCCTCGCAGTCCTGGATGAAGGCGATCTGGGGGAAGGGATAATAGACCTTGGTGGTGCCGACATGCTCCTCGGGCGCGTCGAAGAACATCCGCCAGAACGGCTCGCCATTGCCGTCCAGCGTGCCGGGGCCGGTGATGCGCAGGCCGTGATTGCCGGTCGCGTTGATCAGCGCCATGCGCAACGCTTCGGGATAGGCCTCGCAGAAGCGGCGCAGCACCAGCGGATAGTCCGCGAGATTGGGCGATCCCTTGAGCACCGCGCCCTTGCTCAATTCGAGGCCGACGCCGGGCTTGAGCACGATCGATCCAGATAGGAAGACGCCCTTGGGGACAAGGATCGCGCCACCGCCCGCAGCGGCGCACGCATCGATCGCTTTCTGGATCGCGACGGTGTTCACCGTGGTGCCGTCCGCCACTGCACCGTGGCGACGGATGTCGATCCGGCGCTTCGGCGCGGCAAGCGCAGGGAGCGCGGGCAACACGCAGAGCAGCGCGCCCGAGGCCAGTTGCAGCGCTTCGCGACGCGTTGAATCCATGGGGGCACTCTCCTGATGATCGCCCTGATATCAGGGCCGAATTTGTATGTTGTCTTACAGGTTAATCTGTCTTACAGGTTTGTCTACCGAGAACTTAAATCAAAACATATCGGGGAGGATTTCGGGATGATTTCGCGTAAGGATTCTGTGCGTGTAACGGTCTCCGCGACAGCGCTGGCGATCGGGCTTGCTCTGTCTGCTCCGGCGTTCGCGCAGACGGATGCCACGGCCCCGCAGGACGCGGCTGGCGGCCAGCCGGCCGAGGCCGAGCAGGATGAGATCGTCGTCACCGGCTTCCGCGAATCGCTCAGTGACGCGCTGGCGATCAAGCGCAAGGAAGTCGGCGTCGTCGATACGATCACCGCCGAGGATGTCGGCAAATTTCCGGATTCGAACCTCGCCGAATCGATGCAGCGTCTGCCCGGCGTCGCGATCACCCGGGGTGACGGCGGCGAAGGCAAGACGATCTCGGTTCGCGGTCTCGGCGCGCAGTTCACCCGCGTGAAGCTGAACGGCATGGAAGGCGCCAGCTCGGCCGGATCTTCCGACATCCGCTCGGGCTATGTCTCGTCGCGTTCGTTCGATTTCAGCACTTTCGCGTCGGAGCTGTTCAGTTCGCTGACGGTGCGCAAGACCATGTCGGCGGACATCGAGGAGGGATCGCTCGGCGCGACGGTGGATCTCCAGACGCCGCGGCCGCTGGCCGCGGCTCAGGATTTCACGCTCGCGGTCAGCGCGCAGGGAACCTATGACGATCTGCGGCGCAAGTTCAGCCCGCGCGTGACCGGGCTGATCTCGAAGAAATTCCTCGACGACACGTTCGGCGTCTCCGCGTCGGTCGCCTGGACCAAGCGCTACACGCGCGAGGAAGGCTGGTCGGCGGTCGACGTCATCCAGGGGCGTCTCAATCGTTTCTGTTCGCCGGTCGGATTTGCGCCACAGAGCCCCGGCAACAGCGCGCTGAACGGCACGACAGCCGCCAATTGCTCGACCGGCAATCCGCGTTTGCCCAACACGACGACCAACAACGCCAATTACGCTTTGGTCGACAGCACCGGCACCTTCATCCCGCGCAGCCCGCGCCTCGTCCGCTCGGACCAGGATTATTCGCGTTTCGGCGCGACCGTGACCTTGGAGGCGCGGCCGGACGATTATACGCGCTTCGCGCTCGACGGCCTGTTCTCGCGCTATGACGTGACCCGCAGCGACCAGACGATCACCGCCTTGTCCTTCTCGCGCAACGCCGGACAGCATGGCAGCGCCGAAACCTCGGTTCTGGAGGCGGAGCGCGATCCGAACGGCACGCTGCTTTATGGCCGCTTCAACGGCGTCGATCTGACCAACGATTTGACCTATAGCAAATATACGACGACGTTCAGCCAGGTGAATCTGTCGGGATCGCGCGATTTCGGGGGCTTCCAGCTCGACGGCTATATCGGCATGTCGCGCACCATCTATGACAAGCCCGTGCGTACGCAGATCGCGACGTTCGCGAACAATGTGAACAATTTCTCCTTCGATTTCCGGGGTGACCGCCGCTTCCCCACGATCAACTGGGGCGTCGACGTCGACAACCCGGCCAATTTCGGGTTCGGGCCGCCGTCCGCCGACGGCACGGTCAACGGCACGTTGGCGATGCAGCGCAGCCGCGACGAATCGAACAATTTGACCGCCGAGCTCAACGGTTCGCTGGATCTGGTCGAGGGCGTCAAGTTCCGCGCCGGCGGATCGTACCGCGAGGCCGAGTATCAGCGCTGGAGCCGCGACCGCGTGACTCAGAACCTTGCGCCGGGCCTCCCCACCGGCACGACGATCGCGCAATTGACCACGCCGATCGGCGACTTCGGTCGCTCGCTGCCGGTGGATACCATCTCGAGTTGGGCCGCGCCGGATTATGCCAAGTTCAATTCGGTGTTCAACTTCGAGAACCAGACCGGCGCCTATGCGCTCAATCCGCCGCAGCTGGGATCGCTGAAGGAGACGGTGAAGGGTGGCTATGCCATGTTCGACTTCGCCGGCGACCTGTTCGTGCCGCTGCGCGGCAATCTGGGCGTGCGGTATGTTCACACCACGCAGCAAGGGTTCGGCGCGATCAACGGCGCACCCACCACGCTGACCCGCAGCTATGAGGATTGGCTGCCCTCCGCGACTTTGACCTTCGATGTGACCGACAAGCTGATCTTGCGGCTGGCCGCGGCGAAGGTGATGACCCGGCCCGAACTGGGCGATCTGATTCCCGGCAACGTGTCGATCGCGCAAAACACGCGCACCGTGTCGGCGGGCAATTTCCTGCTCAACCCGATCCGCGCCAAGACCGCCGACATCAGCCTCGAATATTATTTCGGCAAGACCGGGATCATCGCGATCGGCGGCTTTTACAAGGACATCGACAGCTTCATCCAGACTCGACAAATCAACGTCCCCTTCAGCCAGACGGGCCTGCCGCTGTCGCTGCTCGCCGGATCGGGCAACACCGCGGATACCGAATTCACTTTTTCGACCAAGAACAACACCCCTGGCGGCCCGCTGAAAGGCGTCGAGGTCAACATCCAGTCGGGCTTCGAATTCCTGCCCGGCTTCCTGTCGAACCTCGGGGCGCTGGCGAACTTCACCTACGCCGATTCCGACATTTCCTATTGCAACGATGCCGCGTGTCAGGCGCCGATCCAGGCGGCGTTGGTCAATTTGTCCAAATATACCGCCAACGGCACGCTCTATTACGAAGACAGCAAGTTCAGCATCCGGGCCAGCGGTTCGTGGCGCGACAACTTCCTGCTGCGCGTGCCGTCGGGCCGCGCGGGCAGCGACGTGCAGGGAAATATCTCGGCATTCTTCGTCGACGCCACTGCGTCCTACCAGCTGACGCCGAGCGTTCAGATCCGCCTCGAGGCGCAGAATCTCACCAATCAGGAGCTCGGCTTCTACGTGGATTCGAACCGCGAGGACTCGCTCTACAGCACCTATAGCGGCCGCAAATTCTCGGCCGGCGTCGCGCTTAAATTCTAGGCCCTCGGGAAGCGCCAGAAGAGCAGAGCCCGGTCCGTCCCATCGGGCCGGGCTTTGCCAACTCAGGGACCGGCAATCGCGGGAGAGCAGGATGGACAATCGAGTCGGGCGTCGCGATTTCCTGAGCAGGGCGACGGGCGTGGCGGCTCTGTCTTTCGGTGCGCCTGCGTTGGCACAGGAACATGCCGCCCCTCAGACGATCGGAGGACCGACACTACTCCCGTACCAGGAGCACACCCGGGCCGATCGCATGCGTTGGTGGCACGAAGCCAAGTTCGGAATGTTCATCCATTGGGGGCTGTACAGCGTCATCGGCCATCAGGAATGGGTGCTCGAATCCGAAGGGATCCCGATCCCGCAATATGAGCGGCTCGCCCGCCACTTCAATCCGAAGCGCGGCTGCGCGCGTGACTGGGCCCGTCTGGCGAAGCGCGCCGGCCAGAAATACGTGGTGCTCACTGCCAAGCATCATGAGGGCTTCTGTCTGTGGGACAGCAAGCTCACCAATTACAACGCGGCGAAGCAGGGCCCGCGCCGCGACCTCGTTCGCGAGTTCGTCGAGGCGGCGCGTGCCGAGGGGCTGAAGGTCGGGCTCTATTATTCGTTGATGGACTGGCATCATCCCGATGGCGAGACCTGTGCGACCGATCCCGCCGCGCGCGAACGCTTCGTGGCGTACACCCACGGGCTGATCCGCGAGCTGCTGACCAATTACGGCACGATCGACATCCTCTGGTACGACGTCACCTTGCCGCTGACGCCGCAACAGTGGCGCGCGGACGAAATGAACGCGATGGTGTTCGATCTCCAGCCGCAGATCATCGTCAACAACCGCAACGGCCTCGCCGGCGATTTCTCGACCCCCGAGCATAAGGTCGCGGCGGACAAGCGCGCGTGGGAGACGTGCGAGACGATGAATCTGGGATGGGGCTATCAACGCACCGACGACGAGTGGAAGAGCCCGAAGCGGATCGTCAACGACCTGACACTGTGCGTCCAGCAGGGCGGCAATTATCTGCTCAACATCGGCCCCGATGCGGCGGGCGACGTGCCGGCGGAATCGGTGCGCGTGCTGGAGGCGGTGGGGGGCTGGCTGAAGACCAACGGCGCAGCGATCTATGGCGCGCGCGGCCGCGCCGCCGATGCCTTCGGCAATTATACCAATTTCACTGCGTCGGGGAACACGCTGTACGTCCACGTCTATTTCTGGCCGTCAAAGACCCGGGCGGCGGCGTGGCTCGATTTCTTCGGACCCGAGACGGTGGTCGCGGTGGGCGGCGTGCGTGCCAGGGCGCTGTCGGCGCGATTGCTCGGGACGGGCCAGCCGGTGCACTTCACCCAGGACGCTGTATCGCTGCGGCTGACCGGCTTGCCCGAGGTCGCGCCGGATGCGCCGACCACCGTGATCGCGGTTGAATGCGACGGCCCGGCCTTCGTCGATCACCATTTGATCCGGCCGGAGTGGCAACGATACGGGGTCGGTACCGTCGGCTAGCCGCGGCGCAGCCGGGTGGCGCGCAGCCCGGTTGGCCCCGAGGTCAGGCGAAAGCGATCACCCCTGCGTAAGGCGACATCGAGGATTGCATCTGCCGATCGGACGCGGACATCGCCGTCGCTCCCGGCAGTCAGCGTCGCTTCCTCGAGCTTGCCGCCGGACCAGGTGATGTCGACCCCGACATTGCCGCGCGCGCGCAGGCCGGAGACGCGGCCGCTGGGCCAGAGGCGCGGCAGCGCGGGCAGCAGGTGGATCATTCCCGAATGGCTTTGCAGCAGCATCTGGCCGATCCCGCTCGCCCCACCCAGATTGCCGTCGATCTGGAACGGCGGGTGGGCGTCGAACATGTTGGGATAGGTGCGGCCCGGCTGCAGCAGCATCTTGAGCACCTTGTACGCGCGTTCGCGCTGTTCGAGCCTGGCCCATAGATTGATCCGCCACGCGAGGCCCCAGCCGGTCGCATCGTCTCCGCGGATTTCGAGCGAACGCTGCGCCGCCTTGGCCAGCGCGGGGGTGCGTTGCAGCGAAATCTGGTCGCTCGGATATAGTGCGTAGAGATGGCTGACGTGCCGGTGATCGATCTCCGGCGCCTCCATGTCCCAATCCTCGAACCATTCCTGCAACTGGCCGGCCTTGCCGATTTTGTCGGGCGGGATCTTCGTCAGCTTCGCGGCGATCTCGGCGCGTAGCCCAGCATCCCTGCCGAGGAGGTTCGACGCCGCGATCGTCCGGTTGAACAGGTCGCGCAGCAACTGGCTGTCCATCGCCGGCCCGGCGCAGATCGACGCGCCGGGATGGTGCGAGTTCTCGGGCGAGTTGGACGGGTTCATCACCATCTCGCCGGTGCGCGGATGCGGCACCAGCGCGTCGAGGTAGAATTGGCATGACGATGCCATCAGCGGATAGAGCCGCGCGAGGAAATCGCGGTCGCGCGAATAGTCCCAATGGTCCCACAAGGTGCTGAGCAACCACGCCCCGCCCATCGGCCACATGCCATAGAACGCCGAAGAGTTGACCGTCGTCTGCCGAAAGAGGTCGGTGTTGTGATACGCCACCCAGCCGCGGGCGCCCCAATCGTTACGCGCGGTGCGCTGCCCGGTGATCGCCAGATCCTCGGTCAGGCGCAGCAGCGGTTCGATCAGTTCGCCGAGATGCCCGGTGTCGGCCAGCCAATAGTTCATCTCGGCATTGATGTTGAGCGTCCACTTCGACTCCCAGGGAGGCGCGGTCCGCTCGTTCCAGATGCCCTGCAGATTGGCGGGCTGGGTGCCCGGACGTGAGGAACTGATCAGCAGGTAGCGCCCGAACTGATAATAGAGCGCGGCGAGCGCCGGGTCGTCGAGGTCGGCGGACCGGGCGATGCGCTGGTCGGTCGGCATGTCGGCCGCCGGGCTGCGCCCGAGATCGATCGATATGCGACGGAACAGCCGTCGATGCTCGGCCTGATGCGCGGTGAGCAGGTCCGGCCAGCTTTTCGCCTTCGCGGCCGCAATGTCCGCGCGCGCGATGACGGAAGGATCGCCGCCGATATCGTCGAACCGGCGAAAGCTGGTGGCGGTGGCGACCAGCAGGATGACTTCGTCGGCGTCCTCGATGCGGATGCCGTCGCGCCCGACGGTCTGGCGGCCGCCGACGCGCCGCACATGGACCCGCGTCTCGAAGCGTATCCCGCCGGGGATGCCGTGTTGCGCAGGACCGATGCCGCGCAGGACGATCGCGTCGCCCTCGACCGCGATCTCCGCATCCTGCGGGGTGGACAAGGCGAGCGTGACGTTGACCGAACCGGCCGGCGCGTCGGTGCTCAGGCGGAGCGCGACCACGCGATCCGTGGCGGAGGCGATCACCTCGCGCAGATGGGTGACGGTGCGGACCTTGAACCGCGTCCGCGCGATCGCGCCGTCGAGGTCGAGCGACCGCCGATAATTCTGGGCATTCTCGATGCCCGGAAACAGCAGCAGCAGGTCGCCGATCGGCTGGTACGACATCTGGCGGCTGGGCCGACCGACCGCCACCTCGTCGGCGAACTCCTGCGCTTCCTTGTAGCGCCCCGCCCAGACCAGCTCGCGCACCTGCGGCAGACCGGCACCGGCTTTGGGATTATTGCTGTCATAAGGCGACCCGGCGAAGAAACTGTCTTCGTTGAGCTGGATGCGTTCATTGGCGATTCCGCCGAACACCATCGCGCCCAGCCGCCCATTGCCCAGCGGCAGCGCCTGTACCCATTCGGTCGCGGGCGCATCGTACCATAACAGGTTCGCATCCTCGGCGGTGACCGCGGCAGCGGCATGGCCGGGCAGCGCGCCCGCCAGCGCGACGCCGGTGCCGGCCTTGATCGCAGCGCGGCGTGAGAGGCGCAGGGGCATCAGCCGCGGCCGCGGGCGAGGGTGAACAGCATCGCGGTCAAGGGCGGGATCGTCACCCTCCGGGCCGGGCGTTGCGATCGGGTGGTCAGCGTCGTGGCATCCTTCGCTGTGGCCGAGGGGCCGGTCAGCACCATCCGCTTGGCCTCGGGCAAGGTGGGCAATTGCACCGTCACCGGCGTGTCGCGCTTGTTGATCACCACGATCCTCGTTCGACCCGCCTGCCGCAGCGCATAATAGCCCAGATACGGATCGACGGTCGTGACATCAGTGTCGAGGAAGGTCGCGCCGTCAAGCAATTGCGAGAACTGCGTGCCGTAATAAAGCGGGCGCCGCGTAAAGCCTTTGGAGGGGGTGCCGACGATCGGGGAATAATTGCCGTTGCCGCCGCCGTGCCAGTTCACCCCGATCCAGCCGCGGCGCGCGAACCGCAGCATCGTATCGGCGCCCCAAATCGCCGCGGCATGGACGTCCGACACGCCGATCTTGCCGCCGTCCCAGCAGCTGTTCCCCTCCGCCATGCGATAGGGCAGACCCGCGGTTCGCACCGCCTTTTGCACGGTTTCGACGCCCGCCAGCTTGAGCGTCGTCGTCTTCGGTTGGGGCTCCATCAGCTGATCCAGCGTGGCGTCGGGCGAACCCGCCGGCCCCATTGCGTAATAATGGCCGGTCAGCATGATCACGTCGGGATAATGCCGCGCGACGCCGGCGAACGCCGTCAGATAGTCGAGCTTGTTCGAGATGTCGGGCCCGGCGAATTTGACGCCGGGGGCGGCGGCGGCGATCGCGGTGTGGAAGCGATCCCACTCAGCCAGGAAATCCCGCGGCCCCCATTCGGCGGGTCGAAACCGGTTGCGGAAGGCGTCTGGCTCGTTGCCGATCTGCAGCGCGAGCAGGCGCGGTCCGAGGATACGCTGGACGTCCGCCGCCTCGCGCGCCGCCTGCTCGGGCGTCGCATGCGCGAGGTTCAGCCCGTAGAGGCAGTTCCAGCCCGTCGCGTCGAGGAATCCGCGCAGCGTGCGGAGCGCGGCGGTCGAGACGAACATGCCCTGCTTGATCGTCTTGTTGTGCTCGGGGCCGAAGATTTCGAACGGCGGCGGCCGGGTCTTGTCGCCGATATAGTCGGTATGCTCGCCCGACGAGCCGCCGAGGCGCAGATTGCCGGCAGGCGATAGTCCGCGGATCAGCCGGACGAGTTCGGTGTTCTCCGCCGAGAAATAGCCGGGATTGGAGAGCTGGGCGCGCTCGAAGGACAGGCCGACGAAATCGCGCGGGATGGTCGCGCCGGTGCGGTTCGGATCGAACCCGAGTTTCACCACGGCCCCTGCCGCATAGGCGAAACGCGGCAAGGCGGAGATCGCGCCTGCAGCCGTCATCATCCGGATGAGATCGCGACGCCGCATGCTTCCTCCCTTGTTCTAATTCATATGATCATCGTATGAATGCTTGAGTGCAATGACAACGAGATTAATCGATAGGCACGCAGTCAATCCTGTATTACAGGTTGTTCGAGAGGATGAAAAGCTGAAGTTCCGGACTCGCCCCTTCGCGTTCGGCCTGTGTCTCGCCGGCGTGGCGCTGGGTGCGATACCGGCGTCCGCCCAGCTTGACGGGAATTCCGACGAGGTGCGGGTTGGCGCCTATACGCTCCCGCCGATACTCACCTCTGCAGGCGGGCGGTCGGTGACCGATGCACGCGGCTGGCGCAAGCGGCGGGCCGAACTGGTGCATCTGTTCGAGCAGTCGATCTACGGCGTCGCGCCTGCGCCCTTGCGGCGGCAGCGCTACCAGCTCGACGAACAGGGCACGGCATTTGGCGGGCTGGCGTTGCGCCGGCAGGTGACGATCCTGCTCGACGGGCGCCGCGACGGGCCGCAGCTGCGCGTGCTGCTCTATCTGCCCGCCCGCGCGACCGGTCGCGTGCCGGTGTTCGTTGGTCCCAATTTTCATGGCAATCAGGCCGTCAACGCCGATCCGGCGATTGCGATAACGCCGAGCTGGGTGGTGCCGGCCACCGGCATCCGCAAAGGCAGCGCCACCATGCAATCGCGCGGGATCGATGCGGCGGAATGGCCGATCGAGACGATCCTCGAGGCCGGCTACGGCGTCGCGACATATTTCACCGGCGACCTCTATCCCGACGACGAGAGCAAGCGCGGCGATAGCATCCAGCCTTATTTCCGCACCAACGCTTCCGATCCGGCGCATTGGGGCGCGGTCTCGGTTTGGGCGTGGGGGCTCAGCCGGGTGTATGACTATCTGGCGACCGATCGCGCCGTCGATCCGCGCCGGGTGATCGTGTTCGGCCATTCGCGGTACGGCAAGGCCGCGCTCTGGGCAGGTGCGCGCGACGAGCGCTTCGCGATGGTGATCGCGAACGATTCAGGCGAGGGCGGCGCGTCGCTCTATCGACGCAATTTCGGCGAGACGATCCGCGTCATGAACAATTACTGGTTCGCGCCGCGGTTCAAGACCTGGGCCGGGCGCGAGAACGAACTGCCCGTCGATGCTCACGAACTGATCGCGCTCGTCGCGCCGCGTCCCGTCTACATCGCCAGCGCGACCGAGGATTGGTGGAGCGATCCGAAGGGCGAATTCCTCGCCGCCAAGGGTGCCGAAGGGGTCTATCGCCTGCTCGGCGCGGGCGGGCTCGACAGCGCCGTGATGCCGGCGCCGGATCGCTCGATTCAGTCGCGGATCGGCTACCATGTCCGCACCGGGCCGCATGCGCTGACCGCGTCGGATTGGACGCATTTCCTCGCTTTTGCCGACCGCTGGCTCGGCCCCCGAACAACAGGTTGGAGAGAATGATGCCGAACCGGGTCTTCGCGATCGTGTTACTGTTCCTGCTCGCGCTCGGGGTGTCGCCCGCCGCTGCACAGGGCCGCGCGGAGACGACGCTCGCCGAGGGTTGGCGCTTCCATCTGGGCGAGGTACGCGGCGACGCGACGGCGGCGGGTTTCGACGATGCGGCGTGGCAACGCGTCGCGGTGCCGCACACCTGGAACAAGGTCGGCAATTACGCCGTCACGCGGCGTCCGGATGCCAATACGACGCGCGGCGTGGGCTGGTATCGGCTGCGCTTCACGCTGCCGGCGAACGCGGCGGGCAAGCGCGTGTATTTGCAGTTCGACGCGGCGAGCATCGTCGCGGATGTCTGGGTCAACGGCCGCAAGCTCGGGCGACACGAAGGCGCGTTCAGCCGGTTCCGCGTCGACGCGACCGACGCGGTGCGGCCGGGCGAGAATATCGTCGCGGTGAAGGTCGACAATTCGAAGCCCGACCCCGGCAGCCCGACCGAGTTCGTCGTGCCGATCTCGGGCGACTTCTTCATGTATGGCGGGCTCTATCGCCCGGTATCGCTGATCGTGACCGGGCAGGCGCATATCGACCTGCTCGATCACGGCGGTCCCGGAATCTATGGCCGCATCACCACGCTGAACGATGCCGCCGCCACGGTCGCGGTGCTGACGCGGCTGCGCAATTCGGGCCGGGTGAGCGCCGTCACGCTGCGCACGCGCATTGCGGACGGCGACGGCCGGCAAGTCGCGCAAGCCGAACAGCGGTTCAGCCTCGCCGCGGGTACGGCGACGGCGCGCGAGACCGCGCTGACGATCGCCAGGCCGCGGCGCTGGAACGGGCTCGACGATCCCTATCTCTATCGCATGACGGTGGAATTGCTGGGCCGCGGCGGCGCGGTGCTCGACCGGGTCGAGCAGCCGCTCGGATTGCGCACGGTCGCGGTCGACGCCGACAAGGGGTTCCTCCTCAACGGCCGCCCGATGCGGCTGAACGGCGTCAATCGCCACCAGGACCGGCAGGAAAAGGGCTGGGCGCTGACTCAGGCCGATCACGAGCAGGATATGGCGCTGATCGAGGAACTCGGCGCCAATTCGATCCGGCTGGCGCATTATAATCACGCGACGCCGTTCTTCGACCTCGCCGATCGCAACGGCATGGTGTTGTGGGCCGAGCTCGGGCTGGTCAATCTGGCCTCGATCCCCGGCAAGGCCGATACCCCGCCGGCGATGAAGGCCAATGCCGAGGCGCAGATGGTCGAATTGATCCGCCAGAATTACAACCATCCCTCGGTCGGGGTGTGGTCGATCGGCAACGAGATCACCAACTGGGCGTCGAAGGGCCTGACTCCGTCGAATGCGCGGCCGCTGATGAACGCGCTCAACGCCGTCGCCAAGCGCGAGGACCCGACCCGGCCGACGACGATCGCGGCGTGCTGCGAAGTGCTGCCCGGCGAGAAGGACGACGGCCGCGATCGCACCGCGGGGACCGCCGATACGGTGGCCTACAACCTCTATTATGGCTGGTACACGTCGGGCCGGGTCGCAGATGCGGCGCGGCTGGGCGCAGTGATGCAGGGCTATCACCGCGAAAATCCGACGCTGCCGGTCGGGGTCGGCGAATATGGCGCGGGCGGTGCGATCAGCCAGCACACCGACAATGTCCATGGCGGGAAGATCGAGAGCATCTATCGCCCGCAGGCCGAGGAGATCCAGGCGGTCGTCCACGAATTGTCGTGGAGGGAACTCAAGCCGCTCGATTTTCTGTGGGGAACCTGGGTGTGGCAGATGTTCGACGCCACCAGCGACCTTCGCGAGGAAGGCGACAGCAGCGACATCAACACCAAGGGGCTGGTGACCTTCGATCGCAGCGTCAAGAAGGACGCGTACTGGTTCTACAAGGCGGCGTGGAGCAAGGCGCCGGTGCTGCATCTGACCGGGCGCCGCTATGTCGATCGCGCCTATCCGGTGATCGAGGTGCGCGCTTATTCGAACGCGCCCGAAGCGCAATTGAGCGTGAACGGGCGCGCGCTGGGGACCGCGGCGTGCGCGGATTTTGTCTGCGTCTGGCCGGGCGTGCGGCTGGTGCCCGGCGAGAATGCGCTCGTCGCGACGGCGGCCGGGCAGACCGATCGAATGACGCTTCGCTACACCGGTCCCGAACGGGCGATCCATGTCCGTACCGGCACGCTGGAAGGCGTTACGCTGGCCGGCGGCACGCGGTATGGGTCGGACGATTTCTTCGACGGTGGCCTCGGCTTCACGCTCAATCCGTACCAGCGCGAACTCTATGCGGCCGGCCAGCAGCGCAAGGCGGCGAGGGTCGTCGCCGGTGCGCGCGAACCGCGGCTCTATGCCAGCTGGCGGACGGGCAAGGCGTTTCGCTACGCGCTGCCGCTGCCCGATGGCCAATACCGGGTGACGCTCCATCTGTTCGATCCAGCCGAGACGGCGCCGGGCAAGCGCGTCTTCACCGTTACCGCGAGCGGCGGCGCACCGGTTCGCATCGATCCGGTGGCGAAGGCCGGGGCGGGGATGACGGCGACGACGGTAGAGCTGCCGGCAACGGTTCGGGGTGGCACGCTGACCCTCGATTTCGCCGGGGTTGTGGGCGAGGCGCTGGTGTCGGCGATTGACGTGGTGGCCCGGTAGCTCAAAACCCGTCATCCCCCGCGAAAGCGGGGGCCCATCTCCTGAGCGAGCGGCAGATGCGCCGGCGCGCTCGCGGGTCGCGTGGGAGATGGGTCCCCGCCTTCGCGGGGATAACAAAATGGGGGCTGGTCCTTGGTTAAATCAACGACCTGGCCCCGTGCTCCGACGGCGCACGGGGCGCGTCAATGCTCGGTAAGGCGGAAGATGCGCTCCATCGGGTGCCACGTCCCGTCGGCACCGGCTACCGGGATCGGCTGCTGAAAGCGCTTCATCTTCGCGACCCAGGCGACCACCACCGGGTTCGCGGCATCGGCTTGCGCCTTGCGATCGGGCGAATAGTTCTCGCTCGCGTCGATGATCATGAACAGCCGGTTGCCCGCGCGATAGATCTCCATATTGTCGATGCCGGCGTCGCGGATCGACTGGGTAACCGCGGGATCGGTGTTTCCGGCGCG
The DNA here is from genome assembly GCF_002796605.1 of Sphingomonas psychrotolerans. Lineage (NCBI taxonomy): Bacteria > Pseudomonadati > Pseudomonadota > Alphaproteobacteria > Sphingomonadales > Sphingomonadaceae > Sphingomonas > Sphingomonas psychrotolerans. The sequence goes on from NZ_CP024923.1 coordinate 3,726,238, forward strand.
GTGCCAATGCTCATATTCGGCGATCAGCCCGGCGTCGTCGATCAGGTCGAGCGCGAGGCAGATGCGGGTCACGCGTTGCTCCAGCCGCCGTCGATGACGTTGATCGTGCCCGTGGTGTATGAGGAGAGGTCGCTGCCGAGGTAGAGCGCGAGTTCGGCGATCTCCTTGGCCGATCCGATCCGCCCCATCGGCTGACGCGCGACGAACGCGTTGCGCGCCTTTTCGGCATCGCCAGTCGCCGCGAGCCGCTCGTCCAGCGACGGCGACTGGACCGTGCCGGGGCAGATCGCATTGCAGCGCACGCCGTTGCCGACATAGTCCTGCGCCACCGACTTGGTCAGCCCGATCACCGCTGCTTTCGAGGCGCCGTAGACGAAGCGGTTCTGGACCGCGATCACCGATCCGGCGACTGACGACATGTTGACGATCGACCCGCCGCCGCGCGCGATCATGCCGGGCAGGAAGGCGCGGATCATCCGGTAGGCGGACTTGACGTTCAGATCGAACGAGAAGTCGAAATCCTTTTCGTCGGTGGTCAGGATCGTGCCGGCGTGGACGAAGCCCGCGCAGTTGAACAGGATGTCGATTCCGCCAAACTGCTCGCCGAAAGCGGCGATCGCCTCGCCGTCCAGCAGGTCGAGCACATGCGTTTCGCAGCCCTCGAGCGTGGCGAGCGCTTCAGGGTTGATGTCGGCAGCGACGACGCGGGCGCCCTCGCGCGCGAACAGTTCGGCGGTGGCGCGGCCAATACCCTGGGCGGCGGCGGTGACGACGGCGGTCTTGCCTGCAAGGCGCATCTTTAGGCTTTCAAACGGGGGGTGGGAATGGGGGTGTCGGCGCGGATGAGTCCGCGATCCTTGAGATCGGACCACAAAGCAGGCGGAATAAGGGTGTCGATCAGCGCCACTGCCTGCGCGACCTGGCGCGGACTGTTCATGCCGGGGATGACCGAGACGACTTGTGGGTGGGCGAGGGGGAGCTGCAATGCCGCCGCGGCCAGCGGCACCCCATGCTCGGCGCAGAGATCCTCGATCGCGCCGACGCGCGCGACGATCGCGGGCGGGGCGGGTTGGTAATTGTAATGGAGCTCGCCGCCGCGGCGTACGCCCTTGGCGAGAATGCCCGAATTATAGGGACCGCCGAGCACGATCTTCACGTCGCGTCCCTCGCACAGCGGCAGGAAGGTTTCGAGCGCTTCCTGCTCGAGCAATGTGTAGCGGCCGGCAAGCAGGACGACATCGATCTCGCCGACCGCCATCACTTCTTCGCACACTTGGGTCTCGTTGACGCCGAGGCCGATCGCGCCGACCGCGCCGCTGTCGCGCAGTTCGCGCATCGCGCGGTAGCCGCCCTCCATGAATTCGGCGAAGCGGCGCTGGTGATCGTCGCCATGGGTCATGCGGCCGATGTCGTGCGCATAAAGGATATCGATGCGGTCGCGCCGCAACCGGGCGCAGCTCGCTTCGTACGATCGCATCACTGCGTCGTAGCTGTAATCGAACACGCTTTCGAACGGCTCGGGGGTGACGAACGCCTGACGCGGCACCGTGAGGTCGGTGCCGGACGGAACCGGATCGAGCCGGCGGCCGACCTTGGTCGAGAGGATCGCGCGTTGCTCCGGATCGATTTCGGCGAGCGCATGTCCGAGGCGCTTTTCGCTCAGGCCGAAGCCGTAATGCGGCGCGGTGTCGTAATAAAGCAGACCGGCGTCCCACGCACTGCGCACGGCAGCGGCGGCGTCTTCGTCGGGCATTGCGCGATAGAGATTGCCGATCGAGGCCGCGCCGAAGCCCAGCCGCCCCAAGGCATTGAGATCGACCATCGCACCCGGCTCCGACTGACTGAACGACGCGTCAGCTAAAGCTTGTCATACGTCATACGTCAATGGCGTAGAAGCTTTTCGCAGCTCCCTCGAACAGTCGTTCGAGCGCAGCCGATGTCATCGTGCCGACCAGATCGCGAGTTGCGCGGATCCAGTCGGCATAACTGTCGCCGGCATGGCGCAGCACCGGCCAGTCGCTGCCCCACATCAAGCGTTCGCCGAAGCTCGCTACGAGATGCGCGACATAGGGGCGCAACGCCTCGTAAGGCTGGCCCGTCGCCTGTTCGGTGCGCAGGCCCGAGAGCTTGCACCAGAGATTGGGGAGCGCTGCTAGCGCGGTGATCTCGTCGCGCCACGGATCGAGTTCACCCCGCGCCGCATGGGGTTTGGCGGCGTGATCGATCACGATGGGCAACTCGGGCCAGCGCGTGGCGAAGCGGTGGAGCGTGCCCAGATGACGCGGCTCGATCAGCGCGTCGAACCGCAACCCGTGCGCGAGCATTGCCTCGATTGCCGGGTCGAGGCTGGGTTGCAGGACCCACTCGGTATCGGCGATCCCCTGGAGCATCGGACGCAGGCCCCGGATTCTCGGCTGGCGGGCCAGTTCGGCAATGCGGCGCGGCGCTTCCGGGTGGGCGAGATCGACCCAGCCGACGATCGCGCGAATGAGCGGGTCATCGAGCGTGAGCATCCAGTCGGTATCGCGGTCGTCGGGCTGGGACTGGACGAGCACGCCGCCGACCACGCCCAGACCCGCCGCCTCGGCGCGCAAATCATCGGGCACGAAATCGCGATGGATAAGCGGCCAGTCGGCGTCGGGCCAAGCGTGGCCGGGCCCGCCGATCCGCCAGAAATGGATATGCGAATCGAGGATGCGCATCGTGCCGTGCCGCTTCGTGTCGATCAGCGGCGCGGCAGTCGCGCGGCGCGGCGGCGCGCCCATGACGATTCGATATGGTCGCGCATCGCCCGGCACGCGCGATCGGCATCGCCATCGACGATCGCGGCATAGATCGCTTCGTGCGAGGCGTGGGTTTCGCGGACATGCTCGACGGTCAGCTTGCCGCTATAGCCGTGGTTGCGCAGCGCCTCGGCTTGCACGCCGTCGATCACCGCCTTGCTCAATTTGTCGCCCGACATGCGCATCAGGATGTCGTGGAAAGCGATGTCCTCGTGGACATAAGCGGCGGGGTGCGGGATCAGCTTCTGGAGCTTGGCCATCTGCTCGCCGAGCTCGGCGAGCGCCTCGGGCGTGCGGCGCTCGGCGGCCTTGCCCGCCATTGCGCCTTCGAGCAGCGAGCGGATTTCTGACAGATTGTCGAGATAGGACAGCCCGTCCTCGCGCTTGAACAAGGCGGCGAGGATCATCGGGTCGAGCATGCCCCATGCGCTCGAATCGCGGACGATCGTGCCGCGGCCCTGTTGCGACACGACGAGGCCCTTTTCGGTGAGCGCCATCGTCGCTTCGCGGACCACCGTGCGGCTGACGCCATACATCTCGCCGAGCATGCCTTCGGGCGGCAGCGCGGTGCCGGCCGGATAGGTTTCGGTGACGATCGCGTTCACCAGATCCTCGACCACTGCCTCCGCCAGGCGCGGACGGCGCCGGATGCGCATCGGCTCGGGGGTGGGACGGTCGTTCATTGCAGGTGCGTCTCGTTCATGAAGGCGGTCGATTGCCGCACGTTGAGCGCTTGGCGGCGGCTTCGTCAACGCCTTGCCAATAGGAAAGATAATACATAATACGTATTCTGCATCGTAGGACCTGACGATTGCAGTGAAGGGGCATGAATGAAAGTCACCGGCTATCGTAGCCTGGTCACCTCGCATGATTGGGGACGCCCGGTGGGCGACGCGAATGGCGTCGTCGCTTCCGGCATCACCGAGGTGCCGATCCTGATCCTCGAAACCGATTCGGGGCTGGAGGGTATCGGGCTGGGCCAGCATGCCGATATCGACCGGGTGTTTCCGGCGGTCGAGGGGCAGGATCCGCGCGCGGTTCCGGCGCTTTACGACAGCATGTTGTCGCACGTCTTCAAGAGCGGCCATGCCGGGCTGACCTATGGCGCGATCGCCGCGATCGACATGGCATTGTGGGATCTGAAGGCGAAAATGGCCGAGGAGCCGCTGTGGCGGACGCTGGGCGCGCTCGATCGCTTCGTCCGCGGCTATGCGTCCGGCCTGTGCTACGGCCTCGACGACGACGCCTTCGACGCGCTGTATGCGCGCTGGGCGGAGCGCGGTTTCACGTCGGCGAAGATCAAGGGCGGCAAGGATCTGGCGCGCGATATCCGCCGGCTGAAGCGTGTGCGCGGCATCCTGGGAAGCAATACGCCGGCCCCCGCGCTGATGCTCGACGTCAACGAAAGCTGGAACCGCAAGCAGGCGATCCGCCACCTCGCCGAAATCGAGACCGCGGGCGTGGACCTGACATGGATCGAGGAGCCGGTCCGGCGCTGGGACGCCGCCGGGCTTGCCGCGATCAGCCGCGCTGCGCGGTGCGCGGTGGCGACCGGCGAGAATTTGACCGGGCTCGAGCAATTCGCGCCTTTGCTCGATGCCGGCGCGGTCGATGTCGTCCAGGCCGGCAGCGTGTGGGGGATCACCCATTTCCAGCGCGTCGCGATCGCCGCGCACGTCCGGGATCTGCCGGTATCGCCGGTCGGCTATGACGGCAATCCGATCGCGCATGCCGCCGCGGCGGCGCCGAACATGATCGGGATCGAAGTGCAGGATATGAATTGGCCGATCGGGCTCGATATCGACCAGGAGATCGCCGACGGCGGCATCGTGCTCGGCGATCGTCCCGGGCTGGGGATTTTGGTCGACGAGGCGCGGATCGCACGCGACCGCGCCGATGGCAGCTGGACCTCCGGCGCCGGTCCGCACCGCCGTCCGCGCGAGGCGGGGCTGCGGCTGGTCCCCGAGGGACCCGTGCATTGAGCGCCGCGACCAACGCGCCGAACTATGTGCAGGGACGTCAGCGGAGGCGGCTGCAGGTCTCGCTGATGATCAATTTCTTCCTGCTCATGGCGCTGTACAGCGGCGTGCTCGGGGTGCTGCTGCCCAACCAGATCGCCGAGCTCGATCCGGGCAACAAGGCGAACAACCTCGCGCTCTTGTTCGCAATCACGTCGGTCTTCTCGACGCTGGCGACGCCGATCGCGGGCGCGCTGTCGGATCGGACGCGCAGCCGCTGGGGCCGGCGCACGCCGTGGATCGCGATCGGATCGCTGATCGGCTCGCTCGCGCTCTTCGGCGTGTCGCTGATGACCAGTTTCTGGTCGCTGATCGTGCTCTGGGTGATGGCGGCGGTCGCTTACAATTCGATGCAGCCGGCGATGACCACGCTGATCGCCGATCGCTTCGCACCCGAAGCGCGCGGCGGGATATCGGGGATCGTCGGCGCCGGGATGACCGCGGGGCTGACCGCCGGCACGGTGGTCGCGGGCTATCTGGCGGGCGCTGCGATGCTCGCTTACGGCCTGTTCGCCGCCGCCATTGCGGTCTCGTGCCTCGCTTTTGTCGGGCTCAACCGCGAGCCGTCGAGCGCAGCGATGCCGCGGCGTCCGATCGTGTGGGGCGAGTTTCTGCGCGGCTTCTGGATCAGCCCGCGCGAGCATCCCGATTTCGCCTGGGCGTTCCTCAGCCGCTTCACCATCTATATGGGCTATCAGGCGGTAGCGGCGTATCTGCTCTACATCCTGCGCGACTATATCCGGCTCGAAGACGGCGCCTCCAACATCGCCATCGCAAACATGGCGATCGTCACCTTGATCTGCCTCGTCGCGTCGTCGCTGATCTCGGGCTGGTGGTCCGATCGCATCCAGCGCCGCAAGCCGTTCGTCATCGCCGGCAGCTTGATCATGGGCTGCGCGATGATCGCCCCGCTGGCGCTGCCGTCGATGTCGGGGATGTGGATCTACGCCGCGGTGATCGGAATCGGCTACGGCATGTTCATGTCGATCGACATCGCGCTGATGACCCAGGTGCTGCCGCAGAGTGCGCTGGGCGACGAGGGGCGCGATCTCGGCGTGCTGACCACGGCGGTGAACATCCCCCAGATCCTCAGCCCGGTGATGGCCGCGGCGTTGCTCGGCGCGACCGGCGGCGACTATCGCGTGATCTTCTGGGCGGCGATCGTCTTCGTCTTCGGTTCCGCTCTGTGCGTCCTGCCGATCCGGTCCGTCCGCTAAACGTAATATGTATGATCATCATTTGACAGGTGATGCATATTATGGTGGACGGGAGAAAATAATCGGAGGGGATAGCATGACGTTTTCGGCCCGTAATTTTCGTGTCGCGTTGCTCGCGGCGCCCGCCTTGGGTGCCTTGCTGTGGAGCGGAGCCGCTGCCGCGCAGACGGTCGAACCGGTCGCGCAGACCACGGCTTCCGACCCCGCGTCTGAAGAAACCGACGAAATCGTCGTCACCGGCATCCGCGCCGCCGAGCGCGCCGCCATCGACATCAAGCGGAATTCGGTCGCGGTGGTCGATTCGATCGTCGCCGAGGATCTCGGCAAGCTTCCCGACGGCAACGTCGCCGAATCGCTCCAGCGCGTCTCCGGCGTCACGATCGAGCGCAATCGTGGCGAGGGGCGGTTCGTCACCGTCCGCGGCTTTGGTCCCAAATTCAACGCAGTCACGGTGAACGGCCGCACGCTGGCGACCGACAATAACGGGCGCGAATTCTCGTTCGACGTGCTGCCGTCCGAAATCATCTCGGGCGCCGACGTCTACAAATCGCCGCAGGCCAACATCAACGGCGCGTCGATCGGCGCCACCGTCGACGTCCGCACGCTGCGCCCGCTCGATCAAAAGACCGGGTTCAAGCTGGCGGGATCGGCGTCGGGGATGTGGTCGGAGCTCGCCGACAGCTGGAATCCCGAATTCTCGCTGGTCGGCAGCTGGAAGAACGAGGCGGGCACCTTCGGGGTCGCGCTGGCGGGCGTCTATTCGGAGCAGGAGCACCGCTACGACGAATTCACGATCGGCGCCGGTCACGTTCGTCGATCAAGCACCGATTCCTATTATAATCGGGCCGGCGTCCCGGGCGGCCGCATCGGTCCGGGAGTCGCGCCGTTCAGCCGCGTCTCGATGCCGTCGAACCTGTCGCCGTTCTTCTTCGAGCGCGATTTGACTCGCTGGGGCGCGAACGTATCGGTCCAGATGCGGCCGAGCGACAAGTTCACCGTCACCATCGACGGGCTGTATTCGAAGGCGCGCTTCGTCGAGCAGCAAACCGGGCTCGCTTATGACTTCGCGGGCGGGACTCTCGCCGAGCAGGTCGTCGAGGGCGGAGAGGCCGTCTATCAGCGGTATGTCGGCGGCTTCGTCGACCAGATCATCCAGTATGACGATCGCGACGTCACCACCGATCAGCTCGGAATCAACGTCGACTGGCGCCCGACCGACGATTTGCGGCTTCGGCTTGACGGGTCGGTGTCCGATGCGCGCCGTCGCGGCAAGGAGAACAATCTGTTCACCACGATCCGGCGCAAGAATGTCGACCTTTCCTTCGATCGGCGCAGCGGCAGTCCGATCTATGACTATACGTTCAGCAGCCCCAATTATGCGAACGCGGCCACCAATCCGCAGGGCGTGACCGCGCATTATTACATCTGGGGCGGCGGCGCCGACATCGACGACGAGATCGAGGAATATCGCGGCGATGTGGAATGGAAGCCGGGCGGCGGCGCCTTCACCCTGAGCGCCGGCGCGATGGCGCAGAGCCGGATCAAGACGATCACCGCCGACGAGACGCCGTTCGGCGAGCAATGCGCCTATTGTGACTCGAATCGCGTGCTGCCGACGTCGCTTTTCCAGCCGACCAACCGCAATTTCTTCTCCGGCGGCGGCGGCAACATTCTCCGCGACTGGCTGATCTACGATCCGCTCGCGCTGGTCCAGACCGTCGACCAGTTCGCCGCACAGGACGGCAAGGCGTTCAATCCGGCGGTGTTCTCTCCCTCGGCATCGTCGGTGGTCGATGAGAAGGTGCGGGTCGGTTATCTGATGGGGTCGCTCGACACGCAGATCGGCGGCATGCCGCTCGCGATCAATGTCGGGGTGCGCTACGAGAATACCGATTATACCTCGTCGGGCGCATCGCGCACCGTCACCAGCGCGCGTCCGAACGGGGCGGGGCAGAACATCATCGTCGTGTCGCCGGTGATCCCGGTCAGCTTCCGCGGGAAGTATGACGATTGGCTGCCGTCGCTCAACGCACGGCTGTCGCTCACCGACAATCTGCTGCTGCGTTTCGCCGCCTCGAAGGTGCTGACGCGGCCGACCTTGTCCGATCTGTCGCCGCGCCAGTCGATCCAGACCAACCCGGGCAACGAGACGATCCGTCGCGGCAACCCCGATCTGCAGCCGTTCCGCGCGAAGCAGGTCGAACTCGGCGCCGAATGGTATTTCGCGCCGGATTCGCTGCTGAACGCCGCTGTTTTCTACAAGGACATCGAATCCTTCGTGACGTTGATCACCACGCCGCAGCTGGTCGATCAGGTCACCTTCCAGGTCACCGTGCCCGGCAACGGCAAGGGCGCGACGGTCAAGGGCTTCGAAGTCGGCTATCGCCAGTCGTTCGGGTCGTGGTTGCCGTCGCCGTTCGACGGCTTCGGCGTGCAGACCAGCTTCAATTACACCGAATCGAATGCGAACTATACCAACGCCGTCGCCAATGTGTCGTTCGGGCTCGAGGGGCTGTCGAAAACTTCGTACAGCCTCGTCGGCTTCTACGAGAAATACGGCATCTCGGCGCGCGCCGCTTATACCTATCGGGATAATTTCCTGCAGGTCGCGTCGGGGCGCAACGGCGAGCCGGAATATTTCGATGCCTATGGCCAGCTCGACGTCAGCCTGTCGTACGATATCGGATCGCACTTCACGGTCTTTGCCGACGCAGTGAATCTGAACAATGCCAAGGAATTCATCTACTCGGTCAGCGCGGATCGGACCAAGGAGTTCCGCCAGACCGGCCGGCGCGTCTCGGCAGGTGCGCGCATCCGCTTCTGAACCATTTCAAAGCCCCTTCCCTGAAGGGGAGGGGCCAAGAACAACCCGTTTCAGTCTCCCCAGGTCGTGACCTCGCCCAGCGCGACATCGCGGCTGTCGCGGGTGTCGAGCACGGCGTCGCGGAGCATCGGCGATGCGATCCCGTCGACGATCGCACCCTCGACGTTGCGCAAGGCGATGACCGGCCGGGCATCAGCGGCGGCGGTGCGCAGGCTGACGTCGCGGATCGTGAGCCGGCGGGCGTGGCGGGCATAGAAGCCGGCGGCGGGCAGGGTGCCAAGATAGCTGACTTCGAGGCTGGTTTCACGGCGATATTCGGGCACGCGCGACGCGTCTTCGCGGGTGCCGCCGCCCTGCGCGGCGATGTCTATGTTGCGAAAGGTGACGTCCTCGACCGGGGCATCGGCGATGCCCTCGACTCCGCAGGGAAAGCGCGAATGCGCACCCGATACCGTGACATCCTCGAACCGTACCCGGCGGATCCGGCCTACCGGCGTGCCGCGCGGCGCGCGCATCCGGGCGCCGTGATGGACGAACAGCGGGTGATTGACCGGATCGCGCAGGATGATCCCCGATACCGACACGTCTTCCAGTGTCCCGCCATCGACGATCCCCATCAGGATTCCGCGGCTGTTGGTGCAGATGCAATCGCTGATCCGGACATTGCGGAAGCCGCCATTGGTCTCGGTACCCAGCTTGATCCGGCCGAGCGGCCCGAGCTTGTCGGGAGAGAGATAGTCCGACGCACGATAGCTGCCGTCGAGCAAAGATCCCATCGCATAGCCGCTGGTCTTGCAGCCCGAGATCAATATGTCCTCGCACATCACCGCGCGGCCGAGCGCGTAGCTGCTCTTCAGGACGATCGCGTCGTCCTTGGGCGCGTTGACTGTGCAGTTCACCACGCGCACGTCGCGGCATGCGTCGATATCGATGCCATCACGGTCGGTGTCGATCACCACACCGTCGATCTGCATGTTGGTGCAGCCGTGCGCGATTATTCCGAAATGTCCGGCCTGGAGGATCGTGAACCCATCGAGCCGAACGTTGCGGCAGTTCATCAGACCGATCGTCTTGTTGGCGCGGCCGACCGGCGCCCGTTCTTTGGGGTCGCGCAACGCCAATTCACGCGGCGTGATGCCGAGCGCGGCCGCCGACTGCCAGCCCCGGCGGGCATGCCAGCGATCTCCAGGACCTTCGCGATCGAGCCCGAGACCGTGGAGCATGCCGGGGCCGAGGATCGAGACGTTGGAAACGCCGTCGCCGCGGATCAGGCTGTTGTGGACATGGGTGATCCCGAAATCCTGGAATTGCTCCTCCCTGTAGTTTTCCGGCGGATCATAATGCGCGCCGTGGGTGTCGGGATTGGCGGCCACGATTGTCGCGCCGGCGGACAGCACGAGCGCGATATTGTCGCGCAGCCGCAGCGTGAAGCACAGATAGCGGCCTGCGGGCACCACGACGGTGCCGCCGCCGCGCTTCGCTGCGGTCTCGATCGCGCGATTGATCGCCGGGCTGTCGATCGCCACGCCATCGCCGCGGGCACCATGGCGGCGGACATCTTCGAACACGCCCGTGGCGACGGCCTGCGCCTCGTCCGCCAGGCCGGCCGCGAGCAGCACGGCGCCCGTGCCGAGCAGGGTGGATCGACGGTTGATCAAAGTGGCGGCCGAAAACATGCGCTCTCCCGATGATAGCGCGCTTGCATGCGTGCTAAACATAAGACATCATACGTCTATCGCGAACGCTGTCCATCGGCGTTTGATCAACGAGAAGCCATCCGGGAGCAGGATCGATGAACGCTGGCGCACCTCGATCGCCGATCCGCGTCCCCCTGCGAACGGCGTTGGCAATGGTGGCATTGCTCTCGGCGACGAGCGCTCTCGCGCAGGCGGTGATCCACGTCGCGCCGAGCGGCGATGATCGCGCGCTTGGCAGCAAGGCGCGCCCGGTCCGTTCGCTCGAACGCGCGCAGGCCTTGGCGCGCGCGGCCAATGCCGGTGGCGACGTCACCGTCGTCCTCGCCGACGGCACCTACAGCCTCGATCGGCCGCTCCGCTTTCGGGCCGCGGACGGGGGCCAGCGGGGCCACCATGTCGAATGGCGCGCCGCCGATGGCGCCCGGCCGATGCTGTCGGGCGGCCTGACGGTCAGCGGCTTTCGTCCCTATGACGAAGAGCGGCGGATCTGGGTTGCCGACGTGCCCAAGGGAGTCGATGCGCGCCAGCTCTGGGTCAACGATCAGCTCGCCGAGCGGCCGTGGATCGAGATCAAGGCCGCCGATCTGGCATTCAACGCCACCGGCTTCGACATCGTCAATCCCGATCTGGCCTATGTCGCCGCGATCAAGCGGGCGGACCGGCTGGAAGTGGAGGCGACTGGCTTCTTCACCGATCGCTTTTCGCCGGTGAAGTCGATCTCGGGGCGCACGGTGACGATGCAGCAACCGGCGTGGGACAATAACAGCTGGGGCTACGACACGATCACCAAGCCGATCTTCCCGGCGGATTCGCGGCTGTTTCTCGTCAATGCGCTCGAGTTCATCGGCAAGGTGAATGACTGGCATGCGGGGACGTATCAGTGGTTCCTCGATCCGCAGGCGGGCAAATTATACCTCCGGATCGCGCAGGACGACGACATCAGGCGATTGAAGGTGGTGCTGCCGCGGCTCGATGCGCTGGTCTCGATCGCCGGGACGCCGGCGGCGCCGGTCGAGCGGCTGGCGTTCCGGGGCCTGCGTTTCTCGTACACCAGCTGGATGGGGCCCTCGCAGCCGACCGGCTATGCCAATCAGCAGAGCGGCGCCTTTCTGTCCGAAACCTCGCCGATCCGGCCGGCAGCGGCATGGCAGAGCTGTGGCTGGGGCTGCGTCGAGTTCGAATCGATGCGTCAGCGCTGGAACCAGATGCCCGCCGCTGTCCAGGTCGCCGCCGCGCGTGACGTCACCTTTGAGAATAACCGCTTCACCCAGCTCGGCCAGATCGCGCTCGGGATCGGCAACGACGCCAATGCGAATTTGAGCGGCGTCGGTCTCGCCACCGCGCGGATACGAGTCGCGCGCAATCATTTCGCGGTCCTGTCGGGCAGCGCGATCATGGCGGGCGGTATTCGCGTCGACGCGCACCATGCCGGCGACCCTGCGCTGGTCAACCGCGACCTCGTCATCGAGGACAACAATGTCGCGACCGTGAGCCAGGACTATAAGGACAATGCCGCGATCCTGACCACCTACATCAGCGGCGCGCGGATCGCGCACAACGATGTGAGCGACGCGCCGTATGACGGCATCGCGGTCGGCTGGGGCTGGGGCTATAACGATGCCGGCGGCAATCCGAATTACGACGAGAACCAGAAGGGTTATGTCCACAACACGCGCTACACCACCCCGACCACGCTGCGCGACACAGTGGTGGAGAACAACCGCATCCACGGGGTGAAGACGTGGTTCATGGATGGCGGCGCGATCTACAATCTGTCGGCCAATCCCGGCGCGGTGATCCGCGGCAACCACATCTTCGACATTGACGACAAGATCGCGATCTATCTCGACGAAGGCAGCAAGCATTTCCGGGTGACCGGGAACGTCGTCGAGACGCGCGGCAAGTGGCTCAACATCAACACCGCCGGCAAGATGTTCCGGCGGCGGATCTCGACCGACAATCTGGCGACCGGTAACTGGCACAATTCGGATGCCACCGGCGGGCGCTGGCTCACCGAGATCGGCAACACCGAGCGCGATAACCCCCTCATCCCCGACCGCGACTGGCCCGCCGAGGCGAAGGCAGTGATCGCCAATGCGGGCGTCCGCCGCTGAAGCAACTCCTGTAGCCGGCCCCCAACCCCGGTCCTCGGCCGCTGCGCCTCAACGGCGCGGCGGCCTATTTTTCAGGCAATCAGGTTCCGGTCGACGTCGAGGCGCAGCACCAAATCCGCGCGTGCCGGCATTTCGTCGAGGATCCAGCACGTCAGCCGCTCATAATGCGCGACGAACCGCAGTACGGCGGGGGCATCCATCAGGCCCGCCGTACTGCGGCCCTGTGCTTCGAGCGTTCGCCGGAGCGCTTCCTCCTGCTCGAGGCGCCAGCGCGCGACGATCTCGAAGCCCGGCGCAGCGAGGAGGACCAGACGGTCGATCCGCGCGAACAACTCGGCATATCCCGTGCACAGGGCAGCGTTGACCGCGCGACGCCAGCTGCCGTCGGGATCCGCGTCGCGTTCGAGGGCATTGATCGGTGCCGCGACGGCGGCGTCGTCCTGCGCGCGGGCGCCGACGCACCAGCCTTCGAAGATCAGCAGGTCGAGCTTGGCCGGGACAGGCTGGCGCTGCGCTTCGGGTTCGTCGCGAGCCTTGTCGAAACGCGGGAAGGACGTGGCCTCGCGACCCCGCACCGCGTCGAGCAACGCAATTCCGTGGGCAACGTCGTGCGTCAGCGGAACCCCGCGCGTGCGCAGCAACGGGTGGATGTCCCGCGCCGTTGCCGCCCGCGCATGGCCCGACAGATAGAGATCATCGAGTGAGAGGAGTGCGGTGGCGATACCGCGCGCCTCCATCCGGTCGCGCAGTCCCTTCGCGAGGGTCGATTTGCCCGATCCCTGCGCACCGCACAGACCGAGAATCAAAGGCCGGCCCGTCCCGGAATCGAGCCAGCCGCGAACGGCCGCCTCGACGCGATCAAGCGACCCGGTCACGCGGCGGCGCACCCGCGAAGAAGGCGTCGAGATTGTCGGTGACGCGCATCCCCATCGCAATGCGCGTCTCGCGCGTCGCGCTGCCGAGGTGCGGCAGCAGCACCGCATTGGGGCAGGCGAGCAGTGCCGGCCCCACCCGCGGCTCGTTCGCATAGACGTCGAGCCCCGCGGCCGCGATCGTCCCTCTCGTCAGCGCCGATACGAGCGCGGCCTCGTCGACCAAGGTGCCGCGTGCGGTGTTCACCAACACGGCCGTCGGGCGCATCGCCGACAGGAAGGCGGTGTCGACCATGTGCCGCGTCGCGTCGCCACCGGGTGCATGGAGCGAGACGACATCGGAATCGGCTGCGAGCGCAGCGGGCGTCGCGCGATAGGCCTCTGCCGGCATGTCGTCGGCTGGGTGGCGGCTATGATAGATCACCGTCATCCCGAACGCCCGCGCACGAACGGCGGTCGCGCGCGCGATGCGGCCATAGCCGATCAGCCCGAGCGTCTTGCCGCCAAGGCTGGTGCCGAGCAGATGCGTCGGCCGCCAACCCGACCATTCCCCGGCACGCAACTCGCGCTCGCCTTCGGACGCGCGGCGGGTGGCCATCAGGATCAGCATCATCGCGATATCGGCGGTTGCATCGGTCAGTACGTCGGGGGTGTTGGTGACAATGATCCCAGCGGTGCGGGCAGCGTCCAGGTCGATATGTTCGAAACCGGCGCCGTAATTGGCGATGATCCGGGCGCGGCGATCACTGACTGCAACGATGTCCTGGGGCAGCCGGTCGGTCACGGTCGGGCAGACCGCGTCATAATCGCGCATCGCGGCGGCAAAAGCGGCGGCGTCCAGCGGGAGATCGTCGAGATTGGCCGTCACGTCGTAGCGTTCGGCCAGTCGATCCTCGACTTCCGCCGGCCAGCGCCGGGTCAGCAGGATTCGCGGGCGGCTCACAACAGCCCGCGGGCGGCGAGATTGCGCATCAAATCCGCAATGCCGAACGCCCATGGCGCACATGCATCGGTCGCCGTCACGCGGTTGACCAGCGCGCCGAGCGGATCGCAGCTGATCCGCACGACGTCGCCCTCGTGATGGGTGAAGCCCTTGCCCTCGGCATCGCGATCTTCGGTCGGTGCGAACATGGTGCCGAGATAGAGCACGAGCCCGTCGGGATAGCGATGGTGCGCGTTGATCGCCTGCGCGACGAGATCGGCGGGCGGCCGGCTGATCGCCGACATCGCCGATCGGCCCTCGAGCACGAAACCGTCGGTGCCGGTGACTGTCAAGGCCACGTCCGCCGCTTCCACATCGGCGAGCGCGAAACGATGGTCGAACAGCCGTACGAACGGCCCGACTGCGGCGGCGCCATTATTGTCCTTGGCCTTGCCCAGCAACAGCGCCGATCGTCCCTCGACGTCGCGCAGATTGACGTCATTGCCCAGGGTCGCACCGACGATCCGACCGGTCGAGGCGACGATCAGCACGATCTCGGGCTCCGGGTTGTTCCAGCTCGAGGCCGGGTGGACGCCGATCTCGGCCCCGACGCCGACCGTCGATAGCGGCTGGGCCTTGGTGAAGATTTCCGCGTCGGGGCCGATCCCCACCTCGAGATATTGGCTCCACGCGCCCGCTGCGATCAGCGCATCCTTGAGTGCCATCGCCTCGGCCGAGCCGGGGCGCAACCGGCGGAGATCGTCGCCGACGAGCGCACGGACTTGCTCGCGGATACCCGTGGCGGCGTCGGCATCGCCGCGCGCGCGCTCCTCGATCACGCGTTCGAGCATCGAGGTCGCGAAGGTCACCCCCGCCGCCTTCACTGCCTGGAGGTCGATCGGCGACAGCAGCCACGGGCGGCGTTCGTCGCGATCATGCGGGTCGGTGTTGGCGAGGATTTCAGTGAGTGGCCCGATATCCTCTCCCGGCGCATCGCGCAGCACCGCGGCGGGGTCGGTTGCCTCGCAGACATCGCGTGCGGTGGCGAAGACCGCACTGATGTCGATCAGGCGATCGCCATGGACGCGGACCGGCGAAGGGCCGCAGCGATCGGGACGCCAGA
Organism: Sphingomonas psychrotolerans; assembly: GCF_002796605.1. NCBI lineage: Bacteria > Pseudomonadati > Pseudomonadota > Alphaproteobacteria > Sphingomonadales > Sphingomonadaceae > Sphingomonas > Sphingomonas psychrotolerans. The sequence goes on from NZ_CP024923.1 coordinate 3,741,808, forward strand.
CGCGGCCGAGCAGCAATGCGTCGCGGTCGCGCGGCAGAATGTCGTCAGGGTCCAGCAGCATGTTCAGCGCCTTTTGAAATCGGGTGCGCGCTTTTCGGCGAAGGCGGCCCGGCCCTCGCGGGCGTCGTCGGTCGCGAAGCAGATCGCCTGCAGATCGCGTTCATATTCGATCGCCTTGTCCCACGGCATCGTGAACGCGGCGCGCAAATTGAGCTTGGCGGTCTCCGCGGCGATCGGCGCGCGCGATGCGATGACGCCTGCAATCTCGTGGGCGCGCGCGACGAGGCGATGGGGGGCCAGAATTTCGCTGACCAGCCCCCATGCCAGCGCGCGATCGGCGTCGATCATGTCGCCGGTCAGCAGCATCATGGCGGCGTTCGAAGTGCCGACGGAATAGGCCAGCCCCGCGGCCATGCCGCCGCCGCCGATCCAGCCGAGCTTGATCTCGGGCGCGGCGAAGCGGGCGTTGGTGGAAGCAATGCGGATGTCGCAGGCCATCGCGGTCTCCAGCCCGCCGCCTAGCGCATAGCCGTTGATCGCGGCGATCACTGGCTTGCGGCACGCGCGCAGGGCGTCGCAATAATCGGCGCGGTTGCGGAAATCCCATGCGGTCGCATAGCCGTCGAGCGTAGTGATGTCCGATCCGGCGCTGAACGCCTTCTCGCCCGCGCCGGTCACCACGACGGCACGCACAGCGTCCGAGGCGTTGCACTCCGCGACGGCCGCGACCAGCGCGCTCGCCATCGCAGGAGTCATCGCATTCAGCTTGTGCGCGCGATCGATCAGGATCGTCGCGACGCGATCCTGAATCGTGAAGCGCAGGTCTTCGGTCATGTTTCCACTCCGGGAATATGATGTCGGGAATAAGCAGCTTCGACTGCGTCGAGCACCGGGTCGGCCGGCGACCCATCGAGCAGACCGGCGCGCAATAGCGCGGAGGCCTCGGTCTGGAACGCGATGGCATGGTCATGGCGCGGACGGACCAACGCTGTCTCGATTGTCGCGCGCGTGGCGCTGTAGAAACCCCCGGCGGCGGCATCGACCCGCGGGTCGGTCCAGGCGGATCGCAGCGACGGCTGGCCATCGTGCGTGGGAATGAAGTCGCGCTGCACGGCGTCGGACATCAGCCAGCGGAGATGCTCGAGCAGCTCCGGCGTCACCTTCGCGCGGCGCGATACGGCGATGCCGGTGCCGCCGAGGGTCGATCCGATCCGGCCGCCGGGTCCACGCGGCGCGTCGGCATAAGCGATGGTGCCGCGCGCCGAATAGTTCACATAGCCGTAGATCAGCGGACACAAAGCCGGCCCGTCCCCCGAGGCCATCGCCTCGAGCATCGCGATCGGATTGAGACCCGCCGCGCGGCGCGTGGCATCGCCGGTCAGGCGTGCGAGGATCGCATAGGCCAGGCGGGCAACGGCGCGGTCGAGGAAGCCGTCGCGCGGCTGGGGCGGCTCGGCACCGAGCGCGCCGCACGCAGACTGGAAACTGAGCGCGGCATGCGGGCCGGCGAGCGACAGCGCCACGGGCGCACGTTCGGCGAGCGCGATCACTGCATCCCAGCTGGCTGGCGGATTTTCGGCGAAGTCACGGCGATATGCCATCACCTGCGTCGCGGCATCGAGCGGCAGCGCCCAGTGTCGGCCCGCATAAAGATAGCTTTCCAGCGACGGACCGATCGCCGCATTGCCCCATTGCGCGAGTTCGTCGCCCGCGAAGAGATCCTCGAGCGGGACGAGGCAATCGGCCGCGACTGCTTCGCCGACATGCGGATGGTCGAGCACGACGAGATCGTAGAGCGCGCATTGCTCGGCGATCGATCGGGACTCGAAGCCTTCGAGCGAATGCTTGTCCCACGCGATCGCCACGTCGCACGCGGCGTCCGCCGCGGCGGCGAGCGCATTGTAGCCGCGCGGGTGATCCCAAGTGAGACCGCGATATTTTTGCGTCATATGTGCTGGCGTACCACGCCCGATTCGACCAGCCGATCGATCGCGTCGAGGTCCAGCCCCAGCTCGGTCAGCACCTCACGGCTATGTTCGCCGACCAAGGGCGCACCGCGGTCGATCTGCGACGGAGTTTTCGAAAAGCGGATCGGGAAGCCTGGCGTCTTCACCCGGCCTTCGGTCGGATGCTCATATTCGACGAAGGTGCCGTTGTGCTTGATCTGCGGATCGTCGACGAGCTCGGCATAGCCATAGACCGGGCCTGCCCAGATATCGGCGGCGCGGAAGCGGTCGAGCCATTCGGCGCTGGTCGCCGACAGCAGCTTGGCCTTCACATGCGCGAAGATCGCGTCGCGGTGCGTCCAGCCATCGGTCTGGTCGTCCATGTCGGCGAAGAACGGATCGTCGAGCAACGCGCCGAGCTTGGCCAGCGGTGCCATCGCCAGTGTGATATAGCCGTCGCTGGTCTGGAACACGCCGTAGGGCGCGCGGATATAGCTGTGGGCGTGCGCCTCGGCCGAGCGCGCCTGTGGCTTGCCGCCGACCGTGAACACCGACAATTCCTGCATCTGGATCGTCGTGATCGCATCGAGCATGTTGATCTGGACCAATTGGCCCTCGCCGGTGCGTTCGCGGTGGAACAAGGCGGCGAGCGCCCCCTCGAACGCTGAATAGGCCGTCACTGCGTCGACCAGATATTGCCCGGCGGGGGAGGGCGGTTGCCCCTCCGCACCCGCCGACAGCATCGCGCCCGACATGCCCTGCAGCAGCAGATCCTGTCCGGGATAGCTGCGATAGGGGCCGTCTTCGCCATAACCCGACATCGAGATGTAGATCAGCCGTGGATTGATCGCCGACAGCGTCGCGTAATCGACCCCCAGCCGCTCGGCGACGCCGGGACGGTAATTCTGCAGGAAGACGTCGGCGGTCTTGACCATCTCGACCAGCAACGCCTTGCCCTCGGCCGCCTTCAGGTCGACCGCGAGCGAGCGCTTGTTGCGATTGAGCGACAGGAACGAGACGTTGATCTGGTTGCCGGTCGCGCCGCCGGCCGCGGCGTGGCGCTGCCATTCGCCCGAGGTCGGCTCGACCTTGATGACGTCGGCGCCGAGATCGCCGAGGCGCTGCGCGGCGAACGGTCCGGCCATCGCGATCGAGCAATCGAGCACGCGGATGCCGCTGAGGATATTCATGGGTATCGCTGGTCCTTAGGCCATGACCCAGCCGCCGTTGACGTGCAGCGTCTGGCCGGTGATGAAGCTCGCCTCGTCGGCGGCGAAGAAGGCGATCGCCGCGGCGATGTCCTCGGCCGATCCGCGACGCTTGATCGACTGCGCGTCGAGCACCATGCGGTTATAGCCTTCGGGATCGGGGTGAATCTTCTCGGCGTCGGTCGGGAAGGCGCCGGGCGCGATCGCGTTGACGGTGATGCCGTACGGACCGAATTCGCGTGCCCATGCCCGCGTCAGCCCAATCAGCGCGCCCTTCGACGCGACATAAGGCGACAGGTTCGCCCAGCCGCCCGAGATGGTGATGCTCGATATGTTGACGATGCGGCCGAAGCCGCGCGCGCGCATCCCCGGCAACGCCGCCTGCACCGCGACCACGCCGGCATCGACGTTCACCCGCTGGACGAACTGATGCTCCTCGATCGTGTAGTCCTCGAAGGGTTTCGACGGATAGATCGCGGCGTTGTTGACGACGACATCGAAGCCCCCGAGTTCGGCGATCAACCGGTCGAGTTCGGCACGGAAGCCCCCGAGGTCCGAGAGATCGGCGGTCGAAACGACGAGCCGACCGGTCTCGACCGCGGCGGCTGCGTCGCGCAGCTTCGCAACCTTGGCGGGATCGTTGTCGATCGCGACCACGGTCGCGCCGCGCCGCATCAACAACAGACTGGTATCGAGGCCGAGCCCGCCCGCCGCGCCGGTGTAGAGGATCGTGCGGCCCTTCATGCCAAGCATCCGGGGATCGCGGGGAAGTTGCCGCTGGGTTGCGGATATTCCGCGTCGGGCTGGCGCGCCACGCGCTCGATCCGGGCGACGGCATCGGACACCGAAGCGGCGTTCGGCAGGGTGCGCAGCACCGTATCGTAGCGGCGCTCGTCGCCATGCTCGAGCCAGATCAGTTCGCCGCGCTCGCGCGCAAAATCCTTGCCGAGGACATGGTTGGTCGATGGCTCGATGCCGAGCGCATAATGGCCGGCGTGGAAGTTCTGCCACTGATACATTGCCGGGAACTGGCTCTTGAGCGTCTCGACCTCGAAGCCGAAGCCGAGCCGCTCGTTGACCAGAGCGACGTTGACGCGACCGTCGCCGTCGGCGGCCATGTCGTGCTGCCAGACCTGCTCGTGGAAATTGGTGATCGGGGCGGGGGCGGTGCGATAGCCGACGCCCTGCGCTTCGTACTTATCCGCGTGCGCCGCCCACAACACCTCGCGGATCGGCGCGACGTAGCGCGATCCTTCGGCGAGCACCGGATGGCCGACATTGATGTGGTAGCAATACATGTGCGGCGTGCGGTAAAAGCCATGGTTGACCACGCGATCGTGCAGGCGGATCTCGTCGCTGCCGACATTTGCCTCGATGCGGCGGATCAGATGCAGATCCTCGCCGAACACGGTCGATTGTTGGACCACGCCCTCAGCCCACAGCACGCACTCGTCGCCCTCCCAGCGCTCGCCATAGCCGGTGAGGCGCGCGGGGATCGTCCCGACGCGGCCGTGCAGCGACGACGACACGGTTTTGCGGGGGCCGTAGAAATAATGGCCCGCGGGGTCGTCGTGCATGAACAAAGTATGGTCGAGGCCGCAGGTGATGTTGAGGCCGGACATCGAACGGAACCAGCCGAGCCCCCCTTCGCCTTCATAATCGTGGAGGCCGGGATGCCGGAAACCCGATGGCGAGTGCCAGCCGATTGCGCGGCCGGCATGTTCGCATTCGGCGATGTCCATGGCGCGGTCGATCAGCACGGTGAAGCGCAGGCCGGTGCCGGTGCGGAACTCGAGTCGGCGGACGCCGCGCTCGACGCCGTCGCCGAGCGTCGAAAGCTGCACCCCGGCGAATTGCGACAGGCTGCCGGTCCGTTCGGCGAGCGCCCGCCGCGACAATCTCTCGCCGAATAGCGCGACCACCAGCCCCTCCAACGCGAATTTATAAGACGTATGATGTCTAACTGGCGATCCTCTAGCCGTCAATCAGATGACACGTGTCTTGTTATATGACGACATATGATATTATGTTTTGGAGCCGGAAAGAGTCATAAAGATGTGTCGGGGAGAGAGCCGTTGACGGTTTCGCGCAGGACGATGTTGGGAGCGACGCTGGGAACGGGCGCGGCGGCGCTGATACCGCAAGCCTCCGCCGCGAGGGTCGCGAGTGTCGAACGCTGGGGCCTGTACGAGATCGCGCTGGACGGCCCGGCCGCCGGCAATCCGTTCGACGACGTCCAGCTCGCGGCGGTCTTCGAATTCGCGGGGAAGAAGATGGCGGTTCCCGGCTTCTACGACGGCCAAGGCGTGTATCGCGTCCGCTTCAGCCCCCCGAGCTCGGCCGCTGGACGTGGCGGACGACGAGCAACATGGCCGCTCTCGACGGTCGCAGCGGCGCCGTAGAAAGTGTCGCGCCCCGTACCGGCAATCGCGGTCCGGTCCGCATGACGCCGGACGGTTATCACTTCGTCTATGCCGACGGCACGCCGTATCGGCCGATCGGCACCACTGCCTATTCGTGGGCGCTGCAATCCGACGCGCATTGCGCCGAGACGCTCGCCACGCTGAAGGCCGCTCCGTTCAACAAGATCCGCATGTGCGTGTTTCCTAACGTGCCGTCGGTCGCGACCGATCCGTTCGTGCGGACCGGGAGCGGGGCCAGGGACTGGGATCCGACCCGGTTGGACCCTGCTTATTTCCGGCGGTTCGAGGATCGCATCCGAAAGCTGGGCGAACTGGGGATCGAGGCGGATGTCATCCTGTTCCATCCCTATGACAAGAAGCGCGGCTATTCGGGCATGCGGCGCGCCGACGACGAGCGCTATCTGCGCTACGTGGCCGCGCGCTTCGGGGCATTCCGCAACGTCTGGTGGTCGATGGCCAACGAATATGACATCGTCGAAGACAAGGTCGTCGCCGACTGGGACCGTCTGTTCGAAATACTGGTCGCCGCCGATCCGCACGACCGGCTACGCTCGATCCACCAGCTCGACGTCTATTACGACCATCGCAAGCCGTGGATCACCCATGCGAGCATCCAGCATGGCGCCGCGGTTCTCGACGACGGCCGGGTCCATCCGCATCGCAACTTCGCGCAGAAGGCAGTGATCTTCGACGAAGTGATCTACGAAGGCAATTCGGACAAGCGCTGGGCGCGGCTGACCGGCGAGCAACTGGTCGAGCGCTTCTGGTGGGGAACCGTGGGCGGCGCCTATGTCGGGCACGGTGAAGTGATCACCGATAGCGGCGACCCTGATCATTCGTGGCTGGGGCAGGGCGGGCGCCTGCGCGGTACGAGTCCGCCGCGCCTCGCCTTCCTGCGCCGCATCCTCGAAAGCGGGCCGCTGCCGGGCATCGATCCGATCCAGCAATTTTGGGACTATCATCTCGGCGGGCGCGATTTCAGCTGGTATCTGAAGTATTTCGGCGGCACGCGGCCGAGCGAATGGGCCGTCGTGCTGCCGACGCGGGCCAAGGATCCGCACAACAGCTATCGTGTCGACGTGATCGATACATGGAATATGACGATCACGCCGGTCGACGGTGTGTTCCGCATGGCGCAGCTCAATGAATATGAAGTGCAGGACCCGCGCCGCCCGACGATCGCGTTGCCGGGCAAACCCTATATCGCGGTTCGCTTGACCAAGGTTTGAGGCATGCAGCGATCCGCCGCTTGATCGCTCAGAACCAGGTCCTCAAGCCAATGAGGAAGCTGAAGCCTTCCGTATCGCCGCGCGCCCGCGCCAGATCGCGGGTGCGGCCGAATGCGCGTTCATATTTGATGCCGATATAAGGCGCGAACTCCGGGATCAACGCGTAGCGCAGCCGGAGGCCGGCCTCGGCCGTGGAGAGGCCGGCGCCGATGCCGAGCTCTGGCACGTCCTGGGCGGCAAGATCGAATTCGAGGTTCGGCTGGAGAGTCAGCTTCCGGGTGAGGCGCTGGTCGTATTCGGCTTCGAACCGGCCGGTGAGATCGCCCTTTGTCGAGAGAAACAGCGCGCCGGCCACGTCGAACCAATAAGGTGCCAGACCCTGGAGGCCGAGCACGAAATGCGTCCGGTCCGGGCCTGCCAGATCCTGGCGCAAGCCTGCCTGCAGGTTGAACCATGGATCGATCGCACGGCTGTAGAGCGCTTGCACTTTAGCCGTATCGGGTGCTTCGCTGAACGTTCCCTCGCCTTCCGACTTGATCCAGAACCGGTCGACGTCGCCGCCATACCAGCCCTGCGCCTCCCAGGCGTAGGATTGGTGGCCCTGCCGGAACCCGGCCTCGACCCGGTCGATCAGCACCTTCGACGTGACGATGTCGCCATGTTCCTTGCGGAGTACCGCACGGGCATCCGCCATCGCGTCGGTGCCGTAAACCTGATCCGCGGCATTCATGGGGCCGCCCAGCGCCCGGGCCGAGGGCGGCGCCACTGGAGGGCCAGCAACGCCCGGCTCCTGCCCGCTTGCGGTTCCCGCCGGCCTGGGCGTGCAATGGCCCATCGCGGCATGCTCGGGCGGGCATGACGGGTCGATAGCGGCAGCCGGCTGGGCAGTAGCCGCATGGCCGCTGTGCTGCGCGAAGGCCGGGGTGGCGAATGCCAAAGGGCCGAGCAGAAAGAGCATGGTTCTCATGCGGCCTCTCCCGGAAGCGGCCGCACTGTGACGACACGGAACATCCCGGCATGCATGTGGAGCAGCAGGTGGCAGTGGAACGCCCAGTCCCCGGGCGCGTCCGCGGTCAGGTCGAAGGCGACCTTTCCCCCCGGGAGCACCATGACGGTGTGCTTCACCGGATGGTTCCCGATGTGGCCGTTCACCACCTCGAAGAAGTGCCCGTGGAGGTGGATCGGGTGAGTCATCATGCTGTCATTGATCAGCACGACGCGGGTCCGCTCGTTCAGCTCGAAGCGGATCGGCTCCGCCCCCTCGCTGAACTTTTTACCATCGAACGACCACATGAAGCGCTCCATGTTGCCGGTAAGGTGCACCTCCACGGTGCGTGCAGGCGGGCGCGCGTCGGGGTTCGGGGCGAGCGAGACGAGGTCGCGATAGGTGAGCACCTTGTGACCGACATTCTCGAGGCCAATTCCGGGTTCCCCGGTCCGATCGACGGGGGCCATGGCAATCGCGTCGACGCCGACGCCCACCTTGACGTTGGGGGGCACACTGGATTTGTCGCGCATGTTCATGCCGCGCATGTCCATCGCGCCGTGATTCATGCCGCCCATGCCCATGTCCTTCATCGTCAGGACGGGTCGATCGCGCAGCGGCGGTACGGGCGCGCGCATGCCGAGACGCGGCGTCAGCGTCGCGCGGCCCATGCCCGAACGGTCGATCGACTCCGCGACGAAGGTGAAGGCGCGATCCTCGGTCGGCTGGACGATCACGTCGTAGGTCTCGGCATTGCCGATCTGGAATTCGTCGACCGTCACGGGACGCACATTCTGGCCGTCCGCACTCACCACGGTCATCCGGAGTCCCGGAATGCGGACGTTGAAGATCGTCATCGCGGCCGCGTTGACGATCCGCAGGCGGACGCGCTCGCCGGGCCGAAAGAGACCGGTCCAGTTTTCGTGCGGCCCGTGGCCGTTGATCAGATAGGTATAGGTGGCGGCGGTGACGTCGGCGATGTCGGTCGGATCCATCCGCATCTTGCCCCACATGCGGCGATCTTTCGCCGACATCCGGTCCTCGGACGCGCCGGAAAGCTGGCCGAGCAGCGTCTGCTTCTGGCGGTTGAAATAGCCGCCCTCCTGCTTGAGCCTGGTGATCAGCTGATGGGGGTGGAGGAAGCTCCAGTCGCTGAGCACGATCACGTGCTCGCGGTGATAGGCGACGGGATCGGCCGCAGCGGGCTCGATGATCAGCGGACCGTAATGGCCCTGCTGTTCCTGATGACCCGAATGGCTGTGATACCAATAGGTGCCGCTCTGCCGGATCGGAAATTCATAGGTGAAGGTCGACCGCGGCTTGATGCCGGGGAAGCTGACCCCCGGAACGCCGTCCATCTGGAAGGGCAAAAGAAGCCCGTGCCAATGGATCGAAGTGTCCTCGTCGAGCGCGTTCTCGACATGGATCCGGACATTCTGTCCCTCTTTAAGGCGGATGAGCGGCGCGGGCAGCACGCCGTTTAGCGTAACGGCGTGCCCTTTGCGGCCGCCGACGGAGAACATGTCATGCCCGACGCGCAAGCGGATGTCCGCACCGCTGAGCGTCTCCATGTCGGGGACGAGGCCAGGCGTGCCGTTCTGCGCCCATGCGGGGAACAGGCCTGCCGCGCCGAGTCCGGCAGCGCCCAGGGCTCCCGCCCGCAGGAACGCCCGCCGTTCGATAAGCTGGTGCATGTAAATTCCTCGGCTGCCCCGAACGTGCGGAGCCGATGTCGTGAGATCCGGGAGGCGCCGGTGCGGCGCCTCCCGGGCCGTCTCAGTGGCCGTTATGGCCCGCTTGCGCCCTCTTGTCGCAGCAGACCATCTTGCCGTCAGCGCCCTTTTGGCAGCAGTCGCCCTCCCTGTCGTGACCGGCATGGGGAGCGGCGGCAGGAACAGCGAGCTTGTTGAGGGTGCAATGACCCATCGCGGCGTGCTCGGGTGTGCAGGCAGTGGCGGGCGCGGTCTGCGGTTGGCCTGTCGGATTGGCGGGCGCGGTCTGCGCCACGGCAGGCGTCGCGATCGCAAGCGCGATCGTCGTCAGAAACATTTTCATTTGGTAGCTCCAGAAAATCAGAACGAAGAACGGGTGGTTCAGATTTCTGAAGCGATTCGCGGCGGGGGAGTCTCTCCCTCGGGCCGGATTCCGGAAAGCGCCTGCGTCGGCACCATTGCAGCCCTGGATTTGGGATGGATGAACCGGGCGCGCACGGTGGCCGGCGTTCCCGGAATGGCTGCGCAGGCTGCCGCGCAGTTCATCTTCAGGCCCGACTTCTGCTCGTGCTCCGGGGCGGGATCATGCATTCCGGCGCAGCCGCCATCGGAAATGCTGGCGGTCGTCTGCGCCATGGCCATGCCGACGCCCATCTCCATCGCCAGCGGCGAGAAGAACATGGCGAACGCCACGAGAAAAGAGGCGAGAAGCCGGGTCATCAAGCCCTCATTGTAGGGTCGGGAGGACACGGCCGCAAGGAAGTTGGGTCCCTGACTCCTTTCGCCGATACCGCTTGACCCTGACATGATGTCAGGCCTCACAAGAGACGGCGTTGGAGGAATCGTTCGATGGACCACGCTGCTCACGATCATGCCGGAGGTTGCTGCGGCGACCCTGACAAGGTCCGTACCACTGCCATCGCGAAGGATCCCGTGTGCGGCATGGACGTGGATCCGGAGAAGACGGTGCACCGCGTCTCGCACGCCGCTCACGAATACTATTTCTGCTCGGCAGGATGCCGGGCGAAGTTCGTCGGCAACCCTGACGCCTGGCTGGGAGACAAGCCGAAGCCTGCGCCAAAAGCGAGCCCGAGGGCGATCTGGATCTGTCCGATGCACCCCGAGATCCGGCGGGAGGGCTCCGGCACCTGTCCGATCTGCGGCATGGCGCTGGAGCCGGAAGAGCCTAGCCTCGACGATGGCCCCAATCCGGAGCTGGTCGATTTCACGCGCAGGACCTGGGTGGCGGGCGCCCTCACGGTGCCCCTGCTCATGATTTCGATGGTCGCCGAGATGACCGGCGTTCATTTCGTCCCGGCAAGCTGGAATCCATGGGTGCAGCTCCTGCTCACGGCGCCGATCGTGCTGTGGGCCGGCTTGCCATTCTTCGAGCGTGGCTGGGCGTCGATCCGGACGCGCAACCTCAACATGTTCACCCTGGTGTCGATCGGGGTGGGCGCGGCATTTCTCTACAGCCTGGTGGCGACGGTGGCTCCCGGGCTTTTCCCGTCCAGCTTCCGCATGCACGGGATGGTGCCGGTATATTATGAGGCCGCGGGCGTCGTGGTCACGCTGGTTCTGCTCGGACAGGTGCTGGAACTCCGCGCCCGCGCCGCCACGGGCCGCGCGATTCGTGCGCTGATGACCCTGACGCCGAAGACTGCGCGGCGGATCGGCCCCGACGGCAGCGAGCAGGAAATCGACCTCTCGGAAGTGATGCAGGGCGATCGGCTCCGCATCCGCCCTGGCGAGGCCGTGCCGGTCGACGGTGCGGTGATCGAGGGTCGCTCGTCGGTCGACGAGGCCATGCTGACCGGCGAGCCGGCTCCTGTGGCAAAGGCGCCGGGCTCCAAAGTGACCGGGGGTACGGTCAATACCACCGGCAGCCTCGTCATGGAGGCGCAGGCGATCGGATCGAACACGGTCCTCGCGCGGATCGTCAAGATGGTGACGGAGGCGCAGCGCAGTCGCGCGCCCATCCAGGCCGTTGCCGACCGGATCTCCGGCTGGTTCGTGCCGCTCGTCGTGGCGATCGCACTGGCGACGTTCGCGGTCTGGAACCTGGTCGGACCGGAGCCGCGCTTCGGTCACGCGCTGCTCAACGCCATCGCGGTGCTGATCATCGCCTGCCCCTGCGCGCTCGGACTCGCCACGCCGATGTCGATCATGGTCGGCACCGGGCGCGGCGCACATGCCGGCGTGCTGGTGAAGAACGCCGAGGCGCTGCAAGCGCTCGAAAAGGTCGACACCCTTGTGATCGACAAGACCGGAACGCTCACCGAGGGGAAGCCGAAACTGGTAGGGATCGAAGCTATGGAGGGCGTCGACGAGAGCGACCTGCTGGCGTGGGCCGCCGCGGTCGAGCGCCGTTCGGAGCACCCTCTCGCCCATGCGATCGTGGTTGCCGCCGGGGAGCGGGGTCTCGAGATCCCCGCCGTCGAGGATTTCGGCTCGATCACGGGCGCAGGTGTTTCGGCGCGCGTGGCCGGACGCACCGTCGCGATCGGCAATGCGGCGATGATGCGATCGGTTGGGGCAGATCCGGGTCCCCTCCATGACCGCGCCGAGGCGCGGCGGGCGGAAGGCGCTGGCGTGACGCTTGTGGCGCTGGATGGCAGGCTCGCCGGGATGCTGGCTGTGGCGGATCCGGTGAAGGCGTCCGCGCGCAGCGCCATCCGTGATCTCCACGCGGAGGGCTTGCGGATCGTGATGTTGACGGGCGACGGCCGTGGGACGGCCGACGCAGTCGCCAAGGCGATTGGCGGCGTGGATGAAGTGCATGCCGACCTGAAGCCCGAGGACAAGGCGCGCATCGTCGGCGAGCTCAAGGCGAAGGGCGCGGTGGTTGCGATGGCCGGGGACGGTATCAACGACGCACCGGCGCTGGCTGCCGCCGATGTGGGCATCGCCATGGGCACCGGGACCGATGTGGCCATCGAGAGCGCAGGCATGACCCTGACGAAGGGGGACCTTGCCGCCATGGTCCGCGCGCGCCGCCTGGCGAAAGCCACCATGCGCAATATCCGGCAAAATCTGTGGTTCTCGTTCCTGTTCAACGGCATCGGGGTGCCGATCGCGGCGGGCGTGCTCTATCCGGTGGCGGGGATCCTGCTTTCGCCTATGCTGGCGGGCGCAGCGATGGCATTGTCCTCGTTTGCAGTTGTGACCAACGCGCTGAGGTTGAACGGAGCCCGCCTGTGAACATCGGCCAGGCATCGGGTGCGAGCGGGGTCTCGCAGCGAATGATCCGTCACTACGAGAAGATCGGACTCATCCCGGAGCCGCCGCGCCGCGACAGCGGCTATCGCGACTATTCGGATACGGATGTGGCGAGGCTGCGGTTCGTCGCCCATGCCCGCGATCTGGGTTTCCCCATCGAGGAGATCCGCTCGCTCCTCGGCTTGTGGCAGGACAGGGCGCGCTCGAGCGGGGATGTGAAGGCGCTTGCCACAGCGCGGGCCGAAGAGCTCGGGCGGAAGGCTCGGGCGCTGGAGGAGATGCGGTCGACGTTGCTCGATCTCGCGGCCCGTTGTCATGGGGACGACCGTCCCGATTGCCCGATCATCGAGACGCTGGCACGCTGATCGTTCCGAGGTGATATTGCAAACCATTTGCATATAAGCCAGGGGCCTCCGGATCGATCCTCGGGGGAAGAATGGCGCGCACTGGCAATCGAGTTCGGCCGTCCAGGGTTGGGCGAACGCAAGCGTTCAAACAGAACAGCGTTATGGTCGCCTCGGCGTCGTTGCTGGCGTGTAGCCCCGTTTCCGCCCAGACGGCACCCGGCGGTGCCGCGCCATCGAGCGACGAAGAGACTTCCGGCGACATCGTCGTCACCGCGGATCGGCTGGGCAGCTTCAGCGCGGACTTCGTGCAGGCGGGCACCTTCCGCGATTCCCGGCTTCGCGATACTCCGCTGACCGTCGCGGTAATGACGCGTGAACTGCTCGACGCACAGGAAGCGCGCTCGCTGATTGACGCCGTGCGCAACACCCCCGGCGTCACCCAGGCGCAAATCAACACGGTGATCTACAGCAACCTCTCGATCCGGGGCATCCCGGTCAACAATTTCGCTAATGTCCGCTGGAACGGCATCCTGCCGGTCGTGAATTTGGTCGAGCAGCCGATCGAGAGCAAGGACCGGATCGAAGTGCTTAAGGGCGCGGCGGGTCTCTATTACGGCTTCGCCAACCCCTCCGGCATCGTCAATCTCGTCACCAAGCGGCCGATCGATGGTCCCGTCACGCGCTTCGAGATCATCGGCAACAGTCACGGCACGATCGGCGGCAGTTTCGACGTCAGTCGCCGCTTCGGGTCGGCTGGCCTACGCGTCAACGCCGGCAGCGCGATCCTCGAGCCCGGCGTACGCGCCGTCGAAGGCGAACGCCATTTCGTCACCGCCGCGTTCGACTGGCGGCCCGCCGAAGGTCTCGAGATCTTGCTCGACGCCGAAACTGTCTACAAGACGATCAGCGAGCCGACCGAGTTCGCCCTGCCCGCCGCGGCGAATGGCGTCATTGCCATCCCGCCGCTGCAATCGCCTTCCAAGAACCTCGGCGCCGAATGGATGCAGGCCAAAGGGTGGGAGCGCAATCTGCTCGCGCGGGCCAATTATGAAGTCGCACCGGGCTGGCGGCTGGCGGCCGCGATCGGCGACTCCTTCCTCTCGCGCGACCGGGACTATTCCTCCTTCGGCAGCTACGATCTCGCCACCGGGAACGGCATTGTCGCGGTCGCGATGACGAGCGGAAACGACTATCGTAACACCATCTATCGCGGCGACCTTTCGGGAGCTTTCCACACCGGCCCACTCGAGCATAATCTGCTGGTCGGCGTTTCGTACACCACGCGCGATTCCCGGGTGCCGACCGCGGTGCGACGCTCCTTCGCGCAAAATCTCTACGATCCCGTCGCGATTCCGCAGCAGCCCACGCCGCCGGCCATCGTCCCCAATCCCTCGCGTATCGAGGATCTCGGTGTCTATGCCTTCGACCGGATCACTTACGGCGAATGGTTCCAGGCGACGATCGGCTATCGAAAGACCGATTATAGCGATGTCAGTCGCACCAGCGCCTATGCGCTCAAGCCCGGCACTTTCTCCTGGGGATTGATGGTGAAGCCCGTTTCGTGGGCCAATCTCTACGGGAACTATATCGAGGGGCTGGAACCCGGCGCGATCGCGCAGCAGATCGCCAACAATGCCGGCGAAATCCTGCCCGCAGCGCTCAGCAAGCAAAAGGAGGTCGGGGCCAAATTGGAGCCGATGCGCGGCCTGCTGCTGACCGCCGCATATTTCCACATCACCCGGCCATCCTCCTATCTCAATGCGCAGAACTTCTTCGTGCAGGATGGCGGCGCCGTCTATGAAGGCGTCGAGTTCAGCGCCACGGGCGAGGTAACGCCCAACCTCTCGCTCATGGCGAGCGGCATCGTGCTCGACGCGACCCAGGAATCGGGCGCGGCGGCGGTGGTCGGCAAGCGCATCGAGAACACCGCGAAATTCTCCGGTTCGCTGTTCGTCGAATATCGCGTGCCCCAGATCGCAGGCGTGCGCGTATCGGGCGGCTTGTTTCACGTCGGGCGCCGCGCAGTGAACGCGCTCAACCAGGGCCATGTGCCGGGCTATACGACCTTCGACCTGGGGATGAGCTACACCTTCCGGCTGCGCGGCAACCGCATGATCGCGCGCGTCTATGGCGAGAACATCGCCGGCACGCGCTATTGGGCGGCGACGGGATCGAGCCTGCTCGCGCAAGGGCTGCCGGCAACCGTCAAATTCTCGCTCTCGACTGCGTTCTGACGGCATCGTGCGAAGCCTGGAGGCTGATCCTTCCCGGCAGGCAAGATCCTGACGCGCGGTTTGGAACGTCCCCGCCCGGCTTCGTATCCGATGTTAGCCGCGTGGCGGTCTCAGTGCCGCCCGGCGTGACGTTCGGCCATGTAGCGGCCGGGTGAGGTTCCCAGCGCCTTGCGGAACATGGTCACGAAGCTTGGTACGCTCTCATAGCCGAGGTCGCCCGCGACCTGCTTGATGGAACCGCCGGCGGCGAGCCACTTGACCGCGAGCATGATGCCCAATTGCTGCCGCCAGCGACCGAAACTCATCCCTGTCTCACGGCGTATCAGTCTGGCCAAAGTCCGCTCGCTGAGTCCGGCACGCCCGGCCCAGGCGTCGATGGTTCCTCGATCGGCGGGTGCAGCCATCATTTCCTCGACGATCCGTCGCAGCCGCGGGTCGCTTGGCATGGGCAGGTGCAGGTCCTCAATCTCGGCCGACCCGAGCTCATCGAGCAGCACCGAGATCAGTCGCGTATTCACGCCATTCTCCGCGTAGAGCAGCGGCAGATTCGCCGCCCGCGCCAGCAGCTCGCGGAGGAGTGGTGTTACGGAGATGGCGCAGCAGCTCGTGGGCAGCCCCGCGCTCCACGCCGTGTCGATGAACGCGCCATAACCATCCAGCGTACCACTCACCTTGATCGCGTGCAGCGCGCCGCCGGGGATCCACACCGCGCTACGCGGCGGAACGATCCACAGTCCGCCGTCGACCTCGCAGCTCAGGGCGCCACGCTGCACCAGCACGATCTGGCCCTTGGCGTGCCGGTGGAGGTCGAGTTCGAGGCCGCCGAAATCTTCGGCCATGAAGCCATAGGTCACTACCGGACGGGGAACGTCGTCGGGCTCGACCCAATCGGATTCATCGCTGAGCTCGGTCAGAATAGGCATGATGCCCCACTCGCTCGATTGGCGGAAATGGATAACATTATGTCCGCCCTTCGCAATGACGCCATTCCTCATTGCCTCTATCGAGTCGGACCAGATCGGTCGAGCCGGGAAGGGCGAAGCAAGTGAACACATTGGAAACGGGAAATGTCGCGTCGCTGCTGGACAAGCTGCACCAGGACGCACACGTGGCCGACCACGCGCATGTCGAGAAGGTGATGGCCGAGATAGAGGCGTCGGGCGAGGGCGCCGGGCAATGGGCTACCAAGCTGCTCGAGCCGCATCTGCGCACTGGAGCAATGGCGCTCGGCGGGAACGCCTTCGATCCACAATACCAGGCCTATGTCCGCGATCCCGCCAATGGCTATCTGTCGCAGGCGCTCGCGATCGACGAGGGGCGCGGCAACGAATTCACCGTGAGGACCCGGTGATGCTGCCGATGGAATCCCCGAACGTGTCGCGCCCAAGGTCCCTGGCCGGCTGAGCCAGGCGGTAATCCGCCTGCTGATGAAGCGGGCGGCGGTGACCGCCAACGAGCAACTGGCCGAGCGGTTTCGCCTGATCACGCTCGAAGGTCCGGCGCTCGAGGGCGTCGCCTGGGTGCCGGGGCAGAAGATCCAGATCGCGATGGGGTCGGCGTTTACGTCGCGCACCTACACGCCGATCGAATGGAACTCCGCAACGGGGCGCGCCTGTATCCTGGGATATGTCCACGGCGAAGGACCGGGCAGCACCTGGCTGCGCGACGTGGCACCGCACGATATGTGCGACATCTTCGGTCCTCGACCGTCTCTCGATATGCGACGCATGGCCGGGCCGCTGGCGATATTCGGGGACGAGACGTCGATCGGGCTCGCTTATGCGCTGGCGCAGGGAGGGCGGAACGGCCCGGTTGCCGGCTGCTTCGAGGTCGCGGACGTCAGAAGCTGCCGCGAGGTCATGGCGCAGCTAAAGCTCGGCGAGTTTGCGCTGATCGCCCGGGATGCACACGATGCGCACCTTCCTGAGATCGAGGAACAGTTGGCGAGGCTGGCGGCAACCGGCGCGTCGTTCGTGCTGACCGGCAAGGCCGGCACCATCCAGCGGCTTCGTCAGGGGCTGAAGCGGCTGGCCGTTCCGGCGAGCCGGATCGCCGCCAAGGCATATTGGGCGCCAGGCAAGAGCGGACTCGATTAGTCGGGCCGCGGCGAAGGCAGTTTCTGGCAACAAATTCATTCACATGTCACGAGCCGGAGGGGGTAATTTCCTTCCGCCATAATAGCGCACGCGGGCTACGGTCCGCACAAAGGATTCTGGATGAGCGCGCAGGGGCGCCGGGGGCGACCAGCCGTCGGTAGAGAGCGAACTCATCGCCTGGGAGCAGCTCGCGATCTTGCAGCGGGTCCTCGACGGGTCTGCCGGTACGAACGCGAATCATCTTTCGCCGCTTTCGGATCGACGGAGTGCCCAGCGGGTGCAGGAGCAACAGGAAAACCGGATCGCTTGTCTATTCGGCTGCCCCGCTGTCGCGGATCGCTGCCGATGAGCCGTGCCATGGACGTGCACATCACAGCGACCCCGGATTCTTGCCCTCGGGAACAACGAAAAGAGGTCGATGCGCGCCTAGCCGGCGCGGCACTTGGCTAGCGCATCGCGCGACGGGGCGTCCCACCAGGTATTGGTGACGATCACCATGCCCGTCCACTTGCCCTGTGGGCGGTCGGCGATGGCGACCGCGAACCAGACATCGCCGTTCCGGAAGGAAGCGCCCCTGGTCAAGGTGGGCGCGACGGTATCGGCAGGCGTCCAGCCTTCCTGCAACTGCTGCCGATAGCTCGCCAGGACCCCGGCCGCGCTGCCGGCCGGGACACGCAGGAAGCGCGCCTCCGCGCATTCGGCGCCCTGCTGCCGCGCGCGACGCAGCATCAGATCGGCGCTCTGCACCAGATCGGCGCGATAGGGATCGGCAAAGGGTATCCGCGCGTCGGCTACCGCGCCCGGCGGGTCGAACGGGGACGCGACCGGTGCGGCCTGGGAGCAAGCCGCGCCGATCAGTGCCAGGCCCAGCGCCGCGGCGAGGCTACGGCTTGGCGTTGGCCGAGACGAAATTGAGCGTCGACAGGAAAGCCGAGCGCGAATCGGAGAGCGACGAGTCATTGCCCGCTGCGTCGGTCGGAAGTGCCGCATCGGTCAAGGCCTGGGTGGGATCGCTCGCGCCAGCCCCGTTCATCGAGTTGGTCGCCGTGCGTACCCAATCTTTGGCCACGGCCATGGCGGTGGCGGCGATGCCGGACTTGTCGAGCAGCGTCAGGCCCGATGCGAGCGTATTACCGATCAGCTGGTTCTGCTCGGCATTGTCGGTCTTGATCGACCTCGCCGCAGCCGATGCCGCGCCGATGAAATAGCCGAGCCCGGTAGCGGTGCGATACTGGCCGTCCACCGCATGGTCGAACGCCGTGTCGCGGTTCGGCTGGCCGTCGCTGCCCGCGGCGACCTGCGCCATCTGCGCGCCGAGCCTGCCCTGCGGGCCTTGGCCGCTGTCGAGCATCACCCGCGCATAGCTGGCGAGCGCGTTGCCGTTGGCGGTGGCAACGTCGCCCGAGCCGGCCGGCGGCTGGCGGAATTTCGAGAGGTCATTGACGATGCCGCTCGGATCGCTGTCGATGATGTTGCCGAGCGCCGCCGCCATCTCGGTCATCGCGCGTTGGGGCTCGCTGGTGTTCTGGCCGGTGAGCACCGCGGCGTTCCCGGGGCGTTCGCCGCGCATCACTTCGGCGCCGACCGCGAAGGCCTGCGCCTTCTGGTGCGCATCGGGCATCGTCGCGAGCGCGGTGGTGATCTCGCCAAACAGGCGGGTATCGTACCCCGGCGTCCAATTGCCCCCCCGCTGGCCGGTAAAGTGCGTGGAGGTCTCGCCGATCGCGGCCTGGAACACTGCGCTCTGCTGGTTGCTGTCGAGCGCGTTGAACGCTTCCTGGGCCTGGGCGCCGCGCAGCGAGCTCAGCACCTCGCCGACCGCGACTGCCTGGGGATTGCCGTAATAGCTGGTGCGGCTGAGCAGGCCTGCGTCGAACTGCGAATCCTTGCCGGCGGCGACGGTGTCGGGGCCGAGCGCGCGGACGAAATCGATCTTGGTCTGCGCGGTGGAATGCGCCGCGATCGCGTTGCCAAGGTCCTGGACATAGCCGGCGCCTTCGCGGCCATCATCGCCGCCGATCGTGTCGAAGGCGCGGCTGAGCGAGGCAAGGTTATTGCCGTCGAGCTTGCCGGCCATGTCGGTGAAGAACTGGTTGCGCTCGTCGGCTGAGAGCGAGCCGGTGAACAGGCTGCCGGAGGTAACCGTCCCGGCCAGGTCGTCGAGGCGGCCCGAAGCCTGGAGATCGGCGACGACGGCATTGGCATCGCTCGGTGAAAGGCCGGCGAGCGTGCTGGCGATCGCCTGGTCGTCGCCATGCGTCTGGACGCCGAAGGTCCCGGTGCCATCGAGGCGGCGATCGATCTCGGTGCGTGCAGCCTGCGCCTGGGGCGTAAGACCGCCTGGCTGAGCGGGGACTTGCGCGGGGGCCTGGGCGAGCTGGACCGTCGTCGGGGCCTGGACCGGCGGCGGCGGCGGCGCGGTTCGTGTACCGGCACTGTCGACGGCTAGGGCCATGTCCATCTCTCTCGCTGCTATTGGGCTCGCGAGTGGAATAGAAGCCGCGGCCGCGGCTGTCGGTAATCGGATAGACTATAGGTCCGCGGGCCAGCCGATGTCGCGGCGGCAAAAGGCAGTGGACGAACGTTTCGATCAAGCGCCGCCAACGCTTATTCCTGTCGCCTTTGGCAGCTATGGACTGCGTCTCGTTTTGGCGGGCTCTGCCTCGAACACGACGGGTTTCACCAACAAGGCGCATATCGAGCGTAGCGGAACCCCGCTCAGTCGAGCGCGAGCGCGTCCCGGATGATGTAGTGAAGGTCGGTCTGATCGAGCAGGCCGGAGACATTGACTGCGCGCGGACCAAAAGCGGCGATGCGCAACTGGGTGCCGGTATGCCCCTGCGACCCTTCCTCGGCGGTGCCGTAATTGACTGTCATCACCCCGCCTTCGCGCGTGTTGAGCGCCGCCGTGAGCCCCGGTGCACGCGTGCCGTTGCCGACGATCTGGCTGGTATGCGCATGATCGGCGGTGACGATGACCAGCGTGTGCCCGTCCGCCCTGGCGAATTCGAGCGCGACCTGGACGGCCTCGTCGAGGTCGACAGTCTCGCCGATCTGCCCGCACGGATTGGCGGCGTGATCCTCCTTGTCGATCGATGCGCCCTCGACCTGGAGGAAGAACCCCTTGGGCTTGTCCTTGAGCAGTGCGATTGCCTTGCGCGTCATCGCGGCGAGCGTCGGCGTGGCGGCGGTGCGCTCACTATTGGGCTGGCAGGTGATGGCGGGCTTGTCGATATTGCCGTGGTAGCTCGCACGCGGGCCGGTCCAGCGTACGGGCATATTCCCTTCCGCGAACAGACCGATCAGCGGCTGGCGATCGTCGGCGCGCGTCACGGCGTCGAGGTCGGCGGCGTTGCGGACGATGCGATAGCCGCGCGCCTGCGCCTGGTCGAAAAGCGTGCGGCCCTTCCACTTTCCCGCCATGGCGGATTCGGCGAAGCTTGCGGCGCCGCCGCCGAGGACGAGATCGGCGCGCGTGTCGAGCAACTGCTCGGTGATCGAGCCGGCGCCGCCATTCTCGAGCGCGTTCTCCGGGCAGGTCTTGCTGGTCACCGCCGGCGCGAAGCATTTGCGCTGAACGACATGGGCGATCTGCGCGCCGGGGGTCGCGTCCTGGATCTCCGAGGTCGACACGTCGCCAGTGGCGAGCCCCGCCGCCTTGGCGCGTTCGAGCAGCGTCTGGTGCGGCTTGCCTTGGATATCGACGCCGATCGCGCCGTTATAGCTCTTGACCCCTGACGCCCAGGCAGTCGCGGATGCCGCGGAATCGGTCACGTAATTGGGTTTGCCGGTCTCGCGGTCGAGCGAATAGTGGGTGTACTGGCCGGTGAAGGGGAGGGCGTCTATGCCCTTGAAATAGCCCCCGGCACCCTCGGCATAGTTGCGCGCGAGTGTGATTTCCGAATCTCCCATGCCGTCGCCGATCAACAGGATGACGTTGCGAACTTCGCCCTTGGCGCTCAGCTTGCGATAGGTCTGGCGCATATCGCCCGGAAGCCGCCGCGCGCCGCCGGGCTGACGCACATCGCCGCGCGCCGCGCGCGACAGATCGGGTGCGGCATCCTGCGCCAGGGCAGGCCGGCTGGCGACAGCGAGCAGAGCGATGATTGCAATGCGGGAGATCATGGGGCGATGCTTTCCTAAGTGGAGCTAATCGTGCGGGCCCTCGTCGCCATACTGCGGCGAGAGCCCGCAACGGTTCAGAACTGCGCGCGGACGCCCAGGCTGATCCGGCTTCCCGAGAATTCGTAGGTCGTCGGGAAGGACGGATCCATGGTGTAGCCCGTGGTCTTCTCGTTCCCGACATTGATGCCCTGCAGCTCAACGCGGAAGTTCGGCGTCAACTGGTAACTCGCCGAGACGTCGAACTGGCCATAGGCATCGCGGTACACCGGATACATGTTGCGCTCGATTCGCTCCACATAAGCCCCTTGCGGTTGTACGACACGCGCAGCGAGAGCGGACCCTTGTCGTAGAAAATGGTGGCGTTGTAGGTGTTGTCGGCCAGCCCGATCGGCGAGGTCGCGATGTCGAGGTCGGATTCGCCGGTCAGTGAACTGTCGAGGAAGGTGACGTTGGCATTGACGCCGAAGCCGTCGAGCCAGTCGGCGAACATCCCGAACGGCACCACTGCGTTGAGCTCGACGCCGCTCACCGTGTACGAACCCTCGGCATTGACCGGCTGGTAGACGTCGAAGTCGTAGACGCCGTCGATCGTGCCGTTGGCGTTGTATTTGGTGACGTCGGGGACGGTGCCCGTCAGCTCGTTCTGTACCACGCCCTTGATCTTCTTCCAGAAATACGACGCCGCCAGGATGCCGCCGCGGCCGAGATACTTCTCGACGCCGACTTCCCATTGGTCGGCATAGGTCGGCTTGAGATTGGGGTTTCCGTCGGTGAAGCGGAAGTCGTTCCAGCTCGCCGTGCGCTTGTAGGCGAGGTCGGTCAGCGCGGGCCGGATCAGCGTCTGCGACGCGGCGGCGCGCAGGTAAAGGCTGTCGGTCAGCTCGGCATGCGCATTGAACGAGGGCAGGAATTTGTCGTAGCGGCCCTCGCTAGACACGGGCGCCGGGGTGAGGCCGGTGGTGCCATTCGGGTTCTGGATCTGGTGGAAGCCCTCCGAACGGATCGCGGTGCGCAGGTAGCGACCGCCGAGATTGACGAACAGCGGCACCGACACGTCGAATTCGAAATCGACCATTGCATAGCCGGCGAGCGTCTCTTCCTTGACCTTGTAATAATTGGCATCGCCGAATGGCGTGACGAAGCCGGCAGGCCGGAAGAAGTCGCGGGCATATTCGTTCGAGATCTGCGCCCAGTCGAGGTCCCGCGCCTGATAGGCTTTGCCGCCGACGATGTCGGTCACCTTCTCGAGCGGGCTGTCGGCGAGCGTACGGCGGTTGATATAAGCCGTGCTGCCGCGCGTCGGACCCTGGATCTTCTCTTCGCCATATTCGCGCTCGTTGGTCTTGCGGGTGTAGCGCCCGCCGAAGTTGAGTCGCTTCAACGCAGACGTGTCGAACTGGTAGCTGACATCGAGCTGGGCTGCGTATTTGTCGTCCTTGATGCGCTCGCGCGTCGTCTCATACGCCTCGAACAGATAGGAGGACGGCGCATTATACATGTCGATCGTGCGCGGATTGGCGCTCGGGATCGTCTCGCCGCCATTCTCGGTATACCGGGTGCGCGACGGCGCGTAGGCGACGTGCTTGAGGTTGGCGAAGTCCAGCGTCTTCCGCGCGCCCGAATAGCCACCCAGCGCGTTGATCTTCCAGTTGCCGGTCTCCCAGTTCATCTCGCTGCCGAACTGGCGATAGTCGGTCTCGTTGACATATTCCTTGCTCAGGAATTCGTGCTGGGTGTTGGTGTAGGAGACGTCGCGCAGCACGATGATGCCGTCGTCCGCCAGCGTGGTGGCGTCGAAGTCGTGGATCGTCTCGAGCGTCGAATTGCTCGACGCCGAATAGCCCGCCGCATCATATTCGTCCTCGACCGTGTCGTAGGAGCCGACGAACGCGTCGAAGGCGAGGCTGAAGCTCTCGCTCGGCTTGTACTGGATCGAGCCGGAAAGGCCGAGCCGATCCTGATCGTTCTGATAGACGCGGTCGCCGACCTTATCGAGGAAGACGATTCTGTTCTTGAGGTCGTTGGTGAAGGTCACGCCGGCATCGCGCTGCAGCACTGCGATCGCCTGGTTCCGGTTGGCGCCGGTGCGGTCGGTCCAGCGCGAGATCGGGCGGAAGTTGATCCCCGAGTTCGAATCGGTGCGGTTGGTGCGCTGCTGCTTGGCCACCGAGACCAGCACGCCAAAGTCGCCGAAGGTGTTGCTGGCGAGGAAGGAGAAGTTCGGGTCGATCTTCTCGGAGATCGAATTGTACGCGCCTTCCGCGCTGCCAACGAGGCGCAGGCCGGGCGTGTCGAACGGGCGCGCAGTGCGGATCGAGACCGAGCCGGCGATGCCGCCTTCCTCGTCCGCCGCGGTCGGGGACTTCTGCACGGTGACCGACTGGATCAGTTCGGAAGCGAAAATGTCGAACTCGACGTCGCGGCCGCCCGAACCGGACGCGGTCGCCAGCTTGTTGATCGACACAAAGGTGAACTCGCTCGGCAGGCCGCGGACATTGACGCGCGTGCCGAGACCCTTGTCACGCTCGATCGTCACGCCAGGGACGCGCTGGAGCGCTTCGGACAGATTCTGCTCGGGGAAATCGGCAATGTCGGTGGCGACGATCGAGTCCGAGAAGCCGATCGTGTCGCGTTTGATGTCGATCGCCTCCTGGAGGCTGCGGCTGTAGCCGGTAACCACGATATCCTCATCTGCGCCCGCCTCGTCCGCCGGTGGCACCGACGCGGTCTGGGCGGCGACGGGGGCAGCGGTGAGTGCGACGAGAGCGGCTCCGAGAAGGAGCGGTGTCGTGCGGTCGAGGTTCCTGAACTTCCGGTTCATTTCGAATTCTCCTGTGTCTCTTCTGAGTGGCGGCTCGCCGGCTCGAGCGCCGGGGCGAGCAAATTCGTCCCCCCGAACCGCGGGCCGCGAGAGGACGGGTCTGTCGTAGAATTGAGTTGCGCGAGCAGCGTGCGCGCTCGGTGACCTTCAGCGCGCTGATTCGGCTACAGGCGGACTTGTCAAAGTTCCTGCTGCCCCCGCTGGCATCGCTGCGTCAGGATGACTTGTGCGAAATCTTTTCCGCGCCAATCGGCGTGTTGCATCGGCAAACACCGGCGAATAGCCGTGATCCAAACCATTGCGCTCCCCCGGGCGTTATTCGCCCCCGCCGAGCCCGGTGGGGAAGAGTTGTGACGCGCCTGTTACGAGACTCGGATTATCTTGACTTTCAGCCGGCACGAAAACCAGGGGCGCGAAGCAGCGCTGTTCGCGGATCCGTATTTAGAGATCCTCCCGTGGGCTCACTCGCGCAGCGCGGTCTGGATGAAGCGCTCTGCCTTGCCGTTCGTGCGGGGCGTATGGGTTTGGTGCGGATGTGCTTGAGGGCGAGGTCGCGACAGGCGAGGCGAAAGGCCTCCGAGAGGTAGCAGCCGCCGTTGTCGGTCATGATGCGCGCTACGGTGACGCCGAGGCTTTGATAATAGGCCACTGCATGGCGGAGCGCTGCGGCGGCGCTGCTCGCTTTCTCATCGGGCAGGATGTTGGCGCAGGCGATGCGTGAGGCATCGTCGATCGCGACCTGCACATACTCCCGTCCGCTTTCCCTGATGCCGGAAGACAGACTTACACGGTCTACGCGCTGGACGGATACGTGAAATATGGCCGCGTTCCGGGTGGCCGCGCCTGGACCGCCAGTCAGTAAAGCGCTCACTTGTTGCCGACCAGAGGAGAGGGCTCGCGCACTTCACAAAAGCCTGTCGTCCATTCTTCCTGGAACGCGGGGGAGGTTGAATGTCCCGCGTCGGTGGATGCGGTCCGGGCTCCGAGCGAACGAATGCGCAAGCCCCATCGACGCTCAGGGTCAATCCTGGACACAACAGAGGGGAGCACCGAGACCTGCTTTCCCCGGAAAAACGCGATCACGACGCCTCGGCGCGGACTTTGCGAGCTTCATCTGCTTTGGTATCGAATTTCCTTCGGGGAGATTACAGTCCGAAGCTGATGCCTATGCGCCCGGCAGTTGATCGGCGCACGGTTGATCCCCCGACTCCGGCGTTCACGTAGATTTTCGGTGAAATCCGCCCGACGACGGAGCCCGAAAAGCCTTGCTGGCCGCGATATGTGGCCAGATTGAACGACATGGAAACGGCGCTGTCCGGTACGATCATCGTGCCCCCAGCGCTACCGCGGCCGCGATGCCGCCATTTGCTTCCCGGATGTTCCGGCGCAGCCCGTTGACCGAGGTCTGCAACCCGCCGACATCATCCCGCAATGTGCTGATCTGGCCCGACTGCATGGTGTTAACGGCCTCGATCGCGGTCATCCGCGAATCCTGGCTGACATCCTTCGCCTCGATCGATGTCATCCGCACATCCTGGCTGATGTCTTTCGTCTCGATAGATGCCAGTCGGGTGTTCTGAGTGCCGTTCTCAGTCTCCGCTACGCCGAGCCGCGCGTCCTGCGCCGCGTTGGTGTCCACGACCTCGGCGATGCGCGCCTCCTGGCGGTTGACCTGGTCGTTCAGCGTCGTCACGTCCGTCGCGACGCTCGCAACCATCACATCGACATAGGTCTTGTTCGCTGCGTCGGTGCCCGTTGTGGGCGAACCCACATTCTGTATGCGATTGCCACCCATTTCGACCGTCGCGCCCGGGGCGACCGCCAGTCCGGCGGCAACCTCCAGGGTCTGAACGTTGGTAGTGCCCAGAATGGCAGCGCCGCCGTTGAGCGTTGCTTGCTGGTTGACCCTCAGAGTGCCGCGCATCAACGTGTTGTTGGTCACTTCCAGCGCGCCAAGGTCAGTGCCGTTGGTCACCGATAGCGTGCCTATCTGCGCCACGCTCATCGTCGTGCGATTTGCCACCGACAAGGTGTTGAGCGTGGTGGCGCCAGCTACTTCGAGCCGGCCGGTGGAGACCAGGCCGCCATTGGCGATATTGGCGCTGACGACCCTCCCGTTGAATGTCGTCGTGGCGGCGTTGAAAGTCGCGGTGCCATTGAGCGCGAACGTCGTTCCGGTCGTGGTCGAGCCTATGCGCAGCCCGGTTGGAGGATAGAAATTCAGCCCGCCACCACAATCGTCGCTGTTGATGGTCACGGCAAGCATGCCGTCCGCCGAACAGACGGCAGAGATTTCCCCCGCCCCTTCGCCTCCGATCGTCACCTGCGCGAAGGCGGGGCCTGAGGTGCAAAGCAGGGTAACGAACGCGGAAGGTGCGATTAACGCAAGGCAGGCGCCTTTGGAGCGTCGGCAAAAGCGCATATTGGTCATGATGAATCCCCTCGGAAAGGTCACTCCGCGCCACGTGCGGCACGCGGCCTGACCTATTGGGAAGGGCCTCCTCCAGAAAGGACGCCAGCCTGACTTGAAGCTGATCTTTTCCTGATTTCTCGGGGGTTACTGGGTCGCCGGCCCGCGCAGGGGCCTATATTATTTGCCTGCCGCCTGCCTTGCCGATGCTGGTGGCCGTTCTGTGACCGCGCGTCGACGCTCCTCCATCAGCGAACTCAGTTCGGGGGTGGAGCGCCAGAGCGCGAAATAGCGCGGGTCCCGCCGAACCGCGCCCGGAAATTCGAACGCGCCGTAAGGCAGGGCCCAAGGCAAATATAGCGAGCCGCCCTTCACGGCTTCCTGCAGGCACCGGATCGCATCTTGGGTCGCGCCGGCATGCGCATATTCGAAGGCGAGCACGAACAGCGCATCGGGCAAGGTGCGCGTGAAGCCCGCGCGCGCGGGTGCGCTGCTCCGCACCTCCCGCTCGTCCTTGCGGATCATTGCCAGGTAGCGCGCCGGCCGCCCCTCGATCGCCTCGGCCGCCGCATCGAATCGGTCGAGCCGCACGGCGACCGGCGGGATTGGCTTACCCGCCCAGACGCGCTCGCGAATGTGCTTCGAAACAGCGCGGAGTTCGGACGCACTGCGATTGCCGAGCAGGATGAGGTTGAGATCGCCGAGCACGAACACATGCGTGCGATCGCGGCGGATCAGCGAGAGATAGGTCTTGACCGCCTCGGCCGAGCGACCCGCGCATTGCAGCAGTCGCGGCACCGCAAGCCGTCGCCATGTCCGCTCGGGTTCGAGCGCGGCGGCAATCTGCGCGTGGCGCAGTCCCTCATCGCATTTTCCGGTCACGCCCACGGCATAAGCATACCAGGTATTGGCATCGGCTGAATTGGGCGCGAGCGCGACCGCCCGGTCGAGCAGTCGTCGCGAATCGTCCCAGTGTCGCGCGCTCTCGAATTGTGCGGCGGCGGCGATCAGCACCTCGGGATCGTCGGGGTTGATTGCCAGCGCCTTGTTGACCGCTTCGGTCGCGCGGGCCTGGCGCGCTCGAAACGCGGCGAAATCCTCTCCTTCGCGCGGATGACGCGGTGTGATCGAAACGCGATAGCGCAGCATCAATGCGGCGACCGAGGCCGGATCCATCGCCAGCGCCTCGTCGCTCAGGGCGCGTGCGTCCATGCTGAGCCGTTTCGAGGTCGGCCAGTCGCCCAGCTCGCGCGCCTCGCTTGCCTGCGCATATTTCCTGTCGGCGCCCCCAACCAGCGTGAGGACGTCCGGATCCTCGGGCTCGCGCGCCGCCGGAAGGCCGGCGCGGCGGTCGCCCAGCCAGAGCGCGAGATAGCGTGTCGCGGAGGAAATCGCCCGCTCCTCTGCAACAAGCCCCGGCGCGCTGCGGGAGTCGAAGGTCGCACCCCATACCCGCACACCAGTCCGGCCGTCGTTGAGGCTGAGGGTGATCGTCTCCCGGCCGGCCGCGGTAGCGACGCCGCCGCTGAGCACCAGGTCGGTCGCCGAACGCTTGCCCGGCTCGCCGATCACCGCGGTGTCGACGACGCGCATGCCGCTCATCCGCGACACTGCAAGGCGCAGCCGTTCGGCAAGATGGCCCAGCGCCTCGGAATGCGGCTCGTTCGGCGCCGAGGGCAAGACGGCGATCGTGTACCCTGCGGCGCGCGCGACGGGCGCGGCATCGGTGCCCTTGGCGCCCGGCCAAACGGTGATCCCAACGCCCGATACGACCAATCCCGCAACGGCCAGCGCCCCGATGATCCGCCAGGTTCGCCGCGGGGGCGCTTCGGGCTCGGGAATGGCCGGACCGGGCGATGCGTCCAGCCGCGGCTCGGACGGCACTGGCGCGGTCGCGCCTTGCGGGGGATCGATTCGATAGCCGACCGAACGGATCGTGGTGAGGCCGAACGCGCCGGTCCGTTCGGACAGGCGGCGAATGCGCGAGATGACGCGGTTGATCGCATCTTCGCTGACGGCCCTGCCGTCCCAGCATTGCTCGACCAGCGCATCGCGCGAGACCACCCGACCCTCGCTACGGGCCAGCACGAGCAGCACCTGGACCACTTGCGGTTCGAGCGTCCCGGTGCCGCCTGACCAAGTGAACTCGCATGTCGGCGGCCGAAGCGTACCGGCCCCCAGCGCAAGCTCGGGCTCGTTGGCCAAAGTCGTCTTCACGGGCGCCTCTTACCCCAGAAATCAGCCAAAAGTCAGCCTCAAGTCAGGCCCGGGTCCTTTTTGACCAAAGCCACCGCCCGATAGGCCGGACGCAGCGAGATCATCCGGCCATCGCAGGATAGGGACTTGTATGCGAAACCATCATTACACCGCGCGACATCGCCGGCTGACGGCTACGCTCGCCCTTTCGGCCGGCCTCGCGTCGAGCCCGTCCGTCGCGACGCCGGTGCGTGAGACTACGCCCTGCCGGCTGGGCGTCTTGTGGCAGGTCACCCATGCCGACGGCACTTTCGCCCGGGTCGAAATCGCCCAGATAGACACATATTTCTCCGGGAGCGTCACGACGCCGACGGCGGCCAGAGGCATGCTGCACGATGGTCGAATCCATGGCCGCAATCTCAGCTTCCGCGTGCGATGGTCGAATGGCCGCAGCAGCGCCTATCGCGGCCATATCCGCCCCGATGGCCATGTCGAAGGCAGCTACTTCGCGCTCGCCACACCCGATGCGCAACAGCTCTGGGTCCTGAAACAGCGAATCAGATGCTGAGCGGCATCACCAGCGCATGAGGCAGGAGAGCAGGATCTATGGGCATCGGTATCGACAAGGGCGCAAGGCGGCGACTGCGCAAGACAGGGGCACTGGTCTTCTGGATTGTCGCGTGCAGTGCCGCGTTCGTCATGTGCGGCCGCCTTCTCTGGCTGGCCTGGGCTACGCATTCGACCTTCATGCCGCGGCGGTGGGGCGGGCGCTGGGTCACGCTCGAGCAGGAACCGGGGTTCTTCTGGGCCGCGGTCACGATCTACGCCATCGGGTTCCTGTGCGGCCCGATGGCGGTGTTGACGCAGCTCGGCGACCTGATCGAGCAGATCCGCGGGCGTCGACGCAGATTGCGCGAACGGCGGCCTTGAATGCCGCGCTGCGTGCGCGCGTCGCAAGGCGGCAGTCAGGCTCGGTATGACATTCAGATTGGGGAGACCAACCATGCGCACCACGCGTCGCGGTTTTCTGGGCGGAACGACTGCCGGCCTCGCGATGACCGGCCCGGTCGTCTCTGCGCGCGGCCGGCCCAACACGGTGCCGATCCGCAAGATCGCCACGGAAGAAGCGTTTGCGACGCCCGCCCTCGCCAAAGCATGGCTGGAGATTGCACGTACAGATCCAAAAGCGAGCCTTGATGTGCCGACCGGCATTCTCTCGATCTTCGACAATCCGCGCCCGGGTTCGAACCAGGACCGGTTTCGCCGCCAATTGCTCGATCTCGACGGCGAGCGCCTCGCCGACATGGATCAGGCGGGGGTCGACGTGCAGGTCCTCTCCGTCACGATCCCTGGCGTGCAGATGTTCGAGCCGGCTGCGGCAAGTGCGTTCGCCATCGCCACCAACGATCATCTCGCGGCGGCGATCTCGCGCCATCCCCGGCGCTTCGCCGGACTGGCCTGCTTCGCCCCGCACGATCCGATTCGCGCCACGCTGGAAATGGAGCGCGCGGTGAACAGGCTCGGGCTGAACGGCTTCATCGTCAATTCGCACACCGGGGATCTGTATCTGGATGACCCGCGCTTCGCGCCGATTCTCGAAGCGGCGCAGGCGCTCGACCGGCCGATCTATCTGCACCCGCGCGCGCCGTCGAACGGGATGGCGGCGCCTTTCCGCGACTATAGCATGGGCGGATCGATCTGGGGCTTCGGCGTCGAGGCCGGAACGCACGCCGTGCGGCTGATACTCAGCGGCGTGTTCGATCGCTATCCGCGCCTGCGTATCGTCCTCGGTCACATGGGCGAGGCGCTGCCATTCTGGATGTGGCGCCTCGACCATATGGCGGCACGCCGAGCCAGAGACGGGCGGATGAAGCCGCTTGCGCTGGCGCCGAGCGAATATTTCCGCCGCAATTTCGCCGTGACGACAAGCGGATTCGAATCCCCCGACCTGCTCGACCTGGTGCTCAAGTCCGCAGGAAACGAGAACGTGATGTGGGCAGTCGATTATCCGTATGAAAGCTCCCATGATGCGGTTGCATTCATTGAAGGGGTGAGCCTGACCGGCGCGCAGCGTGCCAGCATCTTCCATCGTAATGCCGAACGTCTTTTCAGGTTGAAATGAGGCATCCGGGTTCCGCGTCCCGACAGCGTCGAACCCTTTGATTGAGGAGAGCCACTGTGAGTTTAAGTCGATACGCCTTGCTGATGGCTGTCCCGACCTTGTTACTCGCCCTCGCCGGTTCAGCCACCAGCCAAACCGCCGAGTATGAGATCGCCTTCGCCAGCTTCGCGCCGCTCAATGCTGATATCTTCATCGCCGACGCCGATGGCGGCAATGCCCGCCCTTTCCTCGCACACCCCGAAGCTGATGCGAATGCCAGCTTTTCGGCTGACGGCAGGTGGATCGTCTTCGCTTCGCGCCGCGCGGGTTCGTACGACATCTATCGCGCGCGGCTCGACGGCTCGGGGCTGGAGGCGCTCGTCAGCCACCGTGCCTATGACGACCAGGCCGCGCTCTCCCCGGACGGAAGCACGCTGGCATTCGTATCGAGCCGGAGCGGAAACGCCGACATCTGGCTGCTCGACATGCGGACACGACGGGTCAAAAATCTCACCCGGGCACCCGGAGGTGATTTCCGCCCCTCCTGGTCGCCGGACGGGAAGTGGATCGCCTTCTCGTCCGACCGCGAATCGCGCAAGCCGAGGCTTCCCGCACGCGATTTCACCATCCGCCATTCCACCGAAATCCACATCGTGCGGCCCGACGGAAGCGGCCTGCGGCGGGTGTCGGTGGACGATGCTTTTGCCGGAAGTCCCTCCTGGTCGCCCGACGGCACGCGGCTCGCTTTCTACACCGCGCCGATCGGCGAGGTGGCCAAGGTAACGGCCGCACGGCGCCTGCGGGGAACCACGCAAATCGAGACGCTGGAACTGGCGACGGGGCAACGGACCGTCCTGACGACCGGCGACGGCGAGAAATGGTCACCGCGCTGGCTCGGCGAGCAATCGATCGCTTATGTGTCGGGAGGCCCCGAGGGTGGCGTCGAGCGCGCGGCCGGATCGCCCGGCGCGCGCGGCGCCTTCAGCAACCCGGCCTGGTCGCCGGACGGCCGGAAGGTGATCTTCCACCGCGACGTCGAGAGCACCTGGCCGCCGCACCGCGCCTGGACCTCGCTCGACCCGCGCTTCAGGATCATTCGAACGGGCATTTTCCCGTCCTACACACCCGATGGCGACCACAGGGTGAGCAACGATCAGACCGCGGGCATCCTGCACAACAGCATCCTGACGATGGCGGCGGACGGCTCCGGTGCAAAGCGTGTCTTCGGCGAGGCCGAACGAAGCGCGCTTGCCCCTGAATTGTCACGCGACGGTACGCATATCGCCTTCGGCCTCGGTCAGTTCTTCCAGAACCTGAAGGGTCCCGCCCGGGCGGACATCGCGACGATCAACCGCGAAGGCGGCGACCTCAAGGTGCTCACCGATGGCGCGGGCAATTACGGGTTCCCGAGCTGGTCGCCCGATGGCAGCCAGATCGTCTTCCGCAAGGCGGGAGCCGGCGGGAACGGGCTCGAAATCGTCAATGCCGCCTCGGGCTCGCGCCGCACGCTGCTGAGCGGCCCGGCACATTATAATTTCCCGTCCTGGTCGCCGGTGTCGAACAGGATCGCATTCACCGCCGATATCGACGGCGACTACGAGATCTGGACGGTCAATGCCGACGGCTCGGGATTGCAGCGGCTGACGAACGCGCCCGGCAACGATGCCCACAACAGCTGGTCGCCCGATGGCAAGTGGATCGCCTTCGCGAGCGCGAGGAGCGGGTTCAAGGACGAGGCACTGCTGCATCCGGCGAACCCCCAGCCTTATGGCGAGATCTACGTCATGCGGGCCGATGGCAGCGACGCGCATGCGTTGACCGACGATCCGTTCGAGAAGGGAACGCCCGCCTGGCGGCCGCTCGGTGGACCGGCGCCGCGACGTCACTGACATTCGGAAGGCAGATCGAGGGGGCAAGTTTTTGATACACGTTGTGACACTCTTGAACATCCGAGCCTGGGCGAATCCTCAAATGTGGTGCGGCGCGTTCCCGCCGTGAGGCCATGCGGATCTACCTCAGCGGTCAGCAGAAAACCGCTGACCGGCGGTTTCGGCCCGCTCGAGGATGGGTTTGGGCCGGCTAGCGCGCTTGGTCAGCCGCACTGATGTGATCGAGCGTACCTGGTGGCTCGACCAGCAAAGCGCGACCAAGCTTTGCGGCTGTCTAGCTATGTATCATAGCATTTATTGACATCCCCCCAAGCGCGATCCATGATCCACCGGCCGACACAGCGGGGCGAACTCGCGGAAGGCCAGGGGAGGAAGACATGATCGAATCGCCGCTTCGTCACGTATTGTCCGCTTGCAGCCTGGCCTCGATCGCGGCGTGTCTCTGCGCAGTCGCTCCGCCCGCGATCGCGCAGACTGCGGCGACCGATCAGCAGCCTTCGGCAGAGAGCGATCAGCAGGATCCCCAGTACGGCGAAATCCTGGTGACTGCCCGGCGCCGCGCCGAGCGGCTGCAGGACACGCCGGTCGCGGTATCGGCCTTCACCGCCGAAATGCTCGAGACCCGGCAGATTCTCCAGACCCAGGATCTCGAGCGCGTCACGCCGAGCCTCCAGTTCAAGCCCGCGGGCCAGCTTTCGGGCAATAGTGCGTCCTCGGTGGTGTTCATCCGCGGCGTCGGTCAGGTCGATCCCACTGCGGCAGTCGATCCCGGGGTCGGCATCTATCTCGACGAAGTCTATCTGGGCCGCGCGGTCGGCGGCGCGATCGATTTCGGCGACATCGACGGAGTCGAAGTGCTGCGCGGACCGCAGGGCACTTTGTTCGGGCGCAATACCATCGGCGGCGCGATCCTGGTGCGGACGCGCCAGCCCGAACTCGGCGTGTTTGGCGGCAAGGCGCGCTTCCGTGTCGGCACCGACAATCTCTACGAAGGCTTTGCCGCGCTCAACATCCCGCTCGGAGACACCGCTGCCGCCCGCATCTCCGGCGGCTTTCGCAAGCGCGACGGCTATGTGATCCGTGCGTTCGACGGGCTCGATCTGGGGAACGACAACAGCCAGTCGTTCAACGCCGCCGTCAAATGGGCGCCGTCGAGCGCCTTCGACCTGTTCATCCGCGCCGATTATTCGAAGCGCCGCGAACATGGCGCGCCGTTCGTCTTTGCCGAGATCAACGAGCAGGCACCCGTTGCCGCGATCGTCAGCGTCGCCGCCGGCTGCCCCGGCGCGACGATCCCGTTCGCGCCGATCGCCCCGGGCAATCCGCGCTTCGGCGCGCCCAACGTGCCGCTGATCAACGATGCCCGCTGTGCCAACGACTTCCAGGCGCGCGGTAATTATGTCAACGGCGGCACCGCGCCGGTGCTCAGCACTTCCGAAGTGTGGGGCGCGGCCGCCACTGCCAACATCCACCTCACCGAACAGGCGTCGATCAAGCTGATCAGCGCCTATCGCGAGACCGAATCGCGCGGCGTCCGCGATGCCGACAATACGCCGTTCCTGATGATCACCACCGATGTCGGCGGCAAATCGCAGCAGTTCAGCCAAGAAGTCCAGCTCCAGCTCGATTTCAACGCGGTTAGCGCGATCCTCGGCGGCTATTATTTCAATGAGGTCACCCGCGAACGCGCGACGGTGCCGCTGGCATTCCCGCCCTCGCCCCCGGTGATCCGCTCGATCCTGGCAGGCGGGCCGACCAGCCGCGATCTTCAGGTCTCGCGGCTCAAGACCGATTCGGTGGCGGCGTTCGGCGAAGTCAGCGTCAAGCCCGCGACCGGGCTCGAGATCAGCGGTGGCCTGCGCTATACCACGGACCGCAAGACGTATCAGGGGACGGTGTTCAACCTCTTCCCCTCCACGCTGCCCGATCCCAGCCCGCTGCCGACGCTGGCGACGTCGCAGGGCGGGCCGCTGTTCATCTTCAATCGACCCTTCGCGCGAACCTTCTCGGCGCTCACTGGCTCAGCCAGCCTGCAATATCGCTGGAACGACGCGATCAGCACCTATGCGTCCTATGCGCGCAGCTTCAAATCGGGCGGGTTCAACACGCGCTACAATGCCGCGCCGGCGGGCAATCTGCCGGTGCCGTTCGATGAGGAAAAAGTCACCAGCTACGAAGTCGGCGTCAAGACCCAGTTCGGCAGGGTGCGGCTGAACCTCGCGGCGTTCCAGGCAGAATATCAGGACATCCAGCTGATCTTCCGCCAGGGCGTCGTGCCGCTCTTGTTCAACGCCGGCGAAGCGCGGATGCGCGGCGTCGAGGCGGAGCTGAGCTATCGTTCGCCCTGGGGCCTGACCTTCGATGCCGCCGGCAGCTATCTGCGCGACAAGATCAAGAGCATCACCCCGGTTCCCGGCGCCACTGCCACCGTCGCACCGGGCGACGATCTGCCGTTCACCCCCGAATTCCAGGGCAGTGTCGGGATTTCCTATGCGATCGAACTGGGCAACGGCATGAAGCTGACCCCGCGCTTCGACGGCAGCTACACCGCCAAGGAAACCTTCATCACCGGCAGCATCCGCTCGATCGAGGAGGACGGCTATTTCGTCGCCAACGCTTCGGCCACGCTGGTGCTCGGCAACGGCATCGAGGCCACCGCGGGCATCGCCAATCTGTTCGACGAGCACTATCTGATCCAGGGCAATGCATCGCTGGGAACGCTCGGTTATGCCGAGCGCATCTATGCGCGGCCGCGCAGCTGGTTCGTGCAGCTGTCGAGCAGCTTCTGAAGTTTCTTCTTTTCTCCCTTACCAAGCGGAGAAGAGCGCCGATGTTCAGCTGCGTATCCGCTTCAGCAGGCTAATCAACTGCTGGACCTCGCGCCGGACCTCGCGCCTGGTGAAACGCGAGGTGATTTCCGTCGCCGCGCATCCGATGCGCATGCCGCTTGGGGCGAAGCGCCTCCATGCACGCAGCGATCTCGCCTCCCGCGCTCGGTTCGTAAACAGGACGGTCCTCGTGCCATCGAGCAACATGCTCCTGCCAGCAGGCCCGACGGGCGACGCACGACAGCGTCAATCTGCAGAACTCGAGTCGCTGGGACCCCTTCGCAAGCCATCACCTAATTGTATGTGTTGCGTATCAATATCGGGAGGAATAGGGTGCGGCAAGCGGCGCGGGAATGCGGCGCAATGATATTGCGAGCGAGAGGATAGCGACATGACGGCAGCCAATCTGGAACAGGTGCTGAGCGCCGCGGGGGATCCCGTGGAGATGCTGCGGAATTCGCAGATCGGGGCCTATGTCTATCCGGTGGTCGCGCCCGAATTCTCGAACTGGCGCAGCGAGCAATATGCGTGGCAGCATTCGGCGGTGCTGTTCGACCAGTCGCACCACATGGTCGATCTGTTCATCAGCGGACCCGACGCGCTCAAGCTGATCAGCGCCACTGCGATCAATTCGATGAAGGGCTTTTCGGTCGACAAGGCCAAGCAATATGTCCCGACCACGCCCTATGGCCATGTCATCGGCGACGGCATCCTCTTCTATCTGGCCGAAGAGAAGTTCGTCTATGTCGGCCGCGCGCCGGCCGCCAACTGGCTGATGTACCACGCCCAGACCGGCGGCTATGACGTCGAGATCGTCAAGGACGACCGCAGTCCGGCGCGGCCGATGGGCAAGCCGGTCCGGCGGGTCAATTGGCGTTTCCAGATCCAGGGACCAAATGCCTGGGCGATCATCGAGAAGCTCAACGGCGGTCCGGTCGAGCAGCTCAAATTCTTCAACATGAGCATGATGAACATCGCCGGGAAGACGATCCGCACGCTGCGCCATGGCATGTCGGGCGCGCCGGGGCTCGAAATCTGGGGCCCGTATGACGAGCAGGAAGAAGTGCGGAGTGCGATCCTCGAAGCGGGCAGGGAGTTCGGGATCGTCGCTTGCGGCAGCCGCGCTTATCCGTCGAACACGCTGGAAAGCGGCTGGATCCCGTCGCCGCTCCCGGCGATCTACACCGGCGACAAATTGAAGGGCTATCGCGAGTGGCTCGGCGCCGACAGCTACGAGGCGACCGGCGGCATCGGCGGCAGCTTCGTCGGCGAGCGCATCGAGGATTATTATCTCAACCCGTACGAGCTCGGCTATGGCCCGTTCGTCAAGTTCGACCATGATTTCCACGGGCGCGAGGCGCTCGAAGCGCTCGACAAGGACGCGCAGCGGCGCAAGGTGACGCTGGCGTGGAACGCCGAGGACGTGGCGAAGATCTTCGCGTCGATGCTCGATCCGGACGGCGAGAACTACAAGTTCTTCGATCTGCCGCTCGCCAATTACGCCTCGTCCAATTACGACAAGGTCGTGGATTCGGGGGGCCGCACGGTCGGCCTGTCGATGTTCACCGGCTATAGCTATAACGAGAAATCGGCGCTGAGCCTGGCGACGATCGATCATGAGATCCAGGTCGGCACCGAACTGAAAGTGGTGTGGGGCGAGCCCGATGGCGGCACCCGCAAGACCACGGTGGAGCCGCACCGGCAGATCGAAGTCCGCGCGGTGGTCAGCCCGGTCCCCTATTCGCGGGTGGCGCGCGAAACCTACCAGCAAGGCTGGCGCACCACCCGCGTCTGAGACCTCGGGCACAGGTCGCCCCGGCTTCGTGCCGGGGGACCTCCGTGCCGCGCGCGATGGTCATGAGGCGCTTGCTAATCGGTATGTAACACGTACAAATGCGCGGCGCGCGATACCGTGCCGCCAGAGCAAGGAGGGGTGGGATGACGATGGTCGAACGGATCGCCTCGGCGATCGCCGCGAGCCGCACCGGCACGACCGCCGGATGGCAATTCTATCGCGACGACGCGCTCCGCATGATCGCGGCTGCACGCGACTTTCGATCGCTGCGCGCGCGCCGGGTGGGCGATGTTCGCCACGATCGCCCGCCGCACGCTGGTTGACTGCCGCGGCAAACCCCGCTTTCACCTGCGCGATGTCGCGCAAAACCATCAGCTTCGGCAGCCTTTCTCCCCTTGTCGGCTTCCACCTTCGCCGCGCGTCGGGCGAGTTCGCGCTCGATTTCCGATCGGCCGTCGAAGGCACCGGCATGCGCCAGGTGCTGGTCGGCATCCTCGCCGTCGTCGAGGCCAATCCGGGGATCAATCAGGGCGCGGTCGGCAAAATGCTCGGCATCAAGCGCGCCAACATGGTCTCGCTGATCAACGAGCTTGTCGAGCGCGGTGCGCTCGAACGGACGATGACGCCGCGCGACCGCCGCTCCTTCTCGCTGGAGCTCACCGTCTCGGGCAAGGCGCTTCTCGCCGAATGCATGACGCGCATCGCCGTGCACGAGAAGAAGCTGCTGGCGGGCTTGAGCGATCTGGAGCAGCAATTGCTCCTCAACCTGCTTTCGCGGATCGAGAGCCCGGCGGGGTAGAGGCTATTCGGCCCGGATCAGCGCGTCGAGCGCGATCACGCCTTGCCCGCGCGGATAGACGATCACCGGGTTGAGATCGATCTCGCGGATGGCCGGCGTGCCGGCTAGCACTGCGCCCAGCCGCGCGATCATCGCCGCCAGCGCCTCGAGGTCGAGCGCCGGCGATCCGCGGAAGCCGTCGAACAGCGCCGCGCTCTTCAGCTGTCGCAATTCGGCGATGATTGCGGCTTCGGTGAGATCGGGAGCGATCAGCCGCACGTCATGGGTCAGCTCGGCCTGGACGCCGCCCATCCCGACCAGGATCACCGGACCCCATTCGGCATCGTTGCGCGCACCGACGATCAGTTCGACGCCCCGCGCGCCCATTGCCTCGACCAAGACGCCCTCGAGCGTCGTGCGGGGTGCGTGTCCGGCGATGTTCGCGTGAAGCTGGTCCCATCCGCGCGCGAGTGACTCGGCATCGGGGAGACCCAGGATCACGCCGCCGGCGTCGCTCTTGTGCGACAGTTCGCAGGCTTGTGCCTTGATTGCCACCGGATAGCCTACGCGTTCGGCGATGGTTTGCGCCTTCTCGATCGTGGTCGCCAGATCGCCAGCCGGAAAGGCAATGCCGGCCCGCGCCAGCAATTGCTTGGCGCGATATTCGGGTGTGATTCCCGCCTGGAGCCCATCGAGCGCGATCGGTTTGGCGCCGCTTGTGCCTTGATCGCGCGCCGCGTGCCGCGACAGTCGCGCCAGTGCCCGGAATGCCCGATCGGCCGAAGGGAAATAGGGCACGCCCAGCGCACGCAGTTGCTCGACATATCCGGCTGGCACCATTGCCCCTTCGTCGAGGCCTGCAAAGACCATGGCCTTGCGCGGCGCCAGCGCGGTAAGCGCATCGATGATCGCGGGGAATTTGCGTGCCGACGTCGCTTCGTCGGTCTGGATGATCGCTAGCACGACCGCCGAAATGGCCGGATCGTCGAGCAACGGTTCGATCGCGCGCCGGTACAGATCCGGGTCGACCAACGCCTGCGCAGTCAGGTCCATCGGGTTCGATACCGGGATGAAATCGGGCATCGCCGCGCGGAGCCGCGCCGCGGTATCCCCGTCCAATGTAGGCAGTGCCAAGCCGATCGCTTCGGCAAGATCCAGCGTCAGTGCCTTGAACGCTCCGGATTCGGTCAGCACCGCCGTGCCGCCCGCGCCGAGCGGCTGCGCGCGAAGCGCCAGATCGACCAGATCGCCCAGCTCCTCGAGGCTATCGGCCAGCAATATCCCGGCGCGCTCGACCTTGACGCGCATCACGTCCCAGTCGCCGGCCATCGCGCCGGTGTGAGTGGCGGCGGATTCGCGCGCCGCGCTTGATTTTCCGGGGTGCAGCAAGACGATCGTCTTGCCGGCGGCGTAGGCCTGCGCCGCGAGCGCTAGGAAGCGCGCGGGATTGCGGAACTGCTCGACGATCATCGCGATGACGCGGGTGTGCGGCGCGCCGATCAGATGCGCGACGTAATCCTCGACGCCGCTGGCCGCTTCGTTGCCGGTCGAAACCGAGAGCGAGATGCCGAGGCCCTTGCCCATCAGCACGGTGCCCAGCACCACCGCCATCGCCCCCGATTGCGAGACGATCCCGACCCCCGGCCGGCTGCCCAGCCGCAATGCCGGCGTCTCGACGAAGGTCAGCGGCACGCCTTCGACATAATTGACCATGCCGAGGCAATTGGGGCCCTCGATCACCATGTCGTGCTGCGCGGCGATCCGGCCGACTTCGGCCTGCGCCGCCAGGCCTTCCTCGCCGCCCTCGGCAAAGCCCGCCGCAAAGACGATCGCCGCCCCCACGCCGCGCGCCGCCAATGCCCGCAATGCGTCGATCGCCGCAGCGCCCGGGATCGCCAGCACCGCGGCGTCCACGCCCTCCGGCAGCTCTTCGATCGACTTGAGGCATGGCCGGCCATCGATCGTGTCGCGCCTGGGGTTGATCAAATGGATGTCGCCGGCAAAGCCGTGGCGCACCAGATTGGCGAGTACCGAATTGCCCAACGCGCCAAGGGTAGGCGAAGCACCGACGATTGCTACCGAGCGCGGCGTGAGCAGGCGGGAAAGATCGGGCATCATATATCCTGACCCAGCGGGCGGAGAGGGGCTGGCAGAGACAGGGCGCGCACGCCCCTAATCGACGATCGACCTCAGACGTCGGCCTTGGATCGATCATAGGCGCCGAGCCCGGGCTTGTAGCTCTTCTCGTCGATGAACTGGCGCGTGGCTTCCTTGCGCCCTTCGGAATCGAAGCTGTTGGCCGCTTCCTGCGCCCGGATCAGATAGTCCTCGGCATTGTCATAGCTCATCTCGCGCACGCGGCGGATCGCGTCCTTGGTCGCCTTGAGTGCGACCGGGTTCTTGGCGAGCAGCACCTTGGCGACTTCGGTGACGCGATCCTTGAGCTGCGCGAGCGGCAGCGCTTCGTTGACCAGTCCCCATTCGGCGGCTTGGGTGCCGCTGAGGTTCTCGCCCATCATCGCATGATACATCGCCTTGCGGAACGGCAGCAGCTCGGTCGCCACCTTCGATGCGCCGCCGCCCGGCAGGATGCCCCAGTTGATTTCCGAAAGCCCGAACTGCGCTTCCTCCGCGGCGAAGGCGAGATCGCAGCCGAACAACGGGCCATAGCCGCCGCCGAAGCACCAGCCATTGACCATCGCGATCGTCGGCTTCTGATACCAGCGCAGCCGCTCCCACCAGCTATAGGCCTCGCGCTGCGCCTGGCGCGTCGCGCCGAGGCCCTTGGCTTCGTTCTCGCGGAAATATTCCTTGAGATCCATGCCAGCAGACCAGGCGGCGCCTTCGCCGCTGAGCACCAGCACACCGACATCGCTGCGGAATTCGAGCGCTTCGAGCACCGCCAACATGTCGCGGTTGAGCGTCGGGCTCATCGAGTTGCGCTTGTCGGGGCGATTGAAGCGGACCCAGGCGATGCTGTCTTCGACTTCATAGGCGACGACGCCGGCGTTGCTCAGTTCAGTCATGGTTTCGGCTAATCCTTTTAGTGTCTGGCAGGCGATCGATCAGATCGGGAAATGGCCCGGCTCGGTCTCGATCGTGATCCAGCGCAGTTCGGTGAAGGCATCGATCCCGGCCTTGCCGCCGAAGCGGCCGTACCCCGAGGCCTTGACTCCGCCGAACGGCATCTGGGGCTCGTCATGGACGGTGGGGCCGTTGATATGGCAGATGCCCGATTGGATCTGCCGCGCGACCCGCAGCCCGCGCGCCGTATCGCGGGTGAAGACCGAGGCCGACAGGCCATATTCGGTATCGTTGGCCAGCGCGATCGCATGCGCCTCGTCGCGCGCGCGGACGATGCCGACGACCGGGCCGAAGCTCTCGTCGCGGAACAGCCGCATCGCCGGCGTGACCCGGTCGATGACATGCGCCGGCATCAGCACGCCGTTGGCGTCGCTGCCGACCAATTGCTCGGCGCCATTGGCGAGCGCGTCGTCGATCAGGCCGCGGACGCAGTCGACGGTCTTCTGATCGACCACCGCGCCGAGCGGAGTCTTGCCCGCGCGCGGATCGCCCACCGCCATCGACGCGACCTTGGCCTTGAACTTCGCGGCGAACGCGTCGGCGACGCTGTCTTCGACGATGATCCGCTCGGTCGACATGCAGATCTGGCCCTGGTTCATGAACGCGCCGAACGCCGCGGCCTTCACCGCTTCGTCGAGATCGGCATCGGCCAGCACTATCAGCGGCGCCTTGCCGCCTAGTTCGAGCAAGACCGGCTTGAGATGCTGCGCCGCGCGCACTGCGATGATCCGTCCGACATGCGTCGACCCGGTGAAATTGATGCGGCGGACATGG
Source organism: Sphingomonas psychrotolerans (assembly GCF_002796605.1). NCBI lineage: Bacteria > Pseudomonadati > Pseudomonadota > Alphaproteobacteria > Sphingomonadales > Sphingomonadaceae > Sphingomonas > Sphingomonas psychrotolerans. The sequence goes on from NZ_CP024923.1 coordinate 3,784,008, forward strand.
GGATTGTCGATCAGCGCGCCGACGATTTCGGCGGCATCCTCGGGCGCGTTGGTGACCAGGCTGACCGCACCCTCCGGCAGCCCGGCCTCGGCAAATGCCTCGGCGATCAGCGCGTGGGTGCGCGGGCATTGCTCGCTCGCCTTGAGCACCACCGTATTGCCGCAGGCGAGTGGCACCGCGATCGCGCGGACGCCGAGGATGATCGGCGCGTTCCACGGCGCGATGCCGAGCATCACGCCGACCGGCTCGCGCAGCGCCATCGCCAGGCATCCGGGCTTGTCCGAGGGAATGACCTCGCCGGTGATCTGGGTGGTGAGCGCCGCGGCCTCGCGCACCATGCCCGCGGCGAGCATCAGGTTGAACCGTGCCCAGCCTTCGGTGGCGCCAATCTCGCCCATCATCGCCGCGACGAAATCCTCGGCGCGCGCCTCCAGCGCGACCGCCGCCTTCATCAGCAGTGCGCGGCGCGCATTGGGGCCCAGCGCAGACCATTTGGGAAACGCCGCGGCCGCCGCCGCGCACGCCGCATTGGCGTCGGCCACCGTCGCGGCGGGCGCGCTGGTCGCGACGTCGCCGGTCACCGGATTGCGGCGGTCGAACGTCCGCGCTTCTTCAACCAAGGTTGCCATTGAGCCTCTCCGGATATTGCTATGTTATATAGCTTAAAATGTACGCCTGCAATACTATCGTTCTTCATCCGGACGCGCGCCGACGGCCGGCGAGGCCGAACAGCGCCAGCGCACCCACCGCCGAGCCCAGCGCCATCAGGATCGCGACGGTCGCCAGCGGATAGCCGGCGGCGAATAGCAGCCCCGCCAGTGCGGGCGCGAGCGCCGAGCCGCCGCGACCGATGCCGATCACGAACCCCGTGGCGGTGGCGCGAAGCCCGGTCGGGAAGCTGCGCGCGACCAGTGCGTATAGCCCCACCACCCCGGCATTGGTGGCGAAACCGGCGGCTGCCGCGAGGTGCGACAGGGTGGCGATATCGCTGCCGCCGCGGCCGAACAGGATGACGAGCGCCACCGATGCGAGCATTGCGCCGATCGTTAGCGGCAGCAGCCTGACTCGCGAAGTCAGCAATCCGAGCAGCAGCGATCCGATCGCACCGCCTGCGCTGGCCCAGACCAGCACTCCTGCCGCTTCCGACGGGGCATGGCCCATGTCGACGACGATCTTCGGAATCCATTTGAGGATGAAGTAGAAAGTCATGATATGCGCGAGATAGGCGAGGGTCAGCAGCACGGTCTGGCGCCTGAGGCCGACCGAGAACAATTCGATCGCGGACGTTTTGCGCGCCATGGATTCGGGCTCGGGCAGCGAAGCGATCGCGGCGTGGCCCATCCGTGCCAGCGCATGGTTGATCTTCGCCAGTGCGTCGGGTGGGCGTTTGTGAAGCAGGAACGCGATCGACTCAGGCGCTGCGAGAAGTACCACAGGGACGAAGCAGGCACTGGCCACGGCGCCGAAAACGAAAACCGCCTGCCATCCGTAATAAGCGAGCAGCACCGCAGAGATCGAGCCGCCGATGATCGTGCCGAGCGGGTAGCCCGCGGCCATCAGCACGACGCATAATGCCCGCCGCCGGGCATTGGCGGCTTCCGCCACCGCGGCGTTGGTGGCGGCCAGCATGCCGCCGATGCCGAGGCCGGTGATCAGCCGCCAGGTGGAGAGCAGGTAGACGTTGGTCGAGCTTGCGGCGGCGAGCATTCCGGCGGTCATGATCGCGAGGCAGGTCAGGATGGTCGCGCGCCGGCCGATCCGGTCGGCGATCCCGCCAAGCGCCAGCGACCCGGCCGCCATGCCGATCAGCTCCATCGACAGCACCAGCCCGAGCGCGGCGCGCTCGATCCCCCAGTCGTGCGCAATTCCCGGCGACGCGAAGCTGATCGACAGCACGTCGAATCCATCGAGCGCGTTGAGGCCGACCATGACCGCGACGACTCCCCATTGCGCGCGCGACATCGGGGCGCGATCCAGAATCTCCTGGGGATTGTCGTCAGGCATCGTCCTCTCCACGATTTTCGGGAGCCTCGCGCAAAATGCTATGTCACGCAACAGTGATTGCGCGCTGATTCGGCGATTCGCAGCCGTGCAGACTTGTCAACACTGGCGTGGAAATGCATGTACCGCATACCAATTTTCCTGCCGTATCGGAGCCGTGATCATGCCCAAGCCGCCCTTCCGCGCGGATCATGTCGGCAGCTTCCTGCGCCCCGCCGCGCTGCTCGAGGCGCGTTGGGCTTTCAAGCAAGGCCGGATCGACACGGCGGCGCTGCGTGTCGCCGAAGACGCGGCGATCCGCGATGTCGTGGCGATGCAGGAATCGCTCGGCTTCCACGGGATTACCGATGGCGAATTTCGCCGCACTTATTTCCACACCGATTTCCTGCTCCAGCTTGACGGAGTCGACGAAGCCGGCGGCACCCAGGTCAAGTTTCACCAGCATGGCGGCAAGGAGCTCGAATATGCGCCGCCGGTGATGAAGGTGACCGGGCCGGTGCGCCACGCGCACGATATCCAGCGGCGCGATTTCGAGTTCCTCGCATCGTGCACGTCGCAAACGCCCAAGGTGACGATCCCCTCGCCGACGATGCTGCATTTCCGCGGCGGGCGCGACGCGATCGACGCTATCGCCTATCCGGACCTCGACCAGTTCTACGAGGACATCGCCGCGGCCTATCGCGCCGAGATCGCGAGCCTCGCCGATGCCGGGTGCCGCTATCTCCAGCTCGATGACACCAATCTGGCGTATCTCTGCGACGAGACCCAGCGCGACAATGCCCGCCACCGCGGCATGGATCCCGACGAACTGCCGCGGCTCTATGCCCGGATCATCAACGACTCGATCCGCGACGCGCCTGCCGACATGGTCATTTGCGTCCATCTGTGCCGCGGCAATTTCCGCTCGTCCTGGGCTGCCGAGGGCGGCTACGAGCCGGTCGCCGAAGTGCTGTTCAACGACCTCGCCGTCGACGGCTATTTCCTCGAATATGACGATCCGCGCTCGGGCGATTTCGCGCCGCTGCGGCATGTACCCAAGGGCAAGACCGTGGTGCTCGGGCTGGTCACGACCAAGCTCGCCGACATGGAAAGCGCCGACGACGTCAAGCGCCGGATCGACGATGCCGCAATACCTGCCGCTCGACCAAGCGGCGCTTTCGCCGCAATGCGGCTTCTCGTCGACGGTGCACGGCAACGATATCGCGATGGAGCAGCAATCGGCGAAGCTGCGGCTGGTGATGGGAGTCGCCCAAGACGTCTGGGGCACGATCTGACGGATCAGTCGGTGGCGCGTTCCTGGGTCGGGAGCGAACCGGGCGTGCGCTCGGGCAAAACGCTCACAAGGGCAGCCCTACGTAATTCTCGGCGATCGCGGTCTGCATCGCGCGCGAGGTCGCGACATAGTCGATTTCGGCGCGCTGCATACGATGCTCGAATGCACCGTCTTCGGGGAAGCGATGCATCAGCTTGGTCAGATACCAGCTGAAGCGCTCGGCTTTCCAGATACGGGCCAGCGCCCGCGCTTCGTAGCCGGCGAGCGGCGCCGCGTCGCCCTTGGCGAACCAGGCGATCAGCGCCTCGGCAAGATAAGCGACATCGGAGGCGGCGAGGTTGAGCCCCTTGGCGCCGGTCGGAGGGACGATGTGCGCGGCATCGCCCGCCAGGAACAGGCGGCCGCGGCGCATCTTCTCGAACACGAACGAGCGCAACGGCGCGATCGACATTTCGAGCGCGGGGCCCCGGGCGACACCGCGGTCCGAAATCGAGTCGAACCGCGCGGCGAGTTCGTCCCACAGCCGATCCTCCGACCAATCCTCGATCCGCGCGGCCTGCGGCACCTGGATATAATAGCGGCTGCGGGTGGGTGAGCGCATCGACGCCAGCGCAAAGCCACGCGGGCCGTTGGCGTAGATCAGTTCGGGGTGACAGGGCGCTACGTCGGCCAATATACCCAGCCAGCCGAACGGATATTCGCGCTCGAACGTCCGCGCCGGATGGTCGCCGACCGCCTTCCGCGAAGGGCCGTGAAAGCCGTCGCACCCCGCGATGAAGTCCGCATCGATTCGCTGCGATTGCCCGTCGACGACGTAGCTGATCCACGGCCGCTCGCCGTCCACATCGTGGAGCGCGACTTCGCCGGCTTCGTAGACGATCGGCAGGCCACGATCGAGCGCGGCATCCATCAAGTCGCGAGTCAATTCGGTCTGGCCATAGACCGTGACGTACCTCCCGGTCAGCGCCTCGATATCGATGCGGATCATCCGGTCATCGTCGGCCAAGTTGAAGCCGTGCTCGATCATCCCTTCGGCGTTCATTCGTGCGTCCAGACCCAGCCGGTGCATCAATTGGGTGGTGACGCTTTCGAGCACGCCGGCGCGGATTCGCGACAGGATGTGTGCCGCCGACTGGCGCTCGACGATGACGCAGTCGATCCCCTCGCTGCGCAGCAAATGGCCGAGCAGCAATCCGGCGGGGCCGGCACCGATGATCGCCACCTTGGTCTTCACTGGGCTCAGCCGGCCAGCTGCTTTTCCAGCGCGTCGAGCACGCGGTAGCAGGGCATCACTTGCGCGACGCTGGCATTCGGCTCGCGCCCTTCGCGGATCGCGGCGACGAATTCGCGGTCCTGCAACTCGATGCCATTGCTCGACACCGTGACGCCGCTCAGGTCCACCGCTTCCTCGCGCCCGGTGACCAGATCGTCGTAACGCGCGATCCATGTGCCCTTGTCGCAGATGTAGCGGAAGAAGGTGCCGAGCGGCCCGTCATTGTTGAAGCTCAGCGACAAAGTGCAGATCGCCCCGCTTTCGCTCTTGAGCTGGATCGCCATGTCCATCGCGATGCCGAGCTCCGGATGGATCGGCCCTTCGAGCGCATGGGCGGCAACAATGGGACCAGCCTGCCAGGCGAACAGATCCACCGTGTGCGCGGCGTGGTGCCACAAGAGATGGTCGGTCCAGCTGCGCGCCTCGCCCTTGGCGTTCATGTTCTGGCGGCGGAAGAAATAGGTCTGGACGTCCATCTGCTGGATCGCGAGGTCGCCGGCCGCGATCTTGCCGTGCAGATATTGATGGCTGGGATTGAAGCGCCTGGTGTGGCCGACCATCGCCACCAGCCCGGTCTCCTGCTGCTTCGCGAGCACCGCCTCGCCGTCGGCGAGATTGTCGCACAGCGGGATCTCGACCTGGACGTGCTTGCCTGCCTCCAAGCACTGGATCGTCTGCGCCGCGTGCATCTGGGTCGGCGTCGCGAGGATCACTGCGTCGAGCCCCGGCTGTTCGAGCGCCTCGGCGAGATCGGTGCAGGCATGGCCGATGCCGTATTTGTCCGCCACCGCGCGCGTCGGCTCGAGCCGACGCCCGACCACCGACACGACTTCGACTCCGTCGATCAGCCTGAGCGCGTCGAGATGCTTTTCGCCAAAGGCACCGGCGCCGGCGAGTGCGATTTTCATGGTCGATCCTGGTCCTCTATTCAGCCGCGGCCGCGAAATCGCTGCCGGTCATGTCGAGCCCCTCGCCATTGTCCGGGCGCAGCACGAGATGGCCGATCGCGGTGTTGCTGCACGGCACGTGATAATGGCGGTGGAGGAGGCGCGTGGTCTTGCCCATCGCGCCGCGCATGATGAGCCACATCACCATCTCGATGCCCTCCGATCCGGTCTCGCGCAGATATTCGAGGTGCGGGATATGACGCAGCGCGTCGGACGAGCCGATCAGCCCGTCGATAAAGCGGTTGTCCCATTCGCGGTTGATCAGCCCGGCGCGCGGTCCCTGAAGCTGGTGGCTCATCCCGCCGGTGCCCCAGACCTGGACGTTGAGGTCCTCGGGAAAGCTCTCCACTGCCTTGCGGATCGCTTCGCCCAGCGCCCAGCAGCGATTGCCCGAGGGCGGCGGATAGGTGACCACGTTGACCGCCAGCGGCACCACCTTGCACGGCCATTTGTCGGGCTTGCCGAACATCATCGACAGGGGGACGGTCAGCCCGTGATCGACGTCCATCTCGTTGATGATCGTCATGTCGAATTCGTCGAGGATCAGGCTCTGTGCGATGTGCCAGGCCAGGTCGGCATGCCCCTCGACATCGGGCACCTGGCGGGGGCCCCAGCCTTCGTCGGCGGGCTTGTACTGCTCGCCGCAGCCGATCGCGAAGGTCGGGATGATCTTCATGTCGAACGCCGAGGCGTGGTCGTTGAAGACCAGGATCACGACATCGGGCTTCTCGGCCAGTTCCCAGACGCGGGTCCATTCATAGCCGTTAAAGATCGGGCCGAAATAATCGTCCGAATCCTTGCCGAAATCGGAGGCGACGCCGAGCAGCGGAACGTGGCTGGACCCGACGCCTGCAGTGATACGTGCCATCTCAGCGGCCCTCCTTGATCGAGCGCTGGCCCTCGGGCGATCGCCCGCCGCCGACCATCATCCTAGTATATTCCTCGAAGCTCATGTCGGTCATCGTGCTCACCGCCTGTGCGAAGCTCAAGCCGTCGGTCGAGAACAGCTTGGCGAGGAAATAGACGTTGCCACCCAGATCGAGCAGCCGGTTATAGTCGCGCGCCAGCAGCGCCTCCCGCTGCTCGTCGCTCAGCTTCCAGTCTTCGAGATATTTGCGCTCGTCCGCCTTCCAGCGCTCGCGATTTTCGGGCTTCATCAGGCTCATCGCGAACTGGTTGAGCTGGTAGCCTTGGCGCGCGCGCTTGGCGGTGAACACGCGGGTGCCCGGAATATCGTCGAACGCCGCCAGATAGGCGTGGATGTCGGTGGGGCCGGTCACAGGCCTTTCTCCTTCAATATCGCATCGAGCCGGGGGAAGACGCGCCGCGCATTCCCCTCGAAGATCGCATGGCGCTGCGCGTCGGTGATCGGCAGCGCGTCGACATAGCGTTTGGTGTCGTCGAAATACTGGCCGGTCTGCGGATCGATTCCGCGTACCGCGCCGACCATCTCGCTGCCGAACAGGATGTTCCTGGTGTCGATCACCTTTGCCAGCAGGTCGATCCCCGGCTGGTGATAGACGCAGGTATCGAAGAACACGTTGCGCATCAGATGCTCGCCGAGATCAGGCTGTTTGAGCATATCGGCCAGCCCGCGATAGCGGCCCCAATGATAAGGCACCGCACCGCCGCCATGCGGGATGATGAAGCGCAGCGTCGGGAAATCGGCGAACAGATTGCCTTCGATCAGCTGCATGAAGGCGATCGTGTCGGCGGCGATGTAATAGGCACCGGTGGCGTGCATCGCCGGATTGCAGCTGCCCGAGACATGGATCATCGCCGGCACGTCGAGCGCGACCATCTTCTCGTAGAAGGGATACCAATATCGGTCGGTGAGCGGCGGCGCAGTGAAGTGCCCGCCGCCCGGATCGGGATTGAGATTGCAACCGATGAAGCCGAGTTCGGTAACGCAGCGCTCGAGTTCGGCGATCGACCCGTTCAGCCCCGCCTCGGGGTTCTGCGGCAGCATGCACACGCCGGCGAACACGTCCGGATACAGATCGACGCAGCGCTTGATCAGATCGTTGTTCACGCGTGCCCAGGCCAGCGCCACGCCCTCGTCGCCGACATGCGGCGCCATCGCCGAGGCGCGCGGGCTGAAGATCGTCATGTCGGCGCCGCGCTCGCGGATCAGGCGGATCTGGTTGGCTTCCAGCGTTTCCCGGATCTCGTCGTCGGAGATGGCGGGGTAGGGCGGGGGCGCCTCGCCGGCCTTGAATGCCGCCTTCTGGGCCTCGCGCCACGCGGCGTGTGCGGCGGGCACGGTGGTATAATGGCCGTGGCAATCGATGATCATCGGGTCGCCCCCTTTATCGCAGCCAGCTTCGCGGCGAGGCCGTCGTGCGGAACCAGTCCCAGCGCGCCGATCGCCCGCTGGCGCTCGACCGTGCCGCGCGTCATCGCCGATCCGGTACCCAGCGCGTCGAGCGTCTTGACGACTTCCTCCATCTCCGCGGCGCGGCGCAGTCCGTGGACCATCATGCGATCGAGATTATAGTCGGCTCTGCCTGCCCAATCGCCGCCCGGCCAAGTCGCGTCGAGCGAAGCGCGCACCGTCTCGCCGACGCCCGCGGCATCGGCGGCAAGGAAGCATTCCGCGGTCAGTGCCTCGAGACCTTTTACCATTACCGAGCGGATCATTTTGATCGACGAGGCTTGGCCGATCGGTCCTGAAACCCTTGTGACATCGGTGAAGCCGATGCCTGCGAGGAACGCTGCGGCGTCTTCGGCATGCGGGCCACCGACCAGTACCGGCGCGGCCCGGCGCTTGGGATGGACCGGCGACATCACCGCGACATCGACATAGCGCCCGCCGGCACCCTCGATCAACGCCGCGGCGGCGCGCTTGGTGTCGGGAGCCACGCTGTTCATGTCGAGCCACAGCGTTCCGGATGCGATCAGCGGCGCAGCGGTCCGGGCGGCGGCGAGTGCCTGGTCTGCGGTGACGAGGCACAGTACCGCGCCAACCCCGGCAAGCGCTTCGGCGGGCGTCTCACAAACCTGCACGCCTGCGCGTGCGAAGTCGGCGAGCTTGGCCTCGCGCGTGGCGGGATCGTCGGTTTTGCGATCAAAGCCCCGAGCCCGAGCGCCACCCGCAAAGGCAGCACCGGCCTCTCCAAAACCGACAAAGGCGAACGCAACGTCCATCGTGGAAGCCTAGGGCAGCGCCGCGCTGGCCCGCCAATCACAATGCCGCCCCGGCTATTCGGTTTCCGGAATTCTGGTCTGGGCAACCGCGTTTTCGACCAGATCGACGAAGCGACGCTGCGCCATGGTCGGGCGCCAGCCGAGGCGCGTGGTGATGCCGATCGTGCGCACGCATTGCGCCAGCGGGGGACCGATCGTAGCGAGGACGCCACTGCGTACTTCGAGCGCAACCTGGTCTGGCGAGAGCAAGGTCAGCAAGTTGCTATCGCGCAAGACTCCGCGGATCACCATTACCGAGCCGCATTCGATCGGCGCTTCTGCAGGCTTACGGCCGGCGAACAGCGCCTCCCAATGCGATCGCAGCGGGGTGTCGGCCTGCCCGACGATCCAGCCGAACCGCGCGAGATCCTCGAGCGTCGGTTCGGCGACAGCGGCCAGCGGATGGCCGGCGCGGCCGATCACCGCCAGGCGATCGGTGAACAGCGCGCGCTGCGCAAGTCCGTGCGGCGCTTGATCACGCAGCGCGCCGATCATCAGGTCGATCACGCCGTCGCGAAGCGGCTCGACGAGTTCGCGCCACGATCCCTCGGCGACATCGACCAGAGCGCGCGGCGTGCCCGCGACGAATGCGGCGATGGCATGGGGCAGGATTAGCGCCCGGCACAGCGGCATCGCGCCGATCGCAATCGTCCCGGTTTCGGCTGCGCCGGAAGCTTCGACGATCCCCGCCGCGATCTCGCGCGCAGCGAGTCGGATGCCGCGCGCGAGCCGGCGCCCAGCGGCGGTGAGCACGACGCCGCGACCGCGCCGCTCGGCCAGGACGACCCCGCCAATTTGCTCGAGATCGCGTGCGGCGCGGTGGAGCGCAGGCTGCGAGAGCCCAGTCGCCATTGCTGCGCCGACGAAGCTGCCGGCATCGGCCAGCGCCAGAAAGGCATGGAGCTGGCTGGCGGTCATCAGTTGCTCGGGCCGCGCGAAGCCGCGCCCGCCGCGACGGGCCGTCGGCGCAGCCAGATGCCCGAACGCCGCGGTCGCCCGGTCGGCCATCAACATCCCGCCCTCGGTCGCCGAGACCCCGTCGCGGTGGCGGTCGAACAGCGCTACGCCTAGCTGGCGCTCGAGCTTCGCCAGCCCTTGGGTGAGCGCCGGCTGCGACAGATTCACTGCCAGCGCCGCGCCGCTCATGCTGCCTTGCGCGACGATCACCGGAAGCGCGCGCAGGTGGCGCAGATTGAGATCGAAGGGGCGCAGCATCTGCGCACCTATAGCAATAGCTTATCGCCGGAGTGCAATTCCGATTGGGCGCCGCGGTTCCTGCGCTTAGGGCTTGGTGCCTGGATAGGAGTTCGAGCATGCCGGGACGGGTGATCCGCATTGTGGAGCGGGCCGAGGCAAGAGTGATCGACGGTCTGGCGGCCGCCGGCGTTGCGACCGTGCACGAGGCGCAGGGGCGCATTGGCCTGCTCGCCAGCCGCCTGCGACCGATTTATCCCGGCGCGCGCATCGCCGGATCGGCAGTGACGATCTCGGCGCCGCCAGGCGACAACTGGATGATCCATGTCGCGATCGAACAGCTCCAGCCCGGCGACATACTCGTGCTGGCACCGACCAGCCCGTGCGAAGACGGCTATTTTGGCGACTTGCTCGCCACCTCGGCGATGGCGCGCGGCTGTCGTGGGCTGGTGATCGATGCCGGGGTGCGTGACGTCCGCGATCTTGCCCAGATGAACTTCCCCGTCTGGTCGAAGGCGATATTCGCGCAAGGGACGGTCAAGGCGACGCTCGGATCGGTCAATTTGCCGATCGTCTGCGCCGGCGCGGCGATCGATCCGGGCGATGTGATCGTCGCCGACGACGATGGCGTATGCGTAGTGAAGCGCGCCGATGCCGCGGCGGTGCTCGCCAAGGCGCAGGCACGCGAGGCGGCGGAGGAATCGAAGCGCCAACGGCTGGCCGCGGGCGAGCTCGGGCTCGACATCTACGACATGCGCGGAAAGCTTGCCGAACTCGGCCTGACCTATGAGTGACGGGATACGCTGCATGTGGATGCGCGGCGGCACGTCGAAAGGCGGCTTCTTCGTCGCCGACGATCTGCCGCAGGAGCCGGCGGCGCGCGACGCTTTCCTGCTCGGCGCGATGGGCTCGCCCGATCCGCGCCAGATCGACGGGATGGGCGGCGCCGATCCGCTGACCTCGAAAGTCGCGATCGTGCGCCGATCCGATCGCGACGGTGTCGACGTCGACTATCTGTTTCTGCAGGTGTTCGTCGATCAGGCGATCGTGTCCGACGCGCAGAATTGCGGCAACATGCTCGCCGGTGTGGGCCCCTTCGCGATCGAGCGCGGGTTGATCGCGGCAACGGCGGACGAGACGCACGTCTCGATCTTCATGGTCAATACCGGGCAGATCGCGATCGCCACTTGCCAGACCCCCGGTGGCATGCCGCGTTACGCCGGCGATGCGGCGATCGACGGCGTGCCCGGCACCGCTGCGCCGATCCCGCTCGAATTTCGCGATACCGCGGGATCATCGTGCGGTGCGCTGCTGCCGACCGGCAATGCCGTCGATAGGATCGAGGGCGTGGCCTGCACGCTGATCGACAACGGCATGCCGTGCGTCGTGTTCAAGGCGGAGGATGTCGGCGCCACCGGCTATGAGGATCGCGACATGCTCGATGCCGATATTGCGCTCAAGGCGCGGATCGAGGCGATCCGGCTGCGCGCCGGGCCGATGATGAACCTGGGCGACGTCACCGACAAATCGGTGCCCAAGATGATGCTGGTCGCACCGCCCGCGCAAGGCGGCGCGGTGACCGTGCGCAGCTTCATCCCGCACCGCGCGCACGCCACGATCGGCGTGCTCGGCGCGGTCAGCGTCGCCACCGCTTGCCTGGTCCCGGGATCGCCCGCGGCCGAAGTGGCGCGGGTGCCTGTGGGGCGACGCAAGACCTTGTCGGTGGAGCACCCCACCGGCGAGATGAGCTGCGTGCTCGAAACCGACGAGACAGGCACCGTGGTCAGCGCCGCGCTGCTGCGCACCGCGCGCAAGCTGATGGACGGGATGATCTTCGCATGAGCCGCACCAAGACCTGGATCGATACGCCAACCGCGCCCGCTTTCGTGCCGCCGCCAGGCGCAGTGGATGCGCATGTCCATGTCTTCGGGCCCGAGGCGCAATTTCCGTTCAGTCCCAAGGCCAAATACCATCCCGAGGACGCCACGCCCGAAATGCTGTTCGCGCTGCGCGACCGGCTGGGCTTTTCGCGCAACGTCATCGTCCAGGCGAGCTGCCACGGCACTGATAACGCCGCGACTTTGGCAGCAATTGCCAAATCGGGAGGCCTCGCCTGCGGCGTCGCCGTGGTCGATCCCGATATCGACCTTCCCGAGCTTCAGCGGCTCCACGCAGGCGGGATTCGAGGCGTACGCTTCAACTTCCTCAAGCGGCTGGTCGACGATGCGCCGAAGGGCAAGTTTCTCGAAATCGCCCGCAAGATCGCTCCGCTCGGCTGGCACGTCGTCGTCTATTTCGAGGCCGATCTTCTCGACGAGCTGGTGCCGTTTCTCGAAGCGATCCCGACGATCGTCGTCGTCGATCATCTCGGCCGTCCCGATATCGCGCAAGGGCGGGATGGCAAGGACATCATTGCCTTCAAGCATCTGCTGGACGCGCATCCCCACATCTGGACCAAGGTGTCGGGCGCCGAGCGCCTGTCGCCGCAAGGACCGCCGTTCGACGACTTCGTCGCGGTGATTCGTCCATTGGTCGAGCGCTACCCGGATCGGGTGCTATGGGGGAGCGACTGGCCGCATCCGAACATGGAGCATCGCATTCCCGACGACGGATCGCTCGTCGATGTCATCCCGCGGATCGCAGTAACCGCCGACCTGCAGCGCAAGCTGCTAATCGACAACCCGATGCGCCTCTACTGGCCCGAATTCTGGTAGCCGGGCGACCGGGTCGCTCGATGCAATATCGGTGTTCCGCCCGCCATTCGCTAAGTTCCTGGTGCAGATGTGCGCCCAGCCGCGGCGTCAGCGGTCTCGTACCTGGCCGTGATCGAGGCGATGCCGGCGGGCAAAGCGTGTGGCTTGTCGATCGTCACTTCGCACCAGTGCGCGTGCCCGGACAGCGCCAAGCAGGCATGCGCGAGCCGGTCAGCGAAGGTTTCGATCAGTGCGATCCGCTGCTCGCCCAGCGCTTCCGCCGCACGGGCGACCTGGCGGTAATCGATCGTGGCGTCGATCGTATCGCGCGCCACGCGATCCATCCCCAGCGTCACGCTGACGATCAGCGGCTGGCGATAGCCGATCTCGTGCGGATTGATGCCGATATCTGCCATCACCGGCAGATCGCGCACCGTGATGCGAAGTTCGGCGTGCGCGCCCCCGCGATCGGTGATTGGCGCCATCTGTGCGTCAGTCCCGGAAGACGACGGTGCGCGCGCCGTTCAGTAGTACGCGGTGTTCCAGATGGTCGCGCACCGCGGCGGCCAGCACGCGGCGTTCGATGTCGCGGCCCTTGCGCACCAGATCGTCGGGGGTGTCGGCGTGGCTGACCGCCTCGACATCCTGCGCGATGATCGGGCCCTCGTCGAGATCGGCGGTCACATAATGGGCGGTGGCGCCGATCATCTTCACGCCCCGTGCATGCGCCTGGTGATAGGGTTTGGCGCCCTTGAAGCCGGGCAGGAAACTGTGGTGGATGTTAATGCAGCGGCCCGACAGATAGCCCGCCATGTCGTCCGAGAGGATTTGCATGTAGCGCGCCAGCACCACTAGATCGGTGCCGGTCTGTTCGACGAGCGCTTTGATCTGGGCTTCCTGCTCCGGCCTGGTATCGCGGGTCACGGGCAAGTGATGATAGGGGATGTCGCCCATCATCGAGACGTTGAGCACCGCCTGCGGATGATTGGACACGATCGCCACGACGTCCATGTCCAACTCGCCGATGCGGCGGCGATAGAGCAGGTCGCCCAGGCAATGGTCGAATTTGGATACCATCAGCAGCACGCGCTGACGCTCGCCCGCGGCGCACAGCTTCCAGTCCATGCCGTGCGCCGCCGCCGCCTCGGCAAACGCGTCCCGGATCGCGACCACGTCGACGCCGGGATCGGTCAGTGCGAACACAACGCGCATGAAGAAGCGGTTGGTCAGCCGATCGTCGAACTGCTGCGCGGCCAGGATGTTGCCGCCATGCGCGGCGAGGAAGCCCGCGACGGTCGCCACGAGACCTGGTCGGTCGTCGCAGGACAAGGTCAGGGTACAGACATCGGTCACGGCGCTCTTCCTTCGGTTGGAAATAATAGCTTGGCGCAACACCCTAGGCGCACGGCAGCGATAAGTGGCGTCGTTCCCACTTCCTCCTTCGCACCGTCGGCTGGCTGTCCATGCTGATCCTTAACTGTGTTGATTTCTTATATGCGAAAAATTCACCTATAGGAAATTCCTATGCCGGGTCGGAGTGCCACACAAGCCCCAATCACGGAACCGCCGCAAAAGTCGCCAACGCAGAATCGTCTCGGTCCTGATACTATGATAGTATGCCTTGCATACAAATACGATTTGTCTCGATGCGACATTCGGCGTAAGTTGCAGCTATGGAGAGACCGGACGCAGACTTGCGGCTCGACGCGGCGATCGCGCGGCATGCGCAGGAGGAAGGGGCGTTGTTGCCGATCCTCCACGCTGTCCAGCGCGAATTCGGCTGTATCGACGAAACCGCCAAGCGGCGGATCGCCGCCGCGCTCAACCTGAGCCGCGCCGAGGTCCACGGCGTCGTCAGTTTCTATCATGATTTCCGCGAGCGCGCCGAGCCGCGCCCGGTGCTCAAACTATGCCGCGCCGAGGCATGCCAAGCGCGCGGGGTCGAGGCGCTGGTGCCCGCCGCGACACGGGCCGCTAGTGACCGCGTTGCGATCGAAACGGTCTATTGCCTCGGGCTGTGCAGCGTCGGCCCGGCGGCGATGGCCGATGGCCAGATCCATGCACGGCTCGATGACGCGCGGCTTGCTGCGCTGATCGAGGCGATGGCATGATCATCCGCATCTCCGACGATGCCGCCGCGCTTGCCTGCGGCGCCGACCCGGTCGCCGCGGCGTTCGAGAAGGCCGGGGCCACGATCGAACGCGTTTCCTCCTGGGGGATGCACTGGCTCGAACCTTTGGTCGAGATCGATGGTCACGGCTTCGGCCCCACCACCGCCGCCGACGTGCCCGCGATCCTCCAGGGCCGCGCGGACGCACTTTCGATCGGCCTGATCGCCGACCACCCCTTCATCGCCTCGCAGCGGCGCCTGACCTTCGCGCGCGCCGGACGGACGCGACCACTTAGCCTCGATGATTATGCAGCCACCGGCGGCTGGAAGGGACTGGAGCGCGCCCACGCGATCGGTGCGGAGGCCGTTCTCGACGCCGTCACCGCTTCCGGGCTTCGGGGGCGCGGCGGCGCGGGCTTCCCGGCGGGGATCAAGTGGCGGACGGTCGCCAATACTCCCGCCGACCGCCGCTACATCGTCTGCAACGCCGACGAAGGCGATAGCGGCACCTTCGCCGACCGGATGCTGATGGAGGGCGATCCCTTCTGCCTGATCGAGGGGATGGCGATTGCCGCCCATGCGGCAGGTGCCGGCAGCGGCTATATTTACGTCCGCTCCGAATATCCGCACGCCATCGCCAAGCTGACCGCCGCGATCGAGGCTAGCCGCGCGATCGTCGCGCCGTTCGTGCTCCATGTCCGCGAAGGCGCCGGCGCCTATGTCTGCGGCGAGGAAACCTCGTTGCTCAACAGCGTCGAAGGGAAGCGCGGCGAGGTCCGCGCCAAGCCGCCGCTGCCCGCAATCGAAGGACTGTTCGGCAAGCCGACCATCGTCAACAATGTGCTGACACTCGCCGCCGTGCCGTTCATCCTTGCCGAGGGCGCGACCGCCTATGTCGATCATGGCGTCGGTCGGTCGCGCGGGACGATGCCGATCCAGCTTGCCGGCAATATCCGCCACGCCGGGCTCTACGAGACCGCGTTCGGCGTGACGCTGGGCGAGCTCGTCAACGACATCGGCGGCGGCACTGCCAGCGGCCGGCCGATCAAGGCGGTGCAGGTCGGCGGTCCGCTCGGCGCGTATATCCCTCCCTCTGCCTTCCACCTGCCGTTCGACTACGAAGCGTTCGCGGGCGCGGACGCCCTTATAGGCCACGGCGGCATCGTCGTGTTCGATGACAGCGCCGATATGCTCGCGCAGGCCCGTTTCGCGATGGACTTCTGCGCCGTGGAAAGCTGCGGTAAGTGCACGCCCTGCCGGCTCGGCGCGGTACGCGGGCGTGAGACGCTCGACCGTATCCGCAGCGGCGGGCGCTTGGCAGACGTGGTCGAGGCGCTGCCGCAGATGCACAATGCCACGGCGGCGGGTCGTGTCCGCGCCGACGAAGTCGCGCTGCTGACCGATCTGTGCGAGACGATGCAATATGGCTCGCTCTGTGCGCTTGGCGGCTTCACCCCCTACCCGGTGATGAGTGCGCTGCGCCACTGGCCCGAGGATTTCGGCCTGCCCGCGGTGGAAGACGCGGGGCAGGGCCGCGTGGCGCAGGGGGTCTGACAATGGGCTACGAACCACAACGCGATCTCGGCACGCCCGCCAGTCGATCCACCGAAATGGTGGCGCTGACGATCGACGGCGAACCCATCACCGTCCCTGCGGGCACCAGCGTCATGCGCGCGGCGGCCGAAAACGGCACATCGATCCCCAAGCTCTGCGCGAGCGACGATCTCAAGAGCTTCGGTTCGTGCCGCCTGTGCCTGGTCGAGATAGACGGCGCGCGCGGGACGCCGGCGAGCTGCACCACACCGGTCGCCGAGGGCATGGTCGTGCGCACCCAGACCCCGCGGATCGAAAAGCTGCGGCGCGGGGTGATGGAACTCTACATCTCCGATCACCCGCTCGATTGCCTGACCTGCAGCGCCAATAACGATTGCGAGCTGCAGGACCAGGCCGCCGCGGTGGGCCTGCGCGACGTCCGCTACGGCTATCAGGGCGCCAACCATCTCGGTGCGGCGATCGATACGTCGAATCCCTATTTCGATTTCGACCCCTCCAAATGCATCGTCTGCTCGCGCTGCGTGCGGGCGTGTGACGAGGTGCAGGGCACGTTCGCGCTGACCATCGACGACCGCGGCTTCGCCTCGACGGTGTCGGCGGGACTGCCGGGGGACAATTTTCTGTCGTCCGAATGTGTTTCCTGCGGCGCCTGCGTGCAGGCGTGCCCGACGGCGACGCTCACCGAGAAAGCGGTCAAGACGATCGGGCTGCCCGACAAGGCGGTCGTCACCACCTGCGCCTATTGCGGGGTCGGCTGCACGTTCCGCGCGGAGATGCGCGGCGAGCAGCTGGTGCGGATGGTGCCCTGGAAGGACGGCAAGGCCAATCGCGGGCATAGCTGCGTCAAGGGTCGGTTCGCCTGGGGATATGCCCGGCATCAGGACCGCATCCTCAAACCAATGATCCGCGCCCGGATCGACCAGCCATGGCGCGAGGTCGAGTGGGACGAGGCGTTCGCTTATGCCGCGTCGGAACTGAACCGCATCCGCGACAATCATGGCCGCGGCGCGCTCGGTGGTATCACTTCGTCGCGCTGCACCAACGAAGAGACGTACCTCGTCCAGAAGCTGGTTCGCGCGGGCTTCGGCACCAACAATGTCGATACCTGCGCGCGGGTCTGCCATTCGCCGACCGGCTACGGGCTCAAGGCGACCTTCGGCACCTCGGCCGGGACGCAGGATTTCGACAGCGTGATGGACGCCGACGTGATCCTGGTGATCGGCGCCAACCCGACCGACGGCCATCCGGTCTTCGCCAGCCGGATGAAACGGCGATTGCGCGAGGGTGCCAAGCTGATCGTGATCGACCCGCGCCGGATCGACCTCGTCCGCTCGCCGCATGTCGAGGCGTCGCACCATCTTGCCCTCCAGCCCGGCACCAATGTTCCGGTATTGACCGCGATCGCGCATGTAGTCGTCACCGAAGGGCTCGCCGACGAGGCGTTCGTCCGCGAACGCTGCGATTGGGACGGGTATCTCGACTGGGCGGGGTTCGTGTCGCAGCCGCGCAACAGCCCGGAAACGCTGGAGGGGGTGACGCGCGTGCCCGCCGCGGATCTGCGCGCGGTGGCACGGCTCTATGCGACCGGGGGCAATGCGGCGATCTATTACGGCCTTGGCGTCACCGAGCACAGCCAAGGCTCGTCGACCGTCATAGCGATCGCCAATCTCGCGATGGCGACCGGCAATATCGGCCGCCCCGGGGTCGGGGTGAACCCGCTGCGTGGCCAAAACAACGTCCAGGGCGCGTGCGACATGGGCAGCTTCCCGCACGAACTGCCCGGCTATCGCCATATCTCGGACGGCCCGACCCGTGCGCTGTTCGAGGAGGCGTGGGGCGTCACGCTCGATCCCGAGCCGGGACTGCGCATCCCCAACATGCTGGACGCCGCCGTGGAGGGGAGCTTCAAGGCACTCTACGTCCAGGGGGAGGACATCCTCCAGTCAGACCCCAATACCGCGCACGTCGCGGCCGGGCTGGCGGCGATGGAATGCGTCATCGTTCATGACTTGTTCCTCAACGAAACCGCGAACTACGCGCATATCTTCCTGCCCGGATCGACCTTTCTCGAAAAGGACGGGACGTTCACCAATGCCGAGCGCCGCATACAGCCGGTGCGCAAGGTGATGTCGCCCCTGAACGGGCTCGCCGACTGGGAGGTGACACAGGGCCTGGCCAATGCGCTGGGGCTCGGCTGGAGCTATACCCACCCGTCCGAAATCATGGACGAGATCGCGCGCCTCACGCCGAGCTTCGCCGGGGTCAACTTCGCCAAGCTCGACGCGGCGGGATCGCTGCAATGGCCGGTCAACGAAGCGGCGCCCGAAGGATCGCCGGTGATGCACATCGACGGCTTCGTGCGCGGCAAGGGCAATTTCGTCGTAACCGATTATGTGCCTACCGACGAGAAGACCGGGCCGCGCTTCCCGCTGCTGCTGACCACGGGGCGCATCTTGGCGCACTATAATGTCGGCGCGCAGACCCGGCGGACCGAGAACATCGCCTGGCACCCCGAGGACCGGCTGGAGATCCATCCCTCCGACGCCGAGAATCGCGGGCTGAAGGATGGCGACTGGGTGCGGCTGGCAAGCCGTTCGGGCGAGACGACATTGCGCGCGCTCGTCACCACCCGCGTTGCGCCGGGCGTGGTCTATACGACCTTCCACCACCCGACGACGCAGGCGAATGTCGTCACCACCGAATATAGCGACTGGGCTACGAATTGCCCCGAATACAAGGTGACGGCGGTCCAGGTCGCCGCCTCCAACGGGCCGAGCGAATGGCAGGAGGGCTACGAAGCGATTGGAGTCCGGTCGCGCCGGATCGTGGCGGAGCCGGCCGAGTGAGCGGCGTGGACAGGCTAGTCTATATGGTCAACCAGATCGCGCGGAACGTCGCAGTCGGCGGCGGCGAACGGGCGATCGTCGCAACCGCCGATCACATCGCCGCCTTCTGGGATCCGCGCATGCGGCGCCATATTGCGGATCATGTCGCGGCTGGCGGGGCAGGTCTCGATCCGGTCGCGCTGGCAGCGTTGCGCCAGCTGGCCGAGAATGGGCCGCCGCCATCGCAGACGCCGGCGACGCACTTCGCCGCGGTCGACGAGACGGGGGGCAGCGACGCGGGCTGAGCAGGGTCCGCGCGACGAGCCTTCAGCCCTTGCCGGCGTAGTCCTCGATCCAGTCGACGGTGCGTTCGAGCCCGCCGAAGGGATAGAAATGCAGCCGCACCGGGCCGTGCACCGGGGTCAGTCGGGCGGCGAGGCGATCGACCAGCTTGTCCGGCCCGGCGGTCCCCAGCAGCCGCGTGATCGACACGCCATATTTCGTCATCACGCTTGCAGAAGCGCCGACGCCGCAATGCGCGGCGTAGCGCAGCAGTGTCTTGATCCCCGCCGGCCCGGGCACGCCGATCCGCACCGGCGCGTCGATGCCGCGCGCGCGCAGCGCCAGCAGCCAGGCGATGAACGGGTCGGCGTCGAAGCCGAACTGGGTAACGATCAAGGTCGCCATGCCGCGCGCTGTGATCTCGGCGCGCTTGATCTCCAGCGCTTCCCAGCATTGCGCTTCGCTCATCGTCGGGTGTCCCTCCGGATGCCCGGCGACGCCGACCGCGGTGATGCCGTTGCGCTCGAACAATCCGGTGCGCAGCAGCGCCATCGTGTCTTCGAACGGCCCGGCGGGCACCGGCGGATCGCCGGCAACCAGGAACACGCGCTTGACGCCGGCCTCGGCGACCGTCCCCGCGACGATCGCCTCGAGCTCCGCGCGCGAGGCGATCCGGCGCGCGGACAAATGCGGCATTGGCTCGAACCCCAGCGCACGCACCTCGGCCGCGGCGGCGATACGGGCATCCATCGTCTCGTTGGGCAGGAAAGTGATCGCGATCGGGGTTTCGGGCGCGATCCGGGGTGCTGCGGCGCGGAGCGCCGGCACGTCCTTGGCAGTCATCTCGAGTGAATAGCCGTCGGTCACGCCTGCGGGCGGCTTGTCCCATGCGGGATGGATCTGCGGAATCGACATGACGGCTCCTCCTGCGGCGACGTCGCGCTTCGCTGCCGTCGCGACGATCGCTCTAGCGCCGCCGATGTAATTCGTATAGATGAAACATTCATGGACGCGAATGATCTGGACTCGGAGAACGATCCGTGCCCGTTGATCCTGTTGCCGGGGTTGATGTGCGATGTCCGGATATTCGCGTCGCAATTGCGTGCTTTCCCCACCGCAATTGGCGCGCCCGATTATGGCGAGGCGAGCTCGCTCACCGCGATGGCGGAACTGGTTCTCGAGGCGGCGCCGCGCCGTTTCGCGCTGCTGGGCCATTCGATGGGCGCGCGCGTGGCGCTGGAGGTGTTCCGGTTTGCGCCCGATCGGGTCGCGCGCCTCGCGCTGGTCAGCACCGGCGTTCATTTGCCAAACGCTGAGGAAGCATCGAAGCGCCATGCATTGCGCGATATCGGACGGCAGAAGGGCATGGCGGCACTGGTCGACGCCTGGCTGCCGCCCATGGTGGCTTCCGCGCGGCAATCCGACGAGGCGCTGGTAACGCCGCTGCGGCGGATGTGCGTCGACGCCGGGATGGGGCGCTTCGAAGCGCAGATCGAGGCCTTGCTTGCCCGTCCCGAAGTAGAGAGCCTGCTGCCCCGCATCCAGGTTCCGACGCTCATCGCGGTCGGCAGCGAGGATCGCTGGAGCCCCCCGGTGCAGCACGAGAATATCGCCGCACGAATCCCCGGCGCGACACTCGCCGTCGTCGAAAGCGCGGGCCACATGCTGCCGGCCGAGACCCCCGGCGCACTCAACGCGGCGATCGCCGATTGGCTCGCGGCACCCGAAACGCCATCCCCAACATCGTCACATGGAGAGAAGACCGCATGACCGACCAGACCCTGCAGCAGTTGCTCGACGCCAGCGGCGACATCGTCGAGCTGCTGCGCAACCAGCAGACCGGCCCCAATGTCTATCCAGGCGTGCCGGCCGAATATTCGAACTGGCGTGCCGAGCAGCAGGCCTGGGCGCAGACCTGCGTGCTGTTCAATCAGTCGTTCCACATGGTCGATCTGGCGGTCGAGGGGCCGGACGCCTTCGCCATGCTCAACGCGCTGGGTGTCAACAGCTTCAAGGGTTTCGTGCCCGATCGCGCCAAGCAGTTCGTGCCCGTCACTCCCGATGGCTATGTGATCGGCGACGTCATCCTGTTCTACCTCGATGAGGACAAGTTCAACCTGGTCGGCCGCGCGCCCGTGATCGAGTGGGTCGAATATCATGCCGCGACGGGCGGCTGGAACGTCACCGTCTCGCGCGACGAGCGGACCGCGGTGCGTCCCGATCCCGAAAACCGGCGCTCCTATCGCTTCCAGCTCCAGGGGCCAAACGCGATGCCCACGCTGGAAAAGGCGATGGGTGCGACTCCGCCCGATCTCAAATTCTTTCACATGGCGCGGACCGCGATCGCCGGGAAGGAAGTCCGCGCGCTGCGCCACGGCATGGCGGGGCAGCCGGGCTACGAACTGTTCGGTCCTTGGGCTGACTATGACGTCGTGCGCAATGCGCTGATCGAGGCGGGCAAGGAGTTCGGGCTGACGCTGGTCGGTGGCCGCACCTATTCGTCGAACACGATCGAATCGGGCTGGATCCCGTCGCCGCTGCCAGCGACCTATACCGGCGAGGCGCTGCGCCCGTATCGCGAATGGCTTTCGGCCAATTCCTATGAAGCCAAGGCGTCGATCGGCGGCAGCTATGTGCCCGAAACGGTCGAGGGCTATTATCTGACGCCGTGGGACCTCGGTTATGGTCCGTTCGTCAAATTCGATCACGACTTCATCGGCCGCGATGCGCTGGAGCGGATGGCCGGGCTGCCACACCGCCGCAAGGTGACGCTCGCGCTCGACAACGAAGATCTGATGCGCGTCGTCAGCTCGCAATTCACCAAGGCCGACCGCGCCAAATATATGGAATTCCCCTCGGCGGTGTACGCGATGCATCCCTATGATCAGGTGCTGATCGACGGGAAGCTCGTCGGTGTCTCGACCTGGATCGGGTACAGCGCGAACGAAGGCCGGATGCTGACTCTCGCCATGCTCGATGCCGAACATGCCGAACCGGGCACCGAAGTGACCTTGCTATGGGGCGAGCCCGACGGCGGCACCCGCAAGCCCACGGTCGAGAAACACGTTCAGACCGAGATCAAGGCGGTGGTCAGCCCCGTGCCCTATTCCGAAGTGGCGCGTGATGCCTATGCAGAGAGCTGGCGGAACCGTCAGCCCGCCTGACAGACGGGTGCACGGGGGGCGCTCCCCGGTGCGTCACGGCGCTTCGAGCAGCGCGGCGGTGCGGGCAAGTAGCCCGACCGCGCGCCGTTCGATCGCCGCGTCGAACCGGACGCTCGGGATCGCGATGCTGAACGCGCCGATCAGCACGCCGTCGACGATCACTGCGCGCCCGATGCCATGGATGCCCGGGCTATGCTCCCCCCGCGTCCGTGCCACGCCGGTGCGGCGGATGTCGTCGACCTCATCGCGCAAGCCCTCGGCCGAAACGATCGTGGCCGGGGTGAATGCCTGGCGGTCGGTCTCGGCCAGGAATCGCGCGACCTCGGCGTCGGGCAACGCGGCAAGGATCGCCTTGCCCGCGGAAAAGCCATGCAGCGGCGTGCGCGATCCCACCTCTACCGCGTAGCGCAGCGCATGCTCGCTCGTCTCGGTGACGAGCGCCTCCACTTCCCAGCCCGAACGGATGAAGAAGGAGGCGGTCTCATTGAGCTGCAACCGGAGCGCACGCACCAGCGGCGCGACACGCTCGGCAAGCGTGAAGCTGGCGGTGCGGGACTGGAGCCGTTCGAGCCCCGGCCCGGGCGCATAGCGGCGGCCATCGCGCGCCAGATAGCCGCGCTCGACGAGCGTCGTCAGCAGGTAGGACAGGCTGCTGACCGGGATCACCAGCGCCTCCGCGATCTCTTGCGCGATCACCGGCCGATCGCGCGCGACGACATATTCGATGATGTCGAGCGTGCGGATCGCCGATTTGACCGGACTGGAATGGTTGTCGCCCATGCTGCCGCTATACCGCGTCATCGCGTCCCTGCCATCGTCGTGCCACAACAGGGGCTGGATTTTGTGCGTGGCATCGCGGAAGCGTCGATACGGACGCAGAATCAGGGACGACGACCACCCATGAAGCAGGACCGCGACCTCGAGACCTTGCTCGGCTATCAGATTGAGATGGCGCATCTGACAATGGTGACCGACGCGCGTGCGACATTGGCTCCGTTCGACATCACTCCCGCCAAGCTGACCGCGATGCTGCTGATCCGCGCCAATCCCGGCTGTGATCAGACCGCCTTGGGACGCGCGCTGAGGATCAATCGCTCGAGTGCGATGAAGCTGATCAACTATCTCGCCGAGCGCGATCTCGTCGAGCGCCGCGCCGGCCGCGACCTCAGGACCAACGCGTTGCACCTCAGCGCTGACGGGGAGGTGCGGCTCGCCGAGATGGTCGCGCGCCTGCGTGAATCCGACCGTCGCATGAGCGCGGCTCTCTCTGCCGAGGAGCGCACCGCGCTGGTGGCGCTGGTCCGCAAGCTCCGCCAGCCGCGCGATGCCGCCGGTGCGGCCAAGCGGGGGAGAGGCGGCGGGGTTGCAAAACTGTCTGCCTAGCATACAGTCTCCGCGATAAGAGCGTGGCGCGCCGTTCGCGCAGCCGACCGGGGAGTGGTTGCCGACATGAGCGATGCAGAAATTGCGGGTTCGACGCTGCGTGACGTGGCTGGGCGTTTGCCGCTTGATCGGCTGCTCCGGCCGCGCTCGGTGGCGATCATCGGGGCATCGGACAAGCCTGGCGCGCTCGGCGCATCGGTGCTCGCCAATCTCGAGCGGCAGGGCTTCTCGGGCGCGATCCATCTGGTCAATCCCAAACGCACCGAGATTCGCGGGCGTGCCTGCGTCGCTTCGGTCGACGATCTACCCGAAGGGGTGGATGCGGCGGTGCTCGCGATTCCGCGTGCCGGCGTGCTCGATGCGATCCGTGGGCTTGCACGGCGCAAGGCCGGCGCGGTGGTGATCTTCACGGCGGGCTTCGCCGAGGATGGGCCGCAGGGCCTTGCCGACCAGCAGGAAATCGCCCGGATCGCCGGAAACGCCAGGATGGTGGTCGAGGGGCCGAACTGTCTCGGCTTGGTCAACTTCTGTGACCGCGTCTCGCTCACCTTCATCGAACTGCCCGAGGCGCACGCGGAGGGGCCCCGGCGCGTCGGGATCGTGTCGCAATCGGGCGCGATGGCGGCGGTGCTCGCAACGACGATGATCACGCGCGAGGTGCCGCTCAGCTGCTATGTTTCGACCGGCAACGAGGCCGCCAGCGGCGTTGAGGACTATGTCGCGCACCTCATCGCCGACCCCGATACCTGGGTGATCGCGATGATCGTCGAGCATTTCCGCAAGCCTGCGCGGTTCCTGGCCGTGGCCCGCGCGGCGCGCGCGGCGGGCAAGCAGGTCGTGCTGCTCCATCCCGGGCGCAGCGCTGCCGGGGCTGCGAGCGCCGCGACTCACACCGGCGCGATGGCGGGCGATCATGCGGTGATGCGCATCCATGTCGAGCGCGCGGGCGTGATCCTCGTCGATTCCCTCGAAGAATTGGGCGACGTGGCCGAGATCGCCGTGCGGTGTACGACGCTGCCGGCGGGCGGCACGGGCGTGATCGCCGAATCGGGCGCGTTCAAGGCGATGATGCTCGACCTGGCCGAGGCAATCGACCTCGACCTGCCGCCATTGACCGATGCGGACAGCCCGGCGCTGCGCGCGGCGCTCCCCGATTTCGTGCCCGTCAGCAACCCGCTCGACGTGACCGCGCAGGGACTGGTCGATTCGGGTCTGTATGGGCGGACACTTGCCGCACTGCTCGCGGACGACCGCATCGGCCCGGTCGTCGTCATGCTGATTCACACCGATGCCCGTACCTCGCATATCAAATTCGCCGCGGTCCTCGACGCATTGCGCGACCTGCGCACGGCCAAACCCGTGCTGGTCGCAAGGGTCGACGAGGGCGGGGGCGTGCTGGCTGAAGACATTACCGCACTCCGTGCGCTGAACGTACCCTATCTGCCGACCGCGGAGCGCGCGCTCAGGGCGCTGGCGCGGGTCACGGCCTTCTCCGCGCGCGACGATTCGGTCGCGGCGATGGACGCCGCACCGCTGGAGGGACTGCCCGGCGCAGGCTGCATCGTCCCTGAATATCGCTCTAAGGCGCTGCTCGGCGAGCGCGGCATTGCCTTCCCGCAATTCGCCTTGGTGAAGACGGCGGACGAGGCGGTGGAGGCCGCCGAGCGGCTGGGCTATCCGGTGGTGCTCAAGGCGCAGGCCGCGGCGCTCCCGCACAAAAGCGATGCGGGCGGCGTGATCGTCGGACTGGCGGACGCCGGCGCGGTCGCCGAAGGCTGGGCGCGGTTGGCCGCCAATATCGCCGTCGCGCGCCCCGACCTGACGCTCGATGGTGTGTTGGTCGAGGCGATGGCCGAGCGCGGGATCGAACTGATCGTCGGCGCGCGCAACGATCCGGATTGGGGGCCGGTGATCCTTGTCGGGTTCGGCGGGGTGGCCACCGAGTTGCTCCACGACGTGCAGCTGTTGGCGGCCGATCTCACCCGCGAGGCGATTGTCGCCGCGCTCCGCACTTTGCGCATGGCGCCGCTGCTTGATGGTTTCCGCGGCGCGCCGAACATGGATATAGGCGCCGTCGCCGATATCGTCGCGGCGCTGGGCCGGGTGGTGGCCGCGACGCCGGCGATCCGTGAGGTCGATCTCAACCCGGTGATCGTCTATCCGCAGGGCCAAGGCGCAATTGCGCTGGACGCGCTGATCACGCTCTGAGGCGGGGCCCAGGCCCCGCCTCGTCAAAGCTCCATTTGCGCGATCGGGTTTTTGTCGCCGATCAGGCTGCGACCGGCGCGTCTTCGGGCATCACGCCGATCACTGATTTCACCTCAAGGAACTCCTCCAGCCCGAACTTGCCGAACTCGCGGCCGTTGCCCGATTGCTTGTAGCCACCGAACGGCATGTCGAAGGCGAGCCCGCCCGCGTTGACATACACCGCGCCCGCGCGGATGCGGGGAACGATCTTCTTCGCCTGGGCCGGATCGCCCGCGATATAGGCGCCAAGGCCGTAGGGCGTGTCATTGGCGATGCGCACTGCATCATTGTCGTCCTGATACGGCATGATGACGAGGACGGGGCCGAAAATCTCCTCCTTCGCGATCGTCATGTTAGGGGTGACGTTCGAGAATACCGTCGGTTTCACATAAAAGCCGCTTTCCCTGCCCGCCGGGCGGCCGGTGCCGCCGGCAACCAATGTCGCGCCCTCGTCGATGCCGGTCTGGATCAACCCCTGGATGCGGTTCCACTGGCTTTCGTTGACGACCGGGCCGATGTGATCGCCTTCGGCCAGCGGTTCGCCGACCTGCTTGGCGGCGAACATCGCGCCAACCTTCTGCGCGGCCTCGTCATGCTGCGATATGTGGACAAGCATCCGCGTCGGCGCGACGCAGCTCTGGCCCGAGTTGAGCAGTACCCCGCCGACCCCGCCCGGCAACGCCTGATCGAGCGGCGCGCCTTCGAGGATGATGTTGGGGGATTTTCCGCCCAGTTCCTGCGCGACTCGCTTCACCGTATCGGCGGCGTTCTTCGCGACCATGATACCTGCGCGGGTCGAGCCGGTGAAACTGATCATGTCGATGCCGGGATGTTTGGCGAGCGCGGTGCCGACGCCTGCGCCATCGCCCTGGACGAGGTTGAACACGCCCGCGGGCACGCCTGCGGCTTCCATCACCTCGGCGAAGATCGCCGCCGAAGTCGGCGCTTCTTCCGACGGTTTCAGGATCATCGTGCAGCCGGCGGCGAGGCACGGGCCGACCTTGGCGACGATCTGGTTCATCGGCCAGTTCCACGGCGTGATCAGCGCGACGACGCCGATCGGCTCGCGAATCACCATGTTGTCGCCGATCTTCTCCTGAAAGCCGTATTCCCGCAGCGCCTTCAGCGCATGGCCGAGATGGCCCATGCCGGAGCCTGCCTGCGCGGTCATTGCCACCGAGATCGGGCAGCCCATCTCGGTGGCGATCGCCTCTGCGATCTCGGGTACGCGCTTCTGATATTCGGCCATCACGCGTTCAAGCAGTGCGATTCGCTCCTCCTTCGATGCCTGCGAGAAGCTCTCGAACGCGCGGCGCGCGGCAGCGACGGCGGCATCGACGTCCTCAGCGGTTCCGAGCACGATTTCGGATGCCGGCCGCTCGGTCGCGGGATTGATCACCTCGAGCTTGCGGCCGCCGAGGCTGTCGACCCAGTGGCCGTCGATGTAATGTTGCGGATAGCTCTTCATGGAATATTCCTTTGGAAAAGATCAGGCGGGGATCAGGCCCAGCGCGGCGTCGGTGGCGGGCGTGCCCCATTTGTCGCGCGGCGGCATCGGCCGGGTGTGCCATGCGGGATCGAGCGTGAAGCTGGAGATCTGGCGGCCTTCGGGGATCTTCCCGTTTCCGCCGCCCTGCGAATAATCGTAATAGAGCGTCATCAGCTCGCGGTGGCTGTGGTGCCGCTCGACCACCGGATGCGCCAGGCACGCCGCGCGCCAGCGCAGCACGCGGGTCAGGTGCTGTGGCACCGCATAGGCCTCGTAATATTCGAGAAATGCCAGCCGCTTGAACATGGGCGCGAACGCGACCTCGGCCCAGCCGAATGCGTCGAACAGGAAATCGCTGTCGGGCGCATAATAAAGCAGGAAATCGTCGAGCCGCGCGTATTGCGCGTCGACCTCGGCGGCATGCTCGTCGCGCTTCGCCGGATCGCGGTTGAGGATCATGCGGTAGCCCGCGCCGGTGAACGCGCCATCGGTCGCACACAGCATCGCCTCGACCGCATGCTCGTATGGGTCGGCCCTCGCGACGGGCCGCTCGGGAAAGCGATCCTCGAAGTAGCGCAGGATGACCATGCTCTCCTTCAGCGTCTCGCCATTCTCCAGCTCGAGCGCAGGCAGCGCGGTGGTGCCGCGGGTCTTGCGCAGCAGCCAGTCGGGGCGCGGCTTCGAAATGTCGATCTCGTGATCGGCCATGATGTCGTGCAGCCCCTTGAGGTCGAGCAGCAGTTCGACCCGTTCTGAAAAGGGGCAGCCCGGAATGTGATACATTCTGAGCTGGCCGCTCGCCGGTTCGTCGCTCCAGTTCATCGCTGCTTCTCCGTCATACGGTCGCCGGTTCGCGTGCGGGCATTTCGCTCTTCGACCGGGCGAACATCGCCTGCGCCGCCGGACGCGCGTTGATCCGATCGATCCAGCCTAGCAGATGGGGAGTCGCCTCCGCGTTCACTACTTCGGGGAAGCCGAACTGCATGCCGTTGGCGATCGCAAAGTTGCAGATGTCGGCAAGCGTGTAATCGTCACCCGCGAGCCAGGGACTCTCCGCCAGCCGCGCTTCGAGCCTGGCGATCGAGAGGCGGATCTTGCGCATTTCCTCGTCGATCACTTCCCGCGGGAAGCCGGCGCGGGCGTTGCGCCACTTGGTCCGCTGCTCGGCGACGGGGATGCGCGCGACCTTGTCCTCGAATTCCGCGTCGGACAGCTGGCGCGCCGACGGGCCGATCATCCGCTCCCAGCCGATCGTCGATACGCACCAGCAGAAATATTCATCGACCCATTTGGTCCAAACGCGCATCTCCGCGATCGCGACGGGGTCGGCCGGGCGCAGCGCCGGTGCCTCGGGGAAGGCGTCCTCGAGATATTCGCAGATCACCGTCGATTCGGTGATGATGTGCCCGTCATGGTCGAGTGCCGGCACCTGGCCGCGCGGGTTGATCTGCTTGAACCAGTCCTCGTGATGCTCGAACCGCTTCGGATCGACGAAGCGCGGGGTGAATTCGAGGCCCTTTTCATACAGCGCGAGAAGCGGCTTCAAGGAGTTCGCCGCAGGACCGAAACTGTACAGCGTCAACATGCGGAACTCTCCATATCCTCTCCGATCGCGCCATTGCGCCTGTCGAAACCGGTGGCGCCGCATGTCGAGCGGCGCAAGTCGCCTGGCGATACTATCAGCCGGAGTAACTGCGTGGGCGCCTGCCGGCCACGCCCAACCTGTCATACCCGATGATAGCGCCGGCACTTACCTTGCCGCGCACGCGGGACTTTGCTTCATCGAGTGCCGAACCGGAGAAACATCATGCTCGAATTGCTGACGTCCGAGACCCCGAACGGCTGGAAGGTCGCGATTCTGCTCGAGGAGCTGGGTGAGCCGTACAAGGTTACGCCGATCTCGCTGACCAATCTCGAACAGAAGCAGGACTGGTATGTCGCGCTCAATCCCAATGGGCGCATTCCGACCCTGATCGACCATGATGCAGACGATTTCGCGATATTCGAATCCGGCGCGATCATGATCTACCTTGCCGAGAAGTTCGGCCGGTTCCTGCCGGCCGATCCAAAGGGGCGAAGCCAGGTGATCCAATGGGTGATGTGGCAGATGTCGGGGCTGGGGCCGATGATGGGGCAGGCGACCGTCTTCAATCGCTATTTCGACGAGAAGCTGCCCAAAGTGATCGACCGCTATGTCCGCGAGAGCCAGCGGCTGTTCGGCGTGCTCGACGCGCAGCTGGCCGACAACGAGTATCTTGCCGGTGACTATTCGATCGCCGACATGGCATGCTTCCCCTGGGTCCGCGGCCACGACTGGGCAGGGGTCGATATGAGCGGATTCACCCATCTCCAGCGCTGGCTCGATGCGATCGCTGCGCGGCCGGCGGCGCAGCGCGGACTGCTGGTGCCCACGCCCCCGAGTGCGGAGGAGATGGCGGAGAAGACCACCCGCCAGGGCCAGAACATCCTCGCCTGAGCCTCATGACCCCCTTCCTCACCCGCCGCGTCCGCATCGAATGGGGCCAGTGCGATCCGGCGGGGATCGTCTATGCGCCGCGCTATCTCGATATGTTCGGGGAAAGCACGATCCTGCTGTTCGAAGCGGCGGGCCTGCCGCGCAAGCGCGATATGCTGCGCGACATGGGGGTGGCGGGCTTTCCGATGGTCGATGTCGCGGCGCGCTTTCTGCGCCCGACCACTTATGGCGACAATGTGACGATCGAGAGCGCCGCGCCGGCATTCGGCAATGCCAGCTTCACGGTCGAGCACCGGCTGCTGCTCGATGGCGCGATCTGCGTCGAATGCACCGAGAAGCGCGTGTGGACCGTGCCCGCGGCGGACCGGCCCGGCGGGCTGAAGGCGGAGCGCGTGCCCGATACGGTCCGGGCATTGTTCGAACGGACGAACCAAGGACAGGAATGATGGCGATGGTGATGACCAGGAGCGAGGCGCCCGCGGGGATCGACACGACGATCGACTACCTGATCCCGACATCGCGGATCAACCGGCGCTTCTGGGCGCCGGGCAAGGAGTTCAACACCGGCATCTACCAGCCCTATCCCGTCACCATCCGCAACGCGCGGCTGGCGCCCGAGCCTTTCACGCTCGACACGCACGGTTTCTGCCTCTCGCACCAGCCGAGCGGGATCGAGGATTTCCGCGACCAGGCAGTGCTGAAGCGCGCCTATCCCGCCGAGGTGGATGCGATCACCAAGGCGCTGACCGGCTGCGATCTGGTAGTGCCGATGGGCGGCCAGTTGCGCTCGCCGGTGATCTCGGGTGCGGGAATCCAGCCGCCCGCGGCCGAGGCGCATGTCGATTTCAACACGTCCTCCGCGAACCGTCTCGCCAAAGCGATCTACGACAAGACCGCGCCCGGCGGACCCGGTTACAAGCGCTTCATCGCCTTCAGCCTGTGGCGCACCTTTTCCGATCCGCCGCAGGACTGGCCGCTGGCTTTGTGCGAATTCGCCAGCATCGGCGACGATGACGGCGTCCCCAACGTCAAGGTCGATGTCGACGAAATTCCCGAGGGCGATGCGCTGTTCGCCCCGATCGAGGGCGAGGATCAGATGATGGCCGCGACCATCTTCCGCCACAACCCGGCGCACCGCTGGTGGTATTTCCCGGACATGACCGCGGACGAGGTGATCTTCATCAAATTTCACGACAGCGACCATGACCGTGCGTGGCGCGCGCCGCACACTGCGTTCCACGACACCGGCCGGCCGGATGCGCACACGCGCGAAAGCTACGAATTCCGCGCGATCGCGTATTTCACAAAGTAGCGGCCGCGCTGCGCAGCGGTACCGGGTAGTGCCGCTGATAGAACTGCATGCTTCCTTGCGCGCCCTCGGCCGGTCGCGCACGCTTCGCGGCAAAAGCGGAGAGGATCTATGGCTACCCAGTTCGACATCGAGGCGGATTATATCGTCGTGGGGGCGGGCAGCGCCGGTTGCGTGCTCGCGAACCGCCTGTCGGCGGCTCCCGGCAACCGCGTGCTGCTGCTCGAGGCCGGGGGCGACGATCGGCCGCTGAAGGAACCTGGTCAGTTCGTCTCCAATATGCTGATCCAGATGCCTATCGGCTTCGGCAAGACCCTGAACGACCGCAAGGTCAACTGGATGTACGAGACCCAGCCCGACGCGGGAACCGGCGGGCGCGTCCACAAATGGCCCAAGGGCAAGGTGCTGGGCGGGTCGTCGTCGATAAACGGACTTCTCTACATTCGCGGCCAGGCGGAGGATTATGATGGCTGGCGCCAGATGGGGTGCGATGGCTGGTCGTATGACGACGTGCTTCCTTATTTCCGCCGCGCGCAGAACCAGGAACGCGGCGAATGCGACACCCACGGTGTCGGCGGCCCACTGAACACCGCCGATTTTCCCGAACATAACGAGGTCAGTCAGGCGCTGCTCGATGCCTGTGTCGAGGCGGGCATCCCCTATTCGCCCGACATCAACGCGCGCGACCAGGAAGGGGTCAGCTGGTTCCAGCTGACCACCCGGAATGGCCGACGCTGTTCGACCGCGGTCGGCTATCTCCATCCGGTCGAGGGGCGCAGCAACCTGCGCATCGAAACGCGCGCTTATGCCCAGCGCATCCTGTTCGACGGCAAGACCGCGATCGGCGTCGAATTCGAACAGAATGGCAGGACCGTGCGCGCCCGCGCCAATGCCGAAGTGATTCTGGCCGCGGGCGCGGTCGAATCGCCCAAGCTGCTCGAGCTGTCCGGCATCGGCCGAGGCGAGGTGCTGCGCGAACACGGCATCAATCTGCTGCATGAAGCGCCCGGGGTGGGCGAGAATATGCAGGATCACTTCATGATCGGCGCGCAATGGGCAGTGAAGCCGGGTTATCGCACGATCAACCAGATGGCGCACGGCTGGGGGCTGGCCAAAGAGGTCGCGAAATATGCGATCAACCGCACCGGACTGCTGAGCTACGCGGTGGCGCACATCGTCGCCTTCACCAAGACGCGGCCCGAGCTGGCGAGCCCCGACGTGCAACTGCATCTGATGGCGGCGTCGGTCGATCTCCAGAAGCAGAACGACCATCAACAGTTCGATCTGGAACGCACGCCGGGGCTTGCCTGCACACCGTGCCAGGTGCGTCCGGAGTCGCGCGGCAATATCCACATCGCGTCGAGCGATCCGGCTGTCTATCCCCGGATCGTCGCCAATTATCTATCCGATCCGATCGATCAGGAAGTCGCGGTCGCGCAGCTCAAGCTGATCCGCAAGATCATGCACCAGCCCGCGGTCGCGCCTTATCTGGTCTCGACCGACGATCCCTTCGGCGACACCGATGAATCCATGCTCGGCTATGCGCGGATGGCCGGATCGACGCTCTATCATGTCGTCGGGACGTGCCGGATGGGCGCGGATTCCGCCGCGGTGGTCGATCCCGAACTGCGCGTGCGCGGCGTCGATCGCCTGCGCGTCATCGATGCGTCGATCATGCCGAGGATCGTATCGGGCAACACCAATGCGGCGACGATCATGATCGCCGAACGCGGCGCCGACCTGATCCTCGGCACCCAATTGCCCGCCGCGCTCGCGTCCTAGCCGAGCTGGTCGGCCGCCAGTTTCGCGAGCCGTTCGGCGCTGATCGCGTCGAGCGGCGCGAACAGGATCAGGCGCTGGCCGGGCGCGCCCTCGACGGCATAGGAGGTATGCAGGAACAGAATTCTCCCGACGCTCGGCATATTGGCCGAATTGATATGTTCGAAATGCGCGAGGATTTCTGATTCCTGCCAGCATTCGCGAAAGATTTCGGATTGCTCCAGCATTTCGGCGATGATCGCGTCGAATATCTCGGGCTTCGACGTGCGGCTATAGTCCCATTTGAACCGCGCGGTGAGCCGCTGGGCCATCTCCCGATAGTGATCGGGATCCTCACGATAACGATCGCTCAGCATCAATATGCGGAACAGATTGCGCTCGCTGCGCGGCAGCGCGCCATAATCGCGAAAGGCGCGCGCGACGAGCGCGTTCCACCCGATGACCGTCCAGTCCTCGACGATGACCAGGGCCGGAATCGAGAGGCTGTCCATCAAATGCTGCGTGCCCGGCCGGATTTCCTCGTCTATCTGCGTTTCCAGCGGGGGCGGCCGGTGCTGCGCCAACGCGAACAGGAATTCGCGCTCGTTGCCGTCGAGCCGCAACGTGCGGCCCAGGCGCTCGATCATCGGCACCGAGAGCTGGACGTCGCGGCCCTGCTCGAACCAAGTGTACCAAGTGACGCTCATCCCGGCGAGCGTCGCCACTTCCTCGCGCCGCAGCCCGCGAGTCCGTCGGCGCTCTCCCGGCGGGAGGCCGACATCGGTGGGAGAAAGCCGGGCGCGCGCGGTCTTCAGAAAACGGGTCAGTTCTTCACGATGCGCCATGCGTATCCAGTTACTTTCAATAATGGCAGACCGAGCGGCCTTCCCGGCCATCGCGGTGTCTGCGAGCATCCCCTCTATGCCAGTAGCATAACCGAGGCCGCAAAGGAGAGCGAGCGTGGCCGAGAAGGTCTTCATAACCTGCGCGGTGACCGGCAGCGCCAAGATGCCGGCACATCCCAACTTCCCGTTCCGGCCCGATCATGTCGCGAACGAAGCGCTGGCTGCGGCCGATGCGGGCGCGACGATCATCCACCTGCACGTGCGGCATCCGGAGACCGGCGAACCGTCGCAGTCGCTGGAAGATTACCGCGAGGTGGTTGGCCTGATCCGCGCAAAGAACGACGCCGTGATCCTGAATGTCACCACCGGTCCGGGCTGTACCTGGATGCAAAGCGCGGACGACCCGGCGGTGTGCGGCCCCGGCACGCTGATGTTCACCGCCGAACGGCGGCTGGAACATATCCTCGATCTGAAGCCCGATATCTGCACGCTCGACATCTGTACGATGCAGCTGTGGGGCGGCGTCGCGATCAACCTCGATCCGATGATCACCAGGATGGGGCACATGATCCAGGACGCCGGCGTGCTGCCCGAGATCGAGTGTTTCGAGGCGGGCGACTTCGTGTTCGCCGACGATCTGATGGCGAAGGGCGCATTGCCGAAGGGCGCGCCATTCTCGTTCGTGCTGGGCACCAAATACGGCCTGCCCGCGACGCCCGAGGCGATGATGTACGCAAAAAACCAGATCCCGCGCGGCGCGCGTTGGACGGGGTTCGGCGTCAGCCGCCATTCCTTCCCGATGGCGGCGCAGGCGGTGCTGCTCGGCGGCAATGTCCGCGTCGGTTTCGAGGATACGGTCTATCTGCGCAAGGGACGCCAGGCGAAGGACAATGCCGATCTGGTGCGCTGGGGCGTGGACATCATCGATCGGCTGGGCGGCGATGTCGCCAGCATCGGCGAGACGCGGGCGATGCTCGGCCTCCGGGAGTGACACGCCGCATTAAAGGGAAATAGCCATCGCGAACCCAGGAGTAATGCCAACATGACCAGCTCGATTCCCACTACGCATGTCGGCAGCCTGCCGCGCGGATCCGAGCTTACCCCGCTGCTGCTCGCGCGGGACGCGGGGGAGCCCTATGACGCGGCGGCGTTCGACAGCGCGGTGCAGATGGCGGTTGATGCCGCGGTCGCGGCGCAGGTCGCAGCCGGAGTGACCATCGTCAGCGACGGCGAGCTCGGCAAGGTCGGCTATTCGACCTATATCATCGAGCGGCTGAGCGGGTTCGGAGGTAATAGCGCGCGCAAGCCCGCGCTCGATCTGGCGCCGCTGCCGGAGCTGCGCACCAAGCTGGCGGCGATCATGGGCGCGCAGGAATTCACCCGCGCCGATTGCGTGGGGCCTATCAGGCTCGTCAACCTCGATCCGCTCCACGACGACATCAGGCGCTTCCGCACCGCGCTCGATCGGCATGGCGAAGGCGCGCGCGCCTTCATGAATTCGGCCTCGCCGGGGCTGATCACCGCCTTTCAGGCGAACGCTTTTTATCCGACCCACGATGCCTATCTCGCCGATCTCGTGGACGCGATGCGGCCCGAATATGAGGCGATCGCCGAGGCGGGATTCGAACTCCAGCTCGATTGTCCCGATCTCGCAATGTCGCGCCACACCGGGTACCAGGAGATGGAAGAGGCGGCGTTCCTGAAGACGATCGAGGCCAATGTCGCGGCGCTCAACGCGGCGACCGCGAATATCGCGCCCGAGCGGATGCGGATGCATATCTGTTGGGGGAATTATGAAGGCCCGCACGATCATGACATCCCGCTCGAGCGGATCATCGACATCGTGTTGCGCGCCAGGCCCGCGACGATCCTGTTCGAGGCGGCGAACCCACGGCATGAGCATGAATGGACGGTGTGGCGCGATGCCGCGCTGCCTGACGACAAGATCCTCGCCCCCGGCCTGATCGACACCTGCTCCAACTATCTCGAGCATCCCGAGTTGATTGCCCAGCGGATCGCGCGCTTCATCGATATCGTCGGCGCCGATCGGGTGATCGCGAGCACCGATTGCGGCTTCGGCACCTTCGCCGGCTATGGCAAGATCGATCCGGCGGTAACATGGAAGAAGCTGGCCGCGCTGCGCGAGGGTGCCGATCTCGCCGCCGCGCGGCTCTGACGGGAGGACGCGACATGGGGCTGACCCCGGCCGAGGCGCGCGCGATCGAGTGGGAATGCGCGCGGCTGATCAATCTCTACGCGCAGTTGAGCGACGCGACACGCTGGGAGGAGGTTGCGGCGCTCTATGCGGCCGATGGCAGCATGACGCGCCCGACCGCGCCGGATGCGCCGATCATGGGGAGGGATGCGATCCTCACCGCCTTCCGGTCGCGACCGGTGCGCATTACCCGTCACATCTGCTCGAACATCGTCATCGATGTCGAGGGTGCGACCGCGGCGCGTGGATCGAGCGCAATGCTGCTGTTCACCGGTGTCGATGCGCCGCCGCTGATCGGCGGGTTCGAGGATCGCTTCGTCCTGACCGGCGAAGGCTGGCGCTTTGCCCAGCGCCGCGGCGCGCTTACTTTCTGAGGGGGTAGCGCCGACATCTCGGGCTGGCGCAGCTGGTTCAGGCTGCGGCAGATCTTCGTCACCGATCCCGATCAGGCCGCCGCTGCCAGCCGCCGTGCCTCGGCGCGGGCGCAGGCGGCCGTCAGGGTGTTCTCCATCAGACAGGCGATGGTCATCGGGCCGACTCCGCCGGGCACCGGAGTAATCGCACCGGCAACATGACGTGCCTCGTCGAAGGCGACGTCGCCGACGATGCGGTATCCGCCCTCCGGCTTCGCGACCCGCGTGGTGCCGACGTCGATCACCACCGCGCGCGGCTTGATCCAGTCGCCGCGGACCAGCCCCGGCTTGCCCACCGCGCTCACCACTATGTCGGCGCCGCGGCAGATGAACTGCGTATCGCGTGTGTGGACATGGGCCTGCGTCACCGTCGCGTGCTCCTCGAGCAGCAGCGCGGCCATCGGCTTGCCGACGATGTTCGAGCTGCCGATGACCACCGCGTGGCTGCCGGTCAGATCAGGGACGAGTGACTTGATGATCTTCATGCAGCCGAGCGGAGTGCAGGGGATGAGCCCGCCCGATCCCTGGCTGAGCCGACCGGCGTTAAGCGCATGGAGCCCGTCGACATCCTTCTCCGGATCGACCGCCGCCATCACGCGCAACGTGTTGATCGCCGCCGGGAGCGGCAATTGGACGAGGATGCCGTCGATCTCGTCGCGCGCGTTGAGCCGGGCGATCTCGGCGAGCACGCGGTCCTCGCTGGTATCGGCGGGCAGCAGGATCACCTCGGCGGCGAAGCCGATCTCGCGCGCGAGTTTGACCTTGCCGTTCACATAGACATGGCTCGCCGGATCCTCGCCGGCGAGGATCACCGCGAGACCGGGCGCGCGATCGAGCGCCACCATGCCGGCTTTTACCTGTTCGACCACCGCGCGAGCGAGGGCGCGTCCGTCGATCGTCTCAGCCAGCATCAGCGCGCGTGTCCCGTCCAGGTGCGCAGGCCCGGCGCGGTATGATCGGGCATTCCGAGCGCGGCGGCGACGCCGGGTCGCGCAGTCACCCGGTCGCGCCAGTCAACGAGGCGTGGCGCGTGCGTGGCGATCTCGAGGTCGGGGAACATCCGTTCGACCATCATCCCGCAATGCGAATAGAAATTGATGTCGGCGAGCGTGAACCTCTCGCCGGCCAGCCATTGGTTCGCGGCGAGCTGCGTCTCGACCTTGTCGACCGCGACTTCGATCTTGCGCGTCGCGTTCGCCAGATCGGCCTCGCTGAAGCCCGATCGCGCGGTCTTCCATTTCTCGCGCTGCTCGTGGAGCGGGATACGCTCGACCAGCTGGTCGAATTCGCCGGTGTCGATACCGCGCGCGATCACGCCGACCATGCGGTGCCAGCCATGCATCGAAACGAAGTTCATCACATGCTCGTCGATGAACTTGTTCCAGTAGCGCATCCGCGCATTGCCCTCCGGTGTGTTCGGGCGCAGCGGCGGCGCGTCGGGGAAAGCGTCCTCGAGATATTCGTTGATCACGCTCGTGTGGGTGATGATCGTCCCGTTATGGTCGAGAACGGGCACCTGCCCTTCGGGGTTGATCGCGACGAACCAGGGCTGGTGCTGCTCGAACTTGTGGAGATCGACATAGACACTCTCGAAATCGAGACCCTTCTCCTTCAGCGGGATCATCGACTTGAGCGAATTGGCGACCGGTTCGGCATGATAATATCTGAGGGCCACGGCTTCAGTCTCCGACGGTGAGGATGGTGAGAGGGCGACCGGCGACAGGGCTCATGCGAGCCCCAGCACACGGACCGCATTGTCCTTCATGATCAGCGGCAACACCTCCTCGCGGAACCCCGCTTCCTGCGCCGCCGCCAGCCATTTGTCGGGGCGGATCAGCGGGAAATCGCTGCCGAACAGCATCTTATGCTTCAGCTGCGTATTGGCGTACTGGATCACCTGCTTGGGGAAATATTTGGGCGACCAGCCCGACAGATCGATGAAGACATTGTCCTTGTGCAGCGCCATCGACAGGCTCTCGTCGGTCCACGGCCAGCCGGGATGGGCGAGGATGACCTTCATGTCGGGAAAGTCGACTGCGACATCGTCGATCAGCATCGGCTGACCATATTTCAACCGCACGCCGCCGCCGCCGCGCATCCCCGTGCCCATGCCCGAATGGCCGGTGTGGAAGATTGTGGGCAGAGCGTATTCGGCGATCACCTCGTAGATCGGATAGGCGACGCGGTCGGCCGGGTGGCAATCCTGCATGATGCCGTGGAACTTGAAGCCTTTGACTCCGTAATTCTCGATCAGGTCGCGGGCCTCGCGCGCGCCGTATTTGCCTTTGCGCGGATCGATCGAGGCAAAGGGGATGACGATGTCATCATGCTGCGCGGCCAGTTCGGCGATCTCGTAATTGCTGACTCGCTTGGCGCCGATCCCGCTCTCGCAATCGACCGTGAACAGGCAGAAGGCGATATTCTGCTCGCGATAATAAGCGATCGTCTCGGGAATCGTCGGGCGCTTGCGATCGGCCTTGAAATAGGCCGATGCGGCATCGAAGAACTTCGCCATCACCGGATCCTCGGGATCGTGGCACGACACCTCGGCATGGACGTGGACGTCGATGGCGACGACCTTACTGGGATCCACGGGCATGACCTCTCCTTGTCCCCCGCCGCCTGCGCAGCGGCGGGATGTATGCGTTCAGCCTGGTTCGCGCCCGATCGGGCGCGTGACGGTCACAGCTGGATGATGACCGACTTGAGCTCGGTATAGGCCTCGACACCCTGGCGCGCCTGTTCGCGGCCCAGGCCGGACTGTTTGTAGCCGCCGAACGGCAGCGCCGGATCGATCACCGCGTGGCAATTGCCCCAGACGGTGCCCGCCTTGATCTTGGCGGCGAGCTTGTGCATCGCCGAGATGTCGCGCGTCCAGATGCCCGCGCCCAGTCCGAAACAGGTGTCGTTGGCGGATTTCGCCACTTCGTCGAGATCGTCGAAGCGCTGCGCCACCACGACCGGGCCGAAAATCTCCTCCTGCACCACGCTCATGTCGGGCCGCACATCGACCAGCACCGTCGGGTTGACGTAATAGCCGCCGTCCGATGACGGCGAATCTCCGCCGATCGCGACGCTGGCGCCCGCCTTCTTGCCCGCGTCTATATAGCCCATCACGCGATCGAATTGCTCGGACGACACCAGCGGCCCCATATGGCCGGCAGGGTCGAGCGAAGGGCGCGGCACCCAGAAGGCCGCGGCGTTGGCGACGCCTTCGAGCAGCTTGTCGAATATCGAACGATGCGCATAGAGCCGTGACCCCGCAACGCAGACCTGGCCCGAATTGAAGAAGATCGCCCCCGCCGCGCCGACGGCGGTTGCGTCGACATCGACATCGGGCAGCACCACCACCGGCGATTTCCCGCCGAGTTCGAGCGTCACGCGCTTCAGGCTGTCGGTCGCGGTGCGGTTGATGATCTTGCCGACTTCGGTCGATCCGGTGAACGCGACCTTGTCGACATCGGGGTGGCGGACGAGCCGGTCACCCGCCGTGTGGCCGTTGCCGGTGATGATGTTGATCGTGCCCGCGGGAAATCCGGCTTCGGCGACGAGATCGGCGAGGCGCAGTGCAGTGAGCGAGGTCTGTTCGGCCGGCTTGAGGATCAGCGTGCAGCCCGCCGCGAGGGCCGGCGCGATCTTGAGCACCGCCATCAGCAAAGGGAAGTTCCACGGCACGATCTGCGCGGCGACGCCAACCGGCTCGCGGCGGACATAGCTGTGGACGGTGCCGCGTGGCATCGACATCGGCTCGATCATGTCGCCGCCGAGCTTCGATGCCCATCCCGCCATGTAGTGCATCATCCCGATCGCCCCGGGGA
Source organism: Sphingomonas psychrotolerans (assembly GCF_002796605.1). Lineage (NCBI taxonomy): Bacteria > Pseudomonadati > Pseudomonadota > Alphaproteobacteria > Sphingomonadales > Sphingomonadaceae > Sphingomonas > Sphingomonas psychrotolerans. Next base: position 3,824,463 of record NZ_CP024923.1, read on the forward strand.
TGTCCACGCCGGCGGCCATGCCCTTGGGTTTGCCGTTGTCGATCGCCTCGAGCTCGGCGAATTCGTCGGCGTGCCGGGCGATCAGATCGGCGAGCTTGTGCATCATGCCTTCGCGCACGATCGGCGGCAGATCGGACCAGCGGCCGTCGTCGAACGCGGTGCGCGCGGCCGCCACTGCACGATCGACGTCCTGGTCGCTCGCGTCGACGATGCGAGTCACTTCCTTGCCGTTCGACGGATCGATCACGGGGATGGTCGCGCCGTGCGACGAATCGACCCATTCATTGTTGATGAACAATTGCGGGCGGCGACCCAGCGCCGTCTTCGCGCCGTCCGAATAGGCGTGCTGCGCGTAGGAAATCTTGGTCATCTCGTTCATGGCGTCTCTCCTGCCGGTCGTGTCCAATTGGTATCCCACGGATACAGTTTGGTCCACCGTCATTGCGTCCGGGCGGTCTTGTCTTCCAGTGCCTTGTCCTCATTGGCGCGCCGGATGACATAGGTCCGGATCGCGTCGATCTCGGCGGGCGTCATCACCGACTGGAAGCCGACCATGCCGTTGTCCTTGAGCGCGCCGTCATGGACGATCTGGCGCCAGGTCTCCGCGTCGTTGAGGGTGCCGCTGCGGCGCAGATCGGGGATCAGGCTGCCCGCGACCGCAGCGTCGCCGTGGCACACCCCGCAATAGCGCGCGAACCGCGCCGCGCCGGTGGCGATCACAGCCGGCGTCGCTGTCGATGGCGGCGGATCGAGCGGGATTTGCTCGAATGGTGGAGCGGGGGGCAGCGCGCCCTTCGCGCCGAGTTTGAACACCAGCAACCGGCTGATGTTGCGGCTCGGCCCGCTGATGTCGGCGAGAACGCCCGGCGCCAGCGCCCACACGCCGCCCCATCCGGCGAGCACCGCGACATATTGCTCGCCGTCGATCGCATAGCTCATCGGCGCGGCGACCACTCCGGTCTGCGCCGGGAACGACCATAATTTGCGCCCGTCCCCGGTCGAATAAGCGGCGAATTCGCCGGTCGCATTGCCCTGGAAGACCAGCCCGCCGCCGGTCGCCAAGATACCGCCGTTCCACGGGCCCTTATAGGGTATTCGCCAGCGCTCCTTCTGCGCCACTGGATCCCAGGCGATCAGCGCGCCGGTCGTCGCCGCAGCCGCGGCTTGGCGGACCGCGGGGATGGCGGGCATCGTCGCGGCTCCCATATCGACGCCGACGTTGAACCCGAGCTTCGACGGCTTCCAGTCCTTGTCCGGGAAATAAGGGAAAGCGGCGATGTTCGCGGGGATGAACACCAGCCCGGTCTTCGGATCGAACGCCATCGGATGCCAGCTGTGCGCGCCCGTCGCGCCCGGCGATCCGAAGAACGGTTTGCCGGTCTTGTAATAGCGTGCCTCGGGCGTCTCGATCGGACGCCCGGTCGCCATGTCAACGCCGGTGGCCCAATTGACCGGCACGAAATTCTTCGCCGAGAGCAATTGCCCGTTGGTGCGATCAAGGACGTAGAAGAAGCCGTTCTTGGGCGCCTGCATCAGCACCTTGCGCGGCTTGCCGTCGATCGTGAGGTCGGCAAGCATGATGTGCTGGGTCGCGGTGAAATCCCACGAATCGCCGGGCGTCGTCTGGTAGTGCCAGACATATTCGCCGGTGCGCGCCTTGATCGCGACGATCGACGACAGGTACAGATTGTCGCCCTTGCCCTCGGACCGATACGCCTGGTTCCACGGGCTGCCGTTGCCGACGCCGATATAGAGCAGGTCGAGCGCGGGATCATAGGCCATCGCGTCCCACACGGTGCCGCCGCCGCCCTGCTTCCACCATTCGCCGTACCAGGTGGAGGCGGCCGTTTTCAGATAGGCGGGCTCGTCCGGTTCCGTGCCCGGCTGCGCGGGGACGGTGTAGAAACGCCAGCGCTGCTTGCCGGTCTGCGCATCATAGGCGGTGACATAGCCGCGCGCGCCGAATTCAGCCCCGCCATTGCCGATGATTACCATGCCGCCCACCACCCGCGGCGCGCCGGTGATGGTGTAATTCTTGGTCTGGTCGAGCGTCACGACGCTCCATGCCGGCTTGCCGGTGGCGCGGTCGAGCGCGATCAGGCGGCCGTCGAGCGTGCCGACGAACAGCCGGTCGCCCCATGCCGCGACGCCGCGGTTGACCGCGTCGCAGCACGCCTTGACCAGCGTCTCGCGCGGCACCTCCGGATCATAGGACCATAGAGGCTTGCCGGTGCGCGCATCATACGCTTTCACCATGCTCCACGCGGTCGAGACATAGAGCGCGCCGTCGATCATCAGCGGAGTCGCTTCCTGCCCTCGCGCGGTATCGAGATCGGCCGACCAGGCGAGGCCGAGCTGCCCGACATTGCCTGTGCCGATCTGCTCGAGTGGGCTGAAGCGCTGCTCGTCATAGGTGCGCCCGGTCGACAGCCACTCGCCCGGCGCTCCCGCGGCGATCCGTTGACCATCGACTCCGCTGGCATGCGTGCCGGGCCCGCTGGCTCCGGAGACCGCCATCGACAGCGCCGCTCCCGCCACGATCAGCGCCGTGATACCCGCGCGCCGCACATCGATCCGCATTGCCCGCATCCTCTTTCGTGCCAGCGACGCTGTCCGTCGTCCGGTCAATTGACCATCCGCCCGCCGCCCCAATGCGCGGCCCGCAGCGCCCTCTTGTCCATCTTGCCCGCCGGCGTGCGCGGGATCGCATCGACGAAGGCGACGCTCTTGGGGGCTTTTACGCCGCCCAGCCGCGCCTTGGCATGCGCGATGATCGTCGCTTCGTCGATCCCGTCGGCGACGACGATGGCATGGACCGATTCACCCCATTTCTCGTGCGGCACGCCGATCACGGCGCATTCGCTGACCGATGCGAGTTCGGTTATCGCGGCCTCGACCTCGGCGGTGAAGACGTTGAACCCGCCGGTCACCACCATATCCTTCTTGCGATCGACGATGAAGAGATAGCCGTGGGCGTCGCGATAGGCGACGTCGCCGGTATGATGCCAGCCGAACTGCCGCGCCTCCGCGGTCGCCTCGGGCAGCTCGAAATATTCCTTCGAGACCAGCACGCCGCGCACGACGATCTCGCCGGGCTCGCCATCGGGCAGCAGATTGCCGCAATCGTCCATCAGCCCGACCCGGACCGACCGTGTCGCGCGTCCGCAGCTCGCCAGCCGTTCGGGATGATCGCCGGCGGCGGCCGCCGCGACCACCTCGGGGGGCAGCCACGTCGTGATCATCGGAGATTCGACCTGGCCATATGCCTGGCACATGCACGGCCCGAACTTCTCGACCGCAAGCCGCAGTTTTTCGGGCGACACCGGCGATCCGACGAGGATGAAGATCTTGAGCGACGACGTGTCCTGCCTGCCCAGTTCGGGCGAAGCGAGGAGGCCGTAGAGCGCGGTCGGGGGAAGGTACATGTGGGTCACGCGATGCTCGGCGATCGTCCGCAGCACGGTGTCGGCATCGAAGCCGGGAAGGATCACCTGCGTCGCCCCCAGCGCCAGCGTGCCGAGCGCGACTGGCCCCGCCGCATGGGTGACCGGCGCCACCACCAGCGACACCGGATCATCGGTCCGCCCGCCGACCGCGTCGCCCAGCGTCTCCAGCATCGTACCCCAGCCTAGATTGGTGACGACGACGCCCTTCGACGGCCCGGTGGTGCCTCCAGTCGGGAACAGGCCGACGACGTCGTCGGGCCTGCCGAACGGATCGGACATGTCGGGCAGATCGCCCGCAGGCGAATCGGCGACGAACCGGTCGAGCGAGGGATCGCCGTCGCACGGGCGATCGAGGCAGATGAAGCGGGTGAGGCTGGGCACCTGCGCGCGAAGCGCCGCGACATCGGCTTGCAGGCTCGAATGGTAGAACAGCCAGCCGCAGCGGACATAGTTGAGATAGCCCGCATTGGCGTCGATCGCGTTGCGCGTGTTGACCGGCACCCATTGGCCGTTGGCGCGCCAGATCGCGAGCAGGGCGACCATGATCGCCGCGCTGTTCGGGCCGTACAGCGCGACCGGGGCCTGGTTCTCGAAGCCGTTCGCGTACATCGCGATCGCGATCCGCTCGGTCAGCGCCTTCACTTCGGCGAAGGTCAGGCGTTCGCCGCTTTCGGTGTCGATCAGGCAGGCGCGCCGGGGATCGAGATCGTGGCCGCGGTCGAAATAGTCGATCGAGCGCATGTCAGCCCCAGCGGTTGATTTCGGGGCCGGGCGCCCAGACCGCTTCGGGCGCCTCGCTCGTCGCCAGCGAGAGCGCGCGTGCGACCGAGGGGCGTGCCGCGACACGCGCCAGCCAGGCCGCGATACGGGGCTTTCCGGCGAAAGCATCGGGCGCGATTCCCGGCATTCCCGCGAGCCAGGCATAGGTCTCTAGGTCAACGATGCCGAACGGTCCCATCAGCCAGTCGCGTCCGTCAGCAAGCTGCGCCTCGACCTTGTCGGTGGCTTGCGCGATCTTGACGCGGCTATCGGCGAGCCTGTCCGCATCGAAGCGACCCGCTTGCGCATCGCGCCAGCGCTCGGCGAGGTCGACGCTCGCGATGCCATCGGGCACCAGCGGTGGCGGCATCTGCTCGAGCCCGAGATAGGATGCAGCGGGCGCCACGCGTTCGATCACATAGCGGCACCACGCCATCGTCTGCCAGCGTTCATAGGGGTCGGCGGGGCGCAGCGCCGGGCCGCTGCCGACATCGTCGAGATAGCAGGCGACGAAGACGCTGTCGGTCATCGCAATGCCGTCCACTATGAGAATGGGGCCTTCGCCTTCGATCGACTGGTCCACCTCGAACGCGTGCGGCGCGCGTTCCGAATGCCGTTCGCCCGCGGCGAGATCGATCCGTGCGAGCGTGACGTCTACGCTTTTCTCGAACGCAGCGGCGAGGACCGTCAACGACGGCCCGTTCGGTTCGCCATGGTACAGGATGGGGATCATGCCGGTTTGCCCTCCAGAATCGCCACGCGCTTCGCCATGGGAGTTCGTCCCATTGCCCAGCACGCCTTGGTCGCGGGGCGCGCGTAGATTGCGCGGAGCCAGCGCATGATGTTGGGCGTCAGCGTGTCGTTGGACAGCGTCGGCTGCGACAACGGCAGCGCATAAGCGAGGTTGAAGCCATTGATGTCGGCAAGGCTGTAGCTGTCCGACGCGAGCCATTCCCGCTTCGCCAATGCTTGCTCGAGGAAGACGATGCCAAGCCCGACCCGACGCTGCGATTCGGCCATCTCCTCGGCCGAGAAGGTACCGCCGATCGCCTTGCGCCACGCGACGCGGCGCTCGGGCATCGGGATACGCTCGATCGCCGCCTCCAGCTCGGCCGGATCCTTCTGGCGCACCGACGGGCCGATAAAGATGCTCCAGCCGATCATCGAGAAACTCGGCCCGAGCCACTGGTCCATGAACTTCATCCACCAGCGCACCCGCCACTGGTCGACCGGATCGCCGGGCATCAGTCGGGGGCCGTCGAACGCCTCGTCGACATATTCCATGATCGCGGTCGATTCGGTCAGCACCCGGTCGCCATGAGTCATCGCCGGGATCGTGCCGAGCGGGTTGACCGCCAGGTAGGCGGGCTTGTGCTGGTCGAAATTGAGCAGATCGAGATAGTGACTGTCGAACGCGACGCCCTTCTCCATCAGCGCCAGCATCGGTTTGCCCGAATTGGCATTCGGCTCCCAGTGGTAGAGCGCGACATCGGTCATGCGAGGACAGCCTCCTTCGATAGGGGGAGGGGGCCGGGATGGCGGCGGCGACCGTCGTCATCCCGGCCGACCCGTCAGAACTTCTTCTTGACCGAGACGGCCCATTCCATCGGATTCCCCGGCCGACCCTTGCGGAACCCGGCGCCGGCGGCGCGAAGATCGAATATCGTCAGCAGATAGTATTTGTCGAAGACGTTCGTCATTTCGAGCGATACGTCGAGGTCCTTACTGGCGTTCTGCCAGGTCAGGCGCGCATTGGTCAGCGTGTAGGCCGGAATGAAATTCCGGATACGCGTGCCGGCGATCACGGTGGGGCCGGTATATTGCTTGTCCTGGTAGTTGACGTCGACACGCGGCGTCAGGCTGCCGGCGTCGCCGAGATCGATCTTGTACTGCACGCCGATATTGGCCTTCCATGGCGGCACCGTCGGGGGATCGTTGGGGTCGACGCCGCCTGGATTGGTCGGATAAGCGGCCGCCGGGTTGAGGCTGTCCGCGTGGTAGGCGAAGTCGAGGTAGCTGAGCGATGCGTCGATCGCGAGACCCGGGATCGGGAAGGCGGTCAGCTCGGCCTCGAAACCCTTCACCCGCCCGTCGCCGGCATTGAGGCGCGCGGCGCAAGGTGCGCCCGGGCAAGTGCTGACCGGGATCTGGATATCCTTGTAGTTGTTGAGGAACGCCGACATGTTGAGGCGCACCTTGCGGCTGAAGAAGTCGCTCTTGAACCCGATTTCATAGGCGGTCAGCTGTTCGGGTGCGAAGGAGATGACCTGCGCGGCATTGAACGGCCGCGGGTTGCTGCCGCCGCCTTTGAAGCCGGTCGACAGCGTGGCGTAGACGAGCAGCGCATCGGAAAGACGATAGTCCGCCGCGAGCCGATAGTCCCAGCGTCGCGCGTCATAATGCGCGGTCAGCCCGGAGAGGGCGGTGACGATTTCGGTGATGTTGCCGTTGCGGTTCGAGTCTCGGGTATCGGGCCCCGAATAGGCGAGGCCGTAGGCGGCCCCGATCGGATCGAGGAAGCGGTTGACCGTGCCATCGAGATTCAGGCGAAAATAGGTCTGGTCCTTCGATTCATCGGTGTAGCGTAAGCCGCCGCTGAGCGTCAGATTTTCGACCGGTTCCCACGAGGCGTGCGCGAACACGGCCTTGGCCTTTGCGGACGTCGGATCGGGCTGGCGGAACTGCAGCGGATAGACCGGCACGTACCGGATGTCCTGGAGCGAATCATAGGTGGATTCCTGTTCGAAATAATAGCCGCCGAGGGTGAAGTTGATCGCCTCACCGAGCTTGGCGTTCAGGCGCAGTTCCTGGCTGAAGCTCCAGTTCACAAGGCTGTTGGACCCGAAGCCGATGCTGGCGGGGGACAGATCGTCGTCGCTGTCGAACTGCGTCTCGAACGCACGATAGCCCGTGATCGACGATACCGAGAACATGTCGCTCAGGGTATAGTTGATCTGCCCCGACACGCCCCAACCATCGTAGATGCTGCGATCGGTGCCCGAGGTCGCCGCGAGCCGCGTACCCGCCGCGCCGAACGGATCGGCCGGGATCGGCGGCACCCATGTCCCGGCTGGCTGGCCAGTGGTGATGTAGTTACAATAGGAGCCGCAGACGAAGCGGTTGTCATAGGGGGTCCCGGGCGCCGCATTGGTGTTCGGCGAGTTGATCGTCGAGGTCGCCAGCAGCACTTCGCCCGCGATCGTGTGTTCGTCATGGGTATAGTCGCCGATGAGGGTAACTTCGAGCGCGTCGCTCGGCTCCCACTGCAGGATACCGCGGACCGCCTGATACCCCACGCCGCCGAGCTTGCTGATCCGGCAATCGCCGGGCGCACGCGTCGTCGCGATCCCGCTCGTCGGGACGGCGCAACCGTAATCGATCCGGTCGACGAACCCTTCCTGTTGCTTGAACACGCCCGAGAGACGCCCGAACAACTTGTCGGTAAGCTTGAAATCGGCCGCGGCGCGCAGGCCGATCCGGTTGCGGCTCCCATAAGAGCCCTCGACGAAGCCGCCATCTTTGCCGGTCGGCTTGCGCGAGTAGAGTTTGATCGCGCCGCCTTCGGAGTTGCGGCCGGCAAGGGTGCCCTGCGGACCTCGCAGGATTTCCACGCGATCGACGTCGAGCAGATCGAAGACCGCGCCAGTCAGCTGCGGATAATAGACGTCGTCGATATATATGCCGACGCCCGGCTCATAGGCTGGATTGAAGTCATTCTGCCCGACGCCGCGGATCGATGCGCTGATCGACGGGCCGAACGAGGCGCCCTGCGGTTTCAGCGACACGTTCGGCGCAGCGTCGGCGACCTGCGCCAGGTTGGTCTGGCTGCGCGATTCGAGCTGCGCGGCGTTGACTGCGGTGATCGAGATCGGGATGTCCTGCAATCGCTGCTCGCGGAACTGCGCGGTGACGACGATCTCCGCCGACATATCGGCGTCGTCTTGCGCGGGTGCGGTATCATCAACGGGCGGTGGCGGTGTGGATTTTGCGCCCGGCGCGGACGGCGTCTCGGCCTGAGCGAGCACAATAGCGGCCTGCGGGTCTGCGTCCTGCGCCATCGCCGGGCTCGCGACGAGCATCGCAGACGCCGACACGGAGGCGAGAAGGATTCGCTGAAAGGGCGAACGAGCGGTGCTCTGCATCTTAGATCCTCTCCTGAATCTGGCTGCGCCCGCTCTTGATCGAAACGTGGCCGCCATGACGCTCTAGGTTGGCGTCGATTGTGAGTAAGGCATACAATTTCGCGGCTGGCAAGATGCCCGGACGCTAAGTCTTCGGCCGTTGCAGGAATGCGACGCTATCCGCGTGCCATGATGCTTGCATCGCACGAGCGGGCGAGGCACCAAGTGTATGTTAAGCATACGGTCGCGGCTTAGTCCAGCGACCGAGTCGGAGAGGAATACGCGATGCAGGCGACGATCAATTATGTTGCGCGCAGCGCCGCGCGGATGGCCTATTTTGCCAACGACTCGAGCCGCGACACCGTCGTGCTCGATCCCCACGTGATGACGATTACCGATTCGCGCGATTCGGGCGCGGAACTCGACCGCGACGGTTTCGAGCTTGTCGCACATCGTAGCCAGGTCATCGATTTCGCCGACGCCGGCGAAGTGGCGCGAGTCCATCCCGGCGAGATCGTGGCGCTGCTCGAAAGCGTCACCAGTGCCGATGCGATCGTCGTCTCGGGGCCCGGCGTGCTGCGTTTCGCGGAGCGATCGGCGCTCTCTGGCGCGCTGGACAATTCGCGTCCCGCGCGGTTCGCGCATGTCGACGTGTCGGATCTGACTGCGGCCCAGTTCGCGGCGCGGTCGCAACCGGAAGGCGGGCGGAAGCCCCGCCGCGTCGCGCACTACAATGTCTGGCGGGCGCTCTCCGCGCCGCCGCAAGACGTACCGCTTGCACTGTGCGACGCGCGCAGCGTCACTGCGGACGAACTGATCCCGGCCGATGCGATGTTTGATCGCGACGGGGTGGATGCCTGGTCTTTCGAGGGACTGGTGGTCGCCCATTCCGCCACGCATCGCTGGCACTGGTTCCGCGACCTCACCCGTGACGAGGTGATCATATTCAAGACCAACGACAGCGATCCCGCGATGGCCCATAGCGTGCCACACGTGGCGTTTGACGATCCCGATTGCGCCGCGGATGTCCCGCCCCGTTCGTCGATCGAGATGCGTGCGATCGCTTATTGGTTCTAATGTCTCTCACTACGCCATCATAGTAAGTGTTGCATACGGATTACATTGAGAGAGGTTGACCCATGCCGGAGGTTGATCCAGCAGTGCTCCACGCAGTCGCCAAGGGTCGGCCGACGGGCTCGTCCTCGATCATTCAGGGGAAGATCATGACACGCGATCCGCGCACCATCATCGAAGACGCGCCGATGAGCGCGTTGCAGATCACCGCGGTTGCGGTGGCCTTCGGCTTGAACGCGCTCGACGGGTTCGATGTGCTGTCGATCAGCTTCGCCGCGCCGGGCATCGCGGCGGAATGGGGGATCGATCGCGCCGCGCTGGGCATCGTGCTGTCGATGGAGCTGATCGGCATGGCGGTCGGATCGGTGCTGCTCGGCGGGGTCGCCGACCGGATCGGCCGCCGTGCGACGATCCTCGGCTGCCTCGTCGTGATGTCGATCGGTATGTTGATGGTGACGCAGGCCGATGGAATCGTGTCGCTGTCGATCTGGCGTGTCCTGACAGGGCTAGGCATTGGCGGGATGCTCGCGTCGATCAACGCTGTCACCGCCGAATTCGCCAACCGCCGCCGCCGCAACCTGGCGCTGGCGGTCATGGTGATCGGCTATCCGATCGGTGCGGTCGTCGGCGGCACGATCGCGGCGTTCTTGCTCAAGGGCGGCGATTGGCGAGCGGTGTTCGAATTCGGCGCGATCGTCACCGCCTGCTTCATCCCGATCGTCTGGTTCCTCGTGCCCGAACCGGTGCAGTTCCTCGTCTCGCGGCGCCCCGCGGGTGCGCTTGAAAAGGTGAACCGCACGCTCGCGCGGATGGGACACGGCCCCGTCGACGGGCTTCCGGCGCCGACGCCCGAGGAGGAAGGCGCGTCGGTTGCGGACATATTGAAGCCTGGGCTGCGGCGCATCACGATACTCCTGACGATTGCCTATTTCGCGCACATCGTGAGTTTCTACTTCATCCTCAAATGGGTCCCGAAGATCGTTGTCGATCTCGGCTATCCGCCGGCGCAGGCGGCGAGCGTACTGGTCTGGGCCAATGTCGGCGGGGCGGTCGGCGGAGCGATCTTCGGGCTGCTTGCGCAACGCTTCGCGCTCAAGCCGATGACGGTCGTGGTCCTCGCGCTGTCATCAGTGATGATCGCGCTGTTCGGTGCGGCCGGCGTGCGCTCGCTCGCCGGGCTGGCGGCACTTGCCTGCATCTCCGGGCTGTTCACCAATAGTGCGGTGGTCGGGCTCTACACGATCTTCGCACGCGCCTTTCCCACGCACGTCCGCGCGACCGGCACGGGTTTCGCGATCGGGATCGGGCGGGGTGGGGCGGCACTGTCGCCGATCCTCGCCGGCTTCCTGTTTGCGGCAGGGCTGCCGCTTGCCGGAGTCGCGATCGCGCTGGCGCTGGGGTCGCTGATCGCCGCTGTTGCGCTTTCGGGGGTCAAGCTGCGCTTCGACGGCGCGAAATAGCGTTCAGGCGAGCTCTTCGCCGGGAAAGATCTCGGTGTCGATCTGCGCCTGCATCGCCGCAGAATAGCGTGGGCCGCGGATCCCGCCGTCGGCGAAGATCGCATCGATCTCGGCGAACACGCTCGCGTCGAGCGTCAGATCGAGCGCGCCGAGGTTTTCCTCGAGATGGGCGATGTTGCGGGTGCCCGGAATGGGAACGACATGATTGCCCCGCGCCAGCACCCAGGCGAGCGCGAGCTGCGCCGGCGTCGCCCCGACCTGCAGGGCGAGTGCGTTGTACGCGCCGACCGCGATCAGATTGTGCCGCAGATTCTCACCCGTGAAGCGCGGCATCGCGCGGCGGATATCGTTGTCGCTTTCATAAGCATCGTCGCGCACGGCATCGCACAGCAGCCCGCGTGCAACCGGGGAAAAGGCGACGAAGCCGATCCCCAGTTCGCGGCAGGTATCGAGCACCGCGATCTCCGGGTTGCGGACGACCGGCGAATACTCGCTTTGCACCGCGGCGATCGGATGAACGGCGTGCGCGCGCCGGATCGTTTCCGCCGACATTTCCGATAGCCCGATCGCGCCGATCTTGCCCGCTTCCTTCGCGCGCACGAGCGCGCCGACTGACTCCTCGACGGGCACATTCCGGTCGAGGCGGTGGAGAGAATAGAGATCGATGTAGTCCGTGCCGAGGCGTTGCAGCGCCCCGTCGAGCGTCCGGGCGATGGCTGTGGGCGAACCGTCCAGCCCGCGCTTGCCGTCATGCATGTCGAGCACGCATTTCGACGAGAGGGTGAACTGCGCGCGGCGGTGCATCACTGCTTTTGCCAGCAAGCGCTCGTTATTGCCGCCACCGTATAGCGCAGCGGTGTCGAGGAAGGTCACGCCGAGATCGAGCGCGCGACCGAGCAACGCCGCGCCGTCCTCCTCCGACACCGGATGGCCATATGCGTGGCTGAGATTCATGCAGCCGAGGCCGATGGCGGAGACGGTGAACGGGCCGATCGTGCGGGTGGGGAGACTGGTCACGAGGGAAGCCCTACAAAATGTTCAAGCGTGGCGGCTATTCGTGGATCCGGCGCAGCAACTCGACCAGCAGCGCGGTTTCCGCCGGGGTGAACCGCGCCTTCAACCATCGTTCGTGATCGAGGATACACGCGCGCGCCGCAAGCAACGCGGCGTGACCCGCCTCGGAAATGTGCAGGGTCTGGCGCCGCCGGTCGATGGTGGACGCGCCGCGTTCGACGAAGCCTCGCTTCTGAAGGCGATTGATGATCGCCATTACGGTCGCCCGGTCCATCTGCAGCCGCCTGCCGATATCGGCCTGGGCAATGTCGGGATGGTCGTCGATCAACCACAGCACCGAAACCTGCTTCTGCGTCAGATCGAGCTCGGAGAAGGTCTCGGTGAAATGGCGATACACAGCGCCATGCGCGAGCCGGATGTGGAAGCCGACAATCTCTTCGATGCCGCCGATACCCACCTGTTCGGCGGGGCGAGGCCGCTTCTGCTTAGACAGGTAATTCATAGTAACAGTTTGGGCGGCGGGGACCCGAGCGTCAATGCCTCGGCTTGAAAAATTGTTGGCGTTGCATACAATGCCGTCAAACAACAAAATGAGAGGATTGGCCGTGACGCATTTCCCCGACACGCCGTCGTTTACCGGCTTCAACACGCCGTCACGGATCGAGGCGGACATCGCCGATCTGGATGTGAAGGGGACGATCCCGCCCGAACTCGACGGCGCCTTCTACCGCGTCCAGCCCGATCCGCAGTTCGCGCCGCGCCTGGGCGACGATATTTCGTTCAACGGTGACGGCATGATCACGATGTTCCGGCTGAAGGGCGGCAGAGTCGATTTCAAGCAGCGCTGGGCGAAAACCGACAAATGGAAGCTGGAACACGCGGCGGGGGAGGGGCTGTTCGGCGCCTATCGGAATCCGCTCACCGACGATGACAGGGTCAAGGGGCAAATCCGCGGCACCGCGAACACCAACGCGTTCGTCTATGGCGGCAAGCTTTATGCGCTCAAGGAGGATTCTCCCGCTTTGGTGATGAACCCCGCGACGCTCGAGACCGAGGGCTATACCTGGTTCAACGGCGCGATGACCGGGCAGACCTTCACCGCGCACCCCAAGGTCGATCCGGCAACCGGCGACATGATCGCGTTCGGCTATGCGGCAAAGGGAGTGCTGACCCGGGACATGACCTATTACGTCGTGTCGCCCGAAGGCGAGCTCAAGCAGGAGCTGTGGTTCGAGCTGCCCTATTACGCGATGATGCACGATTTCGCGATCACTCCCGATTACGCGCTGTTCCACGTCGTGCCGTGCACGTCGAACTGGGAGCGGCTGGAGCAGGGACTGCCGCATTTCGGCTTCGATACGACGTTGCCGGTCTATCTGGGCGTCCTGCCGCGGCGCGCGGACGCGACTGCCGACGACATCCGCTGGTTCAAGCGCGACAATTGCTTCGCCAGCCATGTGATGAACGCGTTCCAGGACGGGACCAGGCTCCATTTCGACACGCCCGAGGCGAAGAACAACATGTTCCCGTTCTTTCCCGACATCCACGGCGCGCCGTTCAACGGGCCGGAATCGGCGAGCTTCCTGACGCGCTGGACGGTCGACATGGCGTCGAATTCGGACGCATTCGAAAGCCGCGAGCGGCTGACGACGATGATGGGCGAATTTCCGCGCATCGACGAACGGCGCGCCGGCTTGCCCTATCGCTATGGCTGGATGCTGGTGATCGATCCGACGAAGCCGGTCGAGCTGAGGGGTGGCAGCCCGGCGGGCATGTTGATGAACACGCTCGGGCTGATCGACCATGAAGCGGGTACCGAGCAGAAATGGTGGTGCGGCCCAATATCGTCGTTGCAGGAGCCATGCTTCATCGCGCGCGGCCCCGACGCGCCCGAGGGCGACGGCTGGATCGTCATGGTGTGCAATCGGCTGGAGGAGCATCGCTCCGATCTGCTGCTGTTCGATGCGCTCGACATCGAGAAGGGCCCGATCGCCGAGGTCCGCATCCCGATCCGGCTGCGCTTCGGGCTCCACGGCAACTGGGCCACCGCCGAGGAGATCGGCCTGGCGGCGTGATCTTCGTGCACGAGGCGGGATAGACGCGCCCGGACGGCGTCACGATGTCTGCGCCGGCGCGCGTTATGCGCCGGCGTTCAAGCTGTAGGTGTGGCGGGTGCCGTAGCCCCGGCCCGTTCCCTTATCCCGTCCTCGTCCCGCTGCGCCCGTCTTGCTATCAGCAGCATCAGGATCACGATCGGCACGCCAACCGCGTTGATTCCCAGCATTGACCAGCGCAGGTTTCCGGTGGCGTCGGACAGGAGCCCGACGACATAGGGACCGATGCCGAGGCCGAGGATGGTCATCACCAGCAGATAGACGCTCGACGTGATACCGCGCATCCGCGGCAGCACCTGATCGTAGATGATCGCATAAAGCGGCGGCATCCAGCCGGTCAGCACCAGGCTATAGAACACGAAGCGCAGATAGAAGTCGCCCGCGGTCGGCGCGAGATACACCCAGAAGGACAGGATCGGTGATAGCCCCATCGCGAACAACGCCACATAGGCGCGGCCCGCCCCGGGAAAGCGCTTCTGGAGCGTATCGGAGAGCGGCCCCCAGATCAGCGGACCGACGATCCCCATCACCGCCGCGAGCAGGCCGAACTGCCACGCAGTCTCCGCCATCGACTGGTTGTAGTAACGGATGATGAAGCTGGGGTTGAACGCCATCATCCCGTAATTGAGCACCGATTGCAGCGCGCCGACCGCCATCGCCATCATCAGCGTCGGCGATTTCGTCATGACGCGGAACGCCTGGGGATCGGCGATCCGCATCGACTGCATCAGGTTGACGATCACCAGCAGGCCGAAGCCGATCACGCCCCATTGCAGCGCGTGCGCGCTGAACGTCAGCCCGAGCAGCGTCATCGGCGGTCGCGGCGACAGGCCGTTGGCGATGTGCGTCAGCGTCACCATTGCCGCGACGATCAGTGCCAGCGCGCCGAAATTGAACGCCCATGTCGCGCGCGGCGCGCGGCGCCTGGCGAACACGATCCAGTGCAGGCCGGGCAGGACCGCGGCGAACACCGCGCCGCTCGCGCGGAACGGGTGCGGATCGGGCGCGGTGTCGATCCCGTCCATCGCGCCGCGCACCGGCTCGCGCAGCCTCCACATCAGCAGCGCCAGCACGAAGCCGGGGAGCGAGGCGACGATCAACGCGAACTGCCAGCCGCGCAGCGCAATCGGCGCTTGCCCTGCTTTGGCAAGCCCGTCCCACCACTCTGCGGCCAGACCGCCGAGCGCGAGCGAGCCGCCGATGCCGAGCGCGATCGCCGAGGCGAGCACTGCCATCACGAATCCGCGCCGGTGCTTGGGCCAGTAATCGTAGATCATGCTGGTGCCGGCCGGTTGGCTCGCCGCCTCGCCGATGCCGACGCCGAGCCGCGAGACGGCAAGCACTGCAAAGCTGTTCGCGAGACCGCCCAGCGCGGTCGCCGCCGACCAGAAGGCCAGCGCGATCGAGAGCAGCCGCGTGCGCACCCAGCCGTCGGCCAGTCGTCCGAGCGGTATCGAGAACAAGGCGTAGAACAGCGCGAAGACGGTGCCGAACAACAGGCCCATCTCGGCATCGCCGACATGCAGGTCGGCCTTGATCGCGGGCGCCAGGATCGCGAGGATCTGCCGGTCGAGCAGGCTGACCGCATTGGTCAGCGCGACCAGCGCCAGCGCGTACCGCGCGCCCTTCGGCACGAGCGTCGGCAACGCTCTTGGCGATACGTCCCTCATAGCTTGAACACGCGCTCGGCGTTGGTCTGCATCAGCTTCTTCTTGGCGGCATCGCCGATCGACAGATTATCGTGGGTGCGGACCTCGTCGGCGAAATACTGGTACGGATAGTCCATTGCATACATCACGCGGTCATCCCCCAGCACGTCCATGGTGAACTTGATCGCGGGCTCCCATGCCATCCCGCTCGTCGTGATCATCACGTTCCTGCGCAGATATTCGTGGATCGTCCGGTTGAGCGGTTTCAGGAAATCATGGCGCTGCGCGCGGACCCCCGCCTGGTGCATGAAATCGAGCCGGTAGAGCCAGAAGGGCAACGCCTCTCCCATATGCCCGACGCAGATGGTGAGATCGGGATAGCGATCGAAGATGCCCCTGGTGATGAGCCGCAGCAAATGCATCCCCGCCTCGACGCCGAAGCCGAAGATGGCGCCGTCCAGCCCCGCGTCCAGCATCGGCCCGATCATGCTGTCGGGCGGGGTCGAGGGGTGGATGTAGAGCGGTTGGCCGGTATCGGCGAGCGCGCGGAAAATCGGATCGAACCTGGGATCGTCGAGATACTCGCCCTGCGTATGGCTGGCGATCTGCACGCCCTTGAAGCCCAGATCGCGCGCGCAGCGGCGGATTTCGTCTGCCGACCATATCGGATCTTGCGGCGCGACCGCCGCCATCCCGACATAGCGATCGGGATAGCGCGTGACATGTTCGGCGAGATGGTCGTTGGATCGCCGCGCGATCCCCTTGGCCTCATCGAGATCGAGCAGCGGTTGGACGCCCGGCGCGGTGAGCGCGAGAACCGCGACGTCGATGCCGGTTTCGTCCATGTGGCGAATCCGCTGCTCGCCCAGATCGAGCAGCCGATCGATGATCTGCGTCGCGCGTTCCGACGGGCTGGTCGCGTAGAAGCCCCATAGCGATACCATGCCCTTGTCGGCGGTGCCGCCCTTCACCATGCGCAGATAGACGTCGATCTGCTCGCGGGTGGCAAACGCTTCCTCGGTGGCGATCCGCTTGTAGCCGCGATCGCCGCCGGTATTCAGGTCGTGGCTCATCGTCTCACCCTTCGTGCACTGCCTTGGTGACGAGGCACGCCTCGACGCCTTCGGGTCCGTCTTCGGAGCCATGGCCCGACCATTTGACTCCGCCGAACGGCGCATCCGCGCCGCCGATCATATTGGTGTTGATGCCGATCATCCCGCTTTCGATCGCGCGCGCGATGCGCCGCTGACGCTTCGCGTCGCTGGTCCAGGCATAGGCGGCGAGGCCGTAGGGCAGACGGTTCGCCTCGGCGATCATCGCGTCTTCGTCCGCGAACGGGTTGATCAGCGCGATCGGCCCGAACGGCTCCTCGTTCATGATCTCGGCGTCGAGCGGAATTTCGGAGAGGACGCTGGGTTTGTAGAAGAAGCCGCGATTGCCGATGCGCTCGCCACCGGTGTGGAGCGTGGCGCCCTTGCGCGTAGCGTCGCCGATCAGCCGCTCCATCGCATCGGGGCGGCGCGGATTGGCCATCGGCCCCATCTGCGTCTCCGCATCGAGCCCGTCGCCGACAACGATCTTGCCGGCGCGCTCGACGAAACCATCGCGGAAACGCTCGAACACATCCTCCTGCACAATGAACCGGGTCGGCGACACACAGACCTGGCCAGCGTTGCGATATTTCGCCGGTGCCATCGTAGCCAGCACCTGATCGACATCAACATCGTCGAACACCAGCACCGGGCCGTGCCCGCCGAGTTCCATCGTCGTGCGCTTGCAATCGTCGGCCGCCAATTTGGCGAGATGCTTACCCACCACGGTCGATCCGGTGAAGCTGAGCTTGCGGATGATCGGCGAACCGAGCAGGTGGCGCGAAACCTCGTCAGGCACGCCGAACACCGCCTGCGCGACTTCGCTGGGCAACCCGGCGTCGAGCAGGCATTGGAGCACCCCGAGCGCGGACGCCGGGGCCTCCTCCGCCGCCTTCAGGATCACCGAGCAGCCGGCGGCGATCGGCGCGCCCAGCTTGCGCCCGGGATTGCCGAGCGGGAAGTTCCACGGCGCGAACGCGGCGACCGGCCCGACCGGCTCTTTGGTGACCGTCGAGCGCAGCCCGGCCGGGCGGACTAGCGTGCGGCCGTAGAGGCGAAAGACCTCGCCGGCGTAGAAATTGAACAGGCCGACATTCATCAGCACTTCGATCCGCGCCTCGGCGAGCGGCTTGCCCTGCTCCATCGTCGCGATGCGCGCGAGATCCTCCTGGCGCTCCAGCATCAGCCGGGCCGCACCCTGCAGCACCGCGGCGCGTTCGTGCGGGGTCGAATCCCGCCAGCGCCGGAAACCGCGCTGCGCGGTCTCCAGCGCGCGGTCGAGATCGGCCGCATCGGCGAGCGGCAGTTCGGCCAGCGTCGCGCCCGTCGCGGGATTGACGACGAGGTGCGTGCGCCGCCCGCCGCCCGAAACGCGCTCACCGTCGATGATCATCGCAAGATCGGGATATGCCATCGGCGATCAGGCTCCGGCTTCCGCCGCGGCCTTTGTCTGTTTCGCCACCGCGCGGTCGGCGTCACCTTGCCAGCGCTCCGCGACGATTTCCTTGCCGGTCACCGGATGCTTCATGTGGAAGGGCACCAGCTTGTGGGTAGGCCACAACCAGTGATCCTCGATCAGCGCATCGGGGCCGGTCGGGTCGGTGGGATAGGTCACCTTGGGGAAGGGGACATATTCGTGCGGAGTGTTGGCCCAGCCGGTTTCGAAATCGGCGTGCCATTGCGGCATGTAGTTAAGGATCTGGATGCGCCAGATACCGTCCACCTTGGTGTAGGTGTTCTCATATATGCCGCCTTCCCACCACTGACGCGCCTGGAGGTGCGGCTCGCTGCCGACATAATCCTTGTGGCGCCCCGCCTGCATCATCGATCGCGCGCGACCGAGCGCGGTCACGCCGTCGGGCTGGATGTCGATGATGTCCTGCATCTGCGGATGCTCGAGCAGGAAGCCGTCGATCGGGCCGTTGTTGCCGTAGGTGAAGCGTTTCTGGAACCGCTCGACATAGAGCCGGCGGATGCCTTCCTTACCCCGCCAGACGCCGCCGAAGAAACGCACTTCGCCGTCGTCGGTGAACAGGTCGACGGTCTCGTTATAGAGGCATTTGTCGATCAGATAGCCGTAGAGATACTGCAGCTTGCGCACGTCCAGCTCGTCCTCACGCACCGTGATCCGTTGCGCCAGGTCCGCGACCTGCTGTTCGAGCGTGGCGATGCGATCTGTATCCGACATCCTCGTCCTCCTTTTTGTATGTATTGCGTACAATCTGCGCTGGCCTTGGGCACGAGTCAACGCCCCGCCGCCTCGAGCCGTTCGACCTCCTCGCGATAGGGCCTGATTGCACGGAAGATGAAGAAGGTGGCCAGCGGCAGCAGCGTCGAGGCGGTCAGCACCAGCGTCTTCCACAGATCGGCCTCGGCCCCGATCACGAGGTCCTGAACGAGCCCGATGATGAAGCTGCCCATCGCGCCGAAGAACGTGAACATGAACAGGTAGATCGCCGTCACCTGCCCGCGCATCGCGTTGGGCGCGACCCGCTGGATCGCCGCGTTCTGCGGCACCGCGCCGGCGATGCCGAACATCGAGCCGATCGACATCATCAATAGCGCGAGATGGCCGTTGGGCATCAGCGGGGCGGCGATTGCGCAGATCGTGGTGCAGCCGAAGAAGATCGCGGCGGCGCGCACATTGGCATCCTTGTGGCGCTTGCCCAGCCATTCGACGAAAATGCTGCCCAGCAGGAGGCCGAGCAACGAGGCGACCAGCAGCATGCTGCCCATGATCGCGCCGATCTGCGCTTCGTCCCAGCCGTAGGTGCGAATCATGAAGGGCACGCGCCAGAACTGGAGCCCGAACGTTTCGATCGCGCTCAGCGCCAGCCCGGCGAACATCGGGTAGTACACTTTGCGATTGGCGTGGATCGCGCGCGCGGCGTCCAACCCGGTAAAAGTCAAGATGCGGCGGCCGAATGCCGCATCGGCCGGGGCCTGGACGGCATCGGCCGCGGGAGCGAGCCGGGCTGGCTCCTTGATGGTGAGGAACAGCAGCGCGATCAGCAGTCCCGGCAATCCGATCCAGACCATGATCCACTGCCAACCGAGGATCCGCAGGCCCGCGATCTCGGTGGGCGCCCAGTGGCCGGTCATGGCGATCAGCATGCCGCCGACGATCGGGCCCAGCGTGACGCCGCCGATGAAGCCGAACTGGAGCAGCGCGAATACGCGGGGGATCTTGTGCGGCGGAAAGGCATCGGCGAGCAGCGAATAGGATGCGGGCGCGTGCGCCGATCCGCCGGCCGCGAGGAACACGCGGGAGACGACGAACTGGACGAAGGTCTGCGCGATCCCGCCCAGCGCGGTGATCACCCCGATCACCGCGACACCGCCCGACAGCACATATTTCCGCGGATAGATATCGGCCAGCCGCGCCAGCGGAATGCCCACGAACAAATAGCAGATGATACTCGCCGGCCCCGCCAGGAACCCGAGCTGCGCATCGGTCAGCCCGAAATCGACCTTGATCCGTTGCGCCAGCATACCGAACACGACCTGGTCGAAAAAGGTCATGAAGGTGGCCAGCACGATGACGAACAGCGCCCAATAGGCGGCGGTCGGCGTCGGCCACTCGCGCGCCGGATGGGGCTTCGCCTCAGGGTTCGCGATTTCTTCGCCTGCCGTCATCTCGACGGATGCCGCCGCGGGGCCGATCGCCATCTTCATCCTCCCTCGAATTTCGGGCTGCTCGGGCGGCCTCGTTTTCGCTTGGCAAACTGTACGTGTTGGATACAAAAGGCGAGAGAAAAATGCGGCGCTGAAAACATCGCCGCGAGGGAGAGACTGGATGCAGAATCTGCAAGGCAAGACCGCGTTCGTCACAGGCGGTGCGAGCGGCATCGGGCTCGGCATCGCCAAGGCGCTGCTCGGCGCGGGAATGAACGTCGTCATCGCCGACATTCGCGACGATCATCTCGCCGCGGCATCGGTCGAGCTCGACGGCGGGGAGAATGTCCTCGCGCTCCGGCTCGATATCACCGATCGCGCCGCCTATGCCGCCGCCGCCGATGCCACAGAGGCGCGGTTCGGCAATATCCACCTCCTGTGCAACAATGCCGGCGTCGCGGTGGTCGGCCCCACCGAACTGGCCAGCTACGCCGATTGGGACTGGGTGATGGGGGTCAATCTGGGCGGGACGATCAACGGCATCGTCACCATGCTCCCGCGCATCCTGAAGCATGGCGAGGGCGGGCACATCGTCAACACCTCGTCCATGTCCGGCATCATGCCTCACCCCGGCGCGACGATCTATGCGACCGGCAAGGGCGCTGTGGCGAACATGATGGAGGCGATGCGGCTCGAGCTCGAGCCGCGTGGAATCATCTGTTCGGTGTTCTGCCCCGGCGCGGTCGCGACCAACATCGCGAAGGCCGGCGAAACCCGACCCGCAACCCTCGCCGACACCGGCTATGCCGAGGCCGACAAACGTCGCGCGGCCGATGCCAACACCCATCTCTACCAGACCAGGGAGGAGGTTGGGCAGCGGGTGTTGCGCGGAATCCTCGCCGACGAACTCTACATCCTCACGCACCGCGAATTCTACGATGGGGTGAAGGACCGCGCTGACGCGATGGTCGCGGCGGTGCCCGATCTGCCCGAGAATACCGAGTATAAATCGCTCTATGCAGTGCTGTTCCGCAACCCGATCCATGCCGCGGAGATCGCGCGGCAAAAGTCTCTCAACGCCGGCATGAAGGTGGACGCATGAAGGATTTCGCGGGCCGCACGGCTTTTGTCACGGGGGGCGCCAACGGCATCGGACTCGGCATCGCGCGCGCGTTGCTTGCCCAAGGCTGCAAAGTCGCGATCGCCGACATCCGCGAGGATGCGATCGAGGCGGCGCTGAAGGCGCTCGACAACCAGCATGTGATCGGCGTGACGCTCGACGTTGCCTCGCGCGAAGGTTTCGCGGCGGCCGCCGACCGCGTCGAGGCGGAACTCGGCCCGGTGAGCCTCCTGTTCAACAACGCCGGCATCAACCTGTTCCAGACGATCGATGAATCGAGCTTCGACGATTGGGATTGGGTGATGGGCGTGAACCTCCACGGCGTGATCAACGGGGTGATGACCTTCGTGCCGCGGATGAAGGCGCGCGCGGACGGCGGGCACGTCGTCAACACCGCGTCGATGGCGAGTTTTCTGTGCGGGCCGCAGCCCGGCATCTACAACACCACCAAGTTCGCCGTGCGCGGGATGAGCGAGTCGCTGCGCTACAGCCTCGCGCCGTTCGGGATCGGTGTGTCGGTGCTGTGCCCGGGGCTGGTGAAAAGCCATATCTACGCGAGCGACGAAGTGCGCCCTGCGGCGCTGCTGGGCGGGGCCAAGGCGGTCAACACTGAGATGGTCGGGCGGCTGGAACAGGTCCACCAGTTCGGCATGGAGCCCGACATCGTCGCCGAGCGGACGCTCGACGCGATCCGTGCGAACCGGTTCTACATCTTCTCGCACCCCGAATTCAAAGACGAGATGCGCGAGCTTTTCGATGAGGTCGTCGACGAATTCCGCGATTATCCGGACGACCCGGGCTACCAGCGGCGCATCGGCTTCGAACAGGGCCGGCGTGCTGGATACAAAGCGGCGCGCGCGGCGGCGCGGGGCCTCGCGTCCGGGTAACATCTGGCCGAAAGTCGATCACTGCTTCAGCACAGCGCGCGTTAGCAGTTTGTTGTTGCTGTCGATCGGCATGACTTGGTTGCCAGGTTGAGAGATGGGGGGCTGTGATTGCCTACATCCAGCATCTTTCCTTGGGCAGATTCGCCTGGCAGCATTCGCAGCGAGCGCGCTGCGGTCGAGAGGATGCACTTATCTCCCCCAAAATCTCTCGGCGCTGCGGAATCGCGCGGTTAGCCGAATCCGGCCCGAGATGACTGACGACGCCGAGACTGTCGACGCTGGCGATTCAAACAGGTCGATGCCGTGCGATAGATCGCTTGATCGGCAGCTGTCTCCAGCGCAGCATGCAGAGCATGTTCGATTTTGCAGGTTTCACAGCTGCGTGGGAGGCCACCGCAGCTTTGGGCTACGCCCCTTCCTTCAACGATCCAGCGGGCTCCGGCGCGATTGTCGCCGCCGTTCGATGGCTGGAAGGAACCCTGCTCGGAACCATCGCCACCACCGTTGCCGTGATTTCCGTCGCGAGCATGGGCTTCATGGCCTTGAGCGGGCGCGTCGATCTTCGCCGGGCCGTGACGGTCATCGTCGGGTGTTTCATCCTGTTCGGGGCATCGAGCATCGTGGCCGGTTTGCAAAGCGCCGTGGGCGAGGGGGGCGGGCCCGTGCTTGCCTCGCCACGACCCATGACGCCCGACCTATCGCCGCTCGCCACGCTGCCGCAGCGACCGGCAGGCTATGATCCTTATGCCGGGGCCGCGGTGCCGCAGTGACTGGACTGCCTCAAGTGTAGCGGCCCGCGGATGTGAAGGAGGGGGACGCCTCGCGCGCTGGCGCGCGCGACCGCGTGCTACGGCGCAGCACCGCCTGCCGGCACTGGCGGCCAGTGAAAAGGGACAAGGCTGAACAGCGCATCGACGGCGCCACCGGCCGCTAAGCGCCCTTCGACGAACACGGCGACCGGCGGCCCGCTCGCCCGGTCCTGCGCTTCAGCAGCCCTCGCGAGCATGGCTTCAAAGTCGGCGCTATCGTCGGCTGCGGCACGAAGGTTCAGCACCCGGTCGCGGGCGTGTCCCAGCATCGCGTCGACGGTGTCGAGCGCGTCCTCCAGTGGCGCGCGCTGCGCCTGACCCGCGGGCAGATCCTCCGCGATCAGCTGCAGGCGGAGGATAAGACCCTGCACGCTCTGGATCAGCGTATCGTGCAGCTCGCGTGCGATCCGTTCGCGTTCGGCCATGCGAGACCGGATGCGCCCCGCGATGGCGCGCACTCGCATTCTGTAAGCGAGCCAGAGCAGCCCGAGCAGCGTTGCGCCGCACAGCAGCTTGAATGGCCAGCTCTGCAGGAAGGTGGGCCGGATCTCGAATTCCAGCGTTGCGCCGGCAGTGTTCCATACACCGTCATTGTTGGACGCGCTGCCGAGGCTGATATTACCGCGTAACCGTGATCGTGCCGGGCATCGTCGCGCTTGAGTCGAACATCTGCGCCGGCGACGCGTGATCGCCGAAGCGGTTCGCCGAAAGCATGCTGGCGAGTTGCGTGGCCATGCCCTGGGTGCTGCCGGTGAGCGTGATGTTCTCCGCCAGCGCGGCGTTGCTGAACTGCCGTTCGTGCAGCGTGGTTTCCGCCGGACGGTTACCCAGGCGCAGATCCTGCAACTGTGCTTCCGTCAGCGACACATTCACGGTGTCGCCAACCTTGATGCCCATATTGCCGGTAGTGGCCTGCAAAGTCTGCACGTCCTGTTCGTCGGCGGCCTTCAGGTGGAAGGAGAAAGTCCGCTCCACCGCAACGTCGTTGACCATCGCCCCGCTGATGGTCAGTTCGGGCTTGCCATCGGCATTCGGATCGAACGTATCGGAGAAGGTGACGCTGCCATCGGCAAGCGTGGTGGTGACATTCTGGTCATTTACCTTCCGGCCAAGACCCAGGGGGCCAAGCGGCGTGTTCAGCTGCGCCGACAGGTTGTAGTTGTTCGTGAGCGTGTTGGTCGTCGCAAAATTGCTGACGCCAACCGTGCTCGCCTGTGGCGGCTTCTGGCCGCTCAGCACCTCGCTCAGCGCCTTTTGGGCGGCAGGCGCGTCGAGATCGAGATTGAAGCTGCTGAACGCGCTGATGCTTGTCTTGTTCTCGACCCCGATCTGCGCGCCGAAGCCTGCCAGATCGGCGGAGAGCTTGCCGTTGGACAGGAAGCCCGCCGTCGGCCCGGCCGTCACGGAGACGGTATTATCGGCCTGCTTCTCGATGGACACGGTCGTGCCGAGGCTGCTTTCCTGGCTGAGCGTAAGCCCGACATTCTGATACGAAGCGCTGAGCGTATTGGCGTTGAAATCCTCAGATTTCATCGTCACCCGGGTGCCGGCGGGCCAACTGGCCGGCTTGGTGGGGTCAATGGTCGTAACATTGACATCCTTGGCGACAGTGATCGAGTGGACGGTGCGATAACCGGTCGTCAGCGAGGCATCGACCTTCGTCTGCTTCGCATCGATGCCAACTGTCCCGCCCACCTTCGTCTCGCCGGTCACGTCATAGGTGACGGTGCCGTCGAGATTGTGCCTGGCCTGGCTGACATTGGTCTGCTTGTATTCCACCGCGGCGGTTACAGGCGTGCCCGGCACGGTTCCGATCTTCGCGGAGGTCACCGTGGTTGTCCTGGTCAGCCCGGTCTGGCTGACCTGTTCCACGCTGGTCTGGACGCCGATCGGGCCGGCATTGACGTTCAGGCCGCCGCTGATCGTGACACCCTGGCTGTTGGCAGTGATGCCGCCATTTGCCTTGGCATTCAGGTCGCCGATATTGCCGGAAACGGTCCCGCCGGTGGTAACACCCTTTTCGCCGAGCGAAGTCTTGCTTTCGGCGCCGACGCCGTAGCTGCCGCGCTGTTCCGAAACGGACTTGGTCGCGCTGATGCCGTTGGCGTCTATCGACTTCGTCGATGTCTGCTGCGACCTCGATTGCACCGTTTCAGCCGGAGTCCCGGTCGCTGGATCGCTGTGCACTGCCTTGCCCGCATCGTCATATTCCTGGGTCGTGGCAGTGCGGGTGGTGGTATTACTGATCGACGCGCTCTTGTTGTTGACCGAGATGGTCTGCTTGCGCTCATCGGTCACGGCTTCCACGCCATCAACCGAGCGCGTCGTCGTCGACACCGATTGGGTGGCGGAATAGACGCCATTGGCCACGCTCGACGTTTTTTGGGCTTCCACCTGCGCATTGGTCGCGGCGCGGTTCCCGTCATTCTGCGTGTCAAGCGCGCGCAGAGCGTTCCCTGCTTCCACCGGAGTACCCTTGGCTGCCGCTTCTGCCAGCGAGCGCTGCGGATCCGCCTTTGTATCCTGGGGGGTAGCGGCGCTGCGCTGCGCCGACTCCTGCATCGACCTCGAACTGGAGGATGCCGAGTCATTCCGCGAGCTATCCCTGCTGGAGCCGCCACCGCCGACTGCGTCTACCATCATTCCGTTCCTTGCGACGTCATCATTGTCGCAAGGTCTACGATGGACGGCGGGCACCGCGCCCTACACGATATGATTAGATCGTCGGCGGCCCGCGCCTATCTCGGTGACCCGCAGCGCTGAAGCACCCAATTGCCTGATAGGAATTTGCGCGCGACATGTGACGGTCATAGCAATCGATCCCAAACATGCGAAGCGAGCGGGTTGCACGAGCTTGAACGGCGTAACGAAGGATGGATGCGGCGCTGTCGCCTGATCAGTGCGGATTGATGCGCCCCAAACCTGCCTTTGCCCTCTCTGTGTCCCGACACGGCGGCGCTCCGAAGAGACGCTTGTACTCACGGCTGAACTGCGAGGCGCTTTCATAACCAACCGCGAACCCCACCTCGGCTGCACCCGCATGGTTTGCGATCATGCGACGGCGGGCCTCGTGGAGCCGGATAAGCGTGAGGTGGAATTCGATTACGAAGGGGATGGCATCATCGTCTGGAAACTTCGCCGGCGAGAGCGTGTGCCTGGGGGCGAACGCCACTGAAGCCGAGCGCCAGTCGCTCTGTCCAGCTACCGGCGTGCGGTTGTGCGCCTGCCATTCTATGCGAAATCGCCGAGCTTCGCGGCCTCCTCTTCCTCGGCAAGGTTTGGATCTGCAGGCTTGCGCACCTCCGCGTCGAGATCGTGCTCGATCGACATGTCACTGGAATCGGGCTCGTTGCCTGGCTTCGGGTTCATCGTCATTTTGCTCTCCTAGTGTCTGGCTCAACGCTCAGGTGAGACCGGCGGGTCCGGGCCCGTCCGTTACTCAGACCTGCGCCCCATTCCTCGCTCACGACCCCAGATCACTGCAGCGCTTCGTCGGTTGACACCGATCCTGGTGTAAAGGCGGGCAACATGGTTGCGCACGGTATTGCGCGAGAGCGCCAATCGCTGCGCTATCGCGGCGTCGTCCAGATCGTCGCAAATAAGTTCCAGCACCTCACGTTCACGCGGACTGAGGTCGACCGGAGGTATCGGGGCTCCGGGTCGCCGCAGGTTGGCGACCTTGTCCAGGATCGAGCGGCTTAACCAACTCGCATCCTTCATCACCTCGTCAATGGCCGCAGCCAGTTCTTGCTCGCTGCGGCGTCGCTCGGTGATGTCCTCATAGGTCCACAGCACGCAAGGTGCGCCCTCCACGCTGATCGTATCCGCCGAGACGAGGCAGTCAGCAGGCGCTCCGCCTTTCGGCAGCAGGTGCCCCTCCCGATTGCGGAAGTTACCGTACTCCTTCACTTCCTTCTCGGCTGCCTCGCGCTGTTCCCCATCCTCCCAGAGCTGCAACTCGTCGACGGTGCGCCCAACAGTCTCCTCTTCGTGAAACCCGGTTAGGTGACGGAAGGCGGCATTGACACGGCGGACCCTGTGATCGGCGTCGCTTGTGATAGCCATGGCGACCGGTGCCATCTCGAACATGGAGGAAAGCTGCCGCTCACTTTCGGCGAGCGCATTCTGCGCCCGTCGCCACGGCTCGAGATCGGCGAAGGTCAGCAACAGGGCGTCCTCCCCGGTGACGTCGACCGGCTGGCCAGCAAAAAGAACGCGCCGCCGTGACCCGTCGACAACCAATAACTCCGCCTCGGTCTGCGGTACGATCTGACCCGCCTCCACCTGCTCGCGAAAGGCGGCAGAATCGGGCAGATCCTGGAGCAGGTCGAGCCCGAAGAGAGTCCGACCAGCCAGTTGATCCGGCTGAAAGCCTGTCAGCCCCAGAAAACCCGGATTGGCTTCGGTTATGCGCTGATCGCGCAGTCGCACGATCAGCGCCGGTGCCGGATTGGCTTCGAACAATGCCCTGAACCGTGCCTCCGCATCGAAACGGTCCGAGACATCGCTGATAACGAGCGCCAGGCAGTCCGGCTCGCCGCCGTCATCGTCCATGGTCACGTCGCGCACCTGGTGTACCCAGCGGACGTCGTCCTCGCCTGCGGGCGCAACCTCGACAATCAGGTCGGGGAAGCTCTCGCCGGCAAGGAGGCGGAACAGCGGATACTCGCGACGTTTCAGCGCGCGGTGATCCTGCCCGCGTAGCGAGAAACGCTCGGCATAGCTTTCGACCGTCGTTCCCAGTCCCGCCGCCGTGCGCACGCCGTGCATCCGCAGGGCGGCGGCGTTGGCGCTCAGGATCGTTCCGGTGGGATCGATCAGGATCACTCCGTCCAGCAGCTGGGCCATTAACTGCTCCAAATGCCGGAATGTGGGCTGCAACAACGGGGGCGGATCGACGGTTGGCATGTGATCTGAAGTCTCTGCGCGCAGGTTCGTTCCGCTGCTCGATACCAACCACGCTAGTGCACCTGCACTAACAAGCGCGCTTACTGGACCGAGCAGCATCTGAACATTGTGATGGTCGTGCCCGTTAATGCCGCTCGAATAACCTCGTCAAAGGAGCAGTCATGGGCATCATCGTCCTTCTAATTGTAGGCGGTTTGATCGGCTGGGTCGCCAGCATGATCATGCGCACGGACGCCCAGCAGGGCATCGTCCTCAATATCGTCGTGGGCATCGTCGGCGCGCTTGTTGCCGGCTTCCTTCTCACGCCCCTGATTGGCGGCGCACCCATCACCAGCGGCGAGATCAGCATCCCGTCCATTCTCGTCTCGTTGCTCGGCGCAGTCGTCCTGCTCGCGGTCGTCAATCTCGTCCGCCGGGGCTCCGTTCGTTGAAATCCACAGGAGAACCAATGATGATGTCCCATCTGGCTTCGGCCGTATTCGACACTCGCGCGGAAGCGATGCGCGCAGTGGAAGAGCTCCGCGCCGCCGGAGTGCCACACGAGGCGCTCTCGGTCGTGACCCAAAACGAGGGTGCCGCAACTACCGAGGACGCCACCGGTGAGGTCGTCGACGAGGACAATGGCAGCGTGCTGCGCGGAATCCTCGGCGGAGGGGCGCTCGGCGCCGGTCTCGGCATTGCAGCGCTCGCTATCCCGGGCGTCGGTCCGCTGGTAGCCGCGGGAGCAATAGCTGCGAGTGCCGTTCCGGGCGCCGCCGCCATCGGGGCACTCGCTGGCGCTGCAGCAGGCACCCTTAGCGAGACCTTGGTGAAGCACGGCGTCAGCGAGGACGACACCGCCTATTACGGCGATCACCTCGGTCGCGGTGGCGTTTTCGTGTCGGTGGATACGACCGACGCCAGCGTGACCCCGGAAACGGCGAGCGACATTCTTTATCGCAATGGTGGCCACAACTCGAAGCGTTCGCGGGTGTCCAGCTATTGATCGGCTGCGCACCGGGAGGACGTTCACCTCCCGGTGCGCAAACGACTGGCCGGCGCCGCCACGGCGAGGGAGCGGGAGACATCAAGCCTCCAGTGTTCAGCGATTGATATGGCCGACTTTTCGGACCGCATGCGAAGCGACGATCTCGTCGCCCGCCTCGAGGCGCCGGCCACAGTTCAGCTGACGCAGAAGGGTCAAAAAGGTTGCCTCCCGATCCTTGGGCCAGCATCGCCGTCATTGGAGTGGGAGCGGACCAAAGCGGACGCCCGCCAAAATTTAATGGCAGCTATCGCGCCATTGCTTCCTAAAAGCCGACAGTCTGGAAGCGGCCCAAAAACCGCTGGGCAGGTGTTGGTGTAAGCTGCCGGCGTAGCACCGAGCGAGTGGCGGCTTTTGATCGATCATACTTGAAGCTGCCCGACGGCTTTCGGCCCAAGAGCCGCCGGGCAGGTGTGGGCATAGCTGACGCGCGGGAATGCGCCCAATAGCGTTCGTTCAGCGTTGCCGCGCTGCTTCCCGAAACCGATATACCTTCAGGTTGAGAACTAATGGTCGCAAATACGCGGCAATCGCCGGCGAAATGCAACCGTTGCATGCAACGTTGTGTGGCCGTGGCGCCGTCCGCGGCTGGCCCTTGCAACTACCCGCAACGATTTCCCTGCCTAGTGCCGCTTCATCGAACCGGCAGCCGGTGTTGGGCCAACCCGTGTCTGCACCCCAGACGCACGGGAACCCGGGGTTCCCAACCTTACCTGCCCAACCGAACCTGCTCCAAAACCGTTATTTCCCAACCCATTCCGCTCCAGCTAAATTTCGGGGGCGCTGGCCACTCCCTGCTGTCCGTGTGCCGGGAACCAAGTCTGGTCGCTCTCTCCAGCTCTATTCCTCTTGATGCAGCGGGCACGGTGAGGAATAGAGCCGCTCGTCGTCCTAAAATATGGCGCTGGGCGAGCGAGGGAGAAGGCAACCATAGCGTTGCCGCTATGCGCCCAGAGTCCGCCGTTCGGGCTGCGAGAAGCAGATCCAAAAGCGGCCGCGCGGTCACCAATCCGCGAACGGCAGGTGCGAGGGAGGATCGCTCTCCAAATGGAATTGATCACCTAATGCGCCCGAGTAGGGGTGATGCCATGCGCTCACCAAACCCTTCGCTGACGGCTCGCTGAACTGGTGGGGTTCGGCCGTGCCGGATGGCTTGGCGAGCAATGCTCTAACGTCAACAGAGAGGCCGATCTTGTCGAGGCGGAACGCCGCCCAGCCTTGGAAATCTGGCACCGCAACCGTCGGGCCATTGCGCCGGATGCCGGCGCCGGTTTGACCTGGGTCAAGCGCACCGAGGCGCGCTCGGCTATCACGAGCCGGATGGATTATGATATCGCAATCGTCGGAGGGGGTCCGATCGGCCTGGCCTTCGCGCGCTCGCTTGCCGGCTTCGGGCTCAAGCTCGCGATCATCGAGCGCCAGCCGCTCGCCGCGCTGGCCCGGCCCGATTATGATGGGCGCGAAATCGCGCTCAGCCAGCGCTCGGTGAGAATCCTCGACGATCTCGGCGTCCGGCACCTCCTGCCGCCCGGCGGCGTCGCCAGCCTTGCCGCGGCGCACGTCCTCAACGGCGGCGCGAAGCGCGCACTGGTGCTCGATCCGGCGCGCCGGCGCCGCGAGCTCGGCAAGATGGTGTCGAACCAGGACCTGCGGCGCGCGCTCTTCGAGGGCGTGGCCGGGCAGGACGGGCTCGACTGGCTCGTCGAGCGCGATGTCGAAGGTATCGCGTTCGAGCCCGCGAGCGCGGCGCTGTCCCTGAACGACGGGCGCACCTTGCGCACGCCGCTGGTAGTAGCGGCCGATGGGCGGCTGTCGCAGACGCGGCAAGCGTTCGGGCTCGGCGCGGAGATGAATGCGCTCGGGCGATCGATGCTGGTGGTCAAGGTCGCGCACGAACACGATCACGGCCAGATCGCCACCGAATGGTTCGATCACGGCCAGACTCTCGCGCTGCTGCCGCTGCAGCCGCGGCAATCGTCGTTCGTGCTGACGCTGGGCGATCGCGAGATCCGCGAATTGTGCGCACTGCCGCCCGCGGCCCTCGCCGCCGAACTCGAGCGCCGGTCGAAGCGCCGCTGGGGCAGCATCACGCTACTATCCGAGCCCTTCCGCTACCCGCTCGTCACCACCTTCGCGCACCGGTTCGTGGCGCCCCGCGCGGCGCTGATCGGCGACGCTGCGGTCGGCATGCACCCGGTTACCGCGCACGGCTTCAACCTCGGGATCCAGGGTCAGGCGACGCTCGCGCGCCAGCTTGCCGAAAGCGCACGACGCGGCAGCGATCTCGGCGATCTCCGGCCGCTGCGCCGCTATGAGCAGCGGCACCGGTTGCTGTGCCGGCCGGTGTTCGAGGCCACCAACCACATCGTGTCGCTCTACACCGACGAGCGCCCCCATGCGCGCGCGCTGCGCGGGGCGCTGCTAGGCCTCGGCGCGCGCACGCGGCTCCCCCGAACGATGATTGGCACCATGCTGGCCTAGCATCGGCAAGCTGCGACCGGTTTCCTTTCGGCGACCGCGATTTGCGGCTTGAACGCGACGTCAACCGACGCCGCAACGCAACCAGACCGATCGCGTCGCTGCGGGGCATTCGTATCTTCCCCTAGGCACGGCACCGAAGTTGCGGCTGCACGCGGCCGGGAGGAAAGCCGCCCTCAAGATCGGCCTGCGATCGGCACATGGGGTGCCGCCCGCCCGGGCCTCGAAGATACGGGGGTTATCATGCGCGCGATAGGGGCGGTGCTGCTGCTGGCGGCGATGGGGGTTCCGGAAGCCCGGGCGGACGACGATCGGCCGGCCCCGCCATCCGACTTCCAGGTCCGGGATCCCTCGCTCGTCATCGGCGAGATTTTGGTCGTGGGCCGTCGCGACCGCGAGTCCGCGGCGAGCGTGCTCACTTCGGTGGACCGGCTCGGCGCCGACATCATCGAGCGCCAGAATGTCGACAATGCCTGGCAACTCCTCGGAAGGCCGCCCGGCGTGACGCTCACCAGCTTCAACCAAGGCACCACCTCGGGCAAATTCTCGTTCCGCGGGTTCAATGGCGAGGGCGAGATCAATGCGGTGAAGCTGCTGATCGACGGCATCCCGAGCAACACCAACGACGGCAACATGCCCTTCATCGACATGCTGTTCCCGCTCGACATCGCGTCGATCGAGACGGTGCGCGGCACCAGCGACCCGCGCTGGGGGCTGCACAACATCGCCGGCAACGCATCGGTGCGGACGCGCACCGGCGGCGAGGGCGTTGCGGCACGGCTCGGTTATGGCAGCCACCAGATTCTGGACATGCAGGCAGCTGGCGGGTTGCGGCTGGGGGCGTTCACGCAGGATTATCTCGTCGGCTATCGCCGCTCCAACGGGTTTCGCGCGCACAGCGACTATGATCGGCTGGCGCTGGCGGGCAAGTGGTTCTACGCGCCCGCGGGCGGCGACGTGCGGCTTGGCGCCATCGCGCGCCATTATCGCAGCGAGGCCGAAGAGCCCGGCTATCTGAGCGAAGCCGATGCGCGTGCGGACCCGCGCCAATCCTATGCGATCTCGCGCAGCGACGGCGGCGAGCGCCGGATCGGCCAGTACAGCCTGCATGCCGAGGCGGATCTCGCACGAGGGCTCGACGCCAGCCTCCGCGGCTATCTCAACACCTTCGACGACCGGCGGTTCATCCGGTTCAGCGCGGGCGTTTCGCAGCAGGAGCGCTATGCCGACGAGCAGCAGCGCGGCGTGACCTGGCACGTCAAATGGCGCCCCGAATTTGTCGGGCTCCACAATCTCACCCTCGAAACCGGCGGCGACCATCAGGCGCAGTCGAACCACAGCCTGCGCTGGAACACCGCGGAACGCGTCCGCACCCGCCAGACCCGCGACCAGGATTTCGATCTCGACGTCACCGGCGCCTATATCCAGGCGGTCATCGAGCCGACGCGCTGGCTCAAGCTGGTTCCGGCGTTCCGGGTCGATTGGGTTGGGGGATCGTTCGCCGATCGGCTCACCGGCCAGAGCTATCCGGTCAACGATTATGGCGCGATCGAACAGCCCAAGATCAACGTCGCAGTCGAGCCGCTGGGCGGGCTGACGCTGTACGGGAATTGGGGACGCACCTTCCAGATCGGCGTGGGCGCGCGGGCACCTACAAGGTGCCGCCGCGCGTCACCGATCTCGCCGCCTCGATCAACCAGGGCTGGGAGGCGGGGGCCAAATACGCCGCCGGGCGCAAGCTGGAGGCGCGGCTGGCTTATTGGGAGCAGAGTGCCACCGGCGAAGTGCGGCGCAAGCTCAACGATCCCGCCGGCGACTATGACAATCTCGGCGCCACGCGCCGCCGCGGGGTCGACCTTCAGGTCACCGCGCGCCCCGCCGCCGGGATCGAGGCCTGGGGCAGCATCGGCTGGCAGGAGGGCAAGATCACCGAGCCCGATCCGGCCAGCCCCGAGAGCCTCGGCAAGCAGATCGATCACGTGCCCGCGTTCCTCGCCTCGGCGGGCTTCGCGTGGGAGCCCACCAAGCGCTGGCGCGTGTCGCTATGGGGCACCGCGCAGGGCAGCTATTATCTCGAAAAGACCAACAGCACCGCGCGTTACGGCGACAATGTGCAGTTCAACCTCGAGCTGAGCCACGCGCTGACCGACCATCTCGAGCTCGAGGTGCAGGTCAAGAACCTCGCCAATCGCTATGCCGAATATGTCTGGTGGGACGGCGCGCAGACGCTCCATTCGCCGATGGACAAGCGCAGCATATTCGCGGCGCTGGCGGCGAAGTTCTGACCATGACGGGTCCCGCCCGGCGCGCATGGGTGCAGTTCCATTTGTGGATCGGGCTGACGCTCGGCGGACTGTTCGCGCTGCTCGGGTTGAGCGGGAGCGCGCTGGTCTTTTATCGCGGGATCGACGCGGGGATGCACCCGCCGGTTCACGCCGCGCCGGGCGCGCAACCCGCGCGCTGGGAGGACGTGTTCGGCGCGCTGCGCGCCGCCAATCCGGCGCTGCAAGGCGCGTGGCGGATCGAGGTCCAGCCGGGCGGGGGAGCGGTTCCGGCGCGCTACATGCAGACCCCGCAGGCGGCCAAGCGCGGCTTCGCGCCGTTGCTCGCCTGGGTCGATCCGGGCGCGATGCGCATCGTCCGCCAGCAGGGCTGGGGCGAGGGCGGGATGACCTGGGTCTACGATCTCCATTATCGCCTGCTCGCCGGATCGGCGGGCGCGGGCATCGTCGGGGTCGCCGGGCTGCTGGCGCTGCTGCTGCTCGCGTCGGGCCTCTGTCTCTGGTGGCCGGCGGCGGCGCGGCTCAGGGGCGCACTCGCACCCAAGCCGCACGCCGCGCCGCAGCGGCGGGTCTACGACATCCACAGCCTCTCCGGTGTCTATGGGCTGGTGCTCCTCGCCGTCGTCACTGCGACGGGCGCGCTGCTCGACTTGCCCGATCAGGTGAAGCCGCTGCTCTCCAGCGTCAGCGCGCTCCATCGCCCGCCGGTGCTGCATTCGGCACCGGGCATTTCGCGCATCGCCGTGGACGCCGCCGTGGCCATCGCCGCGCGGCGCTTCCCGCATGCCCGCCTCGCCTGGATCGAAACTCCGGACGGGCCGGGCGGGGTCTACCGCATCAACCTCGCGCAGCCGCACGAGCCGAGCCAGCGCTTCCCGCGCACCAATGTGTGGATCGATCAATATTCGGGGCGGGTGCTGGCGGTGCGCGATCCGCGTTTCGATTCATGGGGGGACAAAGCGCTCAACTGGCTCCACCCGCTCCACAATGGGGAGGCGTTCGGGCTTGCCGGGCGAATGCTGGTCTTCGTCTCGGGACTACTGCCGGCTTTGCTCTTCGTCACCGGGATCCTGCGCTGGCGGCACAAGGCGCGGGCGCACAGATTGGCCAAGGCGCGGAGAATTCCCATCCGGTACGTCCCCAAGGGGCAGCCCGACCTCGCTTGAGCTAGAGCGCCGGGCGCTCGACCATCCGCAGGAGTTGCACGTGACGCCGGAAACCATCAGCCGCTACGCCGATCGCGCGTTGCCGCGCTACACCAGCTATCCCACCGCGCCGCATTTCGCGCCGGGCATGGACCCGCAGCTTTATGGCGAATGGCTGGCGGCGCTGCCGCAAGGCGAGCCGGTGTCGGTCTATCTGCACGTTCCGTTCTGCCGGTCGATGTGCTGGTATTGCGGCTGCCATACGACCATCACCGCGCGCGACGCGCCGATCGCCCGCTATCTCGATGCGCTTCACGCGGAGATCGCATGGGCGGGCGCGCGGATCGGGCGGGTGCTGCCCGCGCGCCATATCCATTTCGGCGGCGGCACGCCCAGCCTGATGCATCCGGACCAGTTTCTCGCGCTGATGGAACGGCTCCGCGCGACCGTCGGGATCGACGCAGCGACCGAAGTCGCGATGGAGCTCGATCCGCGCACGCTCGAGCCCGAGATGATCGCCGCACTGGGGAAGGGCGGGATCACCCGCGCGAGCCTCGGCGTCCAGAGCTTCGACCCGGTGGTCCAGCGCGCGATCAACCGGATCCAGAGCTACGAGCAGACCGCCGCGGCGACCCGCGGCTTGCGCGCCGCGGGCGTCGCGGGCGTCAATTTCGACCTGATCTACGGCCTTCCCCTCCAGACGATCGACTCCTGCGCCGATACGGTCGCGCGCGCGCTCGAGCTTCGGCCGGATCGCTTCGCGGTGTTCGGCTATGCGCACGTGCCCAGCTTCAAGATCCACCAGCGCAAGATCGACGAGGCGACGCTGCCGAGCGGGCCCGAGCGGCATGCGCAGGCGGAAGCGATCGCCGGCCTGCTCGAAGGCGCCGGCTATGTCCGCATCGGCCTCGATCACTATGCGCTCCCCGAGGACGAACTCGCGCAGGCAGCGGCGGCGGGCAAGCTGCACCGCAACTTCCAGGGCTACACCACCGATGGCTGCGCGACGCTGCTCGGCTTCGGCGCCTCGTCGATCGGACGGCTGCCCCAGGGCTATGTGCAGAACGCCGTGCTGATCGGCGACTATCAGAAGCGAGTCGCCGGGCACGGCACCGCGAGCACCAAGGTGTGCGCCTTTCAGGGCGAGGACCGGCTACGCGCGTCGATCATCGAGCGGATCATGTGCGACTATCGCGTCGACCTTGCCGATTTGTGCGGACGGCATGGGAGCGATGCGACACGGATGCTCGCCGGCGCGGCCGAGATCCCGGCGCTGGTTGCTGACGGGCTGGTAACGCTCGAGGGCGGGCTGATCGAAGTGCCGCACGACGCGCGCCCGCTGGTGCGCGCCGTCGCCGCGGCGTTCGACGAATATCTGGGGCAGACGAACGCGCGGCACTCGCGCGCGGTCTAGCGCTCACCCGCATTTCGAATAGCCGCAGTCGAGGCAGTTGGCGCAGCCTTCGACCTTGATCAGCGATGCGGCGCCGCATTGCGGGCAGATCGGCGGGGTCGCCTTTGCCGTGGGCGCGGTCTCGGCATGCGGATGCGGGTGGGGATGGTCGAGGCCGCCGATGTGGCGCTCGATGATTCCGCCGATCGCGGCGGGAAGCGAGGGCACGTATCGCCCGTGCATCCACGCCCCGCCCCGCGGATCGAACACCGCCTTGAGTTCCTCCGCCACGAACGCGACGTCGCGCGTGCGACGGAAAACGGCGGAGATCATCCGCGTCAGGCTCAGCGTCCAGGCATATTGCTCCATATTCTTGGAGTTGACGAAGATCTCGAACGGACGCCGGCCGTCCCCGTCG
Source organism: Sphingomonas psychrotolerans (assembly GCF_002796605.1). Taxonomy (NCBI): domain Bacteria; kingdom Pseudomonadati; phylum Pseudomonadota; class Alphaproteobacteria; order Sphingomonadales; family Sphingomonadaceae; genus Sphingomonas; species Sphingomonas psychrotolerans. The sequence goes on from NZ_CP024923.1 coordinate 3,861,270, forward strand.
GGCACGTCGTTGATGGTGACGTAGACCGCGTGCGAGCTTTCGGGCCAGCGCAGCTTGTAGGTCGTGCCGTCGAGCGCCTCTGCGCGCGGCGCGAGCGCGATCTCCTCGATGGCCTCGGCCTTGGCCGGCGCATCGACGCTGAGTATCGAGCCGGTCACCGCATTGGGGCGATAGGTGGTCAGCCCCTTGCACCCCAGATGATAGCCCTCGACATAGATGTCGGCGAACGCGTCGAAGCTGATGTCCTCGGGGCAGTTGACGGTCTTGGAGATCGAGCTGTCGACCAGCGCCTGCGCCGCCGCCTGCATCGTCAGATGGTCCGACGGGGTGAGCGTCTGCGCGCTGACGAACAGCTCGGCCGGGGGCTCGGCGTCGCCCTTCTCGCGCCGCCAGATATGCATGGCATAATCCTCCACCGCCTGCTCGCGGGTACTGCCGTCGGGCTGGCGGATCCGGCGGGTGTAGGAATAAGCGAAGACCGGTTCGATACCCGAGGAGACATTGCCCGCGAGCAGCGAGGTCGTTCCGGTGGGGGCGATCGACGTGAGGCAGCCATTGCGCAGGCCGTGCCCGGCGATCAGCGCGCGCGTCTCCGCGTCGAGCGAGGTTAGATTCGGTCGATCGAGCATCGACGTGTCGTAGAGCGGGAAGACACCCTTTTCCTGCGCGAGCAGCGCCGAGGTGCGATAGGCTTCGCGCTTGATCACCTCGAGCCAGCGGCGCGTGTGCGTTACGGCCTTGCTGCTGCCATAGGTCGCGCCGACGAACAGCAATGCGTCGGCGAGCCCGGTGACGCCCAGCCCGATGCGCCGTTTCGCTTTTGCCTCCACTTCCTGGTCGCGCAGCGGATAGCGCGAGATGTCGATGACGTTGTCGAGCATGCGCACCGCGACGCGGGTGACCTCGGCAAGCGCCTCCTCGTCCAGCGCCGCCCCGCCGGAGAAGGGGCGATCGACGAACCGCGCGAGGTTGATCGAGCCGAGCAGGCACGCGCCATAAGGCGGCAGCATCTGCTCGCCGCACGGATTGCTCGCCGCGATCGTCTCGCAATGCGCGAGGTTGTTCATCGCATTGACCCGGTCGATGAAGATCACCCCGGGCTCGGCGGTGTCATAGGTGGCGCGCATCAGCCGTTCCCAGAGAGCGCGCGCGGGGACGGTGCGAACAACTTCGTCCTCGAAGACCAGCGGCCATTCGCCGCCCGCGGCGAGCGTCTTCATGAACGCGTCGGTGACGAGCACCGATATGTTGAAGTTGCGCAGGCGCCTGGGATCGCGCTTGGCATCGATGAAAGCCTCGATGTCGGGATGATCGATGCGCAGGCATCCCATCATCGCGCCGCGTCGCTGGCCGGCCGATTCGACCGTGCGGCACATCGAGTCCCAGCAATCCATGAAGCTGATCGGGCCCGAGGCCTGCGCGCCTACGCCGCGCACCGCGCTTCCCGAGGGGCGGATGGTCGAGAAGTCCATCCCCACACCGCCGCCCTGCTGCATCGTGACCGCGGCTTCACGCAGATGCGCGAAGATGCCGGCGAGGCTGTCGGGGATGGTATCCATCACGAAGCAGTTGAACAGCGTGACCGAGCGGTCGGTGCCGGCACCGGCGAGCACGCGGCCGGCGGGGATGAAGCGGAAGTCGGTCAGCGCTTCCTCAAAGCGCGCGCGCCAGGCGTCGCGCGTTTCGGGCAGCTCGGCCTCGGCGATGGCCGCGGCGACGCGATCGATCGTCTCATCGACGCTGGCGTCGCCCTCGTCCGGCGCGGGCTGGAAGCGGTATTTGGCCGACCAGATCTCTTCGGCAAGCGCGTTCGCGAATTCCATGATTTTGTCCCCTCGCAGCGGTTTTGGCGGATTGAGCCCAGCGATGGGGGAGGGCGCGTGCGGCGCGTTTGATCTGCCTCAAATCAGCGGGGCCGCGTCCGTTTTTGATCCAGCTCACGCGGTCCGCGGTGATTCGGGCGCAACAAGGCTTCAGCCAAGGGCAAAAGTCGCCCTTCAGTCGAATGGAGATTTAAATGCGTATCACCGCTCTGAAGATCAGCGCCGTTGCGCTCGCCGTCGCCCTTCCCGCCGTCGCGGCTTTCGCCCTCGGATCGCCCGGCGCCCCGGCGCCTGCGGCCGCACCAGCGGCGACGGTCAAAATGCTCAATCGCGGCGCTGCGGGCATGATGGTGTTCGAATCGGCGATCGTCCGCATCAAGCCCGGCCAGAGCGTGACCTTCACCCCGAACGACATGGGCCACAATGTGGAGACCATCCCGGGAATGCTTCCCGCTGGCGCCCAGCCGTTCAAGGGCGCGCTCAGCAAGCCGCTCACGGTGACCTTCACCAAGCCCGGCGTCTATGGCTTCAAATGCGCTCCGCATCTGAGCATGGGCATGGTCGGTGTGGTGATCGTGGGCAATCCCGCCAATCTCGCCCAGGCCAAGGCAGTGAGCCTGCCGGGCAAGGCCAAGCCGGTGATGGCGGGACTCCTCGCCGGCGTCCGCTGATCCACGGGCGATGATCGAAGGGCGCTGCCGGAAGGCGGCGCCCTTTGGCTTTTCGAACGCGCCCGGGCCGCCCCTCCGGAATTCTCCCTCCGGTACGTACCCTAGGTCGCGCCCACGAATTTTCGGGAGCGCCACGCCGCCCTATCGCGCAGTCTCCTTCAAACCCATCGGGGGTAAGATGATCAACTCAAAGAAGCTATGGTTGTGGCTGGGGGCGATTTTCGTCATCTCTTTCGCAATCCTCGGCCTTATCGGCCGGGAGATCTTCGTGAAGGCACCACCGGTGCCCGAAACCGTCGTCACCACCATGGGCGACACCCTCTATACCAAAGCGCAGGTCCAGACGGGCCGCGAGGTCTGGCAGACGCTGGGCGGCATGCAGCTCGGCTCGGTGTGGGGTCACGGCGGCTATGTCGCGCCCGATTGGGGCGCCGACTGGCTCCACCGCGAGGCGACCGCGCTGCTCGACATCTGGGCGAAGAAGGAGCGCGGCAAGCCGTTCGCGCAACTCCGCTCGGAAGACCAGGCCGCGCTCAGACAGCGGCTGAAGGACGAGCTTCGCACCAACAGCTACGATGCCGGCACCGGCGCGATCACCGTCTCGCCCGAGCGCGGGCAGGCGATGGCCGAGGTCGCCGATCATTACACCAAATTGTTCAGCAGCGATCCGGCCCTCCGGGAATTGCGCATCGACTATGCGATTCCCGAGCGCTCGCTCACCAACGCGACGGACCGCGCCAGCCTCGGCGCCTTCTTCTTCTGGACGGCATGGACCAGCGTTACCAATCGCCCCGACGACACGATCAGCTATACCAACAACTGGCCGCACGAGCCGCTGGTCGGCAACACGCCCTCCGCCGCGCTCGGCATCTGGTCGATCGCCAGCGTATTGTTCCTGATCGCCGGGGTCGGCTGGCTGACCTGGTATCAGGCGCGTCAGGGCGAAGAAGAGCATGCCGACGTTCCGGCGCAGGATCCGCTGCTCGGCATGAAGCCCACTCCCTCGATGAAGGCGACGACCAAATATTTCGTCACCGTCATCGGATTGTTCCTCGCGCAGGTGGTGCTCGGCGCGATCACTGCCCATTACGCCGTCGAGGGGCAGGATTTTTACGGCGTCGCGATCTCAGACTACATTCCCTATGCGCTTACCCGCACCTGGCACACCCAGCTCGGCATCTTCTGGATCGCCACTGCCTGGCTCGCCACCGGCCTCTATGTCGCGCCGATGCTCTCGGGCCACGAACCCAGGTTTCAAAAGCTGGGCGTGAACTTCCTGTGGGTCGCGTTGCTCGTCGTCGTGATCGGATCGTTCGCGGGCGAGTGGTTCGCGATCCAGCAGAAGCTGGGGCATGCCGCGAACTTCTGGTTCGGCCATATGGGCTATGAATTCGTCGATCTCGGCCGCTTCTGGGCGATCCTGCTTTTCATCGGGCTGATGCTCTGGCTGACCCTGGTCGGTCGGGCACTCTGGCCGGCGCTGAGGACGCCGTCGGAGAGCCGCGGGCTGATCGGCATGGTCTTCGTATCGACTGTGTGCATCGGGCTGTTCTTCGGCGCGGCGCTCACCTGGGGTCGCCACAGCCCGCTCTCGATGATCGAGTATTTCCGCTGGTGGGTGGTCCACCTGTGGGTCGAGGGCTTCTTCGAGGTGTTCGCCACTGCGGTGATCGCGCTCATCTTCGCGGGTCTGGGGCTGGTGCGCGCGCGTGCGGCGAATATCGCGGTGGTCTTCTCGACCGCGGTATTCCTGACCGGCGGCATCCTCGGCACGCTCCATCACCTCTATTTCTCGGGCACGACCACACCCATCATTGCCTGGGGCGCGATGTTCTCGGCGCTCGAGGTGGTGCCGCTGGCGCTGCTCGGCGTGGAAGCGCTGCACAATTATCGGAGGACCAAGGCCGCGCCGTGGGTGCTCACCTATAAATGGCCGATCCTGTTCTTCGTCGCAGTCTCGTTCTGGAATCTGGTGGGCGCGGGGATCCTCGGCTTCGCGATCAATCCGCCGATCTCGCTTTACTATATCCAGGGCCTCAACATGACGCCCAGCCACGCCCATGCCGCGCTCTTCGGGGTCTATGGGATGCTGGGTATCGGCCTGATGCTGTTCTGCCTGCGCACCGCCTTCCGCGATGCCGTCTGGTCAGAGGGCTTGCTCAAGGCGGTCTTCTGGTCGCTCAACCTCGGGCTGGCGGGGATGGTCTTCCTCAGCCTCGTACCGTCCGGCCTCTACCAGGCGTATCACAGCGTGACCAACAGCTTCTGGTACGCGCGCTCGCCGGAAATCGTCCACGGCACCGTCATGGAGACGCTGGTGTGGATGCGGGTTCCGGGGGACATCGTCTTCAGCATCGGCGCGATGCTGCTGGCGCTGTGTGTGGCGAAGATGTTCCTCGGTCGCCGTCAGCCTGCGGCCGACGTCCGCGAGCCGGAACTGATGCCCGCCGAATAAGCGGCATCGCCCGGCCGGTCCCGCCTTCGGGCGGGGCCGGCCTCCTTTTCACGACAAGCGCAGGTACCCGCGATGAAGACCGACTCCCAAGGCGAGAGCCCGATGCGCATTCCGCAGCTGCTCCGCGGCGGCTTTAGGCCCTTCTTCCTCGGCGGAGCGCTCTGGGCGCTGATCGTGTTGGTGCTCTGGGTCGCCGTGCTTTCCGTCGGGCTCGAGCTGCCCAGCCACCTCGATCCGCTCGCCTGGCATCGCCACGAGATGCTGTTCGGCTATCTCGGCGCGGTGATCGGCGGCTTCCTGCTCACCGCCATCCCCAACTGGACCGGCCGTCCGCCGATGGCCGGCGCGCCGCTGGCGGGTCTCGCGCTGCTGTGGCTGACCGCGCGGCTGGCGCTGCTCTTTTCCGCGACGCTCGGCGCGCCGCTCGCGATCGGGCTCGACATCGGCTTCCTCGCCGTCCTCGCGGTGATCGCCGCGCGCGAGGTCATCGCCGCGCGCAACCGCAACTTCCCGATCGTCATCGCGGTTTCGCTCTTCGCCTTCGCCACCGCGCTCGACCATGCCGAGGCGCTCGGCCTCGCCGTTCCCGCCGGGCTCGGCTGGCGACTGGGATTCGCGATCGTGCTGGTGCTCATCACGCTGATAGGCGGCCGGATCATCCCGGCGTTCACCCGCAACTGGCTGACCAGCCAGGGAAAAACCGAGCATCTTCCGCCACAGGCCAATCGCTTCGACATCGCGACGATCGCCGCCACGGTGATCGCGCTCCTCGCGTGGGCCGCCGTGCCCTATGCGCCCTATGCGGGCGCACTGCTGCTGATCGCCGGCATTCTTCAGGCCGCGCGCCTTGCGCGCTGGGCGGGCCATCGGGTCGTGCGCGAGCCGCTCGTGCTGATCCTGCACGCCTCCTATGCGTGGCTCCCGCTGGGTCTGTTGCTGCTCGGCGGCAGCATCTTCCTCGGGCAAATCCCCGTCTCCGCCGCGCTCCACGCGCTTTCGGCGGGGGCAATGGCATCGATGACGCTCGCGGTGATGACGCGCGCGACGCGGGGCCACACCGGCCGGCCGCTCGCCGCCGATCTCAGCACGCGCGCGATTTACATCCTCGTGACGCTCGGCGCGGCGCTGCGCGTCGCCGCGCCGCTGCTGCCGATCGACTATATGCGCGCGATCGAGATCGCCGGCGCGGCATGGGGCGGGGCGTTCGTGCTGTTCGTGCTCGCTTATGGCCCGATGTTGATCGGCCCGCGCCCGGACGGGAAGCCCTGACGGGCGGGCGCCTCCGGCACGCACCCTAGGGTCAACATCCCAATAGGTCGCGCGGACCGCGGGGACCATTGCCGGCGGCGTGAACAACAGCAATTCGTTCGGAGAGCGAGCAATGTGCGACGCCCGTGAGATTGTGGCAGTCTGGCCGTGCGCCGGCCTGATGGCGCTCGTCCCGGTGGCCGAATGGGCCGAGGCGGCGCCCGTCCCCGCCATCGAGACCGAGGCGACGCGATCGCCGGTCGCCCGCACGCGACTTCGGGTGCGGGTGCGGCGGCTTTTCGCCTGGGCGCGGCCGGTCCCGGCCGACGCGCCGTGACCGGGATCGAATTCGAGGCGACGCCCAACCCTGACGCATTGCGCGTCCGGGCGGATCGGGCGTTCCCGCCGGGTCCCCCGCGCCAGTTCGACCGAACCACCGCGGGCGCCGACCCGCTCGCCGATGCGCTGCTCGCGATCCATGGCGTCGTGCGCGTGATGATCGCCGAACAATTCGTGACCGTGGTGCGAGACGGCCCCCATACCGCATGGGACACGCTGCGCCCCGACATCGCCTTCGCGATCGCCGACGCGCCCGACAGCCCCGCGCCGCAACGGGGAGAGCCCGCGGCGCCGCTCGGCGAGATAGAGCAGCAGATCGAGGATGTCCTCGATCGCTGGGTGCGCCCGATGCTCGCCGCCGATGGCGGCGACGCTTTGCTCGTGCGGTTCGATTCCGCAGACGGCACCGCCTGGGTGCGGATGGAGGGCGCCTGCGGAGGCTGCCCTTCGGGGAGCATCACGCTGAAGCGCGGCATCGAGCAATCGATCCGCCGCTGGGTGCCCGAAGTGACGCGCGTGCTCGAGGCGACACCGCGAGCGCGCGACGAGAGCGTCGATCCCAAGGCGCGGTTCCGCGCGTGGATCGCCGACAAATGGGGCCTGCCGCGCGCGGGCTGAGGCTCGGGCGCGGCTAGGCGAGCCGCGCGATCATCACCATCCGCACCAGTTCCGAAAGCGTGCGCGCCTGCATCTTGGTCATCACATTGGCGCGATAGACTTCGACGGTACGCGCGCTGATGCTGAGGTCATAGGCGATCACCTTGTTCGCCTTCCCCTCGATCAGGCGATCCATCACCTCGCGCTCGCGTGCCGAGAGCGTCGAAATCCGCTTGTCGATCTGGTCGCGCTCGACTTGTATCTCCTCGCGATTATGCTGCTTGGCGAGCGCCGATCGCACCGCGAGCAGGATCACTTCGTCGCTGAACGGCTTCTCGATAAAGTCGGATACGCCGGCGTGCAGCGCCTGGATCGCCATCGGCACGTCGGCATGCCCGGTGATGACGATCACCGGATCGGGCACGCCGAGCGACTTGAGCCTGGCGAGCAGTTCGAGTCCGTTCATCTCAGGCATGCGGACGTCGGTGATGATGCAACCTCGCTGCATCGTCGGCACGATCTTCAGGAACTGCGCCGCCGATTCATAGGTATGCGTGGGGATCTCCGAGCAATCGAGCAGGAAGGCGAGCGACGAGCGGACACCCTCGTCGTCGTCGATAATATGCACCACCTGCTCATTCGCCATCATCTAGTTCCTCCTGGCCTACGCTGGGTATGGTGAAGCGGAACACGGCGCCCCCCCCGGGGTAGGCCTCCACCCAGATCTTGCCGCCATGCGCTTCGATGATCGTGCGGCAAATTGAAAGTCCCACGCCCATGCCGGTGCGCTTGGTGGTGACGAACGGCTGGAAGAGCTGCGCGGCGACATCGCGACGGATGCCCGGCCCGGTGTCCGCCACTTCGACCAGCGCCATGTCGCCGTCCTGCGGAGCAACGCGGACGGTGAGCTCGCGCGTGCCATCCCAGTCGCCCAGCGCATCGACCGCATTGCGGATGAGGTTCACGATGACCTGCTGCGCCTGCACCTTGTCGACCAGCACGAGATCGACGTCGGGGCTCATCTCGAAACGGACGCGGATATTGTGCTCGCGCGCGCCGACCAGCGCGAGCGCGCTCGCTTCCTCGATCAGCTTGGGCAGGCTCTCGAGGCGACGCTCGGTATCGCCCTTGGCGACGAAGTCGCGCAGCCGCCGGATGATCTCGCCCGCGCGCAACGCCTCCTTGCTCGCGAGCTGCACCGCCTCGACGACGCGCGCGTTCGGAACCGGTTCGCGCTCCAGGAGCGTTTTGCTCCCCATCAGATAATTGCCGATCGCGCTCAGCGGCTGGTTGAGCTCGTGCGCCAGCGCCGAGGCCATTTCGCCGAGCGCGGTGAGGCGCGAGACATGGACGAGCTCGGTCTGAAGCTCCTGGAGCCGCGCATCGGTCTTCTGCCGTTCGGTGAGGTCGCGGACGAAGCCGGTGAAGAAGCGGCGACCCGAGAGGCGCATCTCGCCAACCGCAAGCTCCATCGGAAAGGTCGAGCCATCCTTGCGCTCACCCACCACCACCCGGCCGACGCCGATGATCCGGCGCTCGCCGGTGCGATAATAACGCTCGAGATAGCCGTCATGCGCCTCGCGATAGGGTGAGGGCATCAGCATGCTGACGTTCTTGCCGGTCACCTCCTCGGCGGTCCAGCCGAACTGGCGCTCGGCGGTGTGGCTATAGTCGCGGATGCACCCCGCCTCGTCGATCACGATCATCGCGTCAGGGACGGTCTGCAGGATAGAGATGAGATGCGCCTCCCGCTGGGCGAGCGCCTGCGTGCTCGCCGCGGCGCGCGCGCGCACGCGCTTGAGCCAGGCGCCGCCTGCCCCGATCACCAGGCTGATGCACAGGAAGACGCTCGCCGCGACCCAGTCGCCGAAGAGCAGGTCGCCAGTGAACCGGTCGGCGGCGACACCGCCGGCGATCGTCAACAGCGCCGCGATCACTGCCGGCCAGAAGCCGCCGAGCGCCGCGGCCACGACGCCCGGCACCAGGAAGATATAGGTCGCGCGATTCTCGAGCAACGGGTCGAGCCCGACGCGCAACGCGAGCCCCGCGCAGCCGATCGTGAGCCCGGCGAACGTCGCGGTCACGGCATCGATCCGCTCGATGATCGGCGGCGAGGCGCGCGGGCGCAATGCCGCGGCGAGCGTCTCTCCTTTCAGCGGCGCGCCTCCGGTACCTGCCGTAGGATGAAGACCCAAGTTCCAGCTCCCGGTGGCCGCGCCTAAGCGGTTCTCACGATATGTGGGTCGCCCGAGTGCCGCAGTGGAACGGAGAATTCAACATGACACGTCCATGGTGCGGTCCGGGCGCACAATCCCTCGGCAGCCACCGCGTCGCAGCGGCGGGCGGCGCGTGATGTCGGACCCCAGGATACTGCTGGTGGACGATGACCCCGCGGTGCGCTCTGCGATCGCGTTCGCACTGGAGACCGAAGGCTTCGAGGTGGCAACCTATGCGAGCGCCGAGGCCGCGCTCGCCTGGGCACCGCTCAGCGGCGATGCCTGCATGATCCTCGATCACCGGCTGCCGGGCATGGACGGGCTCACGCTGCTGCGCGACTTGCGCGCGCGCGGCATCGCCACCCCGGCGATTCTGATCACCACCAATCCCGACGCGCGCCTGCGCGGGCTCGTCGCGCAGGCGGGGGCGGCGCTGCTCGAAAAGCCGCTGTTCGGTAATGCGCTCGCAGCTACAATCCGTTCGCTGTCGGCGCCTGCGTCGAGCTCCGCGCCATGAGCCGCGAACAGTCACAAGGCCGGGTACATCTCGGCGGCGCTGCCACTGCGACTTCGACGCAGCGGGGGATTGCGCGAAATCGCGACATGGTTGCGGAGCGTCTCCGCCGATCCCGGGCGATCGCCCGGCGATCGCCGGATGCCGCGGCACCCGCGCGCGCGTGCAAGCGCCTCGATCGCGCCGGCGAGCCTTCGCCGGCCCGGGGTCGCGGCGCTGAGTTCGGCGGTTACGAAATTCTCGACCACCATCAGCCGGCCGTTCCCGGCGCAATCGGCTACGTGCCAGCTCGCCAGTCCCATCACCGTCCGGTCGGGGGTGCGCAACACCAGGATTCCGCCGCGGGTGTGCTGCGCTTCGATGAACGCCGACCAGCAGGCCGGGCCCAGCCCGGGGTCCAGCGTACGCACGAGCGCATAGGCCGCGTCGCCCTCGTCGGACGCCATCTCGGCAACTGAGAGATACGCCATAACCGCTCGATCCCTTCGCAGAATAACCTCGCCATAACGGGTCTCCCCGCCAACGCCTTGACCTGCCTCACTTCCGCGCAATTCCTCCGGAGACATCCGATGTACCTTCCCGACACGGCCGTTGCGGCCCCCCCGCCCGCCGACACCCTTCTGCAGTGCGACCACCCCTGTTTCGGCTGCCCGGTGCGCGATCATGCGGTGTGCAACGTGCTCGGTCAGGTTGATCTCGCCGCGTTCAAGCGGAGCGGGAACACCCGGCACCTCGATTCGGGCGAGGCGCTGTGCTGGGAAGGTGCGACTGCGGGCCAGGTGTACAACGTGACGCGGGGCGTGCTGCGGCTGTCCAAGCTCCTCCCCGACGGACGGCGCCAGATCACCGGATTCGCCTTCCCCGGCGATTTCCTGGGCATCACAATGGACGACGAGCACCCCTTCACCGTGGAAGCCGTGGCGCCGACGGAGCTCTGCCGCTTCTCGCGCCCCCGGTTCGACGCCTTTGTCGACGAACACCCGCATATGGAGCGGCGGCTCTACACCGCCGCCGTGCGCGAGCTTTCGGCGGCGCGCGACCAACTCGTCCTGCTCGGGCGAAAGACCGCGGCCGAGCGTCTGGCGACCTTCATCCTCCAGATGGTGGCGCACACCCCGCAGACCGAAGGCCAGGCGCCGCGCGCGTTGCTGCCGATGTCGCGCTCGGACATCGCGGACTATCTCGGGCTGCGCATCGAGACGGTGAGCCGCGAGCTGGGCGCGCTCAAGTCGGCGCGGCTCGTCCGGATGATGGGGATCCATGAGCTGCTGATCCTCGACCGCGCGGCGCTGGAGAATCTCGCCGCCGGCTAGCGGCGCGGGCCGCCGCGCCCAGCCGCAAAGTGATCCACGTCAAATTCGCAGCTGCAGCACAAATTTGATCCTCCGCAACGCGGGGCGGCCGGGACTCTATACAACAGAGCCAGACAAGTTGAGAGTGAAAGGATAGATCGATGTTGAGCAAGAATTTGCTGCTGGCGACTGTAGCCACAGTATTCGCTCTTACTATTCCTGTAAGCGCGGTCGCGCAGCAAGATGCCCATCCGCATGCAGTTGCCACTACCGGTGCAAAGTCGGGCGACATTGTCCGCGCCCCGGACGATCTTCCTGCCGCAGTTACGCGGCGCAACCCGGAAACCGTACGGGTTCACCTCGATACCGTCGAAGTATCCGGCAAGCTCGATGACGGCGCCAGCTATCACTATTGGACCTTCAACGGCAAGGTGCCGGGGCCGTTCGTCCGTGTCCGCGTCGGCGACACGGTCGAGGTCACGCTCAAGAATGCCGCCGACAGCGTGATGATGCACAATGTGGATTTCCATGCGGTGACCGGTCCCGGCGGCGGCGCCGTCGCGACGCTGGCCAATCCGGGCGAGAGCAAGGGATTCACCTTCAAGGCGCTCAACCCCGGGCTCTATGTCTATCATTGCGCGACGCCGATGGTCGCCCAGCACATCGCCAACGGCATGTACGGGTTGATCCTCGTCGAGCCGGCGGAAGGCATGGCCAAGGTGGATCGCGAATTTTACGTGATGCAGGGCGAAGTCTATACCGAGCAGGCGTTCGGCACCAAGGGCGAGCTCACCGAGAGCATCGACAAGCTGCTCGCCGAGACGCCCGAGTATTACGTCTTCAACGGCGCGGCGGACGCGCTGGTGAAGCAGCCGTTAAAAGCCAAAGTGGGCGAGACGGTCCGCATCTACTTCGGCGTCGGCGGCCCGAACAAGACCTCGAGCTTCCACGTCATCGGCGAGGTGTTCGACAAAGCCTATCCGCTGGCGTCGATCACTTCGGCCCCGATGACCGACGTGCAGACGATCACCGTCCCGCCGGGCGGCGCCGGGGTGACCGAGTTCAAGGTCGAAGTGCCGGGCCGATTCGTCCTCGTCGACCATGCGCTGTCGCGGATGGAGCGCGGGCTGAAGGGACTGCTCGTCGTCGAGGGGCCGGAGAACGCGACCATCTTCAAGGCGCATCAGCCGGCCGATCCCGCCGCGGCGAGCGGGCACTAGCCGGAAAGGACGAGCAGCAGTTTGTCCGTCGTGCCGAGGCTAGCCTTGCGATCTGCCAGCCGCTTTATCTTGGAAGCCTCCGGAAAGCGGTCGGGCAGGGGCAGGAGGGTTTGCGCCAACCTCGGTCAATGGCGTCGACTAACCCGCGCCAGGGCTACCGCAGCTAAGGCATGATGCAGCCAGCAATGCGCCACTGGCCTACTAAGGCGGGCAGGGGGGCTCGAAAGGGGCCTCGGGTGTCGTCATGCTCGCTGAGGGCCCCCGGATCGCCTTGCCGGCTCCTCGCCAACTCGGCGAGGGGTCGGATTGCTTTGCGCGCACTGGTTTCCGCTCATGAGGCTGACAGGGCGCCCTAACCCGGACTTAGGTCGTTGAGCCTGAGGTACCTGAGTCTGTGATTTCAGGCATCCTGGTCTTGCGTCGGCGCTCCCTCGTAGGCGTCGTGACGCGCTCCGGCTGCCCGGGCACGAGATGAATCCCGGTCGTTAGACCGTCAGATCCGTAGCACAGACCGGCATGGTTACGGACCAAACGGCGTGAACCGATAAGACGGTGGTCCGCGCGCCACGAGCGGCTCTCGAGCCCGGTGCGGGACCAGCCGCCAGCGTACGGGAAATTACGCATCCGAACCGGTTTGCTTTAAACCTAAGGGCAGCCTCCTCAACCAAGGAGGTTTCAATGCGTACGTTCCTATCCGTCGCAACCGCAGCCGCGGCGATGCTATCGGCCGCTCCGGCCGGCGCACAGACGCAAGCGGGCGACTGGCTCGTCCGGCTGCGCGGCATCATGGTGTCGCCCACCGAGGATAGCGGCCCAGTCAGCGGTATCGCCGGAAGCGAGGTCGGCGTCGGCGATTCCGTGATGCCAGAGATCGACTTCACCTATTTGGTAACGGATCATATCGGCGCCGAGCTCATCCTCGCGACGACCAAGCACGGCATCACCGGGCGTGGCTCGATCGGGGCACTCGACCAGATCGCCGACACGTGGGTCCTCCCGCCGACGCTCACGCTGCAATATCATTTCGCACCGCGCAGCCATGTGCGGCCCTATGTGGGTGCTGGGGTCAACTACACGATCTTCTACTCGGCGGATGCGAGCCGTTCGCTCGAGGGTGCGCTCGGGGGCGAGACGAGCGTCAAACTCGACGAAAGCTTCGGCTATGCCTTGCAGGCGGGTGTGGACGTGGACGTCACGCGGAAGTTCTTCGTCAACGCCGACATCAAATATATCGATATGAACACGACCGCGCACCTCGCGACCGGCGCGACCCGGCGGTCGGTCGACGTCGACATCAATCCGATCGTGGCGGGCGTGGGGATCGGCTTCCGCTTCTGATCGATGCCGGGGCAGGCGGTGCAGTTGCGTCGCCTGCCTCTATCCCCGGCCACTATCTCGCACTTGCACGCGCTCAGTTGCCCGCGCAGTCACGCATCCCAGCCGATCCTCCAGCGCCGTTTGAAGGTTTCCAGCCTCAGCAGCACCGCGGTCGCTCCAGCATCAAACTAGGTCGTGAACTCATAAACGACCGCTTTCGGCGCAAGGGCGGAACGACCGACTATTGGTGGAAAGCGGACTTTCGTTCAGTGCAGGCAGAACCATCCTCTATCGATCCCGGTCAGTCGTTCGGGTGCCGATCGTCACGTTGGACCTGTCGGTCCGGTGATCAATTTCCTGTGTGAATCGGCCGTGAGCAGCGCTCGCGCGAGCACATGACCATAACTTCCGGGTATTGCGGGAGGAGAGCACGCTTCATTGTCGGGCGCAGCGTCGATTGGGCCATAGCGCATGGATTCGCAACACGGGTTTCTGCATCAACGGGCGATAACTGCATCTTCGTGAATTGTTTCCGCGAGATGTCCTATAAGGAATCGAGACCATCTGCGTGTCTGCGCAACGTGGTACCGACATGGCCACGATCCGGCGGGCTTCAAAACGGAAGACCAGAATATGCAACGGTTCCGCGAAGTCGCACCAATCCGTGCGAAGCTTCTCATAGCGTTCACCTCGCTGATGGCGGTCATGGCGATTGTCGCGGTGGTGGCGATGTTCGCCCCCTTGATCGTCGGAATTCCGGTCGTGGCGCTCCTGATCGGCGGCGCGGCAGTTCAGTGCGTGCGCTATCGCCAGGCAATCGCGGATCCCTATGTGGCTACAGTCGTCCGCATGGAAGCGCTTGCCGCGGGCGATCTCGTGACACCGATTCAATTCACCGACTATCAGGATTGCGTCGGTCGAATGACCAAGGCCATGCATGCTTTCCGGGAAGCAGCTGTCGAGCAGAAGCGTCAGGCGCAGGAGCAGGCAGACGCCGTCGGGAGCCTGAGCGAGAGCCTCGAGCGCTTGACAGATGGTGACCTCACCGCCGTCATCGGAGATGAATTCCCTGCCGGTTACGCTGCTCTGAAGGAGAACTTCAATGCAGCACTCAAATCCCTGCGGGCGCTGATCAGCACGGTGACGGAGAGTGCGGCGACGATCCATAGCGGCTCGGGCGAAATCGCCCAGGCGTCGGAGGATCTTGCGCGACGCACCGAAGCCAATGCCGCGAGCCTCGAGGAAACGTCTGCCGCAGTGACGCAGATGGACGCGCGCCTCAAGGCGACCGCCGCAGCTGCCGGTCGAACTGTGACACGCGCCGATGACGCGATCGCTACGGTCTCGGGTGGCCGCACGGTCGCCGACGAGGCAGTGCAGGCGATGGGCCGTGTCAGCGAAAGCGCGAAAGGCATCGACAGCGTGATCGAGGGACTCGACAAGATCGCTTTCCAGACCCGCGTTCTCGCGATGAACGCCGCGGTCGAAGCCGGTCGCGCCGGTGAAGCCGGCCGCGGCTTCGCGGTCGTCGCCGATCTCGTCTCGGCGCTCGCCATGCGGGCGGAAGAGGAAGCGGGCCGTGCCCGCGACCAGTTGACCGCCACCCAGACCGACATCGTCGCAGCGGTGGGGATGGTCCAGAAGGTTGATACGGCGCTTGCCGACATTTCGGGCGATGTGGGCGAAGTCCACAAGCTGCTCGGCGAGATGGCGAGCGACAATCAGGCTCAATCGACTGCGATCAGCGAGATCAGCATCGCGATCGGGACGATGGACCAGTCGACCCAGCAGAATGCCGCGATGGTCGAGCAGACCTCCGCTGCTGCGCGTAGCCTGACGGGCGAAGTTGCCGCGCTGAGCGAACAGGCGGCCAAATTCAACATCGGGGCCGGGGTGCGATCTGCGGTCGCCGGCCAGGTTCCCCCAAGGCGCCCTGGACCTCGCACCTCGAGCTATGTGTCGCCCGTCAGGGCGCTCGACATGGCGAAGGTGGTGCCCCAGGGCCCTCAGTCCGGCAATTGGGCTTCATTCTGAGACTTCGATGCCGATCAACCACCCTTGCGTGGTTGGCCACGTGCGTGATCCACCCGACTGATGTTGGCTCGTTAGTGGTCGTTCCCTCTGATATAAATGGCCGCTTTCAGGCGGCGGCCTGCGGCAGGTTGAATGACGCTCAATGGGGCGCTTGCCGACTGGCCGCTTTTTATGAGTCTACGGCCTAGAGGATGCCGGTGTTCTATGTTTCCGTGGCATGCGGGTCCCCAACGCCTGACGGCGATTTCCGCTTCGTGGTGCACAAGCCCACCGAGCAACGCGTTTGGTCCCGCCGCCCTCCGGGTCAATGCGTCTTCGTACCTCTACGTATTCCGTGCGGTTCATCGACGCACCTACAGAGCCAATGGGCGGGGGACCTGTCCGTTTCGATCGCAAGAATGAAACGGGAGGCCCTGATTTTGAACACGTGACGCCTGCCTGGCGGAACGAAGGGGCTGAATATGGACGAAGCTGTCACGGGATCCTTTGCCTGGGCCTTCTTGGCAATGCTGGCGGTTCTCGCAGCCGCGACGAGCGTGGATACGGCTTTCAGTATCCATATGGCGATCTGCGCCGGAGCGGGTCTGATCGCCGCTTTCTATGCGATGCGCGGCGTGGCGACCCCGGCCGTGCAAGCTCTCAAGAGCGGCGAATATGACGACGAGGTGATCCGCTGGGGCACCATCGCCACCGTATTCTGGGGAATCGCGGGCTTCCTGGCGGGGCTCTACATCGCGCTCCAGCTAGCCTTTCCTGCGCTGAACCTGGGGCTCGAATATACGAGCTTCGGCAGGCTGCGGCCGCTGCACACCTCGGCGGTGATCTTCGCCTTCGGCGGCAACGCGCTGATTGCCACCAGCTTCTATATCGTCCAGCGCACCTGCCGCGCGCGGCTCGCCTTGCCGGGCGTCGCGAGGTTCGTGTTCTGGGGCTACCAGCTGTTCATCGTGCTCGCGGCAACCGGCTACCTGCTGGGGATCACCGAGGGCCGCGAATATGCCGAACCCGAATGGTATGTCGATCTCTGGCTGACGGTCGTGTGGGTCGCCTATCTCGCGGTGTTCCTCGGCACGATCCTCAAGCGCAACGAGCCGCACATCTATGTGGCGAACTGGTTCTACCTCGCCTTCATCGTGACAGTGGCGATGCTCCACATCGTCAACAATTTGTCGATGCCGGTGAGCCTCGTCGGCTCCAAGAGCTATTCGGCCTTTGCGGGCGTGCAGGACGCGCTCACCCAATGGTGGTACGGCCACAATGCGGTCGGCTTCTTCCTGACCGCGGGCTTCCTTGGCATGATGTATTATTTCGTGCCCAAGCAAGCCGAACGCCCGGTCTATAGTTATCGCCTGTCGATCATCCACTTCTGGTCGCTGATCTTTCTCTACATCTGGGCGGGGCCGCACCACCTCCACTACACCGCGCTGCCCGACTGGGCGCAGACGCTGGGAATGGTCTTCTCGGTGATGCTGTGGATGCCGAGCTGGGGCGGCATGATCAACGGGCTGATGACGCTGCACGGCGCATGGGACAAGATCCGCACCGATCCGATCATCCGGATGATGGTGCTGGCGCTCGCGTTCTACGGCATGAGCACCTTCGAAGGTCCGATGATGTCGATCAAGAGCGTCAATTCGCTCTCGCATTATACCGACTGGACCATCGGCCACGTCCATTCGGGGGCGCTCGGCTGGAACGGGATGATCACCTTCGCGGCGATCTATTTCATGGCCCCGCGGCTATGGAAGCGCGAGCGGCTTTATTCGCTGCGCATGATCAACTGGCACTTCTGGTGCGCGACCGCAGGCATCGTCCTCTACGCCTCGGCGATGTGGGTCGCGGGCATCATGCAGGGCCTGATGTGGCGCGAGTACGGCCCCGACGGCTACCTCGTCTACAGCTTCGCCGAAGTCGTGGGAGCAATGCAGCCCTACTACCTGATCCGCGCCGCGGGCGGCGGGCTCTACCTGCTGGGGGCCTTCTTCATGGCCTGGAACCTCTTCCAGACGATCCGCGGCAAGCTGCGCGAGGAGAAGCCGATGAGCGACGCCCAATATGATCCGGCGGCCGACAAGCCGCTGCTCCGGGGCGCGAAGGCGAACACCCCGCCCCAGCTTCTGGCTGCCGAATAAGGACCCGCAACAATGGCAACCAAGTTCTTCGACCACGGCAAGATCGAGCGCAACGTCACGCTGCTGCTCGTGCTCTCGCTCATCACCGTCGCGATCGGCGGGATCGTCGAGATCGCGCCGCTCTTCTGGATCGACTCGACCGTCGAGAAGGTGGAGGGGATGCGGCCCTATACGCCGCTCGAACAAACCGGCCGCAACATCTATGTCCGCGAGGGCTGCTACAACTGCCACTCGCAGATGATCCGGCCGTTCCGCGACGAGACCGAGCGCTACGGGCATTACAGCCTCGCTGCCGAGAGCATGTACGACCATCCGTTCCAATGGGGCTCGAAGCGCACCGGCCCCGACCTCGCGCGCGTCGGCGGTCGCTATTCGGACGAATGGCACGTCCAGCACCTCAAGAACCCCCAGTCGGTGGTGCCCGAATCGATCATGCCGACCTACGCCTTCCTCGCCGGGCGCGACTTGGAGGGCGCTGGCGTCGGCGCTGACCTCAAGGCGCTGCGCCGGGTCGGCGTTCCGTACACCGACGCGGATGTGAAGAAGGCATTCGAGGACCTGAAGCTCCAGGCGACGGCGAACGCCGACGGCTCGGATCTGCAGAAGCGGTACCCGAAGGCGCAGGTGCGCGACTTCGACGGCGATCCATCGCGCCTGACCGAGATGGACGCGCTCGTTGCCTATCTCCAGATGCTGGGCACGCTCGTAGACACCTCCAAGGCCGAAGCCAAGGAGCAGGCGAAATGAGCCGCTACGAGGTACTCCGCCACTTTGCCGACAGCTGGGGCCTCGCGTTCCTCGTCGGCGTGTTCCTCCTCGCCGTCTGGCGCGCGCTGCGACCTTCGGCTGCGAGCCAGATGGAGGAGGCCCGCATGATCCCCTTGCGTGATGAGGACCCCGCGCAATGAGCGAGAATTCCGAAAAGCAGATCGACGCCGCTACCGGCACCGAACTCAACACTCACGAGTGGGACGGCATCCAGGAGCTCAACACGCCGCTGCCCCGATGGTGGCTGTGGACCTTCTACGCGACTATCATCTTCTCGCTGGGTTATGTCGTCGTCTATCCAGCGATTCCGCTGATGGATTCGGCGACCGCAGGAACCTTCGGGTGGTCGAGCCGCGGCGATCTGAAAAAGGAGGTCGCAGCGGCGGAGGCGACGCGCGCGAGCACCAACAAAGCGATCGCGCAAATGCCGATCGAGCAGCTTGCCGCCAGTCCTGAACTGATGCGCGCCGCGGTCGAAGGCGGCCGGGCCGCCTTCAAGGTGAATTGCGTCCAGTGCCACGGCTCGGGCGCCGCAGGGAGCAAAGGCTACCCCAATCTCAACGACGACGACTGGTTGTGGAGCGGCGACCTGGCCGGAATCCACACAACGCTGGTCAACGGCATCCGCCAGCCGGGCGATGACGCCACGCGCGTATCGCAGATGCCGGCGTTCGGGCGGGATCAGATGCTGACTGCGGCGCAGGTCGAGGATGTCGTATCCTATGTGCGCCTCGTCTCGCGGCAAGAGCCGGCGAGCGCCTCTGCGCAGCGCGGCACCAAGCTGTACGCGGACAATTGCGCGGCCTGCCATGGCGCCAATGCCGAGGGAAACCGCGATGTGGGCGCCCCGAACCTCGCCGACCCGATCTGGCTCTACGGCGGCGATCGCGCCGCGCTCACCGAAACCGTGACCAACGCGCGCCAGGGCGTGATGCCGGCCTGGGGCCAGCGCCTCGATCCCGTGACGGTCAAGATGCTCGCCGCCTACGTGCACTCGCTCGGCGGCGGCGAGCAGGCGAAGCGATAGCGCAGGCGCCATGTCCAGCCACGTGAACCGCACCGGAAAGGCAGGCGGGCTCTATGCCCGCCGGCCCGATATCTTCCCCAGAGCAGTCGATGGCTTCTACCGTCGGCTGAAATGGGCGATCATGGCGGTCACGCTGGCCATCTATTACGTTACCCCGTGGCTGCGGTGGGAGCGGGGCGTCTATGCCCCCGACCAGGCGGTGCTTGTCGATCTGGCGAATCGCCGCTTCTATTTCTTCGCAATCGAAATCTGGCCGCACGAATTCTATTATGTCGCCGGGCTGCTGGTGATGGCCGGGATCGGGCTGTTCCTGCTCACCGCGACGGTTGGGCGAGCGTGGTGCGGCTATGCGTGCCCCCAGACCGTGTGGACCGATCTGTTTCTCCACATCGAGCGGCTGATCGACGGGGACCGCAATGCCCAGATCAAGCTGCGGAAGGCGCCTCTGGGCCCGTCGAAGATCGTGAAGCGTACCGCCAAGCATAGCGCATGGCTGCTCGTCGGCACGCTCACCGGCGGTGCGTGGATCTTCTACTTCGCCGACGCGCCGACCCTGCTGCGGGAGCTCTTCAGCGGCCGCGCGGCGACTGTCGCCTATTCGACGATCGCGATCCTCACCGCGACCACCTATATCTTCGGCGGGTGGATGCGCGAGCAGGTGTGCATCTACATGTGTCCCTGGCCGCGCATCCAGGGCGCGATGCTCGACGAGCGCTCGCTGATCGTGACCTACAAGGAGTGGCGCGGCGAGCCGCGTACTCGCGGCCTCAAGCGCGCGGTCGATCGGGTCGAGGTCGGCGACGAAGCCGGCGATTGCATCGACTGCAATGCCTGCGTCGCGGTCTGCCCGACAGGCATCGACATCCGCAACGGCCCGCAGATCGGCTGCATCACCTGCGCGCTGTGCATCGACGCCTGCGATGACGTGATGGCAAGGATCGCCCGTCCCCGCGGGCTGATCGACTATGCGACGTTCGAAGATTGCGACGTCGAGCGCAAGGGTGGCGCGCCCGTGCCCGTGCGCCGAACCATCCTGCGCTCGCGAACCTTTCTTTATTTCGGCCTCTGGGCGGCAGTGGGGCTCGGCATGATCGTGTCGCTCGGCGCGCGCACCCGGCTCGACCTGTCGGTAGCGCAGGAGCGCAATCCGCTCTTCGTCCAACTTTCCGACGGCAGCGTGCGCAATGCCTATACGATCAAGGTCCGCAACATGGAGACGCGGCCGCGCACCGTGCGGATCTCGATCGAGGGATTGTCCGGCGGCGCGATCTGGGACTCGCTGAGCGATGAGGGCAGCGCCCGGCCCTCGCTGACGGTTCAGGTCGGGCCGGACCAGGTGGCGAGGCGCCGGATCTATGTCCGTGCGTCCCGCAGCGGGCCTGCCGCGCAGGACTTCACGTTCGGCCTGACCGCACTCGATGACCAAGGCGGGGCCGACCGCGACGCAGCACGGTTCGACCGTCCGGAGACAGTAGAATGACCAGGCCTTTCCGTTTCACCGGGTGGCACATGCTGGCCGCGATGGTCGCCTTTTTCGGCGTCGTGGTCAGCGTCAACGTGACGATGGCGACGCTCGCCACGCGCACCTTCGGCGGCGTGGTGGTGGCGAACAGCTATGTCGCCAGCCAGAAGTTCAACGGCTGGCTCGCCGAGGCCAAGGCGCAGGATCGGCTGGGCTGGACCATCGCGGCGCGAAGCGTCGATCGCCGCCCGGTCCTGGAGGGCAATGCCGGGTCGGGCGCGCTAGCGGAGGCGAGGATCACAGCGGTCGCAAGGCACCCGTTGGGCCGGGCGCCCGAAATCCGGCTGCGCTTCCTCGAAGTGGAGCCGGGCCATTATGTCGCGCAGACGCGGCTTCCCGCGGGCCGGTGGCGGCTCCATTTGCGCGTTGCCCGCGATCACCAGCACGCCGACCTCATCAAGGACGTTACGGCATGAGCGCCACGGCCGAGCACAGCGAACTCAGCGTCCCGGGCATCCGCTGCGCGAGCTGCATCTCGAGGATCGAGCGCGAACTGGCGCCGCTACCCGGGATCCGCAGCGCGCGCGTGAACTTCACGAGCAAGCGTGTCGTGGTAGACCACGATCTTTCGGTCACGCCCGAGGCCTTGCGCCTCGCGCTTGGGCAGATCGGCTTCGACGCCCAGCCGATCGTCTCGACCCAATCCTCCCCGCAGGGCGATGAGACCAGGGCGCTGCTGCGCGCCGTCGCCGTCGCCGGCTTCGCATCGATGAACATCATGTTGTTGTCGGTGTCGGTCTGGTCGGGCGCGGTGGGCGTGACTCGTGACATGTTCCACTGGCTGTCGGCGCTGATCGCGCTGCCGACCATCGCTTATGCCGGCCGTCCCTTCTTCAAGTCCGCGTGGACGGCGCTCAAGCGCGGGCGCACCAACATGGACGTGCCGATCTCGATCGGCGTCACTTTGGCATCCGCACTTAGCCTGTTCGAGACGATCACCGGCGGTCCGCACGCCTATTTCGATGGCGCGGTGATGCTGGTCTTCTTCCTGCTGATCGGGCGCTTCCTCGACAGCGTGATGCGCGATCGCGCGCGCGCGGGCGTCGAGGCGCTGCTGCGCCAGACTGCACCGGGTGGGACCGTGCTGCTGCCCGACGGCACCACCGGCTGGCTCGCCGCCGACGCGATCGAACCGGGGATGCGGCTCATCGTCGCCGCGGGCGAGCGGCTGGCGGCCGACGGCGTGGTCGAGCAGGGCAGCTCCAGCCTCGACCTTTCGCTGATCACCGGCGAGAGTCGCCCGGAGGCAGTGGCGGCGAAAAGCCGGGTGCTCGCCGGCACGCTCAACCTCGATGCGCCGCTGACGGTGCGCGTCACTGCCGCGGGCGAGCGCACCACCATTGCCGAGATCGCGCGGATGATGGAGGCCGCCTCGCAAAGCCGCTCCCGCTACGTCCGTGTCGCCGACCGGGCGGCGCGTTTCTATGCCCCGGCCGTCCACACGCTCGCAGCCGCCAGCTTCGCCGGCTGGATGCTTGCCGGCGCCGGGTGGCACGAGGCTTTGCTGATCGCGGTCGCGGTGCTCATCATCACGTGTCCGTGTGCGCTCGGCCTTGCCGTGCCGGCGGCGCAGGTGGTCGCGGCAGGCGCACTGATGCGCCGAGGGATTTTGGTCAAGGACGGCTCGGCGCTCGAGCGGCTTGCCGAAGCCGACACGGCGCGCTTCGACAAGACCGGCACGCTGACGCTCGGCCGGCCGGTCCCGCAAGGGGCGCTTGCGCTCGAAGCGGACGAGGCGCCGGCCGCACTCGCACTGGCGCGCGCGAGCCGTCATCCCATCGCCCGCGCGCTCGCACAGACGCTGGAAGCAGCCGGTGTCCGCGCGGCCAATCTCAGCGACGTACGCGAACACGCCGGGCTCGGAATCGAGGGAAAGCTCGACCACAAGCTTGTCCGGCTCGGCCGACCCAGCTGGCTGGGGATCACGGCGGCGCACGAGGAGCTCGCCACTGCGTTTCTGATCGATGGGAACGCGCCGAAGGTGCTCAGCTTCACCGATGCGCTTCGCCCGGACGCATTGGGCGCCATCGAGCAGCTGGCATCGCTCGGCATTGATTCCGCCATTTTGTCGGGCGATCGGCCCGAGGCAGTCGCGCCGGTAGCGAAGGCGCTGCATCTGTTCGCGGTAGCCCGGCTAACCCCGGATGCGAAGCTCGAGACGATCGAGCGCCTCCATCGTGAGGGGCACAGGGTTCTGATGGTCGGTGACGGGCTCAACGACGGCCCGGCGCTGGCCGCGGGACATGTCTCGATGGCACCAGCCTCCGCGAGCGATGTCGGGCAAACCGCCGCCGACTTCGTCTTCATGGGCGACAGCCTGCTCCCCGTCCCCGTCGCAGTGCGCGCGGCGCGGCGCACGCTGGCGGTCGTGCGCGAGAATTTCGCGATTGCCATCGGCTACAATGCGCTCGCCGTCCCGCTCGCGATCGCCGGCTATGTGACTCCGCTCATCGCCGCGCTGGCGATGTCCGGATCGTCGCTGATCGTGGTCGCCAATGCCCTTCGTCTCAGGAGTTGCGCGCGATGAACGGCCTCATCTTTCTGATCCCCGTGGCGCTGACGCTCGGGCTCGCTGGCCTCGGCGCCTTCGTCTGGTCGCTCAACGCCGGGCAATTCGACGATATGGATGGCGCGGCGCTACGCATCCTCATCGACGAGGATCCCGAAGCGTGAAGCGCCGGCTGTTCCTGCTGCTTCCGCCGCTTGCCCTTGCGGTGCCGGCGCCCGCGACTGGTGCAACGATATTCGGGCGCTTCTGCGGAACGCAGCCGGCCGCGCCGGCCGACCCGGTGCCGCGCAAGGACCCGTGCGCCACGACCTGTCATGCGATGCCTTGCGAACGGCAGCGCGCAGCGAAGCGCGCCGGCTAGCGCTGGTTTCACGTCGGTTACGGCCAAAGCGGGCACGAACCCACCAGCCTTGGGAAACCTCCTGTCGCGCCCGATTGCGGGCCCCCATGCGAGTCAAACGGGCTTTGCGTTCTCTGCCTTCGCGTTCGTCGCCTGATCGCCTCGCCGGCGCGGCCGCCGGACCATTTACGGGAATCCACGCATTTATCGAAGGACTACGGCTCCGTAGGCGGGGCGCGCGAGCATAGCCATGGAGGCAAGCCGATGACTACGATGACTGCGGCAGTAGCGCGATACTTCGGCGCGCCGCTCACGATCGAGGAAATGCCGATCCCGGTGCCCGGCCCCGGCGAAGTGCTGGTCAAGATCGTGGCGACCGGCGTCTGCCACACTGACATCCATGCAATCGACGGCGACTGGCCGGTCAAACCGACCCTGCCGTTGATTCCGGGCCATGAGGGTGTTGGCCATGTCGCCGCCCTCGGCGCCGGCGTCACCGACCTCAAGGAAGGCGACGCGGTCGGCATCCCCTGGCTCCACGATGCGTGTGGCCGCTGCGAATATTGCCGGACCGGCTGGGAAACGCTTTGCGAGCGGCAGAACAACAGCGGCTACAGCGTCAACGGCACCTATGCCGAATACGCGATAGCTAATGCGGCCTATGCTGGCCGTCTTCCGGCGAACCCGGACTTCGCCGCTCTGGCGCCGATCCTCTGCGCGGGCGTGACCACCTACAAGGGCCTCAAGGAAACCGAGGCCAAGCCCGGCGAATGGGTCGTGATCTCCGGGATTGGCGGTCTCGGCCATGTCGCAATTCAATATGCCAAGGCGATGGGGCTCCACGTCGCCGCGATCGACGTCTCCGAAGACAAGCTGGCGCTGGCGCGCGAACTCGGTGCCGACTTCACCGCGAATGGTGCGACGGAGGGCGCGGTGGCCAGCATCGTCGCCGCGACCGGGGGCGGGGCACATGGCGTGCTGGTGACCGCCGTATCGCGAGCCGCCTTCGGCCAGGCGATCGCCTGCGCGCGCCGGCGGGGAACCGTCGCGCTCGTCGGGCTGCCGCCGGGCGATTTCCCGACGCCCATCTTCGACGTGGTGCTCAAGCGGATCACTGTGCGGGGTTCGATCGTTGGTACGCGGCAGGATCTGGCCGAAGCGCTCGCCTTTGCGGCCGAGGGCAAGGTGCGGGCGAAGGTGGCGGTGGAACCGCTATCGGCGGTAAACGACGTGCTCGACCGACTGCGCGCCGGCAAGGTCGACGGCCGTATCGTCCTCCAACCCTGATCCTGAAAGGACGACGATGAACACTCAATCCGATTTGCGTTCAGTTGCTGCCACACTGGTCACCCATAGCGGCTATCGGTTCACCGTGCGGCCGGTCCGGGCGGAGGACAAAGCGGCCCTCGGCGCCTTCTTCGCGCTGGTCAGCCCCGAGGATCTGCGCTTCCGGTTCCTCTCCGCCGTGCGCGAAGTCGGTCACGAGCGCCTCGTCGCGATGACCGTGGTCGATCACGACCGGACAGAGAACTTCCTCGCCTTCGATGAAGCCGAGGGCACGGTGATCGCGACGGCGATGCTGGCCATCGATCCGGCGGGCGAGCGCGGCGAAGTCGCGATCTCGATCCGTCCCGATTACAAGCACCGCGGGGTCAGTTGGTCGCTGCTCGAGCACGTCGTGCGCTATGCTGAAGGACGCGGGCTCAAGACGATCGAGTCGATCGAAAGCCGCGAGCATCATGCTGCGATCAGCCTCGAGCACGAAATGGGATTCACTGCCGAGGAAATCGACGGCGATCCGACCTGCGTCGTGCTTCGCCGCACGCTGGGCTAACGCTGCCGCGGGTCAGGCGAGCATTGTCCCGGTGTCGATGAACCGCTGGTGCCACGACAGCGCCTCGTGCAGCAGCGACGGCGACTGCTTGCCGTAGGAATCGCGGCAGGCGCGCTCGAAATAGTCCTGAAGCGCCGGCCGGAAGCCGGGATGCGCGCAATTCTGGATGATCAGCCGCGCCCGCTCCTTGGGGCTGTGCCCGCGCAGATCGGCCAGCCCCTGCTCGGTGACGATCACCTGCACGTCCTGCGCGATATGATCGACATGGCTGACCTGCGGCACGATGGCGGAGATCTTGCCGCCTTTCGCGGTGGAGGGCGTCATGAAGATCGAGACATAGGCATTGCGCGCAAAGTCTCCCGAACCGCCGATCCCGTTCTGGATCCGCGATCCCATGATATGCGTCGAATTGACGTTGCCGTAGATGTCGGCCTCGAGCAGCCCGTTCATGGCGATGCAGCCGAGCCTCCGGATGAGTTCGGGATGGTTGCTGATCTCCTGCGGGCGCAGGATCATCCGGTCGCGGAACGCTCCCATGTCGGCGTTGAGCCGCGCCGCCGCTTCGGGGCTGAGCGAGAATGCCGTCGCGGAAGCCATCCGCAGCTTGCCGGCCGCGAGCAGGTCGAGCATCCCGTCCTGGATGACTTCGGTATAGGCGGTCATGTTGGAGAAGGGGCTGTCAATCAGGCCCGTCAGCACCGCATTGGCGATATTGCCTACGCCCGACTGGATCGGCAGCAGCGATTGCGGCAGTCGCCCCATCTTCACTTCGCGGCCGAAAAATTCGAGCAAATGCGCGGCAATGGCGTGCGCGGCCTCTCCCGGCGGGTCGAACGGCAGGTTGCGATCCGGGGATTCGGTCTCGACGATCGCTACGATCTTGTCGGGGTCGCAGCGCAGATAGGGTTCGCCGATCCGATCGTCGGGACGCACGAGCGGGATCGGCACCCGGTCCGGCGGCAGCGCCGTCCCGTAATAGATGTCGTGCATCCCCTCGAGCGCGGGGTTCTGCCATCGGTTGACCTCGAGGATCACCTTGCTCGCGCGATCCAGCCAGGTCTTGTTGTTGCCTACCGAGGATGACGGGATCAGCTTTCCGTCAGCCCGAACGCCGGTCACTTCGATTACGGCAGTGTCGAGGGGCCCGAGAAAACCCTGCCACGCCATCGGCGCCACCTGGCTCAGGTGCATGTCGAAATATTCCATTTCGCCACGATTGATCTTCTCGCGGGCAATGGGATCGGCATTGTACGGCAGGCGAAACTCGATGCCGTCCGCCCTGGCGAGCGCCCCGTCGAGTTCCGGGCCGGTCGACGCACCCGTCCACACCCGAACGCGAAACGGCCGGCCAGCGGCATGCTCGGCCTCGATCCTCGCGGCCAGCGCGAGCGGCACCGCCTTCGGATAGCCAGATCCGGTGAATCCGCTCATCCCAACGGTAGAGCCCGAGACGATGTGCCGGGCAGCATCCTCGGCGCTCATTACCCGCGAGCGGAGGCTCGGGCACTCGATTCGACCAGTCATGCGTCTTTGTCTCTCGTCACTGCACCATGCTCATCGGGAGATCGTCCAGACGAACGCGCAAGTCAGGCTGCAAGGCGAAGCGTCGAGGGCGCCAGGAGTTCCGCAAGCGCTCCGGTCAGCGCGATCATGGCTTCGTCGCTGTGCGAAGGCCCCGGGGTGAAGCGCAAGCGTTCGGTGCCGCGCGGCACTGTCGGATAGTTGATCGGCTGGACGTAGAAGCCCCAGCGCGCCAGCAGCGCGTCGCTCACCCGTTTCGCCACGATCGGATCGCCGATCAGCAACGGTACGATATGGGTTTCGGACACCATCACGGGCAGCCCGGCATCTGCGAACAATTGTTTGAGCCGCGCCGCGGCCGCCTGTTGGCGCTCGCGCTCGACGGAGGAGCGCTTCAGGTGGCGAATGCTGGCCAGCGCGCCTGCAGCGAGCACCGGCGCAATCGAGGTGGTGAAGATGAAGCCGGGCGCGTAGCTGCGGATCACATCGACGATCGTTTTGCTCGCCGCGATATAGCCGCCCATCACGCCGATCGCCTTGGCCAGCGTACCTTCGATGATCGTCAGGCGATCGGCGACGTCGTCCCGCTCCGAGATCCCGCCGCCGCGCGGGCCGTACATCCCCACTGCGTGCACTTCGTCGAGATAGGTGAGCGCATCGTATTTCTCGGCCAGATCACAGATCGCACCGATCGGCGCGATGTCGCCGTCCATCGAATAGACGCTCTCGAACGCGATCAGCTTCGGCGCCGCGGGGTCCGCCGCGGCCAGCAGTTCCTCGAGATGCTCGAGGTCGTTATGCCGGAACACCTGCTTCGCGCAGCCCGAATTGCGGATCCCGGCGATCATCGACGCGTGATTGAGCGCGTCGGAGAAGATGATGCAGCCCGGAAGGATCTTGCCCAAGGTTCCCAGCGTGGCTTCGTTCGAGACATAGCCGGACGTGAACAGGAGGGCGGCTTCCTTACCGTGCAGGTCGGCGAGTTCGGCCTCGAGCTCGGTGTGGTAGTGCGTGTTGCCGCTGATGTTGCGCGTTCCGCCGGAGCCGGCCCCCACATCATGCAGCGCCTCTTCCATCGCCGCGATCACATCGGCATGCTGGCCCATCGACAGATAATCGTTCGAGCACCACACGGTGATCGGACGGGAGGCCCCCGCACCCGCGAAGCAGCGCGCATTGGGATAGGCACCCTTGTTTCGCAGAATGTCCAAGAACACGCGGTAGCGACCCTCGGCATGGAGACGTGCGAGCGCGCTGTTGAAGATTGCGTCGTAACTCATGGCCAGTCTCATCGCCTTGATTGATCGTCTCAAACAAGGCTTCAGTCTAGAGACGGCGCTCGCGGCTCGGCTATACGGAGTTTCCCGCGGTCCCAGGCGCGGAGCCCGGACCGGGCGATCCCTTGTCATGGCCCAGACCGGCGGCAAAGGCGATCCGGAGCGCATCGGACAGGCTGCGCGCGCCGAGCTTGGACATCACGTTCGCGCGATGGACTTCCACGGTTCGCGGCGAGATTCCGAGGTCATAGGCGATGGTTTTATTGGGCAGTCCCTGCGCCAGCCCTTCGAGCACCTCGCGCTCGCGTGCCGTGAGCGCACCAAGCACAACTGCCGCGTCCTCTGCCCGCGTCGCTGCGTCGCTGGACGAATCGAGGCGCGCAAATCCGTTCTCGAGAGCGGCCATGAGCACGTCGCTGTCGAATGGCTTTTCGATGAAATCGACGGCCCCGGCTTTCATGGCGCGTACCGCGACCGAGACGTCGCCATGCCCGGTCAGCACGATCACCGGCATCGTGATGCCTCGCTCGTTCAACGCCTGCTGCACTTCAAGGCCATCCATCTCGGGCATGCGAATGTCGAGCAGGATACATCCGGATTCGGCGTGCCGCACTTCCTTGAGGAAGGCGACGCCCGACTCCCAGGTGCAAACGGCGAACCCCGATGTCTTGAGCATGAAGCTGGCCGAACGGCGGACCGCATCCTCGTCGTCGATGATGTGGATGAGGCGCTTGTCGGTCATTGCATCGTCTCCGGTTCGACATGGACCACGGTGAAGTGAAACAGGGATCCACCGCCCTCCCTTTGCTCCATCCAGATGCGGCCGCCATTGGACTCGACGATAGTCCGACAGATCGAAAGACCAAGCCCCATCCCGGCAGTCTTGGTGCTGTTGAAGGCGCGGAACAGATTGTCGGCGATCTCGGGGGCCACGCCGGGACCGGTGTCGGCCACGGTGACGCGCACGAAGCCGGCGCCATCTTTGTGCGTCGAGACCGAGAGTTTGCGCACGGGTGACTCCGACATCGCCTCGATCGCGTTGCGCATCAGGTTGATTAGCACCTGCTGCGTCTGGACCTTGTCGACAAGCACCGGGCTGGCGTGCGGATCGAGGTCGAAGCGCACCTCGATCCCTTTCTCGCGCGCGCCGGTCAATGCGAGTTTCGATGCCTCCTCGACCAGCTCGGGCAGCGGCTCGACGCCTTTCTCGACTTCGCCGCGGGCAACGAACTCGCGGAGCCGTCGCACGATGTTGCCGGCGCGCAGCGCCTCTTTCGAGGCGTCGCTGAGCGCCTCCCGGATCATTGCCAGATCGTCGGGATTGCCTTCGCGCAGC
This sequence comes from Sphingomonas psychrotolerans, assembly GCF_002796605.1. Lineage (NCBI taxonomy): Bacteria > Pseudomonadati > Pseudomonadota > Alphaproteobacteria > Sphingomonadales > Sphingomonadaceae > Sphingomonas > Sphingomonas psychrotolerans. The sequence continues at coordinate 3,891,262 of NZ_CP024923.1, forward strand.
AGGTTGTCGACGCCTCGAACATAATTGACGACTGCGGTGATCGGCTGGTTCAGCTCGTGCGCCAGGGTCGATGCCATGGTGCCCATCGCGCTCACCCGCGCGGCATGGACGAGGTCGGAACGGAGTTCCTCGATGCGCTCCTCGGTCCGCTGCTTCTCGGTGAGATCCCGAATGAACCCGGTAAACAGGCGCTCGCCCTCTGTGACAGCCTCGCCGACGGCAAGTTCCATCGGGAAAGTTGTGCCGTCGCGGCGCAGGCCGATGACGGTGCGTCCCGTGCCGATGATCCGGCGCTCGCCGGTGCGCAGATAGCGATCGAGATAGCCGTCATGACGTTCACGGTCAGGGGAGGGCATCATCCGCCTGATATTCGTTCCCACGACTTCGGCTTCCTCATAGCCGAACAGGCGCTCCGCCGCCGCGCTGAAGGAGAGGATTTCCCCCGACTTGTTGATGACGATCATGGCATCGGGGACGGTCGACAGGATAGAGCGAAGATGGTTTGCACTCGCGCTCGCCTGATGCTGGCCCGCGCGCTGGTCGGTAACGTCCCGGATGACCTTGCCGTACCCCCGAAGCCGGCCCTGTCCGTCCTGTAGCGGCGTGATCAGGATGTGGGCGAGGAACTCGGAACCATCCTTGCGAAGGCGCCAGTCTTCCTCCTCGAGCCGCCCGGTCAAGCGTGCGCGCTCGAGATCGGCCTCGGGCTTTCCCGCTGCAACCGCCGCTGGCGGGTAGAAGATGGAGGTGTGACGGCCCACCACCTCCTCCGCGCTCCAGCCTTTAAGGCGCTCGGCGCCGTCGTTCCAGATGGAGACCCGTCCCTCCGGATCGAGTGTGTACATGGCATAGCCGGCGGCGCCGTCGATCAGCAGGTTCAGCTCGTCTGCGAGTTCGTTGGAGCGGTCGGCGCGAAAACGCGCCCTGGCCTCGCTGTCGATTGATCGGTCGCGCAGCCGGGAGACATATCCGGAGACCCAGATAATGCTTGCGGCGACCAGGATGAAGGTGAGCAGCTCGGCGAGCTCGCCGCCCCCCGACGTCCACCCAAGAAAGTGAACCGCCAGCGCCGCGGCCAGCGTCGCGACCACCGCCGGAAGCGCACCGCCGAACAATCCGCTCACCAGGACGGCGACCGTGAACAGAAGATAGGCGGATCGCCCGTGCAGCAACGGCTCCATCAGCAGGCGGAGTCCCGCGGCGACAGCGACGGCGGCAACGGCGTAGCCAAAGCGCAACAAGTACCGGGCTACAGGAGCCTTGGTCCGATCGCCCACGTCGCTTCTACGCACTCTCGAAAACAAATCCGGTCAAGCTTGCTCCTGGCGTTCGACGGAGGCGCCTGCATGACATAGATCCGCCTTCGGTGAAACCGGGACGGGCTCGTCACCTGGCCAATGCACCCAGCAGCTCGAGGCGGCCGCCCTGCCGCGTGATGATCGAAGCGAAGCTGTCGGCGGCCGTATTGACCTGGTTTGCATCGCCGAGATCGCCGATCCGGATTGCGCGTCCCTGCCAGCCACGCTCCCGGAGTTCGGCGACCACGTTCGCGGCGCTGGTGTCCAGCAGCATGTCGCCAACGATGAGAAAATCGGCCTCGCCGCAAGCCGAGTCTGCCAGCGCCTGAGTCGCGGACGCAAAGGAACGCACGTCATAGCCGTTCCCGGCCAGCAGGAGTTGCAGGGTCCGCCGAAGTCCGTCGTCGGAGTCGATCAACAACACGCGCTCGCGAGGCTTTGCATCGCCCGACGGACCAGGCGCAGTCACAGCACAGCTCTGGTTCTGTCGTTGCGAAGGCAGCGACATCGCGATGGGACCGGGAATCCTCGTCGCAGCCAAACTATCGCTGCCAGATCTAGGCTGCGCACATTCCCCCTCCCGCGCCAGCGTCCTTCATCCTCACTGCAACTCTCCAGTAAACAAGCGCCTCGCACTGCTTGTTAGCGATCGTCCCCTGTGGGAAGCGATTGGTAGTGGTACGTACTGGCTGGGCACTTTTTGCCCGGCGGAACCACGCGCTGCGGTCGTCTCGGCCAGATGTGGAGACTAGGTTTCGCCGACGGTCGAACCGCCGGCCCCGCGGTTACGGGAGTGGACTGACTTGGCCACATGATGGGTGCTCGTGTCAGACGAATTCTGGCGACCTATGGAGGCTAACGTGCAAACCCGAGGCGAGAAGATGCTGGCGCTGCGACGGCGGAGGATGGCGGCCGCGCCGCCTTTTCTACGCGGAGGCTTCCGGCCCTTCTTCTTTGGCGGAGCGGTCTGGGCGGTCGTGGCGCTCGCCTTGTGGGCGGCAGCGCTTACCGGAGCGCTGACGATTTCCGGCGCGTTTGAGCCGCTCGCGTGGCACCGGCATGAAATGCTGTTCGGGTTCGTCGGAGCGGTAGTCGCGGGTTTCCTGCTCACCACGGTTCCCAACTGGACCGGGCGGCTTCCCATTGCCGGCGCCCCTCTCGCGGCTCTGTTCGGTGTCTGGCTCGTTGCGCGCCTGGCCGTACTGTTTTCGGCGATTATCGGGATCGTCCCCGCCGCCCTGCTCGACATCGGCTTCTACCTCCTCCTGGCAGGCCTCGCAGCCCGGGAAGTGCGCGCCCGCAAGAACCGCAATGTGCCCACAGTCGGTCTGGTTCTGCTCTTCGGGATAGCGAACGCCGTTGATTATGCGGCCGCGTTTGGGTGGTTCGCAGACGACGGACTGGGTTGGCGGTTGGGGCTCGGGCTGGTCGTACTGATGATCTCGCTGATCGGCGGCCGGATCATTCCCTCTTTCACGCACAACTGGCTCGCAAAACGGGGGGTCAGCCAAGGTTTGCCCGGTCAGCCGGGCCGGTTCGATCTGGCGACGATCGCGATTACGGCGCTGGGCCTCCTCACCTGGGTAGCGACTCCCGAGCGGCGGTATGTGGGAGCCGTCCTGCTGGCCGCCGGCCTGTTGCAGACGATACGCCTGGCGCGCTGGCGCGGATTGCGCGCGGCAGCGGACCCCCTCGTGCTCATCCTCCACATCGGCTATGCTTGGGTCCCGGTAGGGCTCGTTCTTCTGGCCGCCTCGATCCTCGGCGCGCCGATCCCGCGGTCGGCGGCGATCCATGCCCTGACGGCGGGTGCGATGGCGACGATGATCCTCGCCGTGATGACACGGGCGAGCCTGAGTCATACCGGCCGCGAGCTCAAAGCGAGTCCGTTGACCGTGCTCCTCTACGCGCTCGTGACCGGCGGTGCCCTGCTGAGGGTTTCGGCGTCGCTCGGTCTCCTCGACTATGGATTTGGGATGGAGGTTGCGGCGGTCACCTGGGCTGGCGCGTTCCTGGTCTTTCTTGTCGATTATGGGCCGATTCTCTTCGGTCCGCGGCTGGGAGGGGGAAGCTTAGGAACGCGTCGCCGAGATCAGACCATCTATATCGATTTGATGCGCCTTGATATCGATGGATTGGGTGGCGGTAACCCAACACCAGCCAGCGCGTACTGCTGCGTCTGCAACACTCGCGAACGGCAGCAATCGGAACTCCAATGCCGAAACCTGCCGGTCTGCAAACGGCTCACAACAGGACATTGATCGACCGACCGCGGTGTTTCGACGCATCGGCTCTGACTCCGTGCAAGCGCGCGATCTGCCCTCAAAGCGGATGCGAATCAGGGAGAGCATCCGCCCGACCGCCGGAACATCGTCCCAAATTGGACGAATTGGTCCGACGACGTTTTCCGTACGTTTTCCGCACGGCCGTCGCGTTGAGTCTCTAAGTTATTGATTTTATGGGACTCGACTGGATTCGAACCAGTGGCCTCTGCCTTCGGAGTGAGGCCGAATAAGATCGGGAGACTTCGCTTGGCTCAGCGAGTCCGCACCCATCTAAGTTCGCCTCCTCCCAAAATTCAGTGCGCTCGCTTCGGAGTGGTTTTTTCGAAATCGTGATGAAGCACATCAGCGAGGTCACGCGCGTCAAACCACTGGCTGCAACTCGGACACCGCTCCCAGTGCTCCTGGTGAGCGAAGGGGGGCGGCGGCATCAATACTAAGCTGTCGAGGGTGTGGCGATCCATATTGGTACTCCCTGCACGTCGCGATGATCTAACAACTGCCGTTAAGAAAGTGTCGGCCGATCCACTCGCAAAGATGCGTAGCGAGAATGAGCCGACCCCCGGGAGCGATGTGGGCCCTCCTAACGAAGCTGCTCGAGTCGGAGCCGATTGGACATGGGGGGGTACCGTCCTACACCCCTCAAACGAGCCATCGTGGCGATGATGGTCAAGCGTGGGACTGCCCAAGCTTGAACCAGCGGCAGCTTATGGGCTTCGCGCGAGTGCCGCTGGACGGCGGCAATTGGGCGCCTACCGGTCGCGAGCCATGTCGCATCGCTCCATACAATCTCACACCAAGGGTGGGGGAAAGTGTGGGGTAGCTGGAAGTTGCCCATAAGATTGTTCTGTCAAAGCAATTCGCTGCGGGGAATCCGGGCTTCCTCCCGCTCAGCCGAACTGAGCGATCTGGTTAGGCGCTCTGACCAAAAGATCGGCAGGGGAGGGAAGGCAGCTTTGCGCTCAACGCTGGTCGTTCCGAACGGTCGCGCCGGCACCCGAAAGCCGCCGTTTGTTCATCCCACCGCGAACGACGGCAATTCGGTGGTTGCGGATTCTTGAGTAGGCGCGCGAGCGAGGAATTTCTTTGAGAGGATGGGCATGCCGCCCGCGCGCCCGACTCTGCCGAGCAGCGCCTTACAGCACCGGCCACATCGAATATCAATATTATTGATTGACGATATGCTTCTAGGTGCTTATCGATATTCGAGATGCTGTGGCTAACGGCTTTTTGGAGGTAAAACCATGGCAAACAGGCAGCGGGGAGACGTGCTACTCACTATCTCCCGCATAGGACTGCACATCTACATTGCGGTCACCGCACTCTTCGCGGTCATCGTTGCGGGTGCCACGATAGTGATACTCCTCGACCCTAAGTCGAATATCTTCGAGGGTCTCGCTAGCGCCCCATCGTTTGCGCTTCCGCTGATCGTCGTCGGTGCTATGGTCGTGCTGCTAACACTTTTCTTGTCTGTCCTATTCGCCATGCAGCTGGGACGTATTATTGGAACGGTGCGAACCGGCGACCCGTTCGAGCCCGCCAACGCAGAGCGGCTGGCCCGGATGGGATGGTATGCTCTGGGTGCAACCGCAGGCGGTTGGCTAGCCAGTGGTATCGCCTTTTGGCTCTCGCAGTATTTCGAGGAGTTGACGGTCAACTTCGGAGCGCCCTGTGGAGGAATAGTCCTCGCCGCGACGGTTTTCATCCTCGCTCGTGTATTTCGGCACGGTTCGGCGATGCGCGACGATCTGATTGGCACAGTCTGATGCCGATCGGTGTGACGCTCGATGTCCTACTTCAGAGGCGCGGTATGACCCTGACGGAGCTCTCCGAACGCATCGACCTCACCTTAGCCAATTTGTCTATTCTGAAGACGGGCAAAGCGAAGGCGATCCGCTTCTCAACATTAGAGGCGATTTGCCGTGAGTTAAATTGCCAGCCAGGTGACCTAATCAACTATAGTTCTCCTCCGCCAAGCTAAGGCTAAGCACCACCCGAACATCGACGAATACCGCCGACGCAAATTGCGTGTGCGCGAGCGAATACCTGCGCCAATTTTGCTTGAGGAAGTACCATGCTGTCCATTTTGTTAATGCCGTTTCTCGGGCAAATGCTCCATCCCTGCGCGGTAGCGCTCAAGGCCGCGCCTGAGTTCACCGCTTGCATCGCGATAGAAGGTGGGGCTGCCCTGTCTCGCGACGAAGGCGGTTCCTGCAGACGGATCCGATCGGATATGGCGACGGGCTGAACTGGTATGATTATGCAACTATCAGGAGGCGGAAAGTCGCGCCGCAGCTCAGCGGAGGCAGACTTCCCAAGGTCCCTGCCTCATCACAAATGGGCTCCCGTCAACCTGCAGGCCCGCGAAACCGGAAAAGGCGGATCCAAAGAAAACAGCCGCCAGAAATCGCTTGGTTTGCGCTCTGTTGGCGAAGGCAAATTGGAACTTTGAGACCGCGCACCAGCTCGCTGTGCACTTGCGTAATCCCGATAACGCTCCGAAGCAGTGGAACGTAACCACGTACAGGAATGCAGAGAACTTTCTTTTCGCGGCCAAAGACGGATGGAGTGATCCGGAGGTGTGGATCTATCAAAACTGGATCAAGCCCATCAAGAGGATTTTCGGCGGAAGCAGCCCTTATTCAATAGATGCGCTACAGACAGGTTACGATGGCAACAATTTTCACAGATTCACCAAATCTGAGATGAAAGAGTGGTGCGAAAGAAATGTCCAATAGCACAACCTTTAGGCTCCGGCTGGTCATGGCTTCGGCATTGTTCGTTATGGCCATATTTTACGTAGGCATCTTCCTTGACGGTGGCTTGAAGGAATGGATCAGGATAGCCATTACAATCCTTATGATATTTGGACTAATTGGGATAATCATGCGTATAAAACTTGCCTACTACGCTGGCTTGCTAGGCGTGGTGTTGTTGTGGCTTTTTCTGCTAATTAATGCCCTTCCTGACCTTCGGGAGCCGGTGACCAGAATGGAGGTATATTTACGTGGGTTAACGATTACAGCCGTTGTTTCGTTCTGGTTATGGTGCCTACACAGTATTCGCCCAAGGGTTATCAAGTAGATTTTGGCTGTCTAATGCTGCATAATAGGCGTGCGCATTATTGTAGCCTAAACAAATACTCGGCTGGCTGCAGGGCACTCTGCTCGGCAAGCAACAACTGTTGCCGTCATCGCAGTCGCCAGCGTCAGTTTCGTGGCGCTCAGCAGTCGCGTCGACATCCGGCGCGCGCTCACCGTCATTCTGGGTTGCTTTATCCCGTTTTGGGGCCTCAAGCATCGTGGCAGGCCTTAAAAGCGCCATTCATGGAAGCCAATCCGCCGCGGTGCCACCGCCCGTCCTGGCAGTTTCAGTCGAGCCATCAAAACAGCCGCCAAATTATGACCCATATGCAGGGGCCTCAGTTCCCCGGCGCTGATTCGCACGGCGCTTATACTAGGCAGTGGGGATTGGCTGGGAGCGGATGGCGGGCAGCGCGGTCCTCTGCAGTAGCGGCCGTTCGCCCTCAAGCTGAACGTATCGCCGCTTTCGGGCAGCGACGCGGCCACGCTAAATGACCGCCGTTTCCGCCGCCCGCCGAGCGGTGGACCTTCATATGCGTGCTGTCGATCGGACTTCGGCCGGCGGTCATTGTGCCCAGATGAACAAACGTCCGCTTTCGGGGGATGCGCCTCACCAGCCTGAACGGCCGACTTTGGGGCTATTCCGTGAATAGGGGCGTGAGCTGCCGTTCGCGAGCCTCGCGGCCTCGATGGCAGCTATCGCGGCCGAGCCAGTTGAAAGCGGACGGACCACAAACGGCCCACCATTGGTCATTGCGCGGGGCGTTTGCCACATCACCTCCGGCAAGGATGATCGTGCTTACTGACACCGCATCTAGATGCAGCCACTATTACTGCCCGCGCAGGGTCGCCTTAAGGTTGCCCGAGGGTCAGGGTCAGGTTGTCCCGACAGCAAGGGTTTCGAGTGGTGGGTCCGCCGGGATTCGAACCCGGGACCTCTCGATTAAAAGTCGCTTGCTCTACCAACTGAGCTACGGACCCACGCTGCGTGCCCCTAAGCGCGGCTGACGGGCGGGTCAACCGGCACATGGGAACCCTTTGTGCTTCACAGGCCTTGTTGGGGCGGAGGATCTGCGTGCGGATAGCGACCTGGAATGTGAACGGCGTGAACGGGCGGCTTCCGGTACTGTTGCGCTGGCTTGCCGAAACCAAACCCGACGTGGTGTGCCTTCAGGAACTCAAGGCGCCCGACGAGAAATTCCCCGAGGGCGTGATCCGCGATGCCGGTTACGGCGCAGTCTGGCACGGGCAGAAAAGCTGGAACGGCGTGGCGATCCTCGCGCGCGGCTGCGATCCGGTCGAGACCCGACGCGGTCTTCCCGGCGACCCAGACGACAGCCACAGCCGCTATATCGAGGCCGCTGTGAACGGTGTGCTGGTGGCCGGGCTCTATCTTCCCAACGGCAACCCGAAGCCAGGACCAAAATTCGACTATAAGCTACGCTGGTTCGACCGGCTGATCGCGCATGCTGCGACCTTGGTGGGGACCGAAGCGCCGGTGGTGATCGCGGGCGACTATAACGTGATGCCCACCGACAGTGACGTCTACAAGCCCGAGCGCTGGCTAGACGACGCGCTGTTCGCGCCCCAAGTGAAGGCGGCGTATTTCCGGATGCTCGCTCAGGGCTGGAGCGATGCGCTGCGCACGCTGCACCCCGATGAGACGATCTATACCTTCTGGGACTATTTCCGGAACGCGTACGCCCGCAATGCCGGGCTTCGGATCGACCATCTGCTGCTCAACGCGCCCGCGGCAAAGACGCTGACGACGGCCAAAGTCGATTCGCATGTGCGCGGCTGGGAGAAGACCAGCGATCATGCGCCGGTGTGGGTAGAACTGGATCTATGAGGTTCAGACTCGCAGGTACCGGAAGTACCAGACTTCGTTCCCCTGCCGCCGCGCCTTGCGCTCGTAGCGTGTCTCGGGCCAATCGGCCGGGCGCGTGAGGAAGTCGGCTGCGCTCTCTGCCTGCCATGCGAAGTCGCGGCGCCGGTTCATCACCATCATCGCCCAGCGGCAATAAGTCGGGTCGTCGGTGCCGAGGCGAAACTCGCATCCGGGCTTGAGCTTGGCGGCGATCAGGTCGAGCGGACCGTCATTGACCATCCGGCGCTTGGCGTGACGCGCTTTGCGCCAGGGATCGGGGTGAAGCAGGTACACGCGATCGAGGCTGGCGTCGGGCAGTCGCTCGAGTGCTTCGAGCGCATCGCCCATGTGCAACCGGACATTGTCGAGCTTGTCGTCGCGAATATGGTTGAGCGCGCCGACCACGCCGTTGAGGAAGGGCTCGCAGCCGATGAAGCCGTGATCGGGGCGCATCGCCGCCTGGCCGGCGAGATGCTCGCCACCGCCGAAACCGATCTCGAACTCAAGTGAACGGTCGTCGCCGAACAACGTGCGCGCATCGAGCGGGCCGGTTTCGGGAATGCTGATTTCGGGCAGCATCTCCTCGACCAACGCCGCTTGGCCCTGACGGAGCTTGTGTCCCTTGGCGCGGCCATAGAGGCGGCGGATGGTGATCGGATCGGCCATGCGGCCTGTTAGCGCCGTTGCGGCGGCGTGCAACCTAGACTGCGAGCGCCATTTCGGCGGGGCGGGCGGCGCGCAGCGGAAAGGCGGCGCGGTTATGATGCGCGAGGCGACGGTGCAGCGGCTGTGCGACTCCGCGGGGCTCGCGGCGGGCGAGGTCGGGATGGGGGATCGACGCGGTGGCGATCTGGAAGTGGTGCACGCCCATCGTGTGGAGCAGGTCATGCTCGCCGCGACGCTCGACGCCACGGGCGATCACGGTGACCCCCATGTTGCGAGCGAGCCGCATTACGCCTTCGGCCATCAGCCGGCGCGATGCGCTGCCGTCGATTCCCCGTACCAGCGACGGGTCGAGCTTGACGAAGCGCGGCGTGAAGCGCGCGAGCAGCTTGAGCGCGACCGGCCCGGCGGCAAAGGCATCGAGCGTTATCGAGATACCCCGCCGGGTGCAGGCCTCGGCGAGCGCTACGGCTTGATCAAGATCGCCGCGCTCGTCGGCGCTGATCTCGACCACCAGCCGATCGCTGGCGACATGATTCGCCAGCGCGGCGCGGAACAGATGCGAAAGGAGCGGCTCGGCCAGCCCCGCCGCGGCGCCGAGCGGGATGGCGATCAACGCCTCGCCGCGATGGAGGCCCAGTGCGGCGGCGCGTGCCAGCGCCAGCGTGAGGCGACGCGCCTCGAGCGCGGGGCGCTGCTCGGGGAGCAAGGAGGCGGAGATTGCCGCAAAGCTGCGGCCATCGACGCCGCTCGCCACTGCCTGCCACGCAAAGGGCCGATCGGCGCCCTTGGCGATCATCGGGCGGAAGCCGATCGTGAGATCGAGCCGCGGATCGGCGCGATTGAGCGTGGCGGTCAACAGGGGGGCTGAATAGGTGGCGGTCATGCGGGCTCCTCGTTCGGGAGCTGAAATATTGGTTAATGTCCGCCCTGCCCATTCCGTGCGTTGCCGCGTTGGATTCCCACCGATAGGGATTCTCCGGGGTTACACCCGATACCATGCGGAGTCGGCCGTCGAACCGCACGGCTACCCGCGGGTCGTTGCGGCATGGCAAGGAAGAGCTCGCGGTGCCAAAGGCCGCACGCCGCGCCAACAAGATCGAGCGAATCGATGCCGCAATGTCGACTGCGCACACGCGTCATTCGGAATCGCGTGATGCGCTTCGGGATTCGGCGGCGCGATCGGCGAGCGAGCGCCGGAGGTTCAGGCGGCGCGGCGCAGCGTCGGCGTGGGAAGAGTGCGCACCGCGGGACTGGCGATCTCCTCGCCTTGGACCAATGTGATGCCGTAGCCGCGCAGCCGCTGGAGTACCGGCTCGCTATCGACGCCCGTGGCGATCACCTTGAGGCCGAGGCTGCGAATACGCGGCGTGAGATCCTCGAGAACGAGTCGGCGCGACCAGCTGCTGGCGATCGCGCTGACGAGTTCGGATTCGAGGATCACCAGATCGGGCAGATATCGGCCGCACAGCGCAAGCCCGGCATGGCCGGGGCCGAGGCCGGAGAATGCAGTCAGCGGCCCTGCCTTGCGGTGGACGTCGATGATTTCGGCGAGATGGGGACCCGACAATTGCCGATAGCCGTCGAGCCCGAAGATCAGGCGCTCCGGGATCAGGCCGGATAGGCGCGAGACCCGCAGGATCGGTTCGAGATGCTCGGCGGGAGCGTGGATCGATTCGGCCTGGACCGGGATCAGCAGACGCGCACCGCTGGTGCCGAGCCCCGCCGACATTGCCCAGCGGATCGCACCCGCGGCGCAGCGCTGGTCGAAGCTCACTTTGGCTTCGGGGGAGAGCGACTCGAAAATCTGGGTGGCAGTCTCGCCGTTGGGACCGCGGATGATCGCCTCATAGGCGTAGACGCGATTGCCGGAGATATCGGCGATCGGCTGAAACGCGATGGTAAGGCCTGAGTCGGACTTCGACCCGCCTTCCGATTCCGATGTCACTGACTGCGACTCCAACGTTTCCGCTCCTTTGCAGCCATCGTAGTGAACAAGCGCGGTTACCTGAGGGTTAACGCGAGCTCCGTAGAATCCCGCGGCGAGCGATGCCAGACGGCGCCGGCTATCTGGCGCGGAGATCGAAGGGGCGGATACCCCTGTCGCCATCGACTGACCAGATTCTTTCCGCCGCCGTGATTACCATGACGAGCCTGCCCGCCACGAGTGAGGAAAAGACGTGAATTTCGGTTGGTGTGGGATCGAGCAGATGGGTGATTGTCAGGATCGTCGATTTCGCATTCTTGCTCTTGCCAGGCGGTTCTATCGGAAATGCGATGCACGATTTGGTGAACGCACGGACCGGACCCGCTTTGTTGTCCGCCGAGACGTCCACGCGGTAATGGCCGCCGAATGGGATGACCTTGGTGTCGATCTGCGGAGTGAGATAATAGACGCTCACCGGATCGTTCGCGCTCGCGGGCGGCAGCACGACCGTGTTGAACGGCTTCTCCACGCATCGCTTGACCTGGCTGGCTTCTAAGGCGGCAGTCGCGGTTCTGACCGCGGCGATCATGCGCTTTCGCTGCGGCGTGAGACTGCGATCCTCTCCGGGGCCGAGCACACGCGAGGAAAGCAACTTGCTGCCGTTGAAGGTAGCCACATAGACGGCGTGGGGATCAGCTGTATTCTGGTCGTAGAAGACCAGTTCCGCTGATTCGGGCGGTCCGTCGACGATCCACCCACCCAGCCGCTCCTGCGGCTTCTTGATCTTTCCGAGCATATCGTCGGTGCCATGCCACGCGGCCTGGTCATAGGAATAAAGCAGCCGGCCGCGCTCGATAGCGGCCTGAAGCGCCCCAGCTTCGTCACCGCCCGCTTGCGCGTGGACCGGTGACGCGGAGACCAGGGCAAGTGCCAGCGATGCCGGGCGCATCTCATATCCCCCTCGCCGGAAGACTAGCGCGGAAAGAGGCGATTGCAACGCAAAGGGCCGGAGGATCGCTCCCCCGGCCCCTGTTTGAGGTTTGCAGTCCGATCAGGCCAGAGCGGCCTTGAGGTCCTCGACGAGGTCGGTCTTCTCCCAAGGGAAGAAATCGCCTTCGGCCTTGCGGCCGAAATGGCCGTAGGCCGCGGTCTTTTCGTAGATCGGCTTGTTGAGGCCGAGATGGGTGCGGATGGCGCGCGGGGTGAGCCCGCCCAGCTTCTCGATGCCCTGGATCGCGGCTTCGATCTCGTCGTCGCCGACGGTGCCGGTGTCGTGCGTGTCGACATAGAGCGACAGCGGCTTCGACACGCCAATCGCGTAGGCGAGCTGGATCGTCACGCGCTGGGCGAGGCCGGCGGCAACGATGTTCTTCGCCAGATAGCGGGTGATGTACGCCGCCGAGCGATCGACCTTGGTGGGGTCCTTGCCCGAAAAGGCGCCGCCGCCGTGTGGCGCCGCGCCACCATAGGTGTCGACGATGATCTTCCGCCCGGTGAGGCCGGCGTCGCCGTCGGGTCCGCCGATCTCGAAGCTGCCCGTCGGGTTGATGTGATAGACGGTCTCCGAAAGCAGCTCGGCCGGAAGAATGTCGGCAACGACCTTCTTCACATAGGCATGGAGCTCGGCTTCCTTGTCGCCTTCGTCATAGCCCTTGCCGTGTTGGGTCGAGACGACGATCGCCGTGGCTGCGACGGGCTTGCTGCCCTCGTAGCGCAACGTGACCTGGCTCTTGGCGTCGGGTTCTAGGAACGGCGCCGCGCCCGAATGGCGATCGGCGGCCATGCGCTCAAGAATCTTGTGGCTGTAATAGAGCGTCGCCGGCATCAGATCGGGGGTGTCGTTGGCCGCATAACCGAACATGATACCCTGGTCGCCGGCGCCTTCGTCCTTGTTGCCGCCTGCGTCCACGCCCTGCGCGATGTGCGCCGACTGCGGATGCAAATTGTTCTCGAAGCGCAGCGTCTCCCAGTGGAAGCCGTCCTGCTCGTAGCCGATCCGCTTCACCGTATTGCGCACGGTCGCTTCGACTTCTTCCTTTACGCCGGGCGCCCAATTGCCGGCCTCGTCCATGATCCCCTTGCCGCGGATTTCCCCGGCGAGAACCACGAGCTGGGTGGTGGTGAGCGTCTCGCAGGCGATGCGAGCTTCAGGGTCCTTGGACAGGAACAGGTCGACGATGGCGTCGGAAATCTGGTCGGCGACTTTGTCGGGATGACCTTCCGAAACCGATTCGGACGTGAAGAGATAGCTGGAACGCATGATTTTCCTCGAGTCGTGGGAAGGACAGCCGGGCCGTTGCCATGCCCATATAAAGCTTTCCTTATATCTTGCCCCTAGCGGGCCAGACGACGGAACGCAATCGCGAACAAATACAATGCGCCGGCGACGAGGAAGGCGAGCCAGTTGCCGATTCGCGCGAAGAGTGTCGGCGGCAGCGGGCGGGGCAGGGCCAGCTCGATCGCGCCTTGCTGCTGGTGCGGGATCAATTCGAGCACATGGCCACGCCCGTCGATCACCGCGGAGATGCCGGTGGGGGTGGAGCGCAGGATCGGCAGTCCCTCCTCGATTGCGCGCAGCCGGGCCTGCGCCAGATGCTGCGGCGGCCCCCATTTGCCGAACCACGCATCGTTGGACGGGTTGAACAGAAAGTCCGGTCGGTTGCGGCGATCGACGATCTGGCCGGAGAAGATGATCTCGTAACAGATCTGGATTCCGGCCTTGCCGAAGCCGGGCGTGTCGATCGCGCGCGGGCCGGGGCCGGAGATGAAGTCGATTTCGCCCATCACCAGCCGGGCGAGCCCGAGCGGGGCGAGAAGCGTCCGCATCGGCAGATATTCGCCATATGGGACGAGATGCGCCTTGTCGTAGCGTTGGCCGAGCCTGCCCTGCGAATCGAGCGACCAGACCGAATTGCCGGCCCCGCTCAACTGCCCGTCCTTACCGAAGAACAAGGCTGTTCCGCCGATCAGCGCGATGTCTTTCGGTCCGAGTTGCGCCGCGATGCGCGCACGGACCCAGCGCGGATCGCCGCGGCCATAGAAGCGCGTGTCGGGATAGCCGTCCTCGACATAATAATTGACCGTGCCCTCGGGCCAGACGAGCAGCCGGGGCGCCGGGCCGGGCCGCCCGCTCAGTTCGAGCAATTTGACCAGCACGCGCTCGGGGTAATCGACGTCGGCCACGTCCTCCTGCCCGATATTGGGCTGGATCACGCGGACGCGCGGCGCCGTCGAGTCTGGAGTGGGCGCGGTTAGCGCGAAGTCCATGTTGACCAGCGACAGCGCGATCAGCAACGGCGCGCCGATCATCACCGGGCGATAGTGGCGCCGTGAAGCGAGGAAGAGCAAGCCGGCGGCCAGGATCGCGACGCCCGACAAGGCATAGGTGCCGATCCATGCCGAGATCTGCGCCAGCGGTGTCGTCAGCCAGATCACCCCGAGCGGGTTCCACGGATAGCCGGTGAAGAGCACGGCACGCAGATATTCGGTGACGATCCACGAAGCCGCCGCCGCAAGGACGAAGGCGATATCGGGCCCTTCCCGGCCGGCGCGGCTGCGGACAAGCCGGGCGAAGCGCCAGGCGAGCCCCATTGCGAAGGCCGGATAGATCGCAAGGTACGATGCCAGCAGCAGCACGGCGAAATAGCCGAGCACCGGCGGCATCTTGTCCTGATAGTCGAAGGCGTGCTGGATCCAGTTGTTGCCCACGGTGAAATGCCCGAGCCCGAACAACCAGCCACGCAGCAGCACGCTCTTCAACGTCGGTGCGGACCAGCTCAGCCAGAGCAGCGTGGCGAAGGCGAGCAGCGTGATCGGCCACAGGTTCAACGGTGCGAAACCGGTGGCAGAGATCAGGCCGGCGAGCAGGGCCGTGAGCAGGGGGCGGGAAAGCATCGGTCGTCGCTTACCCGATCCTTTCGACAAGGGGGAGAGGTGGCACGCTTTACCCGTCTCTCGTCACCCCGGCACGAGGCCGGGTGACGGGTAGCGGGAGGCGGGGTAAGGGAAGGGCATGACCCTGCGTCCCTTCCATCTCGCTTTCCCGGTCCACGACATCGAAGCCGCGCGTGCCTTTTACGGCGGCGTGCTCGGCTGTGCGGAGGGGCGCTCGACCGATAGCTGGATCGATTTCGATCTGTTCGGTCACCAGATCGTCACGCACCGCGATCCCGGCGCAAAGCCGGCAGCAGTCGTCAATGCAGTCGATGGCCACGACGTCCCCGTGCCCCATTTCGGCGTGGTGCTGACCATGCCCGACTGGGAGGCGCTTGCCGCCCGCCTCGAGGCGGCAGGGATCCGGTTCGGAATCGCGCCGCATGTTCGTTTCAAGGGGCAGATCGGCGAGCAGGCGACGATGTTTTTTTACGACCCCAGCGGCAACGCGCTCGAGTTCAAGGCGTTTGCCGACGATGCAAATTTGTTCGCACGCTGATGGCTGATCCGGTCGTCGTCGATATTCCGCACAAATTGGGCCGCGCCGCGGCGCGCGCGCGCATTGCCGGAGGCGTGGGCAGGATCACCGAGATCGTGCCCGGCGGCGGGCATGTCGAGCAACGGTGGGAAGGAGACACGCTGCACTTCACCGTGTCGGCGATGGGGCAAAAGGTGTCCAGCCGGCTCGACGTGCTCGACGACAAGGTCCACGCCGAAGTCGATCTGCCGCCGATGCTCGCATTGTTCGCGTCGAAGATCCGCGAGAAGCTGACCGAGAAGGGCACGAAGCTGCTCGAGTAACGGCCTATTTGGCGCTCACGCGCCAGATCACGTTGCCGACATCGTCCGCGACGAGCAGCGCGCCGCTCGCATCGGTGATCACCCCGACCGGGCGGCCGCGCGTAGTCTTGCCGTCCGCGGAGAGAAATCCGGTGAGCAGGTCGACGGGTTTCGCGCTTTTCGCCGGAAAGCCGTCGTCGCCAAAGGGGACATAGACCACTTTGTAGCCCGATTTGGGCTCGCGGTTCCACGATCCGTGCAGCCCGACGAACGCGCCGTTGGCCCAATTGCCGCCGAGCCTGGCGTCGCCGGCGAAGCTCAGCCCCAGCGGCGCCACGTGCGCGCCCAGCGCAAAGTCCGGCCGCTTCGAATATTCGCGCAGATCCGGCCGCTCGGGCGTCACCCGCTTGTCGACATAGCCGCCCCAATAATTCCACGGCCAACCGTAAAAGGCGCCGAAATCGACCTGGGTCAGATAATCGGGCGGCATGTCCGATCCCAGCATGTCGCGCTCGTTGACCACGGTCCACAGCGCACCGGTCTTTGGTTCGAACGCCATGCCGTTGGGATTGCGCAAGCCCCAGGCGTAGACGCGCGCATATTTGGTATCCGGCCACACCTGCAGGATCAGCGCGCGGCCGTTCTTCGCGAAATTGGCGCGCGGGCCGCCGGCATAGAGCGTGCCCTCCGCCTCAAGCCCGTTCTCGGCGATGTTCGAGGCCGAGCCGACGCTGACATAGAGTGTCTTGCCGTCGGGCGCGGCGACCACGTTGCGCGCCCAGTGATTGCCGCCGCCGGGAAGCGCGATGATCTTTTCCGGCTTCGCAGTGATCTTCGTCTGGCCCGGTGTGAAGGGGTAGCGGACCAGAGCGTCGGTATTCGCGACATAGAGCCAGTTGCCGACGAGGGCCATGCCGGTGGGCGAGTTGAGCCCGGTGAGCAGTGCCGAGCGCTGGTCGGCGACGCCGTCATTGTTGGTGTCGCGCAGCAAGGTGATGCGATTGGGCGAAGGAACGTTGGCGCCGGCCTGGCCGAGCAGCAGGCCCATCACCCAACCCGTGATCCCGCCCCCCTTGCGCGGCGGTGAGTTGGTCTCGGCGACCAGTACATCGCCCCCCGGCAGGCGATAGAGCCAGCGCGGATGATCGAGCTTGTCGGCAAAGGGCGTGACCTGAAGCCCCGCCGCCGCCGTCGGCCTCGCGCCGCCGGCCCAGCCCACCGGCTTGGCGATCCCGACCGTGGGAAAGCCCTCGCTCCGCGTCTCGCTGAGCTGCGGCGTCCTGCCGGTCACTGCCTGCTCACTGAGGCGCGCTTTGTCCGGCTGGCTGACCCAGAACCATCCGGCGATCGCCACGACGACCAGCAGAGTGAGAACGATGAGGATGCGCTTGAGCATGAAATCTATTCCTCGAACTCGGCGAGCTGCCTGGGCGGGTGCAGGCGCAGCCGGGTGACTTTGCGCGAATCGCCCTCGGTCACTTCGAGCGTCCAGCCGCTGGGATGGGCGAGGCATTCGCCTGGTGCGGGGACATGCCCGGCCAGCACGAAGGCGAGCCCGCCGAGCGTGTCGACATCCTCTTCGACTTCGCCGAGTCGGCGGTCTACCGTCTCGGCGACGTCCTCGAGTTCGGCGCGGGCATCGGCATCCCAGCCGCCGCCGTCGATCGGCACGAGCAAGGCGGTCGGCGCATCGTCATGCTCGTCCTCGATTTCGCCGACGATCTCCTCGATCAGATCCTCGATCGTGATAAGCCCCTCGGTCCCCGAATATTCGTCGAGCACCACCGCGAGATGGGTGCGGCTCGAGCGCATCCGCGCGAGCAGGTCCAGCGCCCCCATCGATTGGGGGACATAGAGCGGCTGGCGGATCAGCCCGGCGATCGTCTCGGGCTGCGGCGCGCCGGTGGCGAGAATCGCGAACACGTCCTTGATGTGGACCATGCCGATGATCGTATCGAGCTCGTCGCGATAGACCGGCAGGCGGCTGTGCCCCGCCTCGGCGAAGAGCTGAACCAGCCCGTCGAAGCTGGTGGTTTCCTCGATCGCGACGATGTCGGCGCGCGGTACGCCGACGTCGCCCGCGTCGCGCTCGCCGAAATGGAGCAGGTTGCGGAGCATCTGGCGCTCGATCGGCGCGAGGTCGCCGGCCGGCGCCTTGCCGCCTTCGTCCTCATGCTCGTCGATCGCCTCCTCGATGCGGTCGCGCAGCGTCTCTTCCTGCTCGTCGCCGAACAGCAAGGTGCGGATGCCCCGCCATATGCCGCCGCGTTCGGAAGGGGACTCGTTGGTGCCGGTACTGTGTCCGGTACTGGGGCCCTCGGGCATGTTCGTGTTCAGTCCTCGCGCACGGAATATGGGTCGTGCAGGCCGAGACTGGCGAGCGCGGCGCGCTCCATGTCTTCCATCCCCTCGGCCGCGGCGTCCTCCATATGATCATAGCCTAGCAGATGCAGCACGCCGTGGACAATCAGGTGGCTGGCATGATCTTCGACGCTGACGCCGCGCTCGGCCGCCTCGGCCGCGCAGATGCCGTAGGCGAGGACGATGTCGCCGAGGATGACTTCGCCGTCGTCGCTGTTCTGGGTGACGGTCTCGAGCAGATCGGGCTGGACCATCGGGAAGGACAGCACGTTCGTCGGCTTGTCCTTCTGGCGATATTGGCGGTTGAGCGTCTGAACCTCGTCATCGCTGGTCAGGCGGACGGCGATCTCGATCACCGTCGGCCATTCGCGCCATTCCCCATGGGCGGACTGGGCGATCGCGGCGTTGGCGGCGCGGGTGGCGAGGGCTTCCCAGTCGCCTTGTGGCCAAGGCTCCTCACGAAGGGCGGCGACGTCAAGCATCTAAAGCCCCCCCTGAAGGGGAGGGGCTTTATTGGAAGCATCAAGCATTCGGGCCCTCATAGGCCTGGACGATGCGGCCGACGATCGGATGGCGCACCACATCGGCGGCGGTGAACCACGAGAAGGAGATGCCTTCGACTCCCTCGAGCCGCTGGACCGCGTCGCGCAGACCGGAGGCGGGCGGGCCGCCGGGCAAGTCGACCTGATTGGGGTCGCCGCAGATCACCATCCGGCTGTTGGCACCGAAGCGGGTGAGGAACATCTTCATCTGCGCGGGGGTGGTGTTCTGCGCCTCGTCGAGGATGACGAAGGCGTCGGCCAAAGTACGGCCGCGCATGAACGCGATCGGCGCGATCTCGATCTCGCCCGAGGCGATCCGACGTTCGACCTGCTCGGCGGGCAGGCAATCGTAGAGCGCGTCGTAGATCGGGCGGAGATAGGGGTCGACCTTCTCCTTCATGTCGCCGGGCAGGAAGCCGAGCCGCTCGCCTGCCTCGACCGCCGGACGCGACAGGATCAGCCGCTGGACGCTGCCGGTGATCAGCTGCGCCACTGCCTGCGCCACGGCCAGATAGGTCTTGCCGGTGCCAGCCGGCCCGAGCGCGAAGATCATGTCGTTCGACATCAGCTCGCGCATGTAATGCGTCTGGGCGACCGAGCGCGGCACGATCGTCTTCTTGCGCGTGCGGATCATGATCGGCGGGGCGCCGCCGCCATTGCCGGCGGGGATGTCGGTCTTGACGATGCCCGTGAACATCGGCTCGGTCGACATCGCGATCACTGCGTCGATCAGCCCGGTATCGACGTCCTCGCCGCGGATCACTCGGCTGTGGAGTTCCTGGAGTACTTCGCGCGCATGGGCGACCGCTTCGGCGGAGCCCTCGATCACCACGCGCTGGCCGCGGGCATGAATATAGACACCCAGCCGCTCCTCGAGCGCGAGGATGTTGCTGTCATATTCGCCGAAAAGCTGCGGCAGAAGCTGGGGCTTGTCGAAATTGACTTCGGTGCGCGAGCGTTCCCCGGTCTGGGCTTGGACTGGCTTGCGGCTCATGCGGTCCTTTCAGGCGGGAAACGGTGGTCGAACGCAATGCCGGCGCGGTCCGCCGGCGGCAGGGTTGGAAGCGTAGAGATTGCGCGGCCTGAAGAGGCGAAACCGGAAGCGGTGCAAGTGGTTCCGTGGCGCATGAGTCCTGGTGAAGATGGCAGACGGAAACCCTCTTTGACAGAGGCAGGCGAGATACATGCCGAATAAAGTGCATGTGTGACCTCGCGACGACAGCGCCGCGGCACCGCCCCCCACTCAGGCCGCGTCGCGCAGGCGCTCCACACCCGCGAGCGAATTGGGATCGGCGCGGACGATGTCGACTTCGATCAGATCGCCGATCTGCGCGTCGGTCATCAGATGCACCGATTGCAGCCAGGGCGATTTGCCCAGCATCTGGCCGGGAAGCTTGCCCTTGCGCTCGATCAGGACCGTGCAGCGTTTGCCGAAGGTGGCCGCGTTGAACGCCGCCTGATCGCGCGCGATCGCGGCCTGGAGCCGCTGGAGACGTTCCACCATCACTTCTTCCGGTACGAAGCCGTCGGTCATCTCGGCCGCCGGCGTGCCGGGGCGCGGACTATATTTGAAGCTGAAGCTCGCGGCATAGCCGACTTCGTCGATCAGGCTCAGCGTGTCGGCGAAATCTGCCTCGGTCTCGCCGGGGAAGCCGACGATGAAGTCGCCCGACAGCGCGATGTCGGGCCGCGCGGCGCGGACGCGCTCGAGCAAAGCGAGGTAAGACGCGCGGCTATGCGAGCGGTTCATCGCCTTGAGGATGCGGTCGCTGCCCGCCTGCACGGGCAAGTGCAGATAGGGCATCAATTTCTCGACCTCTGCATGCGCGCGGATCAGGCCTTCGCGCATGTCGTTGGGGTGGCTGGTGGTGTAGCGGATGCGGTGGAGCCCCTCGACCCGGTCGAGCGCGCGGATCAGGCCGTGGAGGCCGCGGCCCTCGGCATCGTCCCACGCATTGACGTTCTGGCCGAGCAAGGTGATCTCGCGCGCGCCGGCATCGACCAAAGCCTTTGCCTCGTCGACGATCGCGTCGAACGGACGGCTGATCTCGGCGCCGCGGGTATAGGGCACGACGCAATAAGTGCAGAATTTGTCGCAGCCTTCCTGCACGGTGAGGAAGGCGGAGGGGCTGACCTTGCGTCGCGCCGGCAGTACGCCGAACTTGGCGGTGGCGGGCATGTCGGTGTCGACCGCGGCGGCGCCGGCGGCGGCCTGCGCAACGAGTCCGGGGAGGTTGTGATAGGCCTGCGGGCCGACCACGACGTCGACTTTGGCGCGCGCGACGATCTCGGCGCCTTCGGCCTGCGCGACGCAGCCGGCGACGGCGATTATCGGTGCCGGTCGATCGGCTTCGCGCGCGACTTTGCGCAGGCGGCCGATGTCCGAATAGACCTTCTCGGTCGCCCGCTCGCGGATATGGCAAGTGTTGAGCACGACGAGGTCGGCGGCATTGGCGTCGTCGGTGGCGGTCATGCCCTGCGCGGCCATCAGCTCGCCCATGCGCTCGCCGTCATAGACGTTCATCTGGCAGCCGAACGACTTGACGTGGAAGGTTTTGGGGGTCGGTTTCATTTGGAGCGGGCTATAGCTTCCGCCACGCAATCCGTCACCCCGGCCGAAGGGCCGGGGTGACGATCAAGAATTGGGCGAGGGTTTGTATCCGATCGCTTCCTCGGCAAACCGGAACGGGCGCAACGGGTGCCCCAGCGCCGCCACCAACGCCGCTTCGATCCGCCGCCGGCTTTCCGCGGCGATCGCCTTGCGGCCGGGGAAGTCGCCGGGGAAAAAGGGTTCGAGGAAGTGAACCCGGAGTTCGAAGCTGCCTTTGCGCGCGAGAATGCGGCGGGCGTTGTCGATTCCGCGCTCCTGGCCGATCCAGCCGATCTCTTCCCCGGCGTCGCCATAATCGAGCAGCACCGGCTGAACCATCACGCCGGGCGGCGGCGGCTCGAGCACGCGCAGCATCGGGGTCTTGAACGGCAGCAGCGACTTGCCGTCGGTGGTGGTGCCTTCGGGGAAGATCGTGATCGCCCAATTGTCGGCCAGCGCATCGCGCAACTGGTTGATCTGATCGGCGACGCCCAGCCGGTTCTCGCGCTTGACGTAGACGGTGCGGTTCATCCCCGCGAGCCAGCCGACCACCGGGGCGGTGCCGATCTCGGCCTTGGCGACGAACGCAGTGCCGCTCGCGCCGCCCAATGCGAGGATGTCGATCCAGCTGAGATGGTTGGAGACATAGAAGACGTCGCGGCGAAGCGGCGTACCGACCTTGACGACGCGTGCGCCGGCGATGCGCGCGGCGCGGCCGAGAAACCAGCGCGGCCAGGGCATGGGCAAACGCAGCAGCCGCCACAAATAGTACATCGGCACGTGGCTGAGCACCGCGAGCACCAGCAAAGCAACGCGGCTCCACATCCGCGCCTGTTCCGCGATCGTCAGTCTGGCGGCCACACCCGCGGCGGCCTCGGCGCGCCGCGCATCCACGATCAGATCTTCCGGTCGAGTGCCACGCCGTAGAGCTCCATGCGGTGATCGACGAGGCGGAAGCCCAGCCGCTCGGCGATCTGCTTCTGGAGCAGTTCGAGCTCAGGATCGACGAACTCGATCACCTTGCCCGATTCGACATCGATCAGATGGTCGTGATGCGCCTCGGGCGCAGGCTCGTAGCGCGCGCGGCCGTCGCCGAAATCGTGGCGATCGAGGATGCCGGCCTCTTCGAACAGCCGGACGGTGCGATAGACCGTGGCGATCGAAATGCCCGGATCGATCGCCGAGGCGCGCTCATAGACCTTTTCGACGTCGGGATGATCGTCGGCGTCGGATAAAACCCGCGCGATCACCTTGCGTTGCTCGGTGATGCGCAGTCCCTTGTCGTGACAGAGCTGCTCGAGATCGATTTTGCGCGGCATGGCGTCGATGTAACGGCAATGTGCGCGAGGGGGAAGAGGCAGCAGGACGCCGGCCGAAGCGATTGCTCCGGCCGGCGCGCCATCTCATGCCTTGCGGCGGGACTTCAGCGCTTGCGGCGCTGGGTGCCCAGACCGATCTTCTTGGCGAGCGTGCGGCGCTGCTCGGCATAGTTGGGAGCGACCATCGGATAGTCAGCGGGAAGATTCCACTTCGCGCGATACTGTTCCGGCGTCAGCTGATAGTGCGTCATCAAGTGACGCTTGAGCATCTTGAGCTTCTTGCCGTCTTCGAGGCAAACGATGAAGTCCGGCTTCACCGAAGAGCGAATCGAAACGGCGGGCTCCTGCTTTACTTCCGGTTCAACAACAGTACGGCCAAGGCCAGTCAAGGCGCCGTGTACATTCTGGATAAGCACCGGAAGATCGGAAACAGCAACGCTATTGTTGCTCACATGTGCCGCAACAATATCCGCGGTAAGCGTGATGAGTGTTTCCTGAATGTCAGCTGAACTGTCCATCTTATTTCCTTCGACCCATTTTGCGGTGACTATAGATGCCACCTGCGGCGGCCCTATCGGACCATATTAGACCGAAGGCAAGTCGTTAACCTTCAGTTACGAAAAAAATCAGCGAAGCTCGCGCGCATAGGTATGAGCGTCGAACGCCTGGCCCATCTTGCCTCTGTAATAGTTCTTGCGCTCGCCGACCTTCTCGAAACCTTCGCGACGGTATAGCCGGACGGCATCGTTTCCCGCGCGTACCTCGAGATGCAGTTGCGCGACTCCACGCGCCTGGGCTTCGGCGACTATCGCGCGGAGCAGCGCCCCGGCGACACCGCGGCGGCGCGCGGCGGGGCGAGTCGCCAGCAGCAGCAATTCGGCCTCGCCGGCGATCGCGCGGGCGAGCGCGAAGCCGACGTCCTGGCCATCGAAACTGGCGATCACCAGCCAGACTCCGGGGAGCGACAGCATGCCTAGGCACTGCGCGCTGGTCCATGCCTCGCCGAAGCGCGGGTCGAATGCCTCTTCCATGATGCGGCTGACTTCGATGAGGTCCTGCGCGCCGCCTTCGCGCAACTCGGTCAGGTTGAGCGTGCCGGTCATGCCAGGCCGCGCTCCGCCAGTGTCTTCGCGTCGGGCGCGCGGCCGTAGATCGGACGGGGAGGAAGGCTGGCGAGATCACTGGCGAGCAGCCGTGCGTCCTCCGCGCGAGGAAGCGCCTCGGTCAACGCACGGCCGGGATCGAGCGCGGCGAGATGACGGACTCCGCTGCCGATCGCGGGCCGCTGCCCCAGCGCGGCTAAAGCTGCCGCGGGAACCAGCGACTGCAACGGGCCTTCGGGCGTGAGCGGCGATGCCGTGAACGACTGCATGAAGACTTCACCGTGCCCGCCCTCGAGTATGGCGGCAAGTGCGGGACATTGCGGAGACTCCGCGAACCCGGTTGCGGCGAGCAAGGCGAGCGACGAATAGCCGTGAATCTCGGCCTGCCAGCCGATCGCGAGGCCAAGCGCCGCGGCGAGCCCGACGCGGACTCCGGTGAAGCTGCCGGGGCCGACATCGACGAGGATCCGCGGGGCGCGTCCCTGATCGGGCAAGGCCGCGATCATCGGGACGAGCCGCTCGGCATGGCCGCGCCCGACGACTTCGTGCGCGCTGGCGACAACTTCGCCGCCGCGCAGCAGGGCCACCGAACAGGCGGCGGTCGCGGTTTCGATGACGAGCGTCAGCAACGCGTCAGGCGATGCGATTGAACTGATCGAATTCGGGGCGGGGAAGCCGCCCGAAGATGGTGGAAGGGTCGCCATGGCCCAGCGTTGCAATGAAGTTCGACTTCAGATTGGGCTGGTCGCCGAAAAAGGCTTCGTCAACCTTGGCGTTGTCGAATCCCGACATGGGACCGGTATCGAAGCCCAAAGCACGCGCGGCGATCAGCAAATAGCCGCCCTGCAGCGTCGAATTGCGGAAGGCGTTGGCGTGGCGCATCGCGTCATCGGCGAACCAGTTCTTCGCATCGGAAACGTGCGGGAAGAGCCACGAAAGCTGTTCGTTGAATGCGAGATCCATCGCGATGATCACCGTCGCGGGCGCCTTGCGGATCTTGTCGGGATTGCTGGCGGTCGCGAGGTCGGCGAGCTTGTCCTTGCTCTCCTGACTCAGCAGCCAGACGAAGCGTGCCGACTGCTGATTGGCGGCGGTCGGCCCCATCTTGAGCAGATCGTAGATCCGCTGGATATCGGCCTGGGTGACCGGCTGGTCGGTATAGCCGTTATAAGTGCGTGCGGTACGGAAGATCGTATCCAGCCCCGCATCATCGAGGGGACGACCCATGGTTCAATCCTTTCGGTGGTGCGCGAAGCTAGATCGCGCGAACTTCGGTGACTTCGGGAACATAATATTTGAGCAATTGCTCGATGCCGTTCTTCAGCGTCGCCGTCGAGGACGGGCAGCCCGCGCAGGCGCCCTGCATCTGGAGATAGACCTTGCCGGCATCGAACCCGCGATAGACGATGTCGCCGCCGTCATTGGCGACCGCGGGGCGGATGCGGGTGTCGATCAGCTCGCGGATCTGCGCGACGATCTCGGCATCCTCGGGATTGTCGCCGAAATCGGCCGATTCGGGCGGGACCGAGAAACCCGCCGACCCGGCGTGGAACAACGGCATGTTGGCCGAGAAATGATCGAGCAGGATCGCCAGCACGTCGGGCTTGAGGTCGCGCCAGTCGACGCCGGGGCCGGCGGTGACCGAAATGAAGTCGCGCCCGAAGAAAACGCCGGTCACGTCGCCGAACGAAAACAGCGCGCTCGCGAGCGGCGACGCTTCGGCGTCCTCGGGCGTAGCGAAGTCGCGGGTGCCCGCGTCCATCACGGTGCGGCCGGGGAGGAATTTGAGCGTCGCCGGATTGGGCGTGGCTTCGGTCTCGATCAACATGGCTGGCATGTGGCGCCTGGCAGGCCCCGGATCAAGCGGGCGGCGGGAAACGAAAGGTTTCGCGGGAGAAAATCAGCTGCCCTGTTCGTCGTCTTGCTGCGTCGCGCTGCTCACGTTCGAATCATGGCCGCTTTTGTCGCTGAAGAAGGCGGCGGCGAACAGCCCGCATCCGAGCAGGGTCGACAGGAACACACCGCCGATCGCGGCGAGGATCGCCGAAGGATAGAGCGCGTCGTAGAGCGAGAGATACCAGAGCGCCCCGATGACCATCAGTACGCCGGCGAGTGCGATCCACACCAGCATCCGCCGAAACTCGCTCCAGGCCTGGGCATTATCGGTCAGCATGTCGAATTCCTGTGAGCACCAAGATGGTGGTGTAGCGCCTGCGGTTCAACGGTCGATTGGACGAATTGACCCACTCCTCCCATCGTCACCCCGGACCTGTTTCGGGGTCCGCCGCGCCGCAAGTGCCGGCAAAGAACTCTATCGCATCGCTCAGCCGCCTGGGGACCCCGAACAAGTCCGGGGTGACGAGAAAGACGGGAATAACCGCAGCCTTCCCGCAAAGCCGTACACCTGCGCGAAAGGTACCCGGTGGCAAGCGCGGGGTTTCGCCATTAGATGGGGATCCATGCTTCGTTTCCTGCGGTCGCCGCTCCTCGCCTCTTTCGCCCTCGTCACGCTCGCCCCGGCCCTGCCGGTGCACGCGCAGGTCGCCCCTCGGCCGGTCCAGACCGCCGAGGACCCCTGGCTCTACAAGGGCAGCGACCTCGTCCATGACGAAGAGTGGAAGTTCGGCCGGCTTTCGAACGGCGTGCGCTATGCCGTGCGCAAGAACGGCGTGCCCCCCGGCCAGGTCTCGGTACGCGTGCGGATCGATGCCGGCTCGCTCAACGAACAGGACAGCGAGCGCGGCTTCGCGCACCTTCTCGAGCATCTCTCGTTCCGCGGCTCGACTTTCGTTCCCGATGGGGAATCGAAGCGGATCTGGCAGCGGCTGGGCGTGACCTTCGGTTCGGATTCGAACGCGAGCACCACCTTCACCGAGACCGTCTACAAGCTCGATCTGCCGACCGCGACCGCCGCCGGGCTCGACGAGAGCTTCAAGATCCTCACCGGCATGCTGTCCGCCCCGGCGATCACCCAGGCCTCGCTCGATGCCGAGCGCCCGGTGGTGCTCGCCGAGGCGCGTGAGCAGCCGGGCGCGCAGGAGCGGATGCAGGACGCGATGCTCGGGCTGATGTTCGCCGGACAGCCGGTCGCCAATCGCAAGCCGATCGGCACCACCGCCGCGCTGACCGCGGCGACGCCTGCCGCAGTGAAGGCCTTCCACGACCGCTGGTACCGGCCCGACCGCGCCGTGGTGATCGTGATCGGCGATATGGAACCGGCGGTGCTCGAGACGCTGGTGCAGAAGCATTTCGCCACGTGGAAGGCGGACGGACCCAATCCGCCAAGTCCCGATTTCGGCAAACCGTCGGCCGAAGGCAACCCGGTCGCCGCGAGCATCGTCGAGCCGGCCGTGCCTCCGCTCGCGATGATGGCGATCGTCCGCCCGTGGACGGTGTTCAGCGATACCGTGATCTTCAACCAGAAGCGGATGATCGACCTCGTCGCAATCCGGATCATCAACCGGCGGCTCGAATCACGTGCGCGCTCGGGCGGCAGCTTCGTCGGTGCCGGTGCGGATCTGAGCGACGTCGCACGCTCGGCCAACGTCACCACGGTCAACGTCATGCCGGTGGGCGCGGACTGGGAGACGGCGCTGCGCGACGTGCGCGGTGTGATCGCCGACGCCCAGACCACTGCGCCGGGCCAGCCCGAAATCGACCGCGAGCTCGCCGAGATCGAATCGTCGATGAAGCAGCGGATCTCGACCGCGCCGGTCGAAGCCGGCGCCAAGCTCGCCGACGATCTGGTCGAAGCAGTCGACATCAACGAGACGGTGACGACGCCCGAGGCTTCGTACGACATTTTCAAGGCGGCCGTCGCGGCGAAGATGTTCACGCCCCAGACAGTGCAGGCCGCGGCAAAGCGGGTGTTCGAGGGCACTGCGGTCCGCGCATTGGTCAACACGCACACACCGGATCCGCAGCTGATGACCAAGGTCACCGCGGCGTTGCAGGCCGATGTCGTCGCCAATGGCGGCAAGCGCCGGGCGCTCGGCAATGTCAGCTTCGCCCAGCTGCCGAAGCTCGGCACGCCGGGCAAGATGGTCAGCCGCACGCCGTTGTTGCCCGAGCTCGAGATCGAGAAAGTGGTGTTCGCCAACGGCGTCAATCTGCTGATGCGAAAGGATTCTTCCGAAGTCGGCAAGGTCTATGTCAATGTCCGCTTCGGACGCGGGCTCAATGATCTGCCGGCCCGGCCGAGCCCGGGCTGGGCCGGCGAGATGGCCTTGGTCGCCGGCGGCGTGGGCAAGCTTGGTCAGGAAGAGCTCGATGCGCTGATCGGCAAGCGCCAGATCGGCTTCGACTTCGACGTCGCCGGCGACGCGTTCCGCTTCAACGGGCAGACCAACAAGGAAGATCTGCCCGATCAGCTGCGGCTGTTCGCGGCGAAGCTGGTGGCGCCGGCATGGGATCCCAATCCGGTGATCCGCGCCAAGACCGCGGTGCTCTCCGGCTATGCCGGACTGTCCTCGTCGCCCGACGCAGTGCTCGGCCGCGATCTCGAGAAATTGCTCCATTCGGGCGATCCGCGCTGGGGCATCGCCGATCGCCAGACGATCGAGGCGACGACGCCGGCGAGCTTCCGCAAGCTTTGGGAGCCCTTGCTCGCCACCGGACCGATCGAAGTCGAAGTGTTCGGCGACATGGATTCGGATGCGACGATCAAGGCCGTCGCGGAAACCTTCGGCGCGCTCAAGCCGCGCCCGGCGAGCAAGACGCCCGTGCCTGTGGTCGCCTTCCCCGCGCATGCCGACAAGCCGGTCGTCCGCACCCATAGCGGCAAGGCCGATCAGGCGGCGGCAGTGATCGCGTGGCCGACCGGCGCGGGTAGCGCGGGAATCACCGAGAGCCGCAAGCTCGAAGTGCTCGCAGCGATCTTCCGCGATCGGATGATCGATCAGCTGCGCAGTCAGGCGGGGATCAGCTATTCGCCCAACGTCGCCAGCCAATGGCCGCTCGGCATGGAATCGGGCGGCAAGCTGATCGCATTGGGCATGGTGCCGCCCGACAAGACCGAGTTCTTCTTCAAGCTCGCGCGCGGGATCGCTGCCGATCTGATCGCCAAACCGGTCGACGCCGACGAACTCAACCGCGCACTGACTCCGATCAAGCAGATGCTGATCCGCCAATCGAGCGGCAACATGTTCTGGATGCGGCTGGTCGAGGGCGGGGCGTTCGATCCGGCGCGGGTCGCGGCGGTCGAGACGCTGGCGCGCGACGTGGCGACGACCTCGCCCGCCGAGGTGCAGGCGCTCGCCCAGAAGTATCTGCGGCCCGACCGGGACTGGACGATGGTGGTGGTGCCCGGGCCTGACGCGCAAGCGGGGGGCTGAATAAACTCCCCTCCCTGAAGGGAGGGGAGTTCGGGCGCTCAGTACAGCGCGTCGAGCCGTTCTCCGTACACCTGCTTCAGCACGTGCCGGCGGATCTTGAGGCTTGGCGTCAATTGCTCGTTCTCGATCGTGAACGGCGCGTCGGCGATGATGAATTTGCGGACGCGCTCGGTCACCGACAGGTCTCGGTTGACTCGCTCGACTGCGGCGCCGACCGCCGCCTTGTAATCGGGATCGTGCGACAATTCCCGGAAATGGCAGCGCGTGGCGGTGTGCGCACACCATTCGGCGGTCCATTCGGGATCGGGGACGATCACCGCGGTCATGTACGGTCGCTTGTCGCCGGCGATCATCGCCTGGACGATCTCGGGCTGGAGGGTGAGCATCCCCTCCACTTTTTGCGGCGCGACATTGTCGCCCTTGTCGTTGACGATGATGTCCTTCTTGCGATCGGTGATCTTGATCCTGCCCTTGTCGTCGATCACGCCGATGTCGCCGCTGTGGAGCCAGCCGTTCTTGAGAACCCGCGCGGTCTCTTCCTCGTTGCGCCAATAGCCGTGCATGACCAGCTCGCCGCGGACGAGGATCTCGCCGTCCTCGGCGATCCTGACCTCGACGTCGGGCAGCGGCGGGCCGACCGAATCGTGCCTGAGCCCGGCCTTGGGGCGATTGCACGAGATCACCGGCGCCGCCTCGGTCTGGCCATAGCCCTGCAGGAAGGTCAGCCCGATCGAGTCGAAGAAGATGCCGACTTCGGGATTGAGCGGCGCGCCGCCCGATACCATCGCCTTGATCCGCCCGCCGAAGCGCTTCGAGATCTTGGGCAGCAAGGTCGCCTTGAGCAGCAGGTTCATCGGCGTGTCGAGCAGGCTGGTGGTGCCCGCGGCGCGCTTGCCGCCGAGATAGACGGCGCGGTCGAGCAGCATGTTGGCGAACCTGCCCTGCTTCTCGATCTGCTTGGTGATCCGGGTGCGCAGCACTTCGAACAATCGCGGCACCACCACCATGATCGTCGGGCGGACCTCCTCGATGTTCGAGGCGAGCTTCTCGAGACCTTCGGAATAATAGATTTCGGCGCCGAGCCCGATCGGGAAAAATTGCCCGCCGCTATGCTCATAGGCGTGGCTGAGCGGCAGGAACGAGAGGAATACCTCGTCCTCCCAGCCGAAATCCTCCGAGATGATCGTGCAGCAGCCGGCGACATTGTGGAGGATCGCGCCGTGATGCTGCATCACGCCGCGCGGGCTTCCGCCGGTGCCGCTGGTATAGATGATGCAGGCGAGTTCCTCGCGCTTGAACGAGGCGCGGGCAACGACCGTCTCCGGATCGGCGGGGTGCTTCGCGATCAGATCCTTCCAGTCGTGGAAGTCCATCGTTCCCGATTGGCCGGCCCGGACCTCGTCGATCCCGATCACCATCCGCGCCGAGGACGATCGGATCGCCGCCGGAAGCAGGGTCTTGGCGAGCTTGGTGTTCGAAACGACTATCGCGCAGGCGCCCGAATTCTCGATGATATGCTGGTGATCGCGCTCGGTATTGGTGGTGTAGGTCGGCACGGTGACGCAGCCGGCGGCCATGATCGCGAGGTCGGTGATGCAGAATTCGGGGCGGTTCTCGGAGACCAGCATCACCCGGTCCCCGGGCTTGAGCCCCAGCGCCTGCAGCGCGGTGGCGAGGCTGGCGACCTGGCGCGCGGCCTCGGCCCAGCTGGTCGGCTGCCACGCGCCGCCAGTCTTGTGCCAGAGGAACGGCTTGTCGCCCTTCTCGCGCGCCCGCGTGAAGAACATCTGGACCAAATTGTCGAACCGCTCGAGTTTTCGCATCGCTCTCCCCTTGAGCACCGCTTTGGCGGCGTCCCGTTTATTCCGACGGGCGGCTCGGCACCGCGCCGAAGCGCTTTATCTCCGGCACGCGCCCGTCCTGGTGCATCGCCACGCCTTCGCTGCGCGGATCGGCGGCACCGGCCCAGCGGCCGCCCACACGCTCGATCGCATTTGCCTTGAGCCCGAGCGGGGCAGCCTGAACCTTTTCGCCCAATGCCTGCAGCGCCGGGATCATCGCCTCGCGCTCGGTGCCCTTCTCCACCATCGCGACCGGGCCGGGCGCATAGACCAGCCCCAGCGCGACTGCGTCCTGCGCGCTCAGTTTCCAGTCGACCACGCCGATGATCGCTTTCGATACCTGCGCGATGATCGTCGATCCGCCCGCGGCACCGACCGCGAGGCGGACCGCGCCGTCGGGGCCGTAGACGATCGTCGGCGCCATCGAGCTGCGCGGGCGCTTGCCGCCCTCGACCCGGTTGGCGACGAGATACCCGTCTCTCTCCGGCACGATGTCGAAATCGGTGAGTTCGTTGTTGAGCATCGTCCCGTCGACCGACAGGCCTGAGCCGAACGGGCTCTCGATCGTCGTGGTCACCTGCGCGACATTGCCCGCACCGTCGGCGACCGAGAGCGAGGTCGTGCCGGGGACTTCGCTATTGGGCGCGCGGACCCGCGGCGGGGCGCCGGGCGGGGTGCCCGCGGCGATGGTCGCCATGCTGCCGGTCGCGCTGATCAGCGCCGAGCGGCGGGCGATGTACTTCGAGTCGAGTAGGCCCTTGAGCGGGATCCGCACATAATCGGGGTCGCCGAGATACATGTCGCGATCGGCGTAGGCGAGCCGCGACGACTCGGCGAAGAGGTGCCACGCGACCGGCGAGTCCTTGCCCAGCTTCGCCATGTCGAAGCGCTCGAGCTGCTTAAGGATCATCAGCACGGCGAGGCCGCCGGAGGAAGGCGGTCCCATCGAGCAGATCTTGTGGCGGCGATAGCTGCCGCACAGGACCGGGCGTTCCTTCGCTTCATAGGCGGCAAGGTCGCCGAGCGTCATCTTCGACGGATTGCGCGCCGCATTGTTGACCGTCGCGACCAGCTTCGCCGCCTGCGGGCCGACATAGAAGCTGTCGGGTCCCAGCCTCGCGATGCGCGCGAGCAAATCGGCCTGTAGGGGATTGCGGACCGTGTCGAGCGGCTTGCCGGCAGCATCGTAGAAGATCGCGCGGATTCCGGCATCGCCGTGGCGGAAGCGTCCGAGTGCGCCTTTCGAACGCGGCGACACCGCAAAACCCTCGCGCGCCAGCCGGATCGCGGGTTCGAACAAGGCTGCCCAAGGCAGCTTGCCGCCGCGGCGATGCGCCAGCGCCATCGCGCGCAGCGTGCCGGGCACGCCGACGCTGCGCCCGCCGGGAACGGCGTCGCGAATGCCGAGCGGCTTGCCGTCGGCGTAGAACCAGCGCGAATCGGCGGCCATCGGCGCGGCCTCGCGGCCGTCGACCGTCGTGGTCGCCTTCCGCTTGGCATCATATTGCACGAAGAACGCGCCGCCGCCGATCCCGGCGCTCTGCGGCTCGACGACGTTCAATGCCAGCATCGTCGCGATCGCCGCGTCGGTCGCCGATCCGCCCTTGCGCAGGATTTCCACCCCCGCGGCGGCGGCGCGCGGGTCGGCGGCGCTGACGATCCCCTGCGCCGATGCGGCGAAGGGCAGGAACAGGGCAACCAGCAGCGCGACCATTGTTTTCATAGAGCCAGCCGTAGCCCGCTTTGGCGTGCCGGCAAAGACGCTACGTCAGAGGTTTGCGGCCAGACCGCGGACGATCGCGCGGGCCAGTCCCGGGCCGCGATAGACGAGAGCGCTGTAGATCTGGACGAGCACCGCCCCGGCATCGAGCCGCCTTTTGGCTTCGTCGGCGCTGTGGATCCCGCCGGCCGAAATCAACGGCAGCGCGTCGCCGCTTGCCGCGCGTGCCTCGACCAGCTTGGCGGCGGCGAGTTCGCGCAAGGGCGCGCCGGAGAGGCCGCCGGTTTCGCCCGAAAGCGGCGAGTGCAGCCCCGACGGACGCGAGATCGTGGTGTTCGAGACGATAAGCGCGTCGATCCGGTTGTCGATCGCGGCGCGCACCGCGCCGTCGATCCCGGCGCGATCGAGGTCGGGGGCGATCTTGAGAAACAGCGGGGTGCCGCCCCGCGCGGCGTGGCAGGCGGCGAGCAATTCGTCGAGCGCCGGACGCGACTGGAGATCGCGCAAGCCCGGAGTGTTGGGCGAGCTGACGTTGATCGTGATGTAATCGGCATGCGGCGCGGCCTTGCGCACGCCCTCGGCATAATCGGCGACTCGATCCACAGAATCCTTGTTCGCGCCGACATTGATCCCGAGCACCCCGGCGCGGCGCGGTAGCTTCGCGATTCGCGCCAGCGCGGCGTCGATCCCCTGATTGTTGAACCCCATCCGGTTGATCACGGCTTCGTCCTCGACGAGACGGAACAGCCGCGGCTTGGGATTGCCGAGCTGCGGGCGGGGCGTGAGCGTCCCCACCTCGACTGCGCCGAAGCCGAGTCCGAACAGCCCCGCGACTGCCTCGGCGTTCTTGTCGAGGCCCGCTGCGAGCCCCACCCGGTTGGGGAAGTCGATTCCCGCTACCCGCACCGCGGAGGATGCATCCGATCCGGAGCGACTCGAGAAGGGGGTGCCGAGGCTGCCCCAGACGCGGAGCGCCGCGATTGTCGCGTGATGCGCATTCTCTGCGTCGAGGGAGAATAGTGCGGAACGGAGCGGATAGGACATGCCGAACGCCTTCGCATCGAGCGGCGCGCGCGTCAAAAATCGTGCGATGTCGAATCCGTCCAATACGTAGTCCTACGGGTGGGCTAATCAGATTTTGCGACCCGAGGGGTTTCCGCTTCAACGGGGGGAACCCTTTCCACTGGCCCGGCCGGGTAACACCGGCCGGGCCACTTTTATCTGCGCGCGCCGCCGGTTATAGGTACGAGCGAGACACAGATTCGGGGAACCGGGGGGCTCGGGTCGTACATGCGGGGCGCAACCACAAGTAATTCCATCGTCGCGGAGGCGCATGCGCGTTCCGACGGCCATGTCGTACGTTCGTCCGGACCGACGATCGCGCTGAAGCGCGCCAAGGGACGGCTGCTCCCCCATGTCGAATCCTATTATCTGTTCCGCTGGGACGGTGAAGGCGAGCTCGAACGCTCCGAACGGATCGATCTCGGGCATATCCGCTTCCTGATCCACGGCGAGGGGGAGATGACCTTCCCCGACGGCCATATCGAGGCACTGAAGCCGATCATGGTGGCCGGCCCCGGCACCGCCGCCGCGACCTACCGGATGCGCGGCCCGGTGCTCTGCTTCGGCGTGGTGCTGCGTGCGATCGGCTGGAAAGCGTTGATCGGCATCCCCGCGCACAAGGTCACCGATCACATCATCGACGGCGAGAAATTGTTCTGCGAGCGCGCGCCGCGGCTGCTCGAGCAATTGCGCGACATGACCCAGCTCGACGAGATGATCTCGGCGATCGCGCCCCAGCTGATCATGCGGCAGGAGGAAGTGAAGCCGGTTCCCGACGCGCATTTCCCGTTCCTCGAGGCGGTGCGCGAATGGGCGGCGAGCGAGGATCCGACGATCGATGCGCTCTATGCCACGATCGAGGTGACTTCCGGGCTCGGTGAGCGCCAGGTCCAGCGGCTGTGCCTCGAATATTTCGGCGGGCCGCCGACCAAGCTCAAGCGCAAGTTCCGCGCGATCCGCGCCGCGATGCAGATCTTCCAGGGCGCGCCGATCTCCGACGTGGTCGGCCCGTTTGCCGATCAGTCGCACATGATCAACGAGGTCAAGCACTTCACCGGACACACCCCGACCACTCTGCGCGGTAACGTCGATCCGGCGCTCGCGCTGACGCTGCAGAACGAAGGATTTCACTTCCTGCCCGAAGTCTTCCCCGAACCGGTTGACCTTCGCGCCGCTTGATACCATCTGCAATCGGACAGAATCATTCCGATTGAAGTCCGTCGCGCTTTTGCGCAGAGGGCTAGCAGAGAGCAGATGCGTCTTTCGAGCCTTGCCGATTATGCCGTAGTGATGATGGCCGCCGCCGCGCGCCATTGCGGCGCGTCGTGCCGGCTGAACGCGACTCTGCTCGCCGGGGAGACCGGGCTGCCGCTGCCGACGGTGCAGAAGCTGGTGAGCAAGCTCTCGGCGGCCGGGCTGATCGAAAGCGCGCGCGGCACCGGCGGCGGCTTCCGCCTGTCGCGCCCGCCCGCGGCGATCACGGTCGCCGACATCGTCGAGGCGATCGAGGGACCGATCGCGCTGACGACCTGCGTCGACAGCGGTCGCCACGATTGCGCGGTCGAGGGAACCTGCCGGGTCAGGCCGCACTGGAACGCAGTCAACGGCGCCGTTAAGGGCGCGCTCGCGGGGGTTTCTCT
This sequence comes from Sphingomonas psychrotolerans, assembly GCF_002796605.1. Taxonomy (NCBI): domain Bacteria; kingdom Pseudomonadati; phylum Pseudomonadota; class Alphaproteobacteria; order Sphingomonadales; family Sphingomonadaceae; genus Sphingomonas; species Sphingomonas psychrotolerans. Next base: position 3,926,606 of record NZ_CP024923.1, read on the forward strand.
CGCGCAACTCTCCAGCTCTCCGGCACCGGCCGGGACCCTGCAGCCGGAACCTCGTCAGGTTCCGGCCTTTGCCGGGGAACAGGTGTAATATGGCTACCAGGAACGCCGAGGCGCTTGCCGCCGCGAACAAGAAATATGAATGGGGCTTCGCCTCGGACGTCGAACAGGAGTTCGCGCCCAAGGGGTTGAGCGAGGATACCGTTCGCTTCATCTCGGCCAAGAAGAATGAGCCCGAATGGATGCTCGAATGGCGTTTGAAGGCGTTCCGCATCTGGCAGGAGATGGAGCTTCCGCTATGGGCGAAGCTGCAGATCCCGCACATCGACTATCAGGACGCCTATTATTACGCCGAGCCCAAGGCGAAGAAGACGATCGGCAGCCTCGACGAGCTCGATCCGGAGATTCTGCGCGTCTATGAGAAGCTCGGCATCCCGATCGAGGAGCAGAAGGTCCTCGCCGGGGTCGAGGGTGCGCGCAAGATCGCAGTCGACGCGGTGTTCGACAGCGTCTCGGTCGCGACCACTTTCCGCAAGGAACTGGAGGAAGCGGGCGTCATCTTCCGCTCGATCTCCGAGGCGATCCGCGAATATCCCGAGTTGATCCGCAAATGGCTCGGCAAGGTCGTACCGGTGCGCGACAATTTCTTCTCGGCATTGAATGCGGCGGTTTTTTCCGACGGCACCTTTGTCTACATCCCCGAGGGCGTGCGCTGCCCGATGGAGCTCAGCACCTATTTCCGGATCAATGCCGAGAATACCGGCCAGTTCGAACGCACGCTGATCGTCGCCGACAAGGGGGCATATGTCTCCTATCTCGAAGGCTGCACCGCGCCGATGCGCGACGAGAACCAGCTCCATGCGGCGGTGGTCGAACTGGTCGCGCTCGACGATGCCGAGATCAAATATTCGACCGTGCAGAACTGGTATCCCGGTGACGAGAACGGGCTCGGCGGCATCTTCAACTTCGTCACCAAGCGCGCGCTCTGCGCAGGCAAGAACTCGAAGGTCAGCTGGACCCAGGTCGAGACCGGCAGCGCGATCACGTGGAAATATCCTTCCTGCATCCTGCAGGGCGACGGATCGGTCGGCGAATTCTATTCGGTCGCGGTGACCAACGGCCGCCAGCAGGCCGATACCGGCACCAAGATGCTCCACATCGGCAAGAACACGCGGTCCACGATCGTCTCGAAGGGCATTTCGGCGGGGCGGAGCGACAACACCTATCGCGGCAAGGTGCTGGTCAATGCCGGCGCCGAGAATGTCCGCAACTTCACCCAGTGCGACAGCCTGTTGCTCGGCGACCAGTGCGGCGCACACACCGTGCCCTATATCGAGGTCAAGAATCCCACCGCCCAGATCGAGCACGAGGCGACCACTTCGAAGATCAGCGAAGACCAGATGTTCTACGCGATGCAGCGCGGGCTCGATTCCGAGGCCGCGGTCGCGCTGATCGTCAACGGCTTCGCGCGCGAAGTGCTCAAGCAGCTCCCGATGGAATTCGCGGTCGAGGCGCAGAAGCTGCTGGGGATCTCGCTGGAGGGGAGCGTGGGGTGACCAAGCTCGAACTCGCAGAGATGCTTGAGCGCTTCATCGGCGATACGCCCGGTTGTGGCGAATGGGAGTGGGACGACTTCACTTCGGTAAGAGCTACGCCTGAGTTGGAGCCGTTTCGACAACAGCTTCTGCAACAAGGCGACGGCATGTTCGATCTCCCCGCCATTCGCGAGATCATCGCGGAATTGAAAGGCGCTCGGGAACAGCACGCGCTATGATCCCCTTCGCCTTGCTCCTTCTAGCGCAGGACCTGCCTGCTGCGCCGCCCGCCGCCGACGAGGTCGAAGGCGAGGAGATCGTCGTGCGCGCGACCTTTGGACACACCACGATGCTGTTCGACAAGGGCGCCGACGGCAAGCTGCGCAATTGCCGGATCATGGTGTCGAGCGGCAGCCAGAAGCGCGACACCAATGCCTGCCAGGCGACGCCGATCTGCTTCGCGAAGACCGCCGACGAAGTGACCGATTGCCGTGAATTGGGGCCGCTCGAAATGGCGATGGCGCCGACGCCGGGCGCATTGCGGCCCGTCGCCACCGCAGTGCCGCAGACCTTTGTCCTGCCCAATCTACGCGATCCCGGCCCCTCGCTCGCCGATGGCCAGGCGGGACCGCTGGGGCTCACCGAGCCGAGCCGCGAGACCGAGCGCCAGCGAGTCAAATTGCCGCCGCTGCCCAAACCGCCTTCGGATGGGCCGGTGATTCGCCTCGGGCCGGCGAAGGAGCTCGGCGAATGAGCACCGCGCGCAGTCAGCACCCGGCAAGCATCTTCCGGGCAGAGCGTTTGAAGGGGCGAGTGTTCGCGCCCTTGGGAGTATCGGAATGACGTTCGGAATATTGCTCGCGCTCGCCGTCCAGGCGGCCGGCGGCGTCGCCGTCGACAGCGTGCCGCAGATCGGCATCGCCACGCGCCACGCCCGCTGCATCGTCCGCCAGGTCGGCGTCGCCCCGGCCGAGGCTGCCGCGCGCGCTGCCAAGGTGGGCGACGCGATCAAAGGGTGCCGCGCGTTCGTCGAGAGCGACTATGCGCAGGGCCGGATCCTGCTCGGCGATCGTCCGGTCAACAAGCGTTGGTGGGGCCGGATGGAAGCTATCCTCGACGCGGTCGAGGCCGATGTCGCCGCGGCGATCGTCCAGCCCAAGCAATACAAGATCATCTGGGAACTGCCCGAAGGCGGCCGGGTCGACGCGTATAACGCGCCCGAGCCGCTCAAGACGATCAAGCTGCTGACGGTGCCGTTATGAGCCTGTTGCTCGCCGCCCTGCTGATGGCGCCGGCGGTGCAGGATGTGCCGCAGCCGCCGGAGGAGGAAATCGTGGTCACCGCGCGGCTGCGTGCGCTCGACGTCCATCTCCAGCTCGACCGCAAGAAGCGCATTCGCTCGTGCTCGATCGCCCGCACCAGCGGCGATAGCGGGTTCGATCGCACCGCGTGCGAGGCGACGGTCGCCTGCGCACGCACCGGAATCAACGAAGCGGCGGCGATGCGCGCCTGCGTGCGGCCGCAGCTGCTCGCATATGCGCGCACCCGGCTCGGGGAAGAACAGGAATAATGCTCAACATCACCGACCTGCGCGCCGAAATCGACGGCAAGGAAATTCTCAAGGGGCTCAGCCTCACCGTGAATGCGGGCGAAGTGCACGCGATCATGGGGCCGAACGGCGCCGGCAAGTCGACCCTCGGCTATGTGCTCGGCGGCCGGCCGGGCTATGACGCGACCGGCGGGAGCGTGACCTTCGGAGGCGCCGATCTGCTCGAAATGAGTGCGCATGCGCGCGCCGCGGCGGGGCTGTTTCTCGGTTTCCAATATCCGGTCGAGATTCCGGGCATTTCGAACGTCCAGTTCCTGCGCGAGGCGCTCAATTCGCAGCGTCGTGCCCGCGGCGAGGCGCCGCTCTCCGGGGGCGAGTTCCTCAAGCTCGCGCGCGCCCAGGCCGATGCGCTCGGCATGGATCAGGAAATGCTCAAGCGTCCGGTCAATGTCGGTTTCTCGGGCGGCGAGAAGAAACGCAACGAGATGGTCCAGATGGGCATCATCGCCCCGAAGCTGGCGATCCTCGACGAGACCGATTCCGGGCTCGACATCGACGCGCTCAAGGCAGTGGGCGAGGGGATCAACCGGATCATGCGCGCGCCCGACAAGGCGGTGCTGCTGATCACCCATTATCAGCGCCTGCTCGATTACGTGCAGCCCGATTTCGTCCATGTGCTCGAAGCCGGGCGTATCACCCGCACCGGCGGCCCCGAACTCGCGCATGCGCTCGAGCGCGAAGGCTATGGAGTCGTGGCGGCGTGACCGTCCTCGAACTTCCCTCGCCCCGCCTCGAGGAGTGGCGCTGGGCGGATATGGCTGCGCTGCGTGCCGCCGCCGATGCCGAGCCGCGCGACGCGGACGTCAGGCCTGCCGATCTCTTCCTCGATATCGAGGGTCCCCGTCTGTTGTTCGTCGACGGCGTGTTCGAGCCTGCGCATAGCCGCCCCGGACCGGTGAAGATCGCGCGTTTCGTGCCCGACACGGCGCATCCGCTCGGCAGCATGGCCGAGGGCGAGGGCTGGGTGCTCACGCTCGACGCGCAGGCGGCGGTAACCGGCGTCCAGATTGTCCATCTCGGTTCGGGCGGCGAGAGCCATGTGCCCGCGCGGATCGTGCTGGCCGAGGACGCGGTCGCCTCGGTGGTCGAGACCTATGCCGGCGCGGGCTGGGCCAATCGGACCAGCCGGATGACGCTTGCCCGCGGCGCTCGGCTGATGCGTTCGGTGCGGCTGCTCCAGGCCGAGGGTTTCGTCTCGATCCGCGACGAGGCCGAGGTCGGCGAAGCGGCGAGTCTGACTTCGATCTTCCTCGGCGCCGGCGGGATGGGCAGCCGGATCGACGGTGCCCTGACGCTCACCGGCAAGGGCGCGTTCGCCGAGATGGGCGGCGCCCTGCTCGCGGGCACCCAGCGCCAGGAAGCTGCGGTCACGGTGCGGCACGAGGCGATCGAAGGCACTTCGCGGCAATTGTGGCGCGCAGTGGCGGCGAACCGTTCGGTGGCGAGCCTTGCCGCCCGGGTCGAAGTCGCGCGCGGCGCGCAGCAGACCGATGGCGAGCAGTCGCTGCGCGGGCTGCTGCTCGATCGCGGGGCGACAGTGAATTTGAAGCCCGAGCTCGAGATTTTCGCCGACGATGTGAAGTGCGCGCACGGCGCGACGGTGGGCGAACTCGACAAGCGCGCGCTGTTCTATCTCGAAAGCCGCGGTATCCCCGAACCGCGCGCCAAGGCGCTGCTGACGCGCGCCTTCGTCGCCGACGCCTTGTCGCGGATCGGCGAGGACGCGGTGCGCGAGGCATTCGAGGCGGATGCGGACAAGTGGCTGGAGACCGCGTTGTGAGCGTCGTTGCCGACACCCGCCCGCTCGATCTGCTCGCCGATTTCCCGGCGATTCCGACCGGCTGGGCCTATCTCGACACCGCTGCGACGGCGCAAAAGCCCAGGCCGGTGCTCGACGCGATCGCCCGCGGCTATGGCGAAACCTACGCCACCGTGCATCGCGGGGTCTATCAGCGTTCGGCCGACATGACGCTGGCGTTCGAGGCGTCGCGCACCCGGGTGGCGACATTCATCGGCGGCAAGCCCGAGGAGATCATCTTCGTCCGCGGCGCGACCGAGGGGATCAACCTCGTCGCACAATGCTGGGCGGGGACGCAGCTGAAGGCCGGTGACCGCATCCTGCTCTCGACGCTCGAGCATCATTCGAACATCGTGCCGTGGCAGATGGTCGCAGAACGCGTCGGCGCCGCGATCGACGTAATCCCGCTCACCGCCGATCATCGTATCGATCTCGACGCAATGGCGGCGATGATCACGCCGGCGCACAAGCTCGTCGCGCTGGCGCATGTCTCGAACGTGCTCGGCTCGGTGCTCGACGCGAAGCGGGCGACCGAAATCGCGCATTCGGTGGGCGCGAAGATCCTGCTCGACGGCTGCCAGGCAGTGCCGCGGCTGCCGGTGGACGTCGCCGGGATCGGCTGCGACTTCTATGTCTTCTCGGGCCACAAGCTCTACGGACCCACCGGGATCGGGGTGCTGTGGGGCCGTTACGACCTGCTCGACGCGATGCCGCCCTGGCAGGGCGGCGGCTCGATGATCGATCGGGTCACGTTCGAACGCACCACCTATGCGCCGCCGCCGGGCCGTTTCGAGGCGGGGACGCCGCACATCGTCGGTGTAGTCGGGCTGCACGCGGCGGTCGACTATGTCGCGGGCATCGGACTGGAGCGTATCTATGCGCACGAGACGGCCCTGGTGCGCGCGGCGCGTGACGCGCTGACGCAGGTCAACAGCGTCCGCCTGTTCGGCCCCGACGACAGCGCCGGGATCGTCAGCTTCGCAGTCGAGGGGGTGCATCCGCACGACGTCGCCACCATCTTGGACGAAGGCAATGTCGCGATCCGCGCGGGGCATCATTGCGCGCAGCCGCTGATGGATGCGCTGGGCGTCTCGGCGACCGCGCGGGCGAGCTTCGGGGTTTACAATGGAGCGGCCGACATCGCCGCTTTGGTCAAGGGTATCGAACGAGTGACGAGGATCTTCGGGTGAACGAGGAACGCAAGATCGCAGTGGAAGAGGTCGACGCCGTCGAGACGCCGCCCAAGGCGCGGGTCGAGGAGGTCCATGAGACGTTCGAGCGCAAGCGCGACTATCTCGCCGGCTTCCTGTCGCAAAAGCCCGAGCCGCATCCGGCGGGTGAGCCCGGCGGCGACCTCTATGAGTCGGTGATCACCGCGCTCAAGGAAATCTACGATCCCGAAATCCCGGTGAACATCTACGATCTCGGGCTGATCTACGGCGTCGACATTACCGCCGACGGCCATGCCTCGGTGCAGATGACGCTGACCACGCCGCATTGCCCGGTAGCCGAATCGATGCCCGGCGAAGTCGAATTGCGCGTCGGATCGGTGCCCGGGATCGGCCATGCCGAAGTCAATCTGGTCTGGGATCCGCCCTGGGACCCGCAGAAGATGACCGACGACGCCAAGCTCGAACTGGGGATGCTGTGATGGCCACGCTCCGCACGCGCCCCGCCGCGCTCAACCTCACCGAACGTGCGCATGCCCGCATCGCCGAACTGATGGCCAAGGCCCCGGAGGGTACCGTCGGAGTCAAGCTCTCCACGCCGCGGCGGGGCTGTTCGGGGCTGGCTTATTCGGTCGACTATGTCAGCGAGGCCAAGCCGTTCGACGAGAAGATCGAGACCCCCGGCGGCACCTTTTTCGTCGATGGCGCCTCGGTGCTCTATCTGGTCGGATCGACGATGGACTGGGTCGAGGACGATTTCACTGCAGGCTTCGTCTTCGAGAATCCGAATGCCAAGGGCAGCTGCGGCTGCGGCGAGAGCTTCACCGTCTAGGCGGCCAGCCGCCCGCGCATCCCGGCGGCCATCTCCGTATAGGATTGCGCCTCGTCTTCGATGCCGAGAGTCTCGTAGAACATTGCGAGGTTCTGCGCGGCGAGATGGCTGCCGCAGCCCTCGACCGACCCGTCGAGGTCGGGGCGCTCGCCGATTTCGAGACAGCGCTTCCACGCCCCTTCGACGATCGGCAGCAATTCGCCCATCGCGATCGCCGGGTTGCGGCTGGCATATTCGAGATAGAGGTCGGCGACTGCGAAGTAGAAATCGGGCGAGCGCTGCCAATGGGCGTGCTCGGCGTCGGCGAATGCCAGCGCCTCATCGAACCGTTCGGCGCGCTTGAGCGCCTGCAGCGCGGCGACGACCACGCCGTGGCGCCATGCCGCGTCGGGCGCGCTGGTGCGATGCGCAGAGAGCAGCGCATCGGCCGCCGCATCGGCGTTGCCGCGCACGAGATGCTCGCGGCCGAGCTGGAACCAAAAATAGGAATCATCGGGATTGGCGTCCAGCTCGGCGCGCAGCAGCGCTTCGTTGCGCCCGGCCTTGCGCGCGAGCTGCGCGTCTTCGAACCCGTCGTGGCGCAGCGCGAGCGGCAGCACTGTCATTGGCAAAGGCAAAGGCGAGACCGGCTGCTCGTGGATTCGCCCTTCATAGCGAACTCCGCGCGGCAGGATCCGCGGGATGAATTTGCGCGCCGCCGGCTGGTCCGGCCCGGCCTGATTGACGATCCTGACACCGCCGATGAAGCGCGCCGGAGCGGGGGCAGGGGGCAGTGTCTGGCTGCCGAGTGCGGCCACGTCGCCTTCGAGCCACTCGTCGGCGTCGAGGATCAAATTCCAGTCGGCGTCCGAGAAAGCCAGTGCGGCATTGCGCGCCGCGGAAAAATCGTCGCACCACGTAAAGTGATGGACCGTCGCGCCGCACCGCTCGGCGATCGCCACCGTGTCGTCGGTCGATCCAGTGTCGAGCACGATCATCACGTCGACATGCTGCCGCACGCTATCGATGCAGCGCGCGATGCAGCGCGCCTCGTTCCGCACGATCATGACGAGCGCCAATCGGGGCATGGTTGGACAATCCTTCACAGACGCGGCGGGGCCGGTATCATTATAGCAGGTTCGTCAGCCGGGCTGTTCCGTCCCGCACGATAGGCTACACGCTCGCACCTGCACTCGCCGGAGTTTCGAAGCCCATGTCCTATCCCCAGCCCTGGACCGCCGACCCCATGCGCTACGACGGCCGCATGCCCTATCGCCGCTGCGGGCGCAGCGGCCTTGATCTGCCCGCGATCAGCCTCGGCCTCTGGCAGAATTTCGGCGGCGCGGACGTGTTCGAGACCGGCCGCGCGATGCTGCGCCGCGCCTTCGACCGCGGCGTCACTCATTTCGATCTCGCGAACAATTACGGCCCGCCTTACGGCTCCGCCGAGGAGAATTTCGGCCGTGTCATGGCGAGCGATTTCGCCAGCCACCGCGACGAACTGGTGATCTCAACCAAAGCCGGCTGGGATATGTGGCCGGGGCCGTACGGCGATGTCGGCGGATCGCGCAAATATCTGATCGCCTCGTGCGATCAGAGCCTGAAGCGGATGGGGCTCGATTATGTCGACATCTTCTATTCGCACCGGGTTGACCCGAAGACCCCGCTCGAGGAAACGATGGGCGCGCTCGCCCATATCCACCGGCAGGGCAAGGCGCTCTATATCGGCATCTCCAGCTACTCGCCCGAGCTGACCCGCCAGGCCGCGGCGATCCTCGCCGAATACAGGGTGCCTCTGCTCATCCACCAGCCGAGCTATTCGATGCTCAATCGCTGGGTGGAAGAGAGCCTGCTCGCCGCGCTCGGCGATCTCGGCACTGGCTGCATCGCCTTCTCGCCGCTCGCGCAGGGGATGCTCTCGTCCAAATATCTGAACGGGGTTCCCGCCGACGCACGCGCCGCCAAGGGCGGTTCGCTCGGCCACGGTCTGCTGTCGCAGGAGAATATCACGCGCATCCGGGCGCTCAACGCCATCGCCGAACGCCGCGGTCAGACGCTCGCGCAGATGGCGATCGCGTGGGTGTTGCGCGATCCGCGGGTGACTTCGGCGTTGATCGGCGCGCGCACGGTGGAGCAGCTCGATAACTCGCTCGATGCGGTAAAAAGTCTCAATTTCAGTCCTGAGGAGCTTGCGGAGATCGACACCCATGCAACCGAAGGCGCCGTCGATCTTTGGAAGGTATCATCCACGCTAGAGGAACTGCCCCAAAGATGAGTGTCGCCTTCCGCCGCGATAGCGACGAGGAACATAAGGAACCGAAGTTCGAGATTCCGCTGCCCGCCGGCCCCAATCTGGTGACTGCGCGCGGGCTCGCGTTGATCGAGGCCAAGGTTGTCGAGCTCGAGGCGGCGATCGCTGCCGAGACCGCGGAGGAGCCGCGCGAAGTGCTCCGGCGCGAGCGGCGTTACTGGAACACGCGGCGGAGCACTGCCGAGATCGCGCCACCGCCTGAGGAGGGCGTCGTGGGGATCGGCTCGCGCGTGCGTATCCGGCTGGCGGGCAAGGCGCGCGTGATCGACGTGGTCGGCAATGACGAAGCCGATCCGCACGCCGACCGGCTGGCCTTCTCGGCCCCACTGGCCAACGCTTTGCTCGGCGCGGAGGCCGGCGAGCGCGTCGATTTCAACGGCCGGCCCGAAGCGATCGAGATTCTGGAAGTCGTCGCGATTCCCGACTGATCCCGGCAGCGGCGCGACGCCGCGGCCGGCACAAACGAAAACCGCCGCTCCATCGCTGGAGCGGCGGTTTTGTTGTTCCCGGTCGGGAGGGGCTTAGAAGCCCACCACCAGCGAACCCATGAAGGTGCGCGGATAGCCGATCTGCGAGTTCGGTGCGTTGCCGTATGCAGTGACCGCGCCGTTCGTTGGGTTGAAGGTCGGGCCCTGGTTCAGCGCGCCGTTGCCGCTGTTGAGCGAGCTCACCCACAGTTTGTCGAACGCGTTGAGCACGTTCAGCTGGAAGTAGGTCTTGTCGTTGAGACCGGCCCAGCCGAGCGGGAGGCGCGCGTTGAAGTCGACGAGCGTATAGGCCGGAACCTTGTTGCCGAAGACCTGGATGGTACGCGTTTGCGCAACGCCGGTTGGGCTGTTCGCCGCAGTGAAGGCGACGATCTGCTGCACCGACTCGTTGGTGTCGTAGACGTAGCGCGGGCCGGTACGCTTCACGTTGAAGCCGAAGTCCACAAAGCCCAGATTTGCCTGCGCACCGCCGCCGAAGGTGTAGATCGGGGCGTTCGATTCGCGCTTGCCCTTGGTCTGAGCGTAGATCGGCGCGCCTGCCCCGGTGCGGCCGGCGACGACGTTGTCCTGGATCTCCGATTCGAGGTACGAACCAAAGGCATAGACGCTCAGCTCGTTGATCGGGCGATAGGCGATCGTGCCGTCGAAACCGAAGCGCTTCACCTTGCCGAGGTTGCGATACACCGTCTTGTCCAGATCGGCGTCGTAGGACGAAGCGAGCCGGTTGTTATAGTTGGTGTACCAGGCCGCGACCTGCGCCTGGATCTTCGACGAGCGATAGCGCACGCCGGTTTCCAGATTGTCCGTGGTTTCGGGCTTCGGGTTCGCCTGATCGGCGGTCACCGGATAGAAGAACGAGTTGTACAGATTATCCGTACCCGGGACCTGGATGCTCTGCGAGAAGTTGCCGTAAAGCGAGAGCTTGTCGGTGATGTCGGCGACGTACCCGATGTTCGGCAGGGCGCGCTTGTAATCGACGATGCGCTGCTGCGGTCCCTGGGTAGGGAAGGTGCAGTTGGTGGCCGGTACCGGGTTGGCCGGGCAGGTCGCACCCTCGACGCCTGCGGCGTAGGGCACGGTCTGCGTCGGGTTCGCCGCAAGCCACGCGGCCTGCGCCGCGGTGTCCGGGCCGAAGCACTCGATGAAGCCTGCAGCACTCGACGTGGCGCAATAGTTGTTCAGGTTCCGGCGCATGAATTTGACGCTGATGCCCGCGTCGACGCGGACGGTGCCGTCGAAGAACTCGCCATTATATTGCGCAGCGAACTGATGCAGGATGGCGAAGGACAGCCGGTCGCGCTTCTGGAGAGCGTTGCCGTTCACGTCGAGGACCGGATCGTTGACCGGGAAGACGTCATAGGGCTTGCCGTTATACTGCAGGAACCCGGTCTCGCCGGTCTGGCGATGGCGTGCGCGATCATAGGTGTAGGCGACACGCACGGTCTGGCCGGGCGACAGCGTGTAACGCAGCGACGAGATCACACCGATACGATGGGTCTGGGTCTGGCTCGGCGTAAGCAGACGGACGGTGTCGAGCAGATCGCCGTCGCCGTTCAGGTCACGGCCGAAATAGGGCGTGCCGCCGATATAGCCGACCTGGCAGCTCACCGTCGCACCGTTGGGCGTGGTGTTGCAGTTCGAATTGGCCGGATTGGTTGCCGAGGACGGCAGCGCCGGGTTCTGCAGCGCCGGATTGACGTCGCGGCGGGCTTCCTGGCCGACCGTGGTGCCGCCGCCGTTGGCCTTGGTGTACTGGTAGTAGGGATCGGCCGCGAAGACGAGGCCTTCGGCGAGCGTGAAGCGCGAATTGATGCGGACATTGCCGGTGTTCGACGGGTTGAAACGTTCGTCGAATACCGAGCCGCAGCTATTGGCCGCATCGAGAATGCCGGCGCGGGCGGTATTGTTGATCTGGCAGAGCGGCACCGAATATTCGCGCTCGTCGTTGGTGATCGGGAAACGATCGCCGGTGTTCGGGCCGACGACGCGCGGCGCGGTAACGGCGCCGGTCGAGGTATTGTACTGAACCACGTCCGTGCGCAGCGGCACCGAACCCTGGAAGTTGTTGCGGTTCTCGTTCCAGTGACCGGAGATTGCGACGAAGTCGCCATTGTCGCCCAGCGGCTGGTAGAGCTTGGCGTTATACTGCTGCTTCTCGACCTGAGCGCGGTCGTTGAACGGCGAGTGGTTGCGCGCCGTGCTCGCCGAGAGCCAGGCGCGGGTGCCGAACGAGGTGAAGGTGCCGGTATCGACCATGCCGAAGACACGGAAGAAGTCGAAGTCGCCCACCGAACCGATCAGCCTGACGCCGAAATCCTCGCCCGGATTGCGGGTGCGGTAGTTCACCGTCGAGCCGGTGGCGCCGGCGGTTGGGCTGTCCACGTCGGTGGTGCCCATGTTGACGTTGACCTGCTCGATCAGCTCGGGATCCAGCTGCTGGTTGCCGTAGATGGCGTAGTTGCCCGAATCATTGAGCGGAATGCCGTCGAAGGTCTGGCTGATGCGGCTGCCTTCGAAGCCGCGGATGTTGAGCGAACCGCCCGACGAACCGAACGGATCGTTGTTGGTATAGCTGACGCCCGGAAGCTGGTTGATCAGGTCGTTGACCGACTGGCCGGGGGCCTGGCGCTGGATGAATTCCTGGTTGAGCACGCCGCGGGTTTTCGTGGTGTCGGGAACCACGATGCCGTTCACGCCGTTCTGCGTGCGCGTACCGGTGACAACGATCTCTTCGCTGCCCTCTTCGAAGTCGATCGTGCCGGTCGACTGCGCGAGCGCGCTCGCGGGAATCATCAGCGCGGCAAAAGCCACGCCGGCAAAAAGCTTTGTGCGCATTTTAGAAAAGTCCCTTTCGGTGTGCCCAAGGTGCACGAATACACGCGCGGTGTCGTTCACCGTCGCGGCTGCCCTTGGAATTCATTTATGTCGACTCGATGACAGTCAACCGGGACGGCCTGTGCAAGCTGTTGGTAACAGTTGATTCATCTGTTGCGTTGCAAAAAAGTCACTCGGCGGCAGCGACGATCTCGGCCCATTTTCCCTCGGAAATCACTTCGATGCCAAGCTCTGCGGCCTTTTTGAGCTTGGAGCCGGCGCCGGGTCCCGCGATCACCAGATCGGTCTTCGCCGACACCGATCCGGCGACTCGCGCGCCCAGCGATTCGGCCTGCGCCTTGGCTTCGTCGCGGCTCAGCGTCTCAAGGCTGCCGGTGAACACCAACGTCTTGCCCGACACCTCGGACGCGCGTGTCTCGACGATGAAGGGCGGCGGCGCGACCTCGCCGAGCAGATCGTCCCACAGTGCGCGATTATGCGGCTCGTGGAAGAAATCGGCGAGGGCCTGCCCGACGGCGCCGCCGACATTCTCCACGCCGATATGCTCGGTGATCGCCTTGTCGAGCCGCGCGCGGTGCTTCTGTGCGCTTTCGCCGAGCGCGGCCGGATTGGCATCGCGCAGCGCGATGCACTCGTCGGCCAGCGTCTGGATCGCCACGAGCGTCGTGTAGCGCTTCATCAGGTCGCGCGCAGTGATTGCGCCGACATGGCGAATGCCGAGCCCGAAGAGCAGCCGGGCGGCATCGGGCGTGCGCTTGGCCTCGATCGCGGCGAGCAGCGCGTCGACCGACTTCGCCTGCCAGCCCTCGCGCTCCAGCCATTCCTCGCGATGCGCGGCGAGGCGGAAGATGTCCGCCGGTTCGGCTATCCAGCCGAGGTCGAGGAACTCGACGAGGGTCTTCTCACCCAGCCCTTCGATGTCGAGCGCGCCGCGGCTGACGAAATGCTTGAACCGCTCGAGCCGCTGTGCGGGGCAGATCAGCCCGCCGGTGCAGCGGACGTCGACTTCGCCTTCCTCGGCCACGGCTTCCGATCCGCAACGCGGGCAATGGTCGGGGAAGGCAAAAGCCGGGCGCTCCTCCGCGAGCGTCAAATTCTCGACGATCTGCGGGATCACGTCGCCGGCGCGCTGGAGCATTACGCGATCGCCGGGGCGCACGCCGAGCCGGGCGATCTCGTCGGCATTGTGCAGCGTCGCGTTGGTGACGACGACGCCGCCGACCGTCACCGGCTCGAGCCGCGCCACGGGCGTGAGCTTGCCGGTGCGGCCGACCTGGATGTCGATCGCGCGCAATGTCGTCTGCGCCCGTTCGGCGGGGAATTTGTGCGCCAGGCCCCAGCGCGGGGCCCGGCCGACAAAGCCGAGCCGGGTCTGCCAGTCGAGCCGGTCGATCTTGTAGACGACGCCGTCGATGTCGAAGGGCAAATCGGCGCGCTGTGCCTCGATCGTGCGATACTGCGCCAGCGCTGCGGCGAGGGCGAGCGGCCCGGCGAACAGCTCCGACACCGGGAAGCCCATGCCGCGAATCGCCGCGATGACCTGGGTCTGCGTCTCGCCTGGCAGCGCAGTGACTTCGCCCCAGCCCCAGGCGAGGAAGCGCAGCGGACGCGATGCGGTGACCGACGCGTCCTTCTGGCGCAGCGAACCGGCGGCGGCGTTGCGCGGATTGGCGAACTGGCGTGCCTCCTTGCCGGTCTCCCCGGCCTCGGCGAGCAGACGCGTGTTCAAGGCGGCGAAGTCGTCCTTGGCCATATAGACCTCGCCGCGCACCTCGAAGATCGCAGGCGCGCCGGCGATCTCCTGCGGAATGTCCCTTATGGTGCGGACATTGGCAGTGACGTCCTCGCCGATCTGGCCGTCGCCGCGGGTGAGCGCCTGGACGAGCCTGCCCTGCTCGTACCGCAGCGAGCACGAGAGCCCGTCGATCTTGGGTTCGGCGGTGAGGGCGATCGCCGCATCCTCGCCAAGGTTCAGAAAGCGGCGAACCCGGCCGAGAAAGTCGGTGACATCCTCCTCGGCAAAACCATTGTCGAGGCTGAACATCGGCCGTGCATGCGCGATTTTGGCAAGGTGGCCCGCGGGCGCGGCGCCCACCTTGCGCGACGGCGTATCGGCGCGGACGAGTTCGGGGAATTCGGCTTCGATCGCAGTGTTGCGCCGCATCAGCGCGTCGAATTCCGAGTCGCTGATCTCGGGGGCGTCGTCGTCGTGGTAGCGTCTGTTGTGATGAGCGATTTCGTCGGCAAGCCGGGCCAGCTCGGCGGCGGCTTCTTCCTCGGTCCGGGGCAGCGCGGATGTCATGTTCGTCGGGTTAGGGGAGGCGGGCGCCGCCGATCAAGCTTGATTGCAACGGTGCCCCCCGCAAGAAGGGCGAATGCGCCTGCTCAAGCTTGCCCTTGCCGGGCTGTTGTGGATCCTGGTGATCCTGTGCCTCTTCCTTACCGTGCTCCCGCATTTCCTCGACCGCATCTATTATCGCGGACCGGTGAGCGCGCATTTCGACGGGGCGCATTTCTTCAATCCCGACGGCGACGATGATCGCTTGCCCGCGGCAAGCAGCCGCGCGGGCTTCCTCGCGCGGCGGATTTTCGGCGACCCGACCCAGCCGGTCTGGCCCGGGCGCGTGGCGGTACGTCCATCGAAACCGCCAGCGCGCGTCGAAGGGGAGGCGATGCGCGTCACCTGGATCGGGCATGCCAGCGTGCTGGTACAGACCAACGGCCTCAACATCCTCACCGATCCGGTGTGGAGCGAGCGCGCCGGGCCGTTCGGCTTCGGCCCTACCCGCGTCGCGCAGCCAGGCGTGCGCTTCGAGGACCTGCCGAAGATCGATCTCGTTCTCGTCAGCCACAACCATTACGATCATATGGATCTCGCGACGCTCAAGCGACTTTGGGATCGCGACGAGCCGATCATCGTGACCAGCCTCGGCAATGACGCGTTGCTTCGGGCCGCGGGAATTCCAGGCCGATACGACGCCACCGATTGCGGCGATTGTCCGGGTTTCGAGGCGCTCGACTGGGGTGACTCCACTCCGGTCATGCGTTTCGACAATCCGTGGAGCGGGGATCCGCCGAAATCGCCAGTCAGGCCGGCCATGGTGCATGTCACTCGTAACCACCATTGGGACAGCCGCTGGTTCAGCGATCGCAACCGGGCGCTCTGGTCGAGCTTCGTGGTCCGCCTGCCGCATGGCAATGTCTTCTTCGCCGGCGATACCGGGCTCGGCGACGGCAAATGGCCCGCCGAGGCGGCTGCGCTTGGCCCGATCCGTTTCGCCGCGATCCCGATCGGCGCCTTCCGCTTCGAGGAAGGCCAGATGGCGAGCGGCAGCCATATCGGGCCGCGTGACGCCTTGCGGGTATGGGATGGCCTCGGGCGCCCCTTCGCCCTCCCGATCCATTGGGGCACCTTCCGGCTCTCGCGCGAAGGCTATGCCACGCCGCCGCGCATGCTGCGTGCGGCACAGGTCTGCGCCGGCAGCGACCCGGCCCGCTTCGCACCCGTAGCGATCGGCGTCCCCTTCGACGTGCCCGCGCTCGGCGCACCGGCTCGGCGACCCGATATGGCACGAGTCGCGCAGTGCGAACGCGACGGACGGTTCGACGCGTTCCGCTGAGCGGCTTGAGGCCGGGTCCGGACCAGCGTAACCTGCCGGCGGGAGAGGGCTCTGGAACAGATCAATCGACGCGCCATGCGCGCGCAGCGCCGCTACGAGACGACGATCGATCGGGCGGGACTCGCGCTCGGCGCGGGCAGTGCGCTGGCTGGCGGCATCGGGCTCGCGCTGTTGCTGCTCGGTGGCCAGCGCGATCCACTCGACCTGCTCAAAGGCTGGCTGATCGTCAGCATCTTCTCGGGCGTGGCGATCACGGCAGTGGGCGGGCCGATCTGGCTGGCGCTCCACATCGCCGGGCTCCGCCGCACATGGCACGCCGCATTGGTCGGCGCCATGACGGCGATGCTGATCTTCGTCGGCGCGCAGACCTATGGCTTCGGGATGTTCGACATGCCCGCGATGGACAGCCGGACCTGGCTGTACCGCTGGCTGAGCGCGCTGGCGACCAGCGCGATCCTCGCGGGCATCGCCGCGGCGATTGCCGCGGCGATGTGGCGGATCGCCTATCGGCGGGGCGTGGAGCGCTGAGCCGCGGGGCTCAGCCTTTGGCGGATGCGGGACATTCGCCGACGCGGGTGCCGATCGAGCGCATCTTGACCAGCGAATAGCCGGGCTGGCCGGCGGCGCCGGTCTGGTTGTCGATCGTCACGTCGAAGCCGGTGGCCGATGTGGTGCCGTTGATCAGGATCGCCGTGGCGGGCGCATTGGGCTTGCTGCACTGGATCTTGGCATCGACCTTCCCGCCCTTCGAGACATAGCGGATGAAAGTGCATTTGCCGGCGGCTTTCTCGAGCTTCTCGATGTCGAACGGCTTCAATTGCGCGGCGGTCTTGCACTCGATCGCGTCGCGCTCGAGCCGCTTCGCCAGCCCGAGCTGCTGCGCCTGATCGATTCCCGGGCCGGTATCGACCGCTTCGATCCGCAGTTCGGCCTTCCACAGGCCGGGCTTGACCGCGGTCTTCGGCGCGGCGGCCTTGATCAGCTTCGAGACCTGATCGGTGGGGGCGTTGGTCACATCGATCTCGCCGGTTTCTGCGGCGTGCTTCTCCTCGGCGGATTGGCAGGCGGAGAGGGCGAGGGTAGCCGCTCCGAGGACGATGATGGCGCGCATCGTGGCAAATTCCCTTAGTCGTGACCGGTCGCTCCTCAGCGCAAATCGCGGCGATTGGCAATGCCGAAGCCTCTAGATAATGTTCTTGATTTGTTCCAACGTACATGCTAAGTCGCCGGACGGGAGGCATGTCTATGCAGCATCCAGAAGAGCGGTCTCACCACGCCACTGCATTCGAAATCTACCTCAGAACCGGTCGCCGTCCGGTTCGCGATGCCATCGAGCGCAAGTTCAACCCGTGGCATGACCCTGACGACGGGAGATTCACGTTCAAGGATCAAGGGCGCTACTTTCCAGATGGGAAGAGCAGCGCACGAAGTCCGCGGGCCGGGGCGCGTAGGACAGCGTCGCCGCAAAATGCGGGCGATGCATTCGCTCGGGAGACGGACGCGGCACGGGCCCAGCGCGAGAATGATCCTCAGAATCCCCGCAATCATGCGATCTATGTCGTCCGGAACGGCGACAGTCTGACGCGCATCGCCGCCACCCGCAAAGGGCTGACGATCAAAGATCTGGCGTGGCTTAACCGGATTCCATCCGATCAGCGTCTCCGGGTCGGCCAGCGACTGAAGCTGCCGCATCAGCGATATCTGGACGAGGGCCGGGAAGCGAAGAACAAGTTTCTCGCGCTCGCTTACTACATGCGCACGCATGGCGGACGGTTACCGCCGAACCCGGCAAATCCGCCGTCGCTGCAGAGCCAGATCCTCGACTCGAATTGGAGAAGGGAGAGCCGAAATGGCTATGATTATCAGATCGATGTCATTTCCCGGACGCGGCGGGCGTCCGGCCTCCTCACTTTCGCGGAGAGACCCAGGCGATCACGCGCAAATCAGGCGAATGTACCGGATCGCGCTGAAAAAGATGACGGCGGGCACTATGTCGCTGCTCGTTTCAACGGCCCCACTGACAGCTTCAACCACTTCGCCCAGAGTGCCAATTTCAATCGCGGCGGCTACCGCGTCCTCGAGGATCTATGGGCCGCAGAGTTGCGAGCGGGGAAAAAGGTGTTCGTCGATATCGTCCCGCATTACGAAGGCGCGTCGAAGCGGCCCGATGCCGTCGCGGTCACCTGGTATGTCAACGGAAGAAGACAGTTCAAGAATTTCCCGAACAAAGCCACGGACAAGAAAAATGGCAAAAGATAAGCTCGATCTGCTGGGGCCGCTTCTGAGCCAGGTCGGAGGCGTGCTGGCCGACATCGCAGATGGCGACCCGGAAGACGTGTTTCTCTACGTCGAGATCGCCGAAGGGTGGATCAGCCCGAACATATTCAAGGAGGAGGGGAAGCTGGTTCGCTGGCTCGACCCCGACAACAAGGAGCTGATCGACTTGCTCTTCGAGGCGTGGCACCTCGAGCCGGAGGGCAAGCGCTGGTCGGTGATGGAATATGCCATCAAGGACGGCAAATTCGAAGTGTCGTTCAAATATCCCGAAGAGGTCAATGTCGAGTCAATGGACCACGATCGTCGCGAGGATGCGTTGATTGCGCGCTACGGCGACAAGCCCCGCGTCTATCCACCGCCGCCCGAAGGCGCGTTCGAGCTGAAACCCTGAGGCACGCCGGCTGCGCGAGATGTCGATTTCGACGGCTCAGGTAACTTTCCGCCTGTCCGCTTCTCGCCTGGCGGATGTCCCTGTCGAAAGGGGGGATGCCCAAAAGCCCAGGCGCCACTATCGGCAGCAAACTGCATTGCAGCCGCCCCACGGCTTCATCAAAGCGCTGGTAAAATGGGATTTGATCTGCTTTTGTTCCATAAGATGGGCAACCAGCAGAATCTCTTCCAACCAACCCGCGCGCGCCGCCGCCGCTTCGCCGCCGCGCCCGTCGCCAGGCCGGTGCGTGGTTGGCGCGCGGCAGTCGCGTTCGTGGCCCACAGGTGTGGCGCACCTGCCGCGCACATGTCGCGTCGGTGGCGCGTGTATGTCGCGCAGGTGTCGCGTACCCGACGCATCGCGGGCGCAAACCCGCCGCTTCCGCGAAAAAAGCCACGAACGAGTCAACCGGAGTCAACCGGCACGTCCCGATTGCGTCCCCCGATAGAGGCCCCATATTTCCATTATGGCCATCCAGATTCGCACTTCGCTCGAAGAGCCCGATTCCGGGCAGGGCTTCGTCCCCCATCGCCCCAACCGCCCCGACAAGCTCGAGGGCGGCCGGGCGTTCAAGCTGGTCAGCGACTATCAGCCCTCGGGCGACCAGCGCTATGCGATCCCCGAACTGGTCGAGCAGGCGCGCAACGGCGAGCGCGATCAGGTGCTGCTCGGCGTCACCGGATCGGGCAAGACCTATACCATGGCCAAGGTCATCGAGGAGCTCCAGCGCCCGGCGTTGATCCTCGCGCCCAACAAGATCCTCGCCGCGCAGCTCTACGGCGAATTCAAGAGCTTCTTCCCCGAGAACGCAGTCGAATATTTCGTCAGCTATTACGATTATTATCAGCCCGAGGCCTATGTCGCCCGCTCGGATACATACATCGAGAAGGAAAGCTCGGTTAACGAGGCAATCGATCGGATGCGCCACTCGGCCACCCGCTCGCTGCTCGAGCGCGACGACGTGATCATCGTCGCCTCGGTTTCGTGCCTCTACGGCATCGGTTCGGTCGAGACCTATTCGGCGATGATCTTCGACTTGAAAAAGGGCCAGGTCGCCGATCAGCGCGAGATCATCCGCAAACTTGTCGCGCTCCAGTATAAGCGCAACGATCAGGCATTTTCGCGCGGCAATTTCCGGGTGCGCGGCGACAGCCTAGAGATCTTTCCGTCGCATTATGAGGACAGCGCCTGGCGGATCTCTTTCTTCGGCGACGATATCGAGGAGATCACCGAATTCGACCCGCTGACCGGTAGCAAGGTTGCGAACCTGGATTATGTCCGCGTCTTCGCCAACTCGCATTATGTGACGCCCGGGCCGACGATGAAGCAGGCGATGGAAGCCATTCGCCACGAGCTGACCGAACGGCTCAAGGAGCTCGAGGCCGAGGGCAAATTGCTCGAGCATCAGCGGCTCGAACAGCGCACCAATTTCGATCTCGAGATGATCGCCGCGACCGGCTCTTGCGCGGGCATCGAGAATTACAGCCGCTTCCTCACCGGCCGCATGCCCGGCGAGCCGCCGCCCACCTTGTTCGAATATCTGCCCGAGAACGCGTTGCTCTTCGTCGATGAGAGTCACCAGACGATCGGCCAGATCAACGGCATGTCGCGCGGCGATCACAAGCGGAAGATCACGCTGGCGGAATATGGCTTCCGTCTGCCCTCGGCGATCGACAACCGCCCGCTGCGCTTCAACGAATGGGAAGCGATGCGTCCGCAGACCACCTATGTCTCGGCGACGCCGGGCGCGTGGGAGATGGAGCAAGCGGGCGGCGTGTTCGTCGAGCAAGTCATCCGCCCCACCGGGCTGATCGATCCGCCGGTCGAGATCAAGCCGGTCGAGGAGCAGGTCCAGGATCTGATCCAGGAGTGCAAGAAGACGACGGCGCTCGGCTATCGCACCCTGGTCACCACGCTGACCAAGCGGATGGCCGAGGACCTCACCGAATATATGCACGAGGCGGGATTGAAGGTCCGCTACATGCATTCGGACACCGAGACATTGGAGCGTATCGAGCTGATCCGCGATTTGCGGATGGGCGTGTACGACGTTCTGATCGGCATCAACTTGCTGCGCGAGGGGCTCGATATTCCCGAATGCGGCCTCGTCGCGATCCTCGATGCCGACAAGGAAGGCTTCCTGCGCTCGGAGACTTCGCTGATCCAGACGATCGGCCGCGCCGCGCGCAACGTCGACGGCCGCGTGATCCTCTATGCCGATCGCGTGACCGGCAGCATGGAGCGCGCGCTCGCCGAGACCGGGCGCCGCCGCGAGAAGCAGCATGCGTATAATATCGAGCATGGTATCACGCCCGAGACGATCAAGCGCAACATCGGCGACATCATCGCGCACGTGTCGAACAAGGACGGTGTCACGGTCGAGATCGACGCCGATCGCCCGCACATGGTCGGCCACAATCTGCGCGGCTATATCGAGAGCCTCGAGAAGAAGATGCGCGACGCTGCCGCCAATCTCGAGTTCGAAGAGGCCGGGCGGCTGCGCGACGAGATCCGCGCGCTCGAGGCCGAGGAGCTCGGATTGCCTGCGGGTGAGCGCAAGGCGCCGATCATGGGCCGCAGCAACGAAGGTAAACCGGGGACGCGCAAGACGCGATACGGCAAGCAGAGCAAGATGCGGATGGGTGGTGGGCGTTCACGCTGATCGGCCGCCACACCCATTACTATATTGGATAGATATTGCTCCGTAACGACACGGGATGGGGACTCTACGGACTGACCGTCGTACGGTAGCTGTGCTTTGGGTATGACCATGGGACACGACCGAGTGATTGAAAGGCTTTGCGCGGAACATCGAGCCCTCGAGGTGCAGGCCGCACAATTGCTCTCGATCGTCTCGGCCGCGGTGCCCGACGCCGCTGCCGTCGCTGCGATGCGCTGGCAGATGGCGCAGGCGCTACGCGATCATTGCGCCGGCGAGGACCGGCTGGTCTACGACCGGCTGCTTTCGTCGGGGGACGCGATTGCGACCGATATCGCCTGGTCCTATCGCCAGGAGCATGGCATGCTGGGGCCGGCCTTCGCCAATTACATGGCTGCCTGGCCGGTCGGCCGAATCTCGCGCGAATGGGAGTGGTTCGGCGCCGAAACCCGCATCCTGATGGCCGATCTCGCCGAGCGGATCGAACGGGAGGAGCGCGTGCTCTACGCCCATGTCGAGCGAGTCATCGCGTCTCAGCGGGCAGCCGCCTGATCCAAGGTTGAGGCGGCGGGGGACTTCCCCCATAAGGCGCGGCATGCGTCGTTCGTCCGTGTTCGCCAGCGTCGCCGTGGGGGCCTTGTCGCTCACCGCCTGCGTCGCGCCCAGCCAGCCCCCGATACGGCCCGCGCCGCCGGTGGCGGTGCCCACCCCCGCGCCCCCGCCGGCCCCCGCCCCGCCACCGCCGCCGCGGAGTGCCGACTGGCGCGATTGGCCGCTGACCCCCGGCAGCTGGAGCTGGCGGCCGGAGGGGCAGGGCAGCGTGGCCGCGTTCGGACGCTCCGCCCAGTCTCCGGAACTGACGCTGCGCTGCGATCGCGGCCGCATCCTGCTGTCGCGGTATGGATCGTTCTCGGCGCCGAGCCTCGTCGTCCGCACCACCAGCGTGGCGCGAACGCTTGCCGTCACTCCCACGACCACCGGCTCGACCGCCGAACTCGGCGCACGCGACACGCTGATCGACGCGATGGGGTATAGCCGCGGGCGGTTCGTGGTCGAGGGCGGCGGCGCGCCGACCCTCGTCGTGCCGGCCTGGGCCGAGATCTTGCGGGTGGCGGAGGATTGCCGCGGTTAAGTCGCGCGAACCACAGAACTCTAAGAATCGCACCATCTTGATCGCAAAACAAGACTTGTTCTGCGAGTCGCGATGATTCAAGATTCGCTCGTGGCCGCAAGCCACGCTCGTTCTTCAACTAGCGAAAGGAGGTGATCCGATGTCTCATGGTTCAGCAATGGGGTCGGTTCAGTTCGTTCGGGAGACGCGCCGCTGAGTTGAAGGCGCGGACGGAAGCCCTCCGTCCGTAGATGCGCGGGAGGTATCCTCCTCCAGTCAACGCACATCGCCCTTCACGAAGCGGCCCGCATGGTTTCCCAAGCTGGAACTCTCCGGCCGCTGACCATGTCGGAGGTCGCCGGGTACCCTGACGGGGCCCGGCGGCCTCTTTCATTTTGAGTACTGGTCGAAGACGAGCAGCAGTAAGCTCGCTCGGGGATCAGGACTGGACAACCAATGCTGTCGCCGCGGCGCGCTCGGCGAAGCGTGGGTCGGTCAACGCCGCTTGCGCCTGTGCCCGCGCCTCGGGCTTGCGGCCGAGATCGGTATAGATCTGGGCGAGATGCCAGCGCAGCCCGGCATGGTGTGGAGCGAGCACTACCGCCTTCTGCAGCAGTTCTACTGCGGCCTGCACGTCGCCGTTGCGATAGAGCGCCCAGCCATAAGCGTCTGCGACCACCGGGTTGCCTGGCGCGAGCCCGTAGGCGGCCTCGCCGAAATCTGCGGCCGCGTCGAATTCCTCCGCGCCGGTATACGCTACCGCGAGATCGGCGTTGAGCGCAGCGTCGCCGTCGCCGATCCGGTCGCGCAGCAGTTCCAGCGTGTCGATCGCCGCGTCGTAATCGCCGGCGGCGAGCTGCCATGTGCCCGCGAGCCGCAACGCGGCAGCGTTGACCGGGTTCTGCGACAGAAAGAGCGCAAGGACGTTGGCGGCGTCGGCGCGGCGGGCGGCACGGTCGAGCGCCTCGACCAGCCGCAGCATCGTCGGTTCGTCGAAGCGCAGGCCGGCGGCGCTGCGATAGGCGAGCGCGGCATCGGCGAAGCGGTTCGTCAGCATTAGCGTGTCGCCAACGAGCAGATGTGCTGCGGGAACGCCGGAATGCCGCCGCGCGAGGTCCTGCGCTCTGGAGAGCGCGCCAGCCTTGTCGCCTTGGCCGATCAGCGCCCGGATCAGCGGCACCAGCGCGGCGGGATCGCCGGGACGCTGATCCGCGTCGGCTGCCAGCACGGAGGTGCTGTCGTCAGTCGAGAATGCGCCCGCGTCGCCGCGCACCGGCCAGGCGGCGCGGTCGAGCAATTGCGCTGCGGCGGTACGGTCACCGATCCGTTCGAGGGCGCGGGCTGCTAACACCAGGGAATAGCTGTCGGTGTCGCTGCGCGCGACCACGGGGCGGAGCAAGTCGATCGCATTGCGCGCCGAATCGGTGCGCAACAGCGCGATCGCGAGCAGTTTGCGCGCCGCGAGGTTCATCGGCTGATTGGCGACGAGCGGCTTCAGTTTCTCCATCGCCTGCTCGTAATCGGCCGCCTCGATGTCGAGCGCGCCGCCGAGCAGCAACGCCGCGGGAACTTGAGCAAGGCCGGGACCGGCGCGTTCGATCAGGCTCCGGGCGAGATCGGCATTGCCGCCGCGCGCCGCGATCACCGCCTGTAGATAGAGCGCCTGCGCGCTGCCGGGCCGCACCGCCAGGGCCCGTCGCGTCGCCGCCAGCGAATCGAGCGTGCGCCCGGCATCGCCCAAGGTCGCGGCATATTCGATCAGCGCGCCGAAATCATCCGGATCGCGTTTCAGCGCCGCCTCGAACCACGGCAGCGCCGCGACCAGCCCGAACTGGCTGCGCACCATTTCCCCGCGCAGCACGAGGGCATCGAGATTACCCGGATCGAGCGTCACGGCTTGTCCGGACGCCTGGATCGCGCCGAGCACGTCGCCGGCATCGAGCTTGAGACGTCCGGCATCGGCCCAGAGATCGGCATCGCGCGGTGCGGCCCGGAAAGCCTCGTCCAGCGCCGCGAAACTATCGGGCAATTTGCCTGACGATGCCAGCGCGCGGGCGCGGATGCGCAGCGCATAGACACGATATTGCGGGTCGGCCTTATTCGCTTCGGCAAGCGCTTTTTCTTCCTGACCCTGCAGCAGCAGGGCGTGCGCGCGCAGATGCGCGACTTGCTTCGGCTTGTACCCGGCCTCGACGGCACGCTGGAGCTCGGCAGCAGCGCCGACGCCGTCGCGGAGCGCGAGCATCGCACGTGCCAGCGTGAAATGGGCCTGGGCATTGCCGGGATCGGCGCGGACCGCAGCAAGCGCGGCGTCGCGCGCGGCGGTGGCGTTGTGCGCATCGAGCAGCTTGCCGCTCCTCTCCAGCGCGGCGCGCGCCGCCACCGGATCGAGCCGGGCGGGCGACAGCGTGAACCACGCCGCGAGCACCAGCACGAAGGCGCCGATCGCGCCGCCGATCACGATCAGGCGGCGAAGCCCGGGCTTGCGCCGGGTGGTGCGGGAATGCTTACGGCTGGAGGTCATAGGCCTTCATCAGATCGTAGAGAGTGGGACGGCTGATCCCGAGCAGCCGCGCGGTGCCCGAGATATTGCCTTCGGCACGCGCGAGCGCGTGGCGGATCGCCTTGCGGTCGGCCAGCTCGCGCACGGCCTTGAGGTTGATCGGCATTGGATCGGCCTTGTCTTCGAGGTCGAGATCGGCAGCGGTGACCATCTTGCTCTCGGCCATGATCGCCGCGCGCTTCACCCGGTTCTCGAGCTCGCGGACATTGCCCGGCCAGCTCCATGCGTCGATCGCGGCGAGCGCATCGGGCGCGAAGCTCTTTGCGCCGGTCTGCATCGCCGCGGCGTATTTGGTGAGAAAGTGGCGCGCGAGCAGCCCCGCATCGCCGGGGCGTTCGGCGAGGCCGGGGATGCGGACCACGATCTCGGCGAGCCGATAATAGAGATCCTCGCGGAAACGTCCGTCGGCGACCATCGCGTCGAGGTCCTGATGCGTCGCGCAGACCACCCGGGTGTCGACGGCGATCGACTTGCGGCCGCCGATCCGCTCGATCACGCGCTCCTGCAGGAAGCGCAGCAATTTGACCTGGAGCGGCAGCGGCACGTCGCCGATCTCGTCGAGAAACAGCGTGCCGCCCTGGGCGAGCTCGATCTTGCCTTCGGTCGTCTTGACCGCGCCGGTGAATGCGCCCTTTTCGTGCCCGAACAGCTCGCTTTCGAGCAGAGTCTCGGGGATCGCCGCGCAGTTGATCGCGACGAACGCGCCTTTCTTGCGGGGGCTGGCGTCGTGCACTCCGCGCGCGAGCAATTCCTTGCCGGTGCCGCTTGCCCCGAGCAGCATCACCGAGACGTCGGCGCCGGCGACGCGCTCGATCGTGCGCGTGACCTTGAGCATCTCGGGGGCGCCGGTGATCATCCCGCCGAGCACGGCGCCGGCCTCGGCGCGTTCGGCAAGGCGGCGATTTTCAGCTTCGAGCGCATGGACGTGGAAGGCGCGCGCGACGATCAGCCCCAGCGCGTCGATATCGATCGGCTTTTGGTAGAAATCCCATGCGCCCAATGCGATCGCCTTGAGCATCGATTCGTGCGCGCCGTGACCCGAGGCGACGATCACCTTGGTGTCGGGACGGAGCTGGAGGATCGTTTCCAGCGTCGCGAAGCCTTCGGTGGTGCCGTCGGGATCGGGCGGCAGGCCGAGATCGAGCGTCACCACTTGCGGCTCTTCGGCGCGGATGAGCGTAATCGCTTCCTCGCGATTGGCGGCGGTGTGAATCTCATAGCCTTCATAGGCCCAGCGCAACTGGCGCTGGAGGCCGGCATCGTCTTCGACGATCAGCAATTTCCGGATCTCGGTCATGCGGCACGCTCGTGGCGAAGATCGGCGGCGTGGGCGGCCTTGAGGATTACCCGGAAGCGTGTGCCTTCGCCCTCGCGCGATGTCACTTCGATCCGCCCGTCCATCGCCGCGGCGAGCTGGCGCGCCTCGAACGCGCCGATGCCGAAGCCGCCGGCCTTGGACGAGACGAACGGCTTGAACAATTTGTCGCGAACAAAGGCGGGAGACATGCCGCAGCCCTGATCGACCACGTCGATCGTGACGTTGATCTCATCGGCGCCGACGGTGAGGGTGACCGGGGCGTCCGCGGGGCTCGCTTCGATCGCGTTCTGGACGAGATGATGGAGCAATTGTTCGAGTCCTGCCGGGTCAGCATGGGCTATCGCGCTCGAGGCGCCGGAGAGGTTCATCGGATGCTGCCGCGCGCGCGCCGCCGCTGCGCGCTGAACCAGATGCATGACCTCAACGGCGTGCGGCGCTTCGCTGCGCCCACGATGATGCTGCGAGAGCCTGGCGAGCAGTGCGTTCATCCGCTCGGCCGAGTCCTTGAGGGTCGCGATCATGTCTGCGCGGAACTCGGGCTTGTCGGCATGCCGTTCGGCGTTGCGCGCGGTGAGAGTGAGCTGGCTCACCAAATTCTTGATGTCGTGGAGAATGAAGGCGAAGCGGCGATTGAACTCGTCGAAGCGCTGGGCATCGGCCAGCGCCTCCTGCGCGCGCGCTTCGGCGAGATAGCTCGCCACCTGACGCCCGGCGACCTTGAGCAGATCGAAATCCTCCCAGTCGAGCGCGCGGTCCAGCGCCGGGCGGGCAAGCAGGATCGCGCCGGCGAGGCTTCCGAGATGCGGCAGCGGCACGAGCACCCAGGCATCGACGGCGTCCAGCATCCACCCGGGCACCGCCGCGGCGTCGGGGGACCGGGGATCGGCGCGCACTCGATCGAGCTCGATGATCCGGCCGGTATCCGCGAGATGACCGGCAAGGGCGGCATCCGCGGCGACGGGCAGTCTGCTGCGATCCCAGTTCCAGCTCGCACCGGGTTCGAGGCCGCTATCGTCGGGCACCAGCAACAGGCCGGCCGGGGATTCGGTCAGATCGGCGATCGCCTTGACGATGCGCTCGTCGAGCGGAGCGGCGCCCTCGGGCGCGCCCAGCGTCTCGGTGAAGCGCATCCATTCGGCGCGATAATCGTAGCGGTGGCGGAAGAAATGCTTGGCCAGCTTCACCTTGGCCCAGGCACGCAGCCAGCCATTCGAGACAAGCGTGAGGATCGCGGCGGTCGAACCGAGTACGAACGCGGTCTGGAGCAGCCGTGCGTTGCTCCCGCCGATCGTCGCGAGCGCGCTGGTGGCGAGCGCGAGCAACGCGAAATAGGCGCCGATCGCGACGAGCGACAAGGACTGATAGGCGACGGCGCGCGAGACCTGGACGTTGAGTTCGCCCTTGCGCTGGAGCGCAGTCACCATCGCCAGCGCCGCCGCGACCATCGCGACGCCGCGTGCCGCGATCGATTGCGGGTGGGGATGCGCCGTCAGATACTCGGTGCAGAACAATGCGAAATCGGCGATCCACAGTCCCGCCAGTGCCGCCACGATCCAGCGCAGCCCACTCCCGGCCGACGGATTGAGCGCGGAGTAGAGCGCCTGCATCAGCACCAGCGCGGCGACCGCGACGAGCATGCGGAGCAGCAGCACGGCGCTCTCGATCGGCCCTGCCGCCTCGGGGGTGCCGACGTTCGCTGCGATGTGCAGCACCAGCGTCCCGATGCTGACGAGTGCGACCACGCCATATACCGTGCCGAGCGCCAGCGGCGGCCGGACATTGGCGTCGCGCCGATGCAGCGTGACCATGAACCCGAGCCAGGCGAGGTTGCGCAGCGTTTCGAAGATGCGCGTCACCATCTCGCCTGCGCCGATCCCGGCCACCGCAAGCGCCCATAACGCGGTCAGCGCCAGTGCCGCGGCGAGGGGCCGGCGCGGCAAGCCGCTGGCCGATGCGCGCACCGTCCAGATCGTGAGCCCGCCGAAGAGCAACGCCGCGAGCGCATGACTCCACAGGATCAGCGCGGCCGTCATCAGCGCGCGCCTTCCGGGAACAGCACGACGCGGATCGTCTGGAGCAGAATCAGCAGGTCGAGAAAGGGTGAATAGTTCTTGGCGTAGAACAGGTCGTATTCGAGCTTCTGACGCGAATCCTCGATCGAGGCGCCATAGGGATAGTTGATCTGTGCCCAGCCGGTGATGCCTGGCTTCACCATGTGGCGCTCGGCATAATAAGGCAGCTTCTGCTCGAGATCCTCGACGAACTGGGGGCGCTCGGGGCGGGGGCCGACGAAGCTCATTTCACCCTTGAGCACGCTCCAGCATTGCGGCAACTCGTCGATGCGCAGCTTGCGGATGATCCGGCCGATGCGGGTGATTCGCGGATCGTCCTTCTCGGCCCAGACGGCCTTGCCGCCCACTTCGGCGTCCTGGCGCATCGAGCGCAGCTTGATGACGTCGAAACCGACGCCGTACAGGCCGACGCGGCGCTGGCGGTAGAAAGCGGGGCCCTTGCTCTCGAGCTTGATCGCGATCGCGGTGACCAGGACCAGCGGCAGGGTCAGGACCAGCAATAACAGGCTGGCGCAGATGTCGAACAGGCGCTTGAACGCGCTCGACACCATGCGGCCCGATGAGAAGCCGTCGGAGAAAATCAGCCAGCTCGGATTGACGCTGTCGAGATCTACCCGGCCGGTCTCGCGCTCGAGAAAGGTCGAGATCTCGTTGACATGGACGCCGGTGGTCTTGATTCGCAGCAGATCCTTGAGCGGCAGTGCGTTGCGGCGCTCCTCCAGCGCGAGGACGACTTCGCTGGCGTTGAGCAGCTCGACATGATCGGCGAGATTGTAGATGGCGTCACGGGCGATCGCTTCGGGGATGACGCGGTTGGCCTCGCTCATCGCTACATAGCCGACCACGGCGAAGCCCGCGCCCGGCGCCTTGGACAGCGTCTTGAGCCGCGCGGCGCGGGCGCCGGCGCCCAGCACGACGATGCGCCGCTTGAATGCCTGGCTGCCCAGCGTCTTGCCGAGCAGGATCCGCAGGAAGATCAGCAGGACGACCGACACGCCCATCGCGTAGAGCAGGTTCGAGCGCCAGAAGCTGATTTCGGGGATCAGGAAATAGAGGACGCTGAGGCCGATCACGCCGAGCGATACCGCCACGATCAGCCGCGCGGTGGCGTAGCGCAGCGACTGGAGCGCGTCGGTGCCGTAGACGCCGACGGCGATCATCGACACTTCGATGAAGGCCGTGTAGCTCAGCAATTGCGGCGCGCGGTCGGCCATCGAGGTGGGCCCCATGCCCAGCTGATGGGCACGGAGTATCCAGCCGAGCTCGCCGGCGGCCAGCAACAGGACGAGGTCCAGCAGGCCGAGCAGCAGCACGGCGTTCGGCACGTAATGCTTGAACAAACGGATCATGGCTCCCGCAGGACTAGAGCCAAAGTGTAAACAAACCCGACACGCGTCGCGGGAGCGGGGAATGTGTCGGAAACGGCGGTTCGACACGAAACCGTTTCGGGCCCACATCGTTTAGTCGGGCGGGGCGAATACCTATATCTGCGGCCTGAACAGGGAGCCATTCACCATGCCGGAAGCGAAGCCGATCATTCCCGTCATCCTCTCGGGAGGATCGGGGACCCGGCTGTGGCCGCTGTCGCGCCCCGAGCGACCCAAGCAGCTGTTGTCGCTGACCGGGGAGCAGACGATGCTGCAATTGACCGCGCTGCGTGCCGCGGGCGAGCACTTCGCCCTGCCGATCATCGTGGCGAATGGCGCGCATGCCGATCAGGTGGAGGCGCAACTCGCCGACGTCGTGACCGAAGTGCAGGCGCTGATCCTCGAGCCGGCGGGACGCAATACCGCGCCGGCGATCGCGCTTGCCGCGATCGCGGCGGGCGGCGGGAGCGACCCGATCCTCGTGATGCCGTCGGACCATGTGATCGCCGACGTCGACGCGTTTCATGCGGCGATCCAGGCTGCGCTTCCGCTCGTCCAGGAAGGGTGGCTGGTTACGTTCGGCATCGCGCCCGATGCACCGGAAACCGGCTATGGCTGGATCAAGGTGGGCGAGCGGCTTGCCGAAGGCGTCCACCGGGTCGCGCGTTTCGTCGAGAAGCCGCCGCGCGACAAGGCCGAAGCGATGCTCGCGGCAGGCGATCATGCGTGGAACGGCGGCATCTTCCTGTTCCGCGCCGACATGTATCTGGGCGCGCTGAGCGTCTATGCGCCCGACATGCTGGTGGCGGCGCAGGCGGCGATGGACAAGGCGCGGCGCGACGGCTTGCGCATCTGGCCCGACGCCGAGGCCTTTGCGAAGTCGCCGTCGGATTCGATCGACTATGCGGTCATGGAGAAGGCGCCGCGGGTGGCAGTGGTCCCCGTCGCGATGGGCTGGAGTGACGTCGGCAGCTGGGACGCGCTCTATGCGATCAGCGAAGCCGATGGCGACGGCAATGTCTGCCGCGGCGACGTAGTGGCGATCGACACGGTGAATTGCCTCGTGCGTAGCGAGCCCGGCAAGCGCGTGGCGCTGGTCGGGGTCAGCGATCTGATCGTGGTTGCGACCGGGAACGACATCCTCGTGTTGCCGCGCGGACGCAGCCAGGAGATCCGGAAGATCGTCGACGCGCTGAAACGGTGACGCCGGGCCGCCGCTGCGATCAGGCGAGCAGCGCCTCGGCCTGATCGAGCGTGTCCTTGAAGGTGGCGACAAGCGCCTGATACGGCGCCGGCGACGCCATATCGAGGCCGGCGCGCTTGAGGATGTCGACCGGATAGTCCGAGCCGCCGGCCTTCAGCACCGAGAGATAATTGTCGCGCTCTTTGGCGCCGCCCTTCAGGATCGCCTGGGCGAAGTACGTCGCCGCGGCGATGCAGGTGGCGTATTGATAGACGTAGAAGCTGTTGTAGAAATGCGGGATGAACGCCCATTCGTTCGCATAGGCCGGGTCGAAGCCCATGCTCGGGCCGTGATAGCGCTTGAGCAGGTCGAAATAGACCTGGGTGAACTTGCTGCCCGACAGGCCTTCTCCCGCTTCGGCGAGATCGTGCGTCTTCAATTCGAACTCGGCGAACATCGTCTGGCGGTAGAAGGTGCCGCGGAAATTCTCCATCTGCTGGCCCAGATAGAAGAGCTTCTCTTCTTTGGTCTTCGCTTGCTTGAGCATGTGCGCGACGAGCAATTGCTCGTTGAGCGTCGAGGCGATCTCGGCGAGGAAGATCGGATAATCGGCCTTGTCATAAGGCTGGGCCGCATTGGCGAGCAGCGAGTGGAGCGCGTGGCCCCATTCGTGCGCATAAGTGCTCAGCCCGTCATATTTCTCCGACAGGTTGAGCAGCAGATAGGGGTGCACTTCATAGGCGCCGGGGTTCATGTAGGCGCCGGGGCTCTTGCCCTCGCGCGGCCACGGATCCATCCACTTCGCCGCGGTCGCCTTCGCGATACGGGCCTGGTACTCGGGGCCGAGCGGCTTGACCGCCTCGAGCGTCAGCGTGCGCATCTGATCGAGGCTGAACGGGCGGTCGAGCGAGACCAGAGGTGGGTAGATGTCGTAATAAGCGATGTCGGGCAGCTTGAGCATCCGCCGGCGCAGATCGAAATAGCGATGGAGCTGGGGCAGGCCCTTGTTCGTCTCGGCGACGAGCGTGCGATAGACCGCCTCGGGCACGTTGTTGCCGGAAAGCGCGGCGGCGAGCGAGGTGGGATACTTCCGCGCTTTGGCATAGAAGATATCGCTCTTGACCTTGGCGTTGTAGGTCGCGCCGAACGAATTCCTGAACTTGCCGTGCGCAGTCCAGAAAGCGTCGAACACCGCCTTGCGGTCGGCGCGGTCGGGGGCGTCGCGATTGAGGGTATAGCCCTGGCTGTCGAGGCGGACCTCCTTGCCGTTCGAAAGCTTGATCGTCGGCCACGGAATGTCCGACGAGCGCAGCTGGCCCGAAATGTCGCCGGGCGCCTGGAGCGGCGCGCCCGCGCTGGCGAGCAGGGCTTCGCCTTCGGGCGACAGCGTATGCTCGGCCTGACGGACGATGTTGGCGAGGTAGAAGTCGAAACGCGTCCGGAGCGTCGGACTGGCGGCGATGAAACCGTCTATCCTGGGCTTGCCGACAGCGAGGATCTCGGGCGCGAACCACGCAGTCGCCTCGCCGAAGGCAGTGTAGAGGTCGACTGCCTGCGCCTGCTTCTCCTGCCAGGCGGCAATCCGGACATCCTCGTCCCCCTTCAGTCCGACATAGGTGTAGACCCGGGCGATCGTCTTGCCGAGATCGGACTGGAGCCCGAGCGCCTCGGCCAGCACCTGGGCGCTCTCGCCGAGCCGCCCCTTATATCCGGCTATGCCCGGCAACGCCGCGAGCGCACCCTTGCGCGCCGCCTCCCACGCCGCGTCATCGGGGTAGATTTCGGTGAGGTCCCACGCGGCGCCGCCAGCCTGGGCGGCGCCCTGGGCCCAGCCGGGCGCGGAGATGGCGAGACTCGCGAGCGCACCAGCAGCAGCCAACGCTTCGCGGCGGGATAGTTCGGTCATCAAGGCTTCCCCGAAGAGCGCGCCGACCGGCCCGGCGCAGTTGGAAAGCCCAATCTGTCGCGCTTTCCCGGCGCAGGGAAGCGCTTTGTGGGTCTGGGAAGTCAACTCCCTTGGCCTGCTCTCTGGAGGCCGGGAGGAAGGAGCGCGTCTGTCGAAAAAAAGCAAAAGGGCCGGGTTTCCCCGGCCCTTCGCATGTTCAGTGAAGCGAAGGACTTTAGAAGTCCATGCCGCCCATGCCGCCCATGCCGCCGCCGCCCATGGGCATGGCGGGCTTGTCGTCCGGCAGCTCGCTCACCGCCGCTTCGGTGGTGATCAGCAGGCCGGCGACCGAGGCTGCGTTCTGCAGCGCGGTGCGGACGACCTTGGTCGGGTCGATCACGCCGGCCGAGACGAGGTTCTCGTAGGTGTCGGTCGCGGCGTTGAAGCCGAACGACGTGTCCGACTGATCGAGCAGCTTGCCCGACACCACGGCGCCGTCATGGCCCGCATTGGCCGCGATCTGGCGAACCAGCGCGGTCAGCGACTTGCGGACGATGTCCACGCCGCGGGTCTGGTCTTCGTTGACGCCCTTGAGGCCGTCGAGAGCCTTGGTTGCGTACAGCAGGGCCGTGCCGCCACCGGGGACGATGCCTTCTTCGACGGCTGCGCGGGTTGCGTGCAGCGCGTCGTCGACGCGGTCCTTGCGCTCCTTGACTTCGACTTCCGAAGCGCCGCCGACCTTGATCACGGCAACGCCGCCGGCGAGCTTGGCGAGACGCTCCTGGAGCTTCTCACGGTCGTAATCGCTGGTGGTGTTCTCGATCTGCTGGCGGATCGCATCGGTGCGGCCCTTGATCGCGTCATGCTCGCCCGCACCGTCGACGATGATGGTGTTGTCCTTGTCGATCGAAACACGCTTGGCGGTGCCGAGCATGCTGAGCGTCACGGTCTCGAGCTTGATGCCGAGATCCTCGGAGATCACTTCGCCCTTGGTGAGGACGGCGATGTCCTCGAGCATCGCCTTGCGGCGATCGCCGAAGCCCGGTGCCTTGACCGCTGCGACCTTGAGGCCGCCGCGCAGCTTGTTGACGACGAGCGTGGCGAGAGCCTCGCCCTCGATGTCCTCGGCGATGATCAGCAGCGGACGGCCCGACTGGACGACCGCTTCGAGGATCGGCAGCATCGCCTGCAGGTTCGACAGCTTCTTCTCGTGGATCAGGATGTAGGGATCGCTGAGCTCGACCGTCATCTTTTCCGGATTGGTGATGAAATACGGGCTCAGATAGCCGCGGTCGAACTGCATGCCTTCGACGACGTCGAGCTCGAAATCGAGACCCTTGGCTTCCTCGACGGTGATCACGCCTTCCTTGCCGACCTTCTCCATCGCCTCGGCGATCTTCTCGCCGACGACGGTGTCGCCGTTTGCCGAGATGATGCCGACCTGGGCGATTTCGTTGGTGCCCGAAACCGGCTTCGAGCGCGCCTTGATGTCCTCGACGACCTTGATGACCGCGAGATCGATGCCGCGCTTGAGGTCCATCGGGTTCATGCCGGCGGCAACCGACTTCATGCCCTCGCGGACGATCGCCTGTGCGAGCACGGTGGCGGTGGTGGTGCCGTCACCGGCAACGTCGTTGGTCTTCGAAGCGACTTCGCGGACCATCTGCGCGCCCATGTTCTCGAACTTGTCCTTGAGTTCGATTTCCTTGGCGACGGTCACGCCGTCCTTGGTGATGCGGGGCGCACCGAACGACTTGTCGATCACGACGTTGCGGCCCTTGGGGCCGAGCGTGACCTTGACTGCATCGGCGAGGATGTCGACGCCGCGCAGAATGCGCTCACGTGCGTCGCGGCTAAACTTTACGTCTTTGGCTGCCATGTTGGCTATTCCTTCTCTAGTTCGTCATCCCGGCGAAAGCCGGGATCTCAGGCGGCTGGTGCCGCGCTGGTGGAGGGAGACCCCGGCGTTCGCCGGGGTGACGGAAAATCAGCCCAGGATTCCGAGGATGTCGGATTCCTTCATGATGAGGAGATCCTCACCATTGACCTTGACCTCGGTGCCCGACCATTTGCCGAACAGGATGCGGTCGCCGGCCTTGACGTCGAGCGGGGTCACCTTGCCGTCTTCGGCCTTGGTGCCGGTGCCGACGGAGACGACTTCGCCTTCCTGCGGCTTTTCCTTGGCGGTGTCGGGAATGATGATCCCGCCGGCGGTCTTCTCTTCGGCTTCGACACGACGGACGAGCACGCGGTCATGCAACGGACGAAAGCTCATTGCGCTGCGATCCTCTAACTAGATTGAACGGGGTTTAGCACTCAGCTTGCCCGAGTGCTAACACGGTTGGATATGCGTAGCCGGAAGGGATTCGTCAACGGGGTTGCGGCGGAATCTTTGACGAGCCGGTCCAACCGATCTCGTGCTCGGACGCAGGCCGGAGCGCTGGGTGTGCTAGAACATCGCTTTCGCCATCGCTCCGGCCGTCGCCGCAGCACGGGAGTGGCTTAGCGGCGCGTGGCGAGCAGGCGCTGGATCGCGGCGGCGACGCTGGGGAAGGTCTCGTTGATGTCGCTCGACACCTTGTCGCGCAGCACCGGCCCGGAGCCGTCGAGGTTTACCGTGAACAGGTCGATGTCGGTTTCGCCGAGCACCAGATACGCGTCATGGCCGGGGCCTTCGCGCCAGAGCTTGTTGGCGGCGACGAGGCCTTGCCAGAAGCCGCCGGGGCCGGGCGTCGCCGCGCTCTGCCAGCTGCCGTAGAGGACGAGGCCGTCGAAATCGACGCCGTCCGAGCGGCGCAGCAATGCGGCATAATCGTCGGGCAAGGTCGCGCTGAATTCGCGCTTCAGCGCCGCCCGCAACGCCGCGATCCTCGTTTCGTCGGCGCCCGCCTGGACGATCTCGCCTACCGCCACCTGCGCGTCGCGCGCCGCCACTATCACTGCATCCATGCCATCATCTCCGGCCATCAGCGTTCAGCTTCCCGTGCGATCCCCTATGGCGTCGGAGGATAGACGAAGCCGCGCGGGATCGGGAAGTCTATCTGGCGGCTCTGTCCGACAGCGAGATCGCCGACCAAGGTTCGCTGGGCGTTGGTGAGCGCGAGATGGTGCGGATCGTTGTTGATCAGCACGAGATTGTCGAAACTGTTGGTGCCGCCGTCGTCGATCGGCAATTTGTGGTGAACCTGCCAGCCCTGCGGCACGCGGCCCGAAGCGATCCGGTCGATCGCGGCCTGATCGAGCCCGGCGCGACGCAGCGCATCGACCTTGGCCGGATCGCTCGCCAGATCGCGCAGGAAATCGCCGCGCACAGTGGAGTCGAAGTCGCGGCGGAGCGCAGCGTATTCGACGCGGTCGCGCTTGACGTAATTGACCGAGACCGAGTCGACGCCGCGAAGCTCGACGGTCTGCCCGCGTACCGTGCCCTGATAGACGCCCTCGTCGGCCTGGCGCGTGCCGGCGC
Source organism: Sphingomonas psychrotolerans (assembly GCF_002796605.1). Lineage (NCBI taxonomy): Bacteria > Pseudomonadati > Pseudomonadota > Alphaproteobacteria > Sphingomonadales > Sphingomonadaceae > Sphingomonas > Sphingomonas psychrotolerans. The sequence continues at coordinate 3,963,107 of NZ_CP024923.1, forward strand.
CGAAGAATTCGTCGAGCTGGCTCTTCATGCGCTGGATCGCGTCGCGCGCGCTGGCAGGGAGCGCGTCGATCGCACCCTGCGGGATCGCGTCGACCGCATTCTTGACCTGACGCAGCGCCGGCTCGAGCGCGCCGCGCAACGCCGGATTGGCGACGACGGCGGCAACCGAGTCGCTGACGGTTTGCGCCCATTTGCCGACCTTGCCGGCCTTGGCCGCGTCGCCGAGATAGGGGATGATCCCGGCGGCGGAGAGGACGCCGTTGAGCGCGTGACCGCCGGCATCGCCGAAATCGCCCGAGAAGAGCGAACCGATCGCGCGACCGGCCGAAATGACCGTGTTGCTACCGTCCGAGATCGGCGTCGGCTCGATGATCCCGGTGATGTCGAGCGCGAGCTGAGTGAGGTCGAGGCCGAGCTGCACCGGATCGGGACCGGGGTCGTTCGCTGGAGTCGGCGGTGTGGCGGTGTCGCCCTCGAGCGCGCGGGCGAGTTCGCCGCGTTCGACCGGAGTGAGGTTGCGGTCGATCTCGGCCTCCACCCAGCCGGCGGATTGGGGATTTTCCTGTCGTACGCGCTCGACGCTGGCGGCGAGGCCCTGCACGTCGACGCCGCCGCCGGGCAGGCGGTTCGCGCTGATCGCGAGTTGCGCCTGCGTCGCGAGCTGCGGCGAAGGCGGGCCGATCGGATTGTCGGCACCGGTGGAGCGGGCGGGATCGACCATGTGGGCCTCCGTGGCGTGCGTTCGATGTATTAGCTCACACCCGCGCCGGTCGCTGTAATCGATTCGCTTATCGCCGCTGGAAGGCGTACAATTGCGCTTGCCGGGGACATCGAAGGAGCGCGTCATGACTGTCGCTCGTATCGACGCTGTCGGGCGCCCCGCAGAGGCGTTCGAAGTCCGCACCGTCACTGCCGCAGACCTGCGCGATTCGCTGCGCCAGGGCTGGGCAGACTTTCTCGCACATCGCGGCGACCTGCTGTTCATCGGGATCATCTATCCGTTGGTGGGCTTTGCGGCGGCGGCGATCGCGCTGCAGGATTCGCTGATCCCGCTGTTCTTTCCGATCGCCGCGGGTGTCGGGCTGATGGGTCCGGCGGCGGCGGGCGGCTTCTACGAATTGGCGCGGCGGCGCGAGGCCGGACTGGAGTCCGACTGGTCGCACTTCCTCGATGTCGTCCGGCGGCCTTCGTTCGACGCGTTTCTCGCGGTGGCGGCGCTGTTGCTGATGTTGTTCTTCGCATGGCTGGCGGTCGCTGCCGGACTGTATGTCACGCTGATGGGGGTCGGCGCGCCCGAGAGCGCCGCGGCTTTTGCGACGCGGCTGTTCACTACGCCGGAGGGATGGGCGCTGATCGTGCTCGGCAATCTGGCGGGGCTCTGCTTCTCCGCGGCGGTGTTGACGATGAGCGTGGTGGCGATGCCGATGCTGGTCGACAAGGATGTCGACGCGCGCACCGCGATCCACATCTCGCGGATGGCGGTGATGGCCAACAAGGGCATGATGTCACGCTGGGGCGTGATCGTCGCGGCTTTGCTGGTGGCGGGATCGATTCCCTTCTTCGTCGGGTTGGCGGTGGTGCTGCCGGTGCTCGGCTATGCGACCTGGCACCTCTACACGCGATTGGTGGCGCGCTGATCGCCGCTCGGGCGCCATCTGTATTGCAGAAATAACACACGGCCGTTTACTCGCCTTGCGCCATCCGGTAGCAGAAGGGAGCAATCGAGGAGCGGTGCCAAGTGAGACTGGTTCGGGGCGCGTGGAAAATTCTGGTCGGGATCAAGGACTTCCTTGTCCTTGCCCTGATGCTGCTATTCTTTGCCGGGTTGTTCGCAGCGCTCTCGTACAAGCCCAACAAGGCGGCGGTGACTGACGGCGCGCTCGTCGTCGCGCTCGACGGGACGCTAGTCGAGCAGCCTGAGGAAGCCGATCCCTTCGCCAATCTGGGCGGCGGCGAGACGATGAAGCAGCATCGCCTGCGCGACGTGCTGCGTGCGCTCGAGACCGCGCGGACCGACGGGCGGGTCAAGGCCGTGGTGCTCGATCTCGACCGCTTCATGGGCGGCTATCCCGCGGCGGTCACCGAAGTGGCGGATGCGATCGGCCAGGTGCGCGCGAGCGGCAAGAAAGTGCTCGCTTACGCGACCGGCTATACCGACGACGGCTATGCGCTCGCGGCCAATGCCAGCGAGATCTGGGTCAATCCGCTGGGCGGCACATTGATCGCCGGGCCGGGTGGCACCCAGCTTTATTACAAAGGGCTGATGGACAAGCTCGGCGTCAATGCGCACGTCTACAAGGTCGGCAAGTTCAAATCGGCGGTCGAGCCCTATATCCGCGCCGACATGTCGCCCGAGGCGCGCGCCGCCAATGACGCGCTGTACGGCGCGCTGTTCGCCCAGTGGCGCGAAGGTGTCGCCAAGGCGCGGCCGAAGGCGCGGATCGCCGATTATTTGGCCCAGCCCGACGTGGTGGTGGCGGGGTCGCGCGGCGATATCGCGGCGTCGAACCTCGCTTACGGTCTGGTCGACAAGGTCGGCGACCGGCTGGCGTTCGGCAAGCGCGTCGCCGAGATCGCCGGCGCGCCGGCGGGCAAGCCGGCGGGGAGCTTCAAGACGATCAAGCTGGCCGACTGGGTGGTCGCCAATCCGGCCCCGACCGGGGGCGACGCGATTGGAGTGATCACCGTCGCCGGCGAGATCGTCGACGGCAAGGCCGGGCCGGGTCATGCCGGTGGCGAAAGCGTGAGTTCGCTGCTGCTCAGGGGGCTCGCCGAGAAGAAATTGAAGGCGCTGGTGGTGCGGATCGATTCGCCGGGCGGATCGGCGATGGCCTCCGAGCAGATCCGCCAGGCCGTGCTGCAGGCCAAGGCGCAGGGCCTGCCGGTGGTGGTCTCGATGGGCAGCCTGGCCGCGAGCGGTGGCTATTGGGTGGCGACTGCGGGCGACGCGATCTTCGCCGAGCCCTCGACGATCACCGGATCGATCGGGATATTCGGGGTGCTGCCATCGTTCGAGAACAGCCTCGCCAAGATCGGCGTGACGACCGACGGGGTGCGGACCACGCCACTCTCCGGGCAGCCCGATTTGATGGGCGGGATCAACCCGGTCACCGATCGCATCCTGCAGGCGGCGATCGAGGCCGGATACGGGCGCTTCGTCAACCTCGTCGCCCAGTCGCGTAAATTGACGCCGCAGCGGGTCGACGAGATCGGGCAGGGTCGGGTGTGGATCGGGGGAGTGGCGCACCAATTGAAGCTGGTCGACCGCTTCGGCGGGATCGACGATGCGATCGCTGAGGCGGCGCGGCGCGCCAAGCTCGACCCGGCCAAGGTCCATGCGGTGTATCTCGAAAAGGGGCCGAGCGCGTGGATGCAGTTCGCCGCGTCGGTGATCGGCGGCGGCGACAAGGATGAGGACGAGGATTGGGCCGACCAACCCGCCGGTGCCGACCTTTATGGGCGGATTGCGCTGGAGCGGCGCGCATTGCTCGGCCAGGCGCTGGGCGATGCGCGGCGCTTGGCGCTGGGCGGATCGGTGCAGATGCGCTGCCTCGAATGCATGGGGATGGGACCGGCGATGATGCGCGCCGACGACAAGAGCCTGCTCGACCTGCTGATCGCGAGGATCGGCCTGTGATCGCGATTCGGCCGGCGACGCCGGAGGATGCAGCCTCGATCGCGGCGATTTATGCGCCGCACGTGCTGACCGGCACCGCCTCGTTCGAGATCGAGCCGCCCGATGCACGCGCGATGCGCACGCGGATGGCCGCCAGCGACGGGCTCTATCCGTGGATGGTCGCCACCACCGGCGATCCCGATGGCGGGGTGATCGGCTATGCCTTTGCCGGCAAGTTCCGCGACCGGCCGGCCTATCGCTACGTCTGCGAGACTTCGATCTACCTGACCGACGCATCGAGCGGCTCGGGCGTGGGGCGGCTGCTCTACGAGGCGCTGATCGACACGCTGCGCGCGCAGGGCTTCGTCCATGCCATCGGCGCGATCACCCTTCCCAACGACCGCTCGATCCGGCTGCACGAGGCGACCGGGTTCCGCCGCGCCGGTGTCTATCGCGAGGTCGGCTTCAAGCACGGCCAGTGGATCGACGTCGGCTTCTGGCAATGCGAGCTCAACGCGCCGGTCGTGCCACCGGTGGAGCCGAAGAAGTTCAGCGATGTCGGGGTGGTGCGGGGCTAACGCCGCGTCGAGGCGCGTCAAACCAGGCGGCGATTCGTTTCGTAGCCCCCTTCAATGCCTCTTCGAAGTTGCACGCCGGGCGCTCTGCAGGGTCGCCGAAAAGATCGAGGTGGAGTGGATGCTCGGCCAGATGGGCGTCGAACAGCGGAACGCGCATGCAGAGATGCGTGATGTCGGTGTACCAGGCTGCGATCACCGACAGAAAGAGATCGTCCACGAAGACCGTTGCCGAGCCAAACAGGCGTTCGTCGCAAATTAGCGTAGCGATCTCGGGCGTCAGATCGCACACATGAAATCGCCCGGTCACGCCGTCGCCAGGATAATCTAGGAAGAAGCCCCTGGTAGCGCCGCCGCTTTGCAACGTCCCGAAAAGTTCTGGAGCATTCTCCGAAAGATCCCACTCGATCAGCGGCAGCACCTGCAGGGGATAGCGAGCGAGCACGCTCCGCTGCACGTCGATTCTCCCGGGACCATCCGCGACAAGCCCCGAAGCAAACGCCGCGATAGCCGGTTCTTCTCGAATGTCGCCGCTGCGGAAATGCCGTTCGTGGAAATCCCACATTCTACCGCCCTCCCCGATAGGCGGGCAGATGCAGCTTCCAGACGATCGCGGCGGCGCGCAGTGCGAAGCCGGCGGCCGCGGCGATCAGCCCGGCGGCCAGCGGCGTGAGGCCGGCGAGGCTGAGCGCGACATAGACCGACGAGGCGAGCGCGGCGGCGGTGACGTAGAGTTCGGGGCGCATCAGGATCGAAGGCTCGCCGACCAGCACGTCGCGGATGATCCCGCCGAGGCACGCGGTCATCACGCCCATCAAGGCGGCCGGAACCGGCGGGATGCCGTAGCCGAGCGACTTGGCGGCGCCGAACGCGGCATAAGCGGCGAGGCCGAGGGCATCGAGCCAGTCGAAGGTGCGGGCGCTCCACCAGCGCTGCGGGGTGAACCAGATCGCCGCGGCGACCGCGAGGATCAGCACCGCGAACGTCGCGTCATGGACCCAGAAGACCGGCGCGCCGATCAGCAAGTCGCGCACGGTGCCGCCGCCGACGCCGGTGATCAGCGCGAAGAACACCACGGTGACGAAGGTCTGGGCGCGGCGCGTGGCCGAGAGTGCGCCGGTCGCGGCGAACACGGCGATGCCGAATAGATCGAGCACGGGAAGGATGGGGCCGATCTGGGCAGCGACCTGAGCTTGCATGACGGCATTGTCCCCTGTCGGCGCGGAGAGGTCAAACGTGGGGTGGCGGCATCCGATGTGCTGCGGCATTAAGGCTGCATGGAACGGACTGAATCGCCGTTGATCGCCGTCGCCGTCTGCCTCGCCGCGCTCGCGGGGTTCGTCGATGCGCTCGCCTTCACCAGCCTTGGCGGTTTCTTCGCCTCGTTCATGAGCGGCAATTCGACGCGGCTGGGAGTCGGGCTGGGCCAGGGGATCGGCAGCGACGCGGCAGTGGCGGGCGGGCTGATCCTGAGCTTCGTGGGTGGAGTGATCGTGTCGAGCGTGCTCGTCCGCGCAGCGGGCGCGCGGCACAAGACCGCAGTGATGGCGACGGTGACGGGCTTGCTGACACTGGCGGCGATCGTCGCGGCGGTGGCGCCGGGGCCGCCGGTGCTCGTCCTGCTCGCCGCGGCGATGGGCACCGAAAATGGGGTGTTCAATCGCGACGGCGAAGTGACGATCGGGCTGACCTATATGACCGGATCGCTGGTGCGGATCGGGCAGAAGCTCGCCGGTGCGCTGATGGGCGACCGCGATCGCTGGGGCTGGGTGCCGTATCTGGCGCTGTGGCTGGGATTTCTCGCCGGGGTGGTCTCGGGCGCGGCGAGCCAGCTGCGCTGGGGGTGGGAGGCGCTGTGGCTGGCGGCGCTGATCGCGGCGGCGCTGACCGTCGCGATTGCGCGCGTGGCCGACCGACGCGTGCTACCAGCCGAAGCGGTCTAGCATCGCCCGCGCTTCGGCAGCAGGCATTCGCGCGATCAGCACCCGCATCGTCGCCCCGCCGATCAGCGTGCCTGCGTGCCACCACGCCCAGTCCACCACCTGATTGTCGCGGACGCTGACTTGCTGGCCCTGCGTGAAACCGGGTGAGTGTGGCGGGTTGAGCAGGCGCGCGATCGTCACGTCGCCCTTGTGCGAAATCACTTCGGCCCAGATGAATTCGGAAGGCGCGCCGGGAAGCAGATCATATTTGATCATGAACCCGCCCTCGTCGGGGCCGGGTGCAGTGGCGTGACCGAAGAAGACGGGGAGGCCGGCGCGCGCCTTCTTCATCGCCGCCGCCATCTCCGGATCGCCGGCAGGGACGGCGATCGTTGCGTCCTGGGCGCGCGCCGATGCCGACGGGGCGAGCAGAGACAGGGCGATAGCGACACGGCAAAGCCGCGTCGTCGGTCGGCGCTTTGGCGCCGCCGGCCGGCCGGGCCTGGGGCGCTCGCGATTAGCTCCGCTAATCCCGTCGCCGGCCCGGCGCATCAGATGTGGATCGGCTTGCCGAGCACGCCCATCGCGGCTTCCTTGATCGCCTCGCTGTGGGTCGGGTGGGCGTGGCAGGTATAGGCGATGTCTTCGGAGGTCGCGCCGAACTCCATTGCCTGTGCGACCTGCGCGATCATCGTGCCGGCGACCGAGGTGATGATCCACGCGCCGAGCACGCGATCGGTCTTCGCATCGGCGATGACCTTCACCCAGCCGACGGTGTCGTCGATCGCCTTGGCGCGGCTGTTGCCTGCCATCGGGAACTTGCCGATTTTGATCTCGCCCTTTTCCTTGGCCTGCTCTTCGGTGAGGCCGACGCCGGCGATTTCGGGGTGGGTGTAGACCACGCTCGGGATGACATCGTGGTTCACGATGCCGGTGAGGCCGGCGATGTTCTCGGCAACCGCGATGCCTTCGTCCTCGGCCTTGTGCGCGAGCATCGGGCCGGGGATGACGTCGCCGATCGCCCAGACGCCGTCGACCTTGGTGCGGAAGCTGTGGTCGGTTTCGATCTGGCCGCGCTGGTTGGTGGCGAGGCCGATCTTGTCGAGGCCGAGGCCGTCGGTGTTGGGCTTGCGCCCGATCGAGACGAGCACGGCATCGGCCTCGATCGTCTCGGGTGTGCCGCCTGCGGCGGGCTCGACCGTCACCGTCGCCTTGCCGCCATTGACGGCGACGCCGGTGACCTTGGTCGAGAGCTTGATCTCCATGCCCTGCTTCTTGAAGATCTTGGCGGCTTCCTTGCGGACCTCGCTGTCCATGCCGGGGAGCAGCTGGTCGAGGAACTCGACGACCGTAACCTTGGCGCCGAGGCGCTGCCAGACCGAGCCGAGCTCGAGCCCGATCACACCGCCGCCGATCACGACGAGATGCTCGGGGACCTTCTCCAGCGCAATCGCGCCGGTCGAATCGACGACGATCTTCTGGTCGATCTCGACGCCGGGGAGCGGGGTCACCGACGATCCGGTGGCGATGACGACGTTCTTCGCGGTGACTTTCCGCTCGCCGACCTGCACCGTGTGTGCGTCGATAAAGGTGCCCAGACCCTTCACCCATTCGACCTTGTTCTTCTTGAACAGGAATTCGATACCGCCGGTCAGGCCGGTGACCGCCTTCGCCTTGTCGGCCATCATCGCCGGCAGATCGAGCTCGACGCTGCCCAGCTTGACGCCATGCTTGGCGAGCGCGCCCGAGGCGGCTTCGTAGAACTTCTCGGAGGCGTTGAGCAAAGCCTTGGAAGGGATGCAGCCGACGTTGAGGCAGGTACCGCCCAGCGTCTCGCGCGATTCCACGCAACCGGTACGCAGGCCGAGCTGCGCGGCGCGGATCGCAGCGACATAGCCGCCGGGGCCGGAGCCGATCACGAGGACGTCGAAGTCGTAATTGCCGTCTGCCATCTACTTGCTCCACTTGTGCTCCTGCGAAAGCAGGAGCCCAGGGTTACGAAGGGCGCCGCTTGTGGCTCTGGACTCCTGCTTTCGCAGGAGCACGACTAGCCAAACAACGTCCCGTACAAATCCTTCCACTGCGGATTATGTTGTTCGATCAGTTCGATCTTCCAAGCCCGCTTCCATTTTTTATCTGCAGCTCGCGAAGGCGAGCTGCATCGAGATCGTCATGTGCCTCGTACCAGACGAGGAGCTTGCAGCCGTGCCGTTTGGTGAAGCCCTCCACCAATCCGTTGCGATGCTGCTGGTACACACGTCCGGGGAGGTCGCTGGTGACGCCGGTGTAGAGCGTTCCGTTGCGCTTGCTCGCCATGATGTAGACACAGCCGGATTTCGTTTCTGCCTCCCGTCATGGGCTCCTGCGAAAGCAGGAGCCCAGAGTCGCAAGCGATGTCCTTTAGTAATCCTGGGCTCCTGCTTTCGCAGGAGCACATGGAGATAGATCTTACAGATCGATCAGCAGCCGGGTCGGATCCTCGATCGCATTCTTGAGCGCGACGAGGAAGGTGACTGCCTCGCGGCCGTCGATCAGGCGGTGATCATAGCTGAGCGCGAGATACATCATCGGACGGACGACGATCTGGCCATCGCGGACCACCGGGCGGTCCTCGATACGGTGAAGGCCGAGCACCGCGCTTTGCGGCGGATTGATGATCGGAGTCGACATCAGCGAGCCGAACACACCACCGTTGGAGATGGTGAAAGTCCCCCCCTTCATCTCTTCCATCTTGAGCGTGCCGTCCTTGGCGCGCTTGCCGAAATCGCCGATCGTCTTCTCGATGCCGGCGACCGACAGGCTTTGCGCGTCGCGGATGACGGGCACGACGAGGCCCTGCGGTGCGGAGACTGCGACCGAAATGTCGGCATAATCGTGATAGACGATCTCTTCGCCGTCGATCGACGCGTTGACCGAGGGAATGTCGCGCAGCGCCTGGACGGCGGCCTTCACGAAGAAGCCCATGAAGCCGAGACGGACGCCGTGCTTCTTCTCGAACAGATCCTTGTACTTCGTCCGCGCGGCGATGACTTCGGTCATGTCGACGTCGTTGAACGTCGTCAGCATCGCGGCGGTGTTCTGCGCTTCCTTGAGGCGCTTGGCGACGGTCTGGCGCAGGCGCGTCATGCGGACGCGTTCTTCCTTGCGGCCTCCCGAAGTCGAAGCGGCCGGAGCAGGAGCAGGCGCGGCTGCCGGAGCGGCAGCGGGCTTGGCTGCTGCGGCGGCGACGACATCGTCCTTGGTCAGCCGGCCGTCCTTGCCGGTGCCCTGCACGGTCGAGGGATCGACGCCGGTCTCGAGCACCGCGCGACGCACCGACGGCGACAGTGCGGCGGCGTCGGCACCGCGTTCGCGGACCTGCTCGCCGGGTCCTGCCTGTTCGCCGGTCGCGACGGGCGCGGGTGCGGCAGGGGCAGAGGCGGGTGCGGCAGCAGCGGCTCCGCCGCCTTCGCCGACCGTCGCGATCACCGCGCCGACTGCGACGGTGTCGCCGACCTTGACCAACTGGTCACCCATCACGCCCGCAACGGGCGAAGGGACCTCGACCGAGACCTTGTCGGTCTCGAGGCTGGCGATCGGCTCGTCGAGCTTGACCGCGTCGCCGGGCTTCTTGAGCCACTCGCCGAGCGTCGCTTCGGTGATCGATTCCCCCAGGACCGGGACCTTAACGTCTGCCATCTTGTCTACCTCGTCATCCCGGTGAAAGCCGGGATCTCATGGTGTTATATGCTATCGCCCGAGATCCCGGCTTTTGCCGGGATGACGGGAATTACGATTTCCGGGTCCGACGAATCTCTTCGCGAACGCTGTGGCCGAGCGCTTCGGCGACGAGCGCGCCCTGCTCCGCGGTGTGGCGCTTCATCAGGCCGGTGGCGGGCGACGCCGCCGCGGCGCGACCGGCATAACGCGGGCGCTGCGGCTTGCTGGCCGCATCGATCAGCGACTGCTCGATGAACGGCTCGACGAAGAACCAATAGCCGTTGTTCTTCGGCTCTTCCTGCGCCCAGATCACCTCTTCGAGGTTGGGCATGCGCTTGAGACGCGCAGTGAGCGGCTCGCCCGGGAAGGGATAGAGCTGCTCGATCCGGACGATCGCGGTGTTCTGGTCGCCCGCCGCGTCGCGTGCCTCGATCAGGTCGTAGGCGACCTTCCCGGTGCATAGCACCAGGCGCTTCACGTCCAGATCCGCCGGTGCCGAGGGATCCGAGAGGATGCGCTGGAAGTGCGTGTCGCCGAGGAAGTCCTCGGCCCGGGACACCGCCATCTTGTGGCGAAGCAGCGACTTGGGGGTCATCTGCACCAAAGGCTTGCGGAAATTGCGGTGCATCTGGCGGCGCAGCAAGTGGAAATAGTTGGCAGGCGTGGTGATGTTGACCACCTGCATATTGTCCTGCGCGCAGAGCTGAAGGAAGCGCTCGGGACGGGCCGAGCTGTGCTCGGGGCCCTGGCCTTCATAGCCGTGCGGGAGCAGCATCACGAGGCCGTTGGCGCGCAGCCACTTGGCTTCGCCCGACGCGATGAACTGATCGATCATGATCTGCGCGCCGTTGACGAAATCGCCGAACTGCGCCTCCCACAGCACCAGCGCTTTCGGATCGGCCGAGGCATAGCCATATTCGAAGCCGAGCACGCCATATTCGGACAGCGGGCTGTCGAGCACTTCGAAATTGCCGTGCGGGATCGTCTGCAGCGGCACGTATTTGTTCTCGGTCTTCTGATCGACCCAGACGGCGTGGCGCTGGCTGAACGTGCCGCGGCCCGAATCCTGCCCCGAGAGGCGGACGCCGAAGCCTTCGGAAAGCAACGCGCCGAACGCCAGCGCCTCGCCGGTCGCCCAGTCGAAATTCTCGCCCGACTTGAACATCTCGCGCTTGGCGTCGAGCACGCGGCCGAGAGTCTTGTGGATCTCGAGGTCGGCGGGGATCTCGGTCAGCGTGCGGCCGAGGCTGTCGAACAATTTCTTCTCAATGCCGGTATCGACGCTGCGCCGCGCGGTCTCGGCATCGGCGGGCGCGCCGAGGCCCGACCAGCGGCCGGCGAACCAGTCGGCCTTGTTGGGGAGGTACGACTTGCCCGCCTCGAACTCGCCTTCGAGCAAGGTCGTGAACTGGCTGGTCTTCTCGTCGACGAAGGCCTGATCGGCCACGCCCTCCGCGGCGAGACGCCTGGCGTAAACCTCGCTGACCGGGGGATGCTGCTTGATCTTGGCGTACATCAAAGGCTGAGTGAAGCTCGGCTCGTCGCCTTCGTTATGACCGAAGCGGCGATAGCACCACATGTCGATCACGACGTCGCGTTTGAACTTCTGGCGGAACTCGATCGCGACCTTGCAGGCGAAGGTCACCGCTTCGGGATCGTCGCCGTTGACGTGGAGAATCGGCGCCTGGACGCCCTTGGCGACATCCGACGGGTACGGCGAGGAGCGTGCGAATTGCGGGCTCGTCGTGAAGCCGATCTGGTTGTTGATGACGAAGTGGATGCAGCCGCCGGTATTGTAGCCGCGGATCCCCGAAAAGCCGAGGCACTCCCAGACGATGCCCTGGCCCGCGAACGCCGCGTCGCCATGGATGAGGACGGGAAGAACCTGCTCGTGCTCGACGAGGTCGCTGCGCAGCGTCTGCAACGCCCGCGACTTGCCGAGGACGACCGGATTCACCGCTTCGAGGTGCGAGGGGTTGGCGACCAGCGACATATGAACGCTGATCCCGTCGAACTCGCGATCGGTACTGGTGCCGAGATGGTATTTCACGTCACCCGAGCCGGCGACGTCATCGGGGTTGGCCGAGCCGCCGCCGAATTCGTGGAAGATCACCCGGAACGGCTTGGCCATGACGTTGGCGAGGACGTTGAGGCGGCCGCGATGCGCCATGCCGTAGACGATCTCGCGGATGCCCATCGACCCGCCATATTTGATCACCGCTTCCAGCGCCGGGATCATCGCTTCGCCGCCGTCGAGGCCGAAGCGCTTGGTGCCGACATATTTGCGGCCGAGGAATTTCTCCCACTGCTCGGCTTCGATCACCTTGGAGAGGATCGCCTTCTTGCCGTCGGGCGTGAAGGTGACGGCCTTGTCCTTGCCTTCCATCCGCTCCTGGAGGAAGCGGCGCTCCTCGACATCGGCGATGTGCATATATTCGAGGCCGACATTGCCGCAGTAATTGGCGCGCAGGATGTCGATGATCTCGCGCACGGTCGCCCATTGCAGCCCGAGCACGCCGCCGAGATAGATCGGGCGATCGAGGTCGCTGTCGGGGAAGCCGTGATATTCGGTGCGCAGATCCTCGGGTAGATCCTGGCGGGCGAGCCCGAGCGGATCGAGATTGGCGGCGAGGTGGCCGCGCACGCGATAGGTGCGGATCAGCAGCATCGCGCGGATCGAATCGCCCGCCGCCTTGACGATATCGTCTTGCGACGGGGTGGCGGCTGCGGGCTTGGGCAGGGTGCCGGGCTTGGCCGGCTTGGGCGCGGGCTCCATCTGGGTGGGGTCGAGCCCTGCCGTCAGCGCGTCGGTTTCGCTCAGCGGCCAGCGCGGATTGGCCCAGCTCGGGCCTTGGGCGGTGTTGTCGAGGCCCTCGAACCATTGCCGCCAGCCCGGCTCGATCGAATTCGGGTCGGCCTTGTAGCGGCGGTACAATGTCTCGACGAAGGCGGGGCTCACGCCGCCGGCGATGTCGTCGAAGTCGAGGCCCTCATAGCCCATGGTCAATTCCGTTCCGTGGTAGCGCTCACATCCTCATATAGGCGTGCGAGCGCAGCAATTTACCCCTTGAGCACTTCGACCAGCGTCGAGCCGAGCTCGGAGGGGCTGGCGGCGACGCGGATGCCGGCTGCTTCCATCGCCGCGATCTTGCTCTCGGCATCGCCCTTGCCGCCCGAGACGATCGCGCCGGCATGGCCCATGCGGCGGCCCGGAGGCGCGGTGCGGCCCGCGATGAAGCCGGCCATCGGCTTCTTGCGGCCGCGCTTCGCCTCGTCGATCAGGAACTGCGCCGCCTGCTCCTCGGCGTCGCCGCCGATCTCGCCGATCATGATGATCGAGTGAGTCGCCTCGTCGGCGAGGAACAATTCGAGCACGTCGATGAAGTTGGTGCCGTTGACCGGATCGCCGCCGATGCCGACCGCAGTGGTCTGGCCGAGGCCGGCATTGGTCGTCTGGAACACCGCCTCATAAGTCAGCGTGCCCGAGCGCGATACGACGCCGACCGAACCCTGCGAGAAGATGCTGCCGGGCATGATGCCGATCTTGCACTCGCCGGGCGTCAGCACGCCGGGGCAGTTCGGGCCGATCAGGCGCGACTTCGAGCCCGAAAGCGCGCGCTTGACCTTGACCATGTCGAGCACCGGAATGCCTTCGGTGATCGTGACGATCAGCGGGATTTCGGCGTCGATCGCCTCGAGGATCGAGTCGGCTGCGAAGGGGGGCGGCACGTAGATCACCGACGCGGTGGCGCCGGTCTTCGCCTTGGCCTCGGCGACGGTGTTGTACACGGGCAGCCCGAGGTGCTCGGTGCCGCCCTTGCCCGGCGTGACGCCGCCGACCATCTGCGTGCCGTATTCCAGCGCCGCCTTGGTATGGAAGCTGCCGGTCTCACCGGTCATGCCTTGGGTGATGACCTTGGTGTTCTTGTCGACGAGGATGCTCATGAGTTTCAGCGGCCCTTTTTGCTGGCAACGCGAAGAGAAAGTTGGATGCGGTCACCCGGCATGTCGCGACCGCCCCTGGTGATATGGGCGACAGCGATCAGCGGGGTTCCGTCAGTGGCCGTGACCGACCATTCGGGAGTCCACCATTTGGCTGGCTTGCCGTTCTTGCCCACCGCCTCGGCGGCATTGGCCGGAGGCGCGCCGAGCGCCGCCGTCATCGCGGAAACCACCGCGTCCTTCGCAGGCAGGCCGGCGACATAGAATGTCGCGTTGCACTGCGGCGACTTGTTTCCCAGAAAGACGTCGGCCTGAGAAATGATGACGCCCTCACCGCGCCAAAGGCCGATCGCAGGAGGATTCTTGCCGCCCATCGCGAACTGAACGGGTGTGAGCGACTGGGCTACGGCCGCCTTGCTCACGCCCACTGCCCGCGCGTCGCCGAGCACGCATACATTCTTGAAAAGGTCGGTCATGGCGGCCGGTTCGATCGCGACGGGCGCTGGCGGCGTGGCAGTACCGCCGGCAAAATCGAGCGACATCATGCGGCCGAGGTCGTCCGTCCACATGGCCCCGCTCTGCGCCGAAGCGACGCCCGGAAAGGCGAGCGCAACGAAACAGGCGGAGAGGATCAGACCGCGAGGCATCGGCTCAGTTCAGGCTCTCGTCGATGGCCTTGCACGCCACCAGCAATTCCTTGACCGCGTCGACCGAGACCGTGAGGTTGGCTTTGGCTTCGTCGCCCAGCTTGATCTCGACCACCTTCTCGACGCCGCCCGCCCCGATGATCACCGGCACGCCGACATAGAGATCGTCGATGCCGTACTGACCGGTCAGGTGCGCCGCGGCCGGAAGCACGCGCTTCTGGTCGTAGAGATAGCTCTCCGCCATCGCGATGCCCGAGGTGGCCGGCGCGTAGAAAGCCGAGCCGGTCTTGAGCAGGCCGACGATTTCGCCGCCGCCCGAACGGGTGCGCTGGACGATCGCGTCGATGCGCTCCCTGGTCGAGAAGCCCATCTCGATGAGATCGGGGACGGGGATGCCCGAGACGGTCGAATATTCGATCACCGGCACCATCGTGTCACCGTGCCCGCCGAGCACGAAGCTGGTGACGTCCTTGACGGAAACCTTGAACTCGTCGGCGAGGAAGTGGCTGAATCGCGCGCTGTCGAGCACGCCGGCCATGCCGACGACCTTCTGGTGCGGCAGCCCCGAGAATTCGCGCAGCGCCCAGACCATCGCGTCGAGCGGGTTGGTGATGCAGATCACGAACGCGTCGGGGGCGTTGGCGGCGATGCCTTCGCCGACTGCCTTCATCACCTTGAGGTTGATGCCGAGCAGATCGTCGCGGCTCATACCTGGCTTGCGGGCGACGCCCGCGGTGACGATGATCACGTCGGCACCGGCAATGTCGGCATAATCATTAGTGCCGGTGATCTTCGCATCGAAGCCCTCGACCGGGCCGCACTGGCTGAGATCGAGTGCCTTGCCCTGCGGCACGCCCTCGACCACGTCGAACAGGACGATGTCGCCCAGGCCCTTTAGTGCCGCGAGGTGGGCGAGCGTGCCGCCGATGTTACCGGCGCCGATCAGCGCGATCTTCTTGCGAGCCATGGAATCTCCTAAGCGCTAGTCAAGCAACCGCGGGGCGCAGCTGTGGCACCCCTGAAACGCGGGCGGCTTAGGCCCATAATAGAGTCGCCGCAACCCGAGACTCGCATCGCTTAGGGATTATCTTTGCAACTAATTCGCAAGTGCAATAGATCTCGGACGTATGCTCATGCACGCATCGCCATTGCGTAAGCGTGCGGTTCGCCAGCCTGTTTTAGCTCGTCGGGGCGCCGCTCAGGTCCTGATAGAACATCAGTGCGCTGCCATCGGGATCGTAGAAGGTGAGCAGCCGAACCATGCCGGGGATCTCCTGCGCCGGACCGTCCTGTCGCACCTCCGCGGCGTCGAGCGCGGCCTTGGCGGCATCGAGATCCGTCACCCCGAAAGTAAGGACGGCACCGCCGCCGACAGGTACCTGCTCGACTTCGGACAGCCCGACATTCACTCGCGAGACCGATGTCGAGAGCTCGCACCACGCGATCTCGTCCATCCGATAAATCAGCTTCATGCCGAGCACGTCGCAATACCAGCGAATAGAACGATCGAGACTGGAGACGTTGATCGCGCAGGTGAGCCCGCCGTCATAGGCGATTGCAGACGAAGCAGCGGCTTCCGCGACAGCAGGGGCGATGGTGTTCATCGATTTCTTCCTTTCGACTCTATGCTTCCATTTATATAGCTGATATTGAAATGGGCAGGATGTCAACGGCCATCATTCCCGACGAGGTTTTGCGCAATCTCTGCGCCAATCGCTGGGCGCTGCCGGTGATGGCGCTGCTTTCACGCGAGGGCGGGTCGCGGTTCGCCGTGATCGGCCGGCATTACGCGATGTCGCCGCACAGCCTGACACGGTGCCTCGAACATCTGCGCAGCCGCGGCTGGGTGATCCCCAATCCCGGACATGGGCATCCGCTTCGCCCCGAATATCTGCTGAGCGAGACGGGGCGCGTGGCGGGGGCTTTGTCCGAACGGATCATGGACGAGCGCCGGCGGCAGGGGATTGGTATTGCCGATCTGCCGCGCTGGAGCCTGCCGCTGGTGGTCGGCCTTGCGCCTGAATGGAGCCGCTTCGGCGAACTCCAGGCAAGATTGACGCCGGTCACCCCGCGCGCGCTGTCACAGACGCTTCAGACGATGATTGGCCGCGATCTTGTGACGCGACGACTTGAGGGCAGCTTTCCGCCGCTGCCGCTGTATGGGCTGAGCGGGCGCGGGAAGGACCTGGCGGCGGCGATGGCTGGGTAGGCGAAATCCGCCTTGCTTCGCGAGGGAGGATTAGTGCCCAGCCCGCTTTCGATACTCTTCCGCTAGCACGAAGAACGCCTGCTTGCGGGCCCCGGTTTCCGAGATCAGCCCCTTGCGGTTCCAGCCTTGCTGGAAGACCGGATGCTGGCGGCGTGGCGAGCGGAAGTCCTTGAGGAGCCATGGGCTCAACCCCGCCAGCGACGGCACCTTCGCCGCCATCGCCAGCGTCTGGCGATAATATTCAGCCTGGAATTCTTCGCTGAACTTGTGCGGATCTGCTGCGGCGTCGTTGTAACCAGCCTGGGCATCGGCGCCGAATTCGGAGAAGATCAGCGGCTTGTTCGCGGGCGAGCGCCATTCGAAGCTGGGCAGTTCGGCAAGCGGATCCTGCGAATACCAGCCGTTATAGGTGTTGATCGCCATGACATCGAGATCGGCGACGAGCGGATCGTCGATGCGCATCACCTTGCCTTCGCGCTTGCTGAGCAGGGCCGCGGTGACCAGCCGGCTGTCGTCGATGGCGCGGACATCGGCGATCAGGGTGCGCAGGAACGCGTTGCGCGCGTCGCCGATCGGGGTTTCGTTGGCGACGCTCCACAGGGCGATCGAGGCGCGGTTGCGGTCGCGGACGATGTTCTCGCGGAGTTGCTGGCGGGCCGAAGCGAGCGTCGCCGGGTTGTTCCAGTTGACGCGCCAATAGACCGGGACCTCGCTCCACACGATCAGCCCGAGTTCGTCTGCCATGCGAGTCATCACTTCGCTGTGCGGATAATGCGCCAGGCGGACGAAATTGCCGTTCAGCCCCTGCTTGATCTCGGTGAGCAGTGCGCGGGCGGCGGCAGGCGTGATCGCGCGGACCGGGTCCTTGCCGAGCTCTTCCTCATGCATCGAGATGCCGCGCAGGAAGACGGGCTTGCCGTTGAGCAGGATCTGCGTGCCGCGCGTCTCGATCGTGCGGAAGCCGATCCTGTCCTGCAGCAGGTCGGTGCCCGACTCGATCCGGACATCGTAAAGAGTCGGCACTTCGGGCGACCAGCGCTTGAGCATGCCCGGCGCCGGCGCGCTGCTGGTCCAGCTGCCGCTCGAGTCGGTCTTGCCCGACAGCGTCAGCCCCAGCGCCGGAATGCGCACCGCGAGGTCACGGTTTTGCGCCTGATGCCCGTAGAGGCGGACATCGGCATGGATGCGCCCGTCGCGGCCGAGCCGGACCCACGCGTCGTCGACGAAAGTCTCGGGGACGGTGACCAACGTGACCGAGCGGGTGATGCCGCCATAGGTTTCCCAGTCGGTGACGGGCGGGGGCACGTCGTCGTCGGTGCGCGCGGAATCGACGCTGATAGTGATCTGGTTGCTGCCGTCGCGGAGCAACTCGGTCACATCGAAGACGAAGGGGGTGAAGCCGCCTTTGTGGCTGCCGACCGACTTGCCATTGAGGTAGACGTCGGTGGTGTAATCGGCGGCGCCGAAGCGCAGGAACATGCGAGTGCCGGCCGCGGGCTTTCGCGCGTCGAAGGTCCGCTGGTACCAGACAAGGCCCTGATAATAGCGCATCTCGGCGGCGTGACCGATCCAGCTGCCGGGGAGGTGCGTGACCGGCGAGCGCTGCATGTCGAACTCGTAGCGCGCGCGCGGGTTCTGTTCGAGGGCGTCGGCCTGTATGATATCGCTCCAGCGCCGGCTGCTCTCCCCCGGCATGCCGCCGTGGAAGCCCGCCTTGCCGTCGCGATAAGGATCGACCGACCAGTGCCAGGCGCCGTCGAGGCTCTGCGCGGGGCGCATGTCGGCGCCGGTGAGCACGGCTTGGGCGAAGGCGGAGGGGGCGAGGAGCAGGACCAGCAAGGCCAGCGCGCGCGACAACCGTCTCATCATGCTCTCTCCCTCTACCGTATTCCTGCGAAAGCAGGAGCACGGTATTTATGTCAGTCTAATGCTCGCCATGCCCCTCGGCCAGATATTGGTCGGAAGCCATTTCGTGGAGGCGCGAGGCGGTGCGCTCGAACTCGAACGCGCCGTCGCCGGCGATATAGAGATCGTCGGGCGCGGCATCGGCCGCGGCGAGCAATTTGACCCGGTTCTCGTATAGTGCGTCGATCAAGGTGACGAAGCGTGCCGCCTCGTTGCGGTTGTCGGGACCGAGGCGTGGGATGCCGACGAGGATGATGGTGTGGAAACGGCGCGCAATCGCGAGATAGTCGGGCGCGCCGCGCGCCTCGCCGCACAGCCGCTTGAACGAGAAGACCGCGACGCCCTTGACGCATTTCGGCACGCGAATCTCGCGGCCGCCCTGAACGGGCAGGTCGCACGCGGGGACCCGCGCGCGGTCCTCGACCGGATAGTCGGTGAGGCGGAAGAAGGCGGCGGAGAGCTGGGCGGTGGCTTCGGGGCCATTGGGGACGAGCCATGTGTCCATGCTGCCAAGGCGATCGAGGCGGTAATCGACCGGACCGTTGAGGGTCCGCACGTCCATCTTGCCCTCGATCAGTGCGATGAACGGCAGGAACAACTCGCGATTCAAGCCATCCTTGTAGAGTTCTCCGGGTGCGCGGTTGGACGTGGCGACGACGGTCAGGCCGTGGGCCATCATCTCGGTGAACAGCCGCGAGAGGATCATCGCATCGGCGGGGTTGTTGACCACCATCTCATCGAAGGCGAGCAGGCGAATGTCGTCGACCAATGCTTCCGCTACCGCGATTACCGGATCTTCGGTGTTCTTCTGGCGCTCGGCGTTGAGGCGTTGGTGCACCTCGAGCATGAATTCATGGAAATGGACGCGGCGCTTGCGGCGGATTTGGACGCAGTCGAACAGCAGGTCCATCAGCATCGATTTGCCGCGCCCGACGCCGCCCCACATATACACGCCGCGCGGCGGCTCGGGCCTGCGGCCAAGCGCGCGCCAGAGGATGCTGCCCTTTTGGGGGACGGCCTCGAGTTCCTGCGCGAGCCGGTCGAGCCGCTCGGCCGCGGCGGCCTGCTCTGCATCTGCGCGAAGCTCGCCGGCAGCGACGAGTTCGCGATAGCGGGCGAGGACCTTGCTCACTTGGGCGAAGGCTTGCGGATCGTGCCGAGGAAGCTGGCGACCATCACTTCGTCCTGCACCACGACGCCGCGCAGGAACAGCAGCCGGCCGGTCTCGCGAAGCAGCTCGATATGCGCTTCGGTGGCCACCCCGATCGCGCCGCCGGTGATGAACTGGATCGACATATCCAATGTCGATGCGGGGCCGCTAAGCACCCCGAAGCTGCGTCCTGCGGCGAACAATGCCATGTCGATGAAGCCGGCGATCGCGCCGCCATGGATATGGTCGCGCAGGTTCGAATGCTGGTGGCGAAAGGTCGTGCGGACCCGCGCGACCTTGCCGTCGAGTTTGACCGACAGCGCGCCGATGAAGCTGTTGAACCGCCCCTGGTCGAGGATCTCCCAGCGTTTCCAGCCAGGCAGATCGGGATCGTCGTCGTAGCGGAAGTGCTGCTCGACGAATTCGCTCAAAGCGCCCGCTCGGCTTCCATCTTCTTGATCTCGGCGATCGCCTTGGCCGGATTGAGGCCCTTGGGGCACACGTTCGCGCAATTCATGATCGTGTGGCAGCGATAGAGGCGGAACGGATCCTCGAGCTGGTCGAGCCGCTCGCCGGTCATCTCGTCGCGGCTGTCGGCGAGCCAGCGATAGGCCTGGAGCAGGATCGCTGGCCCCAGGAACTTGTCGCTGTTCCACCAATAGCTCGGGCACGAGGTCGAGCAGCAGGCGCACAGGATGCACTCGTACAGGCCGTCGAGCTTGTCGCGCTGCTCGGGGCTCTGGAGCCGCTCCTTGCCCGAAGGCGTGGTCGAGACTGTCTGCAGCCACGGCTTGATCGAGCTGTACTGCGCATAGAAGTGCGTGAAATCAGGGACGAGGTCCTTGATCACGTCCATGTGCGGGAGCGGCGTGATGCGGATGTCGCCCTTGATGTCCTCGATCGCGGTGGTGCAGGCGAGGCCGTTGCGCCCGTCCATGTTCATCGAGCACGACCCGCAAATGCCCTCGCGGCACGAGCGGCGGAAGGTGAGCGAGCTGTCCTGCTCCGACTTGATCTTGATCAGCGCGTCGAGAACCATCGGGCCGCAGGCGTCGAGATCGACTTCGAAATTGTCGTAGCGCGGATTCTCGCCGCTATCGGGATCGTAGCGGTAGATCTTGAACTTCTTGACGCGCGTGGCGGACGCGTCGGCCTTGTGCTCCTTGCCCCTGGTGATGCGGCTGTTCTTGGGCAGGCGGAAATCGGCCATTCCTGGGAGTCCTCGAGACTACGGTGTTGCGCGCGGGCTATGCCTTTCGCATTCGCAGCGCAACCCCATAGGCGCCGCAAAGCTCAGCCTTTATTGGCGAGCACCGCGGCGAGCAACCCGGGGAAGCGCGCGTCGAAATCCATGCAACGCAGCCGGTTGATCCGCTCGCGCCCCTCGACCTTGGTCTCGACCAGCCCGGCGGCGCGCAGCACGTTCAAATGGTTGGAGATGGTGCTTTTCGGCGTGCTCTGGCCGCAGGCAGCGCTCGCATTGAGGCAGGGGCATTCGACCAGCCGCGCGATGATCTCCAGCCGTACCGGATCGGCGAGTGCGTGCAGCGCCGCAGCGAGGCTCACGTCTTTGAGGTCGGGGTGCACCAGGCGATCCATACTCCCGATATAGGAATGTTTCATCAATTCCATAGTTCGGTAATATTGAACTATTCGTTGGGCATCCCAAATAACTGCCTGTCCCGGCAGCCGGCGAAGCGATTGGCTGGGGATTGGAGATTAGTAGAATGTCGAAGAAGCTTCAGGGCAAGCGCGCGCTGGTGACCGGCGGATCGCGCGGGATCGGCGCGGCGATCGCCAAACGGCTGGCCGCCGACGGCGCCGATGTCGTGATCACCTATGCCGGCAACCATGACGGGGCGAAGACAAGCGTAGCGGCGATCGAAGCCGAAGGCGTCAAGGGCAAGGCGATCCAGGCAGATGCTGCCGATGCCGAGGCGGTGCGGCGGGCGGTGGACGAGGCGGCGGCGTCGCTGGGCGGGATCGACATCCTCGTCCACAATGCCGGCGTGGCGGAATTCGCGCCACTTGGGGGCGAATCGCTCGAAACCTATCGCCGCGTCTTCGGAGTCAATGTCGAGGGTGTGCTGGCGGGAACGGTCGCGGCGCTGCCGCATCTGAGCGACGGCGCGCGCGTGATCCTGGTCAGTTCGGTGAGCGGCTTCACGGCGGGCTTTGCCGGGAACAGCGTCTACGGCGCCAGCAAGGCCGCGGCGTCGATGTTCGCAAAAGCCTGGGCGCACGATCTGGCGCCCCGTGGCATCCTGGTCAACGCGATCCAGCCGGGCCCCGTCGGTACCGACATGAACCCCGATGAGGGCGAGTTCGCCGATCAGATTCGCGCGTTGACCGTGCTGAAGCGATATGGCCGGCCCGAGGAGATTGCCGGCGTCGCGTCCTTCCTCGCGAGCGACGATGCCTCGTACATCACCGGCGCGACCATCGACGTGGGCGGCGGCATCTTCGTCTAAAGCCTCAGATCAAGTCCAGCACGAGGCCGAGGTCGCGCGCCTCCTCGGCCTCGATATACCAGTTCGAAGGCGCGCGTTTCTGGACTTCCTCGAAGGCGATCTTCGAGCCCGCGACGAGGTCGCGAAAGCCTTCCTCCTCGATCCGCACCGATTCCTCGATCTCGTGGAGATTGGCCTTGAGCCCGGCGACGACGCTTTTGAGCGGACCTGCAATATCGACGGTCTTGGTGATGATCCGCTCGTGGACCATGATCCGGGTGCCGCGGGTCAGGAAGCGCTTGTCGACCGGGAAGCTCGCCATGAAGGTGGCGCCCGCCGAATAGACCGCGACCTTGCCGAGGAAGAGCGTTTCACGCCCGGTATAGTCGCGCAGCAGGCGGAGTTCGTCGCCCATCAGCCGGGCGACTTCGGGATCGCCGCCGAGCGTCGAGATCGCGATCACCAAGGGTCCATCGGCCGGCGCATCGGCCAGCTGTCGGCGGAAGCTCGCATACATGTCGTGATCCACAGGGCCGTGCAGCACGACGTGCGGCTGGCTGAGCAGGGGGTAGCGGGCGGCGCGATTTTCCTGAGTGTCGGTCATCGCGTGCGCAACCCTTTGCGGGAGCCGCGGTTCCGCCTCACGGCTGGAGCGCGTCGGTCGCCGGCGCGCCGACCGGCGCAGTAGCGGTCTTGGGCATGCGCGCCTCGAGCGGGGCGAGCCACGCCTCGACCCCTTCGCCCACCGTCACCTGCGGGTTCGAAGACGGCAGGCGGTTCGACATTTCCCACTCGCTGATCATGTCGCGCGCCTCGACGAGTGCGTCGCCGAGCGGCTGGGGCTTGCGCAATGCGTGGTTGATCAGCGCGTCGCCGAAAAAGGTCCAGTCGTTCTCGGCGCGACAGCCGAACGAGGTGCGATCGGACGAGGCGGCAGTGAGCAGGACGGTGTTGTCGTTCGACAGGACCGGCACGAACACGCCCGAATAACAGGCGGAGAGGATCAGCAGCCGGTTGCGGATGCCGAGCTCGTCGAGGATCGCGGCGAGGCGTTTGGGCGAGAGGATACCATAGCCTTCGTCGCCATCATGATAGGCGATGCCGATCTTGGCGCCGTGGCTGGTGGCGTAGAGAACGAGCACATCCTGCTTCTTGTCCATCACCTCGGCAACGCGGGCGAGGGCGAGCGTGAGCGATTCGAGGCTTCCCGCCGGGGCGTCGCCGTTGCGGGCGAGCAAAAGGGTTCGCCCGGCCGCGTCGTAGCGGCGAGACAGGACCTTGGCGGTCTCGCGCGCCTCGCGGCCGAATACCGGATCGCTGTCGAGCGCGACCGACACGACATAGGCGTCGACCAGCCCGGCCCGCTGCGGCAGGAGCGCATCGGCGGTGCGGAGGAGATTCCGGCGGTCGGAAAGCAGCCATTTGGCCGGACGCCCACGCTCGAGCTGCGGCCCGAGCGCCACCGCGTCGGCGATCTCGGACTGGCTCGCGCCGCCGAGGATCTGCGGCCATTCCTTGGTGTGGGCGATCTGTACGACTTGCGTCGCCGCTGGAGCCGCGAGCAGCATCGCCGCTGCTACCCATGCATGGAACACAAAACGCATACAGCATGCCCCCGATTGTTACCGCCAATCTCGTGGGCCTCGTCGCGAAGTCAAGCTGCCGGCCTAGGGTGAATCTTCGGATTTTCGAAAATCGAACGGAGTTGGCAAGCTGCCATCCGCCCGGGGGAGGCGTTCCGGGCGCTGCGGGATGGGCCTGGCTGGATCGAGCAGGACCAGCGTCGCGCGACTCGGGGCGAAGAGGGCAGTGAGGCGTGCATGGACGGCCTGCGATGCTGCTATGTAGACCTGTTTGCCATGCAGCGCTCCCGGACGAAGCCGGGCGGTCACCTTTGTGAGCACCCCCATCAGATCTGCCTCGTCGACGCCTGCGAACATCTCGGGTCCTCCGCCGCTCTCTTCGAGATGCTTGCCGATCCATTTTACCGAATCGCGATAGTTCGGAGCGCGCCGCGCTAGCAGGACCGTCGTCGCCGGAGACCCTTCGATCCAGTCGGGATCGACGCGCCAGAAGGCCTCGCGCAAATAGCTGTGCCATCCGAGCACGTCATGCGACGCAGGGCCAGGCAGCGGTGCGCCGCGCTCCGCGCGGTTCGCTTGCTCCGCTGCCCGCGAAGCGGCGTTGACGCGTTCGGCGAATGTCCGTGCCCCCCTCCACGCGCCCGGCGAGCGTTCGGTTGTCTTGCCCGATGCGAGGTCGATCGCCAGCTTGACGTGATTTTCGTGGCCCATGCTTCGCGATTCGTCGGGCACGACCACGTCGATCACAAGCTGGCCGCCCTCGATGCGCTTGTCGCCGCGCCACTGGACGGAGCTGACCGAGTGCGGAAGCGCGGCAAAGTAATCGGTGCCGAGCAACTTCTCGACCGAAAAGGTACGGACGCCACCGTTCGCGATATCGTAGATCACGATCGCGTCGTCACCATAGCCGATGGAGTGCCAATTATCGAAGGTGACGACATAGTCCATGCCATCGCTGACCAGCGCGTCGACGGGCGCCACGTCATTAACCAACGCGCGCGACCATATGCGCTCCCACCGCCCATCCGGGAGCCGGCGTTCGAGGGTGGCGTTGGATTGCGGCGTGCCGCCGGGGCGCTGACCAGCTTTTTCGGTGTGGTCGACTTTGCCCTCAAAAAAAGCGAGCTGGCTCTCGAGGTCGCGAGGGACGATCGTGAGACGGCACCCCTTGCTTGCCAACAGGTAGGTTCTGGTTTCCGGCAATGTCCACGAATCAGCGCAGGCCGGGCTTGCCCAGACCAGCGCGGCGGGGACGGCAAGCGCCGCCGCCGCGAGGCTGACGCAAGACGCTATCAATCCCCGTTTCATCCCCATCGTCTCCTCGACGGGGTGTCCCCGTCCTCAGTACACGCGCTTCTTCGGCTTGATGTACTCGATCTCGTCGGTGAGCGTGTAGTCGTGGACCGGGCGATAGTCGATCGCGACGCCGCCGTCCTTGCCGCCCCAGCCGCCGAAGGTCGCTACGGTGTGCTTCATCCAGTTCGCGTCGTCGCGATTGGGGAAGTCCTCGTGCATGTGGGCGCCGCGGCTTTCCTTGCGATTTGCGGCGCACTGGATCGTTACCACCGCCTGACCGATCAGATTGTCGAGCTCGAGCGTCTCGACCAGATCGGTGTTCCAGATCAGCGAGCGGTCCTGGATGCCCACATCGGCGAAGCTCTTATAGACTTCGTCCATGTGCGTGACGCCTTCCGCCAGCAAGGCGCTGTCGCGGAACACGGCGCAGTGGCGCTGCATCGTCTTCTGCATGTCGCGGCGGATCTCGGCGGTGGGCGTGGCGCCCCTGGCGTTGCGGAAATGGTCGAGCCGGGTGAGCGCGAATTCTTCCGAGCCCGCGGGCAGCGCGGCATGCGCGGTGCCGGGCTTGATGATTTCCTTAAGGCGGAGGCCGGTGGCGCGGCCGAATACGACGAGGTCGATCAGCGAATTGGAGCCGAGGCGGTTGGCGCCGTGGACAGATACGCAAGCCGCCTCGCCGATCGCGAACAGGCCGGGGACGACCGTATCCGGATTGCCGTCCTTATTCTGGACGACCTCGCCATGATAGTTCGTGGGGACGCCACCCATATTGTAATGGACCGTCGGCGTCACCGGCAGCGGCTGGCGGGTCAGATCGACCCCGGCGAAGATCTTGCCGGTCTCGGTGATGCCGGGCAGGCGTTCGTGCAGGATTTTCGGGTCGATATGGTTCAAGTGAAGGAAGATGTGATCCTTGTCCTTGCCGACGCCGCGGCCTTCGCGCATCTCCATCGCCATCGAGCGCGCGACGACGTCGCGCGATGCGAGGTCCTTGGCCGACGGGGCGTAGCGCTCCATGAAGCGCTCGCCCTCGGAGTTGGTGAGGTAGCCGCCTTCGCCGCGCGCGCCTTCGGTGATCAGCACGCCCGCGCCGTAGATCCCGGTCGGGTGGAACTGGACGAACTCCATGTCCTGAAGCGCGATGCCTGCGCGCAGCGCCATGCCATTGCCGTCGCCGGTGCAGGTGTGCGCCGAGGTCGCCGATTGATAGACGCGGCCGCCGCCGCCGGTGGCGAGCACCACGGCATGGCTGCGGAAGCGGTGGATGCTGCCGTCTTCCATGCAGAGCGCGATCACGCCGCGGCAGGCGCCGTTCTCCATGATCAGATCGAGCGCGAAATATTCGACGTAGAAGTCGGCGTCGTACTTCAGGCTCTGCTGGTAGAGCGCGTGGAGCATCGCGTGGCCGGTGCGGTCGGCGGCGGCGCAAGTGCGCTGCACCGGCGGGCCTTCGCCCATATTCTGCATGTGGCCGCCGAACGGGCGCTGGTAGATCGTGCCGTTCTCGTTGCGGCTGAACGGCACGCCGGCATGCTCGAGCTCGTAGACCGCTGCCGGCGCCTCGCGGACCATATATTCGATCGCGTCCTGATCGCCGAGCCAGTCCGAGCCCTTGACGGTGTCGAACATGTGCCACGACCAGTGATCGGGCGAGTTGTTGCCGAGGCTGGCGGCGATGCCGCCCTGCGCGGCGACGGTGTGGCTGCGGGTCGGGAACACCTTGGTGATGCACGCGGTCTTGAGGCCCGCTTCGGCGCAGCCCATCGTCGCGCGCAGCCCCGAACCGCCGGCGCCGACGACGACCGCGTCATAGGTGTGATCGATGATCTTGTAGGCGGCAGGCATCAGAGCGCGGCTCCGGCGGTGAAGGCGACCTTGAGGATCGAGAAGATCGCCAGCGTCGCGGTGGCGATGGTGAAATATTTGAGCAGGAGAAGCAGCACGAAGCGGGTGTGATCGTGCTGATAGTCCTCGATCACCACGGTGAGGCCGTGATGGAAGTGATAGAAGACGCTGACGACGAGCAGGATCATCGGCACGGCGGCCCAAGGCTGGGCCAGCCACGCGCTGATCGTGGGATAATCATATGCCGGCAGCAGCGCGATCGAGAGGAGGAACCACAATACGAGGACCAGATTCGATCCGGCGCTGATCTTGTGGTGCCACCAGCCCTCGGCACCCTGATGCGCGGAGCCGAGGCCGCGGACGCGGCCCAGTTCGGTGCCGTCACCCATTGCTCTTCTCCAACAGGAACAACCAGAACGCCGAAGTTGCCACCACCGCGACGACGAATGTCGCCAGCGCGGTGCGCTTGTTCGCACCAAGTTCGAAATTCGCACCGGCGTCGAGGAACAGGTGGCGGACGCCCGATGCCATATGCTGGAAGAAGGACAAGGTCAGGCCGATGCCGAAGATGTAGCCGACCACGTTGAGCTTGCCCGAGCTGACCGTGAACAGATCGACGAACGCGCCATAGGCGGCCGGCCCCGATGCCATCGCGCTCAGCCACCAGACGAACAGGATCGTGCCCACGGTCGCCATGCCCGAACCGGTGGCGCGGTGAACGATCGAGACCGCCATCGAGGGGCCCCATTTCCAGATCGATAGGTGCGGCGAGAGCGGTCGCGCGGGGTTGCGGACGTTGGCCAAGGGCATTCCTTTCGGGTCGACGCCGCTTCCTTAGTCCGCAGTGCAACGGATGCAAGTCGGGATGCGCAGTCGCGATGGGTCCTAACCCGCTCTTAACCAATCTCCCGCCATAGCGGAGGGAATAGCGGCCGAGAGTTCCCGCGGCGGCTCCAAGGGGATTTGTGTACTGTGGCATCGACCAAGGATCTGCCGGCACCCGGCACGATGAGCGCCCGGATCGACATTCGCGCACGGCTGCGCGTGTTCGACGTCGAGGGATCGCTGGTGCGTTCGAGCCGCGAAACCTGGGAAGCGCTCGAGCCCGAGATCCACTCGGTGTCCGAAGCCTATTGGCAGCAATGGCTGCGCTGCTTCGCCGATGAGCGCAGCTGGGCGTCCGACGACACCGCCAAGATGATCGACATCGGCGTGGTATTTCTCAAGAACCGGTTCCTCGATACGCAGGGCAGCGCATGGATCGAATCGATCGAGCGCTCGGTCGCCGCGGCCTATGACGCCGATGTGCCGCCGATGGCTTTGCTGTCGATGATCAGCGCCAGCGATCGCGCCGCGTTGCAGGTGCTGACGCGCCGGCTTGCTTCGGATGACAGCCGGCTCGTCGGGCTGATCGATACGCTCATGCGTCTCTCGGCGCTCGAGGGCGACATCACGGTCGAGCTCTACAACATGTACCGCGAGCACAGCGCGCAGACCGCGCGCGACCGGCTCGCGGCCGACTTCCGCGATTCGATCGGTCTGACCGTCGAGAGCGCGTCGCGCGAGGGCGATCAGCTCCGCGTGCAGGCCGTCCACACTTCGGCCTCGGCCCGCGGCATGCTCGGCAAGGCGTCCGAAGTCGCCGCCGCGGCCGAGCAATCGGCAGTGGCGATGCGCGAGGCCGCACAAACCGCTGCCGGGCTGATCCGCGCGATCGAGGATGCGCGCATGGAAGTCGAGGCTGCGGCCGAGATCGCCACCCGCGCCTCGGGTCAGGCGGGTGCCGCCGTCGGCATGTCCGAGATGCTCTCCGATCACGCCAAGTCGATCGAGTCGATCCTCGGGCTGATCCGCGACATCGCCGGGCAGACCAATCTGCTCGCGCTCAATGCGACGATCGAGGCGGCGCGTGCCGGCGATGCCGGTCGTGGCTTCGCGGTCGTTGCGCAGGAAGTGAAGAGCCTTGCCAATCAGACCGCCCGCGCGACCGACGACATCGCCGCCAAGATTGCATCGATCCAGTCGGCGACGCGCAGCACGGTCGAGACCAATGCCTCGATCCGCGAGACCGTCGCCGAAGTGCAGGAAAGCGCGAACCGCATCCGCACCGCAATGGAGGTGCAGGCACAGACGGTGACGGCGATCACCGCCGCAGTCGACGAGACTGCGCTCGCCGCCGACTCGATGTCCGCCACGATCGGCGCGATCCGCGAGGATACCGAGACCGTGGCATCCGAAATCGACCGGGTGGGTCAGGGCTTCGCCGCCCTCGACGCCCAGCTCGGCACGCTAAAGTTCAGCGCCAGCGACTTCGTATCGAAAGTCGCGGCCTAGGAGAGACGCAAATGGTGGGACGGCGCGAACCGGGACGTTGGAGCGGGGGAACCCGCTCGGTCGAGGAGCATCGGCGGGTCTATGACTGGGACGAGGCGGTATTGCCTGCCTGTGCCGAGATCAGCCAATTGCTCGAGGGACATCACGAGGATATCTCCCGCGCTTTCTGGAAGCATTTCATCGTCCTGCCGGCGAGCGCGCCGATGCGCGCAGCATTCGAGGACGCACGTAATTTCGAGGAACAGGTCCAGCTCGGCGCGCGCTATTCGCAGCTGAAATATGGCAGTCCGTTCACCGAGGCGTGGGTGGAGATGGCGTGCGGCTATGCGGCCGAGACCTATAAAGGCGGGGTGCCGTTGCCCGCGGTGCTCGCCTCCTTCGCCTATGCGCACAGCGCGACCATGGCGGTGCTGCGCGAAAAGGTCTCCGATGCCGATCGGCTCGGTCGGCTTTGCGACGTGGTGCAGCGCCTTGCGATGGCCGAGGCCGATCTGATGGCGGGCCATCTCGGCGCCACCGACGCGGCCCAGGTCAGCGAAGAGCGGCGCGACAGCTCGGCGCGCTTCCGCGCCAGCATCAGCGAATCGATCGAAGGCGCGACGGCGCTGGGCAACCGCATCCGCGTCCAGGCGCAGGGCGCGTCGAATTCGGCGCGCGGCATGCTGGGCAAGGCCAGCGAAGTCGCCGCGGCGGCCGAGCAATCGGCGGTCGCGATGCGCGAAGCCGCGCAGACCGCGGCCGGACTGATCCGCGCGATCGAGGACGCCCGGATGGAAGTCGAGGCCGCGGCCGATATCGCGACGCGCGCCTCGGGCCAGGCGGGGGCTGCCGTGGGGATGTCCGAGATGCTTTCCGATCACGCCAAGTCGATCGAATCGATCCTCGGGCTGATCCGCGACATTGCCGGTCAGACCAATCTGCTCGCGTTAAACGCTACGATCGAGGCGGCGCGTGCCGGCGATGCCGGTCGTGGCTTCGCAGTGGTGGCGCAGGAAGTGAAGAGCCTCGCCAGCCAGACCGCCCGCGCGACCGACGACATCGCCGCCAAGATCGCCTCGATCCAGTCGGCGACGCGGTCGACGGTCGAGACCAACGCCTCGATCCGCTCGACGGTCAACGAAGTGCAGGAAAGCGCCAACCGCATCCGCACCGCGATGGAAGTCCAGGCGCAGACCGTGACCGCGATCACAGCCGCAGTCGACGAGACTGCGCTCGCCGCCGATTCGATGTCGGCGACGATCGGCGCGATCCGCGAGGACACCAAGACGGTGACCAGCGAGATCGACACCCTCCAGCACGACGTCGCCGAAGTCGACGACCGGCTCAACCAGCTGCGTGCCGCTGCGGAGACCTTCTCGAATTCGGTCGCCGCCTGATCTTGGCGCCGCCCCGGCCTTCGGGCTAGGGCGGTCCTATGACCAATATCCTACTCACCGGCGCCAGCCGCGGGATCGGCGCGGCCATTGCCGACTCGCTGACCGGCGAAGGCCTGCGGCTTGTCGGCCAGGGCACGCGCAGCGGCATTCCTGCCGATTTCAACGATCCGGCCGCGCCGCAGGCGCTCTGGCAGAAGGCCCTCGATGTGCTCGATGGGCGGATCGACGTGCTGATCAACAATGCCGGTATCTTCGAAAGCAATCCGCTCGACCTCGATCATGACGATTGGGTTGCAGGATGGGAGCGGACGATGCGGGTCAATTTGACCGCATCGGCCGAATTGTGCCGGCTCGCGGTGCGCCACTGGCAGGCCGAGGGCCGGCCGGGTCGGATCGTCAACGTGGCCAGCCGTGCTGCCTATCGCGGCGACAGCCCCGCACATTGGCATTATGCCGCGTCCAAGGCGGGCATGGTGGGCATGACCAAGTCGATCGCGCGCGGCTATGCGAACCAGGGTATCCTCGCCTTCGCGATCTGCCCCGGCTTCACGATGACCGGCATGGCCGAGGAGTATCTGGCCAGCCGCGGCGGCGAGAAATTGCTCGCGGACATCCCGCTCGGCCGCGTCGCCGCGCCTGAGGAAGTGGCGACGCTCGCGCGCTTCTGCGCGCTCGAGGCGCCGCCCTCGATGACCGGCGCGGTCCTCGACGTGAACGGGGCGAGCTATGTCCGCTGAGGTCGACAGCTGGAAGACCAGCTTCCCCTGCACCCGCGCCGAGGCCGAGGCGATCGATGCCGGCGAGCTGGCGATCGACGCGGTGCTGATGACCACCGAGGAAGTCGAGGACGATGTCGAGCGCTGGCGGCTCGACGCCTATACCGAGCAGGAACCCGATGCGGCGATGATTGCGGCGCTGCGCGCATTGGCGCCGAGCGCGGCAGGCGTCGCGCCGGTGATCGAGCCGCTGACCGACGAGGATTGGGTGGCGATGAGCCAGCAGGGGCTCGAGCCGATCCGCGAAGGCCGGTTCGTGGTGCATACCAGCGCGCATCCGGTCGATGCGCCCGAAGGCGGACGCGCCTTCCTGATCGATGCCGGCCGCGCGTTCGGGACGGGGCATCATGCGACCACCTCGGGATGCCTCAGGATGCTCGACGCGATGGCGGACCGCGCCTTCGCGAGCGTCATCGACGTGGGCACCGGCACCGGGCTGCTGGCATTCGCGGCGGCGCATCTCTGGCCTGAGGCGCGTATCGTTGCGACCGATATCGACCCCTCCGCGATCGAAGTGACGCAGGTAAACGCCGCGGCGAACCGGATCGGGGGTGTGGACCTCGTCGTCGCCGACGGCGCGCTCAGCGATGCGATCACGGCGCAGGCGCCTTATGATCTGGTGATCGCCAATATCCTTGCCGGGCCGTTGGTCTCGATGGCGCCCGAGCTGGCGGCGATTGCCGATGCCGGCGCGACGATCGTGCTCGCGGGGCTGCTCGAGACGCAGCGCGTGCAGGTGGTGGCGGCGTTTGCGGGCTGCGGCTGCACGCTGGAGGAATTCGATCGCCGCGGCGACTGGACGATCCTGCGGCTGCGGGCGGGGGCAGCGCGCTACGTGCCGTCCACGCCGCCCGATCCCAAGGGACGTGACGGCTGGGCGCTCGATATTTGACGCTCAGCCGGCGTTTGGATCCCGGATGCTGACCTCGCCATAGGTCATGAACACCAGCGTATTGCCGGCGGGGCCGCGATAGCCGCCCTGCGCGTCCGCGAGATGGCAAGCCAGCGCAGTGAAGGACCAGCCGTCGGATTCCTCGGCTTCGATCTTGCGGGTGGTGAGCGCCGCGAGGCCGTGCTGCTCGCCGAACTCACGTACGCGTTGCGCATGTGCGGAGACCGGCTCTGGCACCGAAGGGTGGTCCCAGCCCCATAGCCAAGTGCCGTCGGCGGTGTTGAGCGTGCCCACCACCTGCACCGGCGCAGTGATCTCCCAGCCCTTGTCATTGACGAAGGTGATCGTCCCGGCTTCGAGATCGGCCGCCCAACTTTCACCTGAACCCAAGCCCCACATTCCCATCGCGGCTTCGGTTTTGAGCCGCAGCTCGGCGTCGGCACGCTCGAAAATTGCGTCGCTTGCAGCATCGACTGCGACTGGTTTCTCGATCGGAGCGGGGCTTTCCCTCTTGCCAAACAGAGAATCGAGAAACTTCATCAGGCGCGGCCCCGTGCATATTCCTGCGTACCGTAAGTGATGACTTCGTCGGTCGGCAGGATCTCGGCGACGGGGATGTCGGGCAACGGCAGGATTTCTTCGTAGAGCGGCGCGAAATCGGTCTCGATCGTCACGCGTAGCAACTCCTCGAAGCTCGGGATGACGAAGTAATTCTGCTGGAAATCATCGATCCGATATTCGGTACGCATCACCCGGCGGAGGTCGAAGCCGATCCGGTTGGGGCTCGGGTCTTCGAGCGCGAAGCGGCTCTCGGCGGAGCTCGATACGATGCCGGCGCCGTAGATGCGCAAGCCTTCGGCCTCCCGCACCAGCCCGAACTCGACCGTGTACCAATAGAGCCGGCCCAACTGCTTGAGCGCGCCGAGCTCCATCGCGCGAACGCCGCCGCGGCCATAGGCTTCGAGATAATCCGCGAACACCGGGTCGGCGAGCATCGGCACGTGGCCGAACACGTCGTGGAATACGTCGGGCTCCTGGAGATAATCGAGCTGGTCGGGACGGCGGATGAAGTTGCCGGCGACGAAACGGCGATTGGCCATGTGGTCGAAGAACACCGTGTCGGGGACGAGGCCGGGGACCGCGACCACCTGCCAGCCGGTGAGCTTCATCAGCCGCTCGGACAATTCCTCGAAATCGGGAATGCCCGATTCGGACAGACGCAGCGCATCGAGGCCCTTGAGATAGGCCTGCGCAGCGCGGCCGGGGAGAAGCTTCGCCTGACGCTCGAACAAGATGTCCCAGGTCGCGTGTTCCTCGGCGGTGTACGCCTGCCAATTCTGCGGTATCGTCCAGTCGGCCGCCGCGCCCTCGGGCGGACGGTCGAGGACATGGGTGTCGTTGGTCATCGGAACCGCCATAGCATTGTTGCAAATGATACGAAATGGCCTGGTGCGGACCCTGCGCTGGACATGGAAGCTGTCGCTCGCTTTGGGCGTGGCGATGCTCTGCTATCTTGCCGCGGGACTGGTGGGAAGCGCGATACCCGCCAATCGCGGGTGGAAGCCTTCGGCACAGGGCGTGACCGTCTATGTGATCGACAACGGCATCCATACCGATCTGGTGCTGCCG
This sequence comes from Sphingomonas psychrotolerans, assembly GCF_002796605.1. NCBI lineage: Bacteria > Pseudomonadati > Pseudomonadota > Alphaproteobacteria > Sphingomonadales > Sphingomonadaceae > Sphingomonas > Sphingomonas psychrotolerans. The sequence continues at coordinate 3,996,956 of NZ_CP024923.1, forward strand.
GTCTCCGCGGAGGGCGTCGCGTGGGACGACCTGATCCGGCCCGAGCATCTCGCCGATCCGGCGCGAGCCGCCGCGAGCCACCTCGCATTCGGCTGGGGCGACCGCGACTTTTATCTGAATACCCCGACCTGGTGGGACGTGAACCCGCTTCGAGTCGCGCGCGCGATGGCCGGCGCGGGTGAAACCGTGATGCACGTATCGCACATCGCGGAACCGCAAATCGGGCCCGATGCAAAAGCGATCACGCTCAGCCCCGAAGAATATCGGCGGCTGGCGGCATTTCTTCGGGGGACTTTCGGCGAAGGGGCGCCGGCACGCGGCTATGGCGCCGCTGATGCGTTCTACGGCGCGCGGGGTGGGTACAGCCTGTTCCGTACCTGCAATGCCTGGACGGGCGAGGCGCTGCGCGCCGCGGGCGTCCGGGCCGGAATATGGACGCCGTTTCCCTCGGGAGTGATGCAATGGTTCTGAAACTGGCCGTACCCGCCTCCGCCGAGGTACCGCCGCCGCCGCTGGCATTGCTTTCCGAATGGCCGCGCGCCGCCTGGGGGCTGGGGCGGCTGATCCGCGAGTGGAAGACGCTCGACGACGTACCACGAGGCGATGGCCGCCCGGTGCTGCTGCTGCCCGGGCTGGTCAATTCGGACCGCTCGAACTTCGTGATGCGGCGCTATCTGGCGCGCCTCGGCTATCGCGCCGAAGGCTGGGCACTCGGCAGGAATCTGGGCGCGCGCGCGATCGGACCCGAAGGCGAACGACTGATGGAGCGGATCGCCACGCTGCATGCAGAGACCGGTGAGAAAGTCACCCTGATTGGCGTATCGCTCGGCGGGATCATGGCTCGGGTAGCGGCGCACCGGCATCCCGAACTGGTGCGCGAAGTGATCACGATCAGCGCGCCTTTCGCCGGCCCGCCGACCTGCACCAATGTCTGGCGTCAGTTCGAATGGCTGACCGGCGAGAAGATCGACGATCCGGCGCTGAACGCACGGCTGAAAGAGGCGGCGAGGCCGCTACCCGTCCCGGCGACAGCGATCTGGAGCCGCAATGACGGGCTGGTGAATGGCCTGATCTGCCGCGAGCCAGAGGATTCGGGCGCGCGCGCAATCGAAATCAGCAGCAGCCATTTATGGGTTCAGATGAAGCCCGAAGTGCTGCGCGCCGTGGCGCAGATACTGGGCGATCACTCAGGATCCGAGGCGCGGTAGCCGTCATAGGACTGGCAATTGTCCGGGTTCTTCTTGCATTCCTTCTCGCGCTTGCGGCGCTCCTTGCCCTCTTTGGCTTCCTTCTCGCGCATCTTCTTGCCGTAATTGCGATCGGATTCTTCCTGGCTGGTGGTCGTCCAGTCGACTGCCTGCGAGCCTGCCTTGACCGGCAGCGTGGCAACGTCCCACGCGGTCTTGGCGATGCAGCCGCCCGAAAGGAGGGGAAGCGCGATGACGATCGGGAGAAGCAACTTGCGCATGAATTCTACTTTCGATGTGCGGGCGAAGCGGATGCCGACGCGCGCGCTGTTACACCTATATATGGATAATCGCTGAAGAAGCCGTCGACGCCGAGTCCGATGAAATACGCGATTTCTTCGGCGAGCCGACCCTGTTCGGCCGGGCCGCCGGCGGTGCGATACGCGGGAAGCAGGAAGAAATTCTCGGCGCGGAAGGTCCAGGGGTGGACCTTGAGCCCCGCGGCATGCGCGTCGGCGACAAGGCTGGTGGCGGGACCCGAGGCGGGGAGGATCATCGTCCGTTCGGGGCCGATCCCCGCCGCATAGCCTGCGATCCGCGCGAGCCCCGCGGGCATCGCCATCGCCGCATAGCTCGGCTCGGCGCCGTCCGCGGGACCGCCGCTCGCGCTCATCAGCTGGATGAGGGGCACGCGAGTCATCGACTTGAGCTTCTTCAGATTGGCGACTTCGAACGACTGGATGAACACCGGCGCATCGGCGCGGTCCCAGCCGGCCGAGTGCAGGGCCGCGATCAGCCGTTCCTCAAGCGGCAGGCCGATGGCGGCGAAATAGCTCGGGTGCTTGGTCTCGGGATAGATGCCGATCGTCCGGCCGGTTGCACGCGAGGCCTGTTTGGCCAGCGCGATGATCTCGTCGAGCGTCGGGATCTCGGCCTGTCCGTCGTAGCGCATATTGCCGGGGCGGAGCTGAGGGAGCCGTTCCTTCGCACGGAGCGTCTTGAGTTCGGCGAGGGTGAAATCCTCGGTGAACCAGCCGGTCACCGCGGCACCGTCGATCTGCTTGCTGGTCTTGCGGCTTGCGAATTCGGGATGCGCGGCCACGTCGGTGGTGCCCGAAATCTCGTTCTCGTGGCGCGCGACGAGAACGCCGTCGCTGGTCGGGACGAGATCGGGTTCGATGAAATCGGCGCCCTGCTCGATGGCGAGCTGATAGGCGAGCAAGGTGTGCTCGGGGCGTTCGCCGCTGGCGCCGCGGTGCGCGATGACGATGGGCGAACCGGCCATACCTCTCTCCTGCACGCCGACACAGGCCGGCGCCAGCAGCAACGTCGTGATCGCCAGCGATCTTGCCACGAAACTTTCCACCGTCCAGGCGTTATCGGGCGGTTGTGACGAGAGCGAGGCGAAGCGTGGCGGAAAACGACGGAGTGCTGGCAGCGGCGCGGGCGTGGGCAGGCGCACCGATGGCGCTCGCCACGGTCGTTTCGACCTGGGGTTCGGCGCCCCGGCCGCGCGGCAGCCATATGTTGGTGCATGGTGACGGGAGGTTCGAGGGATCCGTCTCGGGTGGATGCGTGGAAACCGACATCCTTGCCACGGCGGCGGAGGTGATCGCCGGCGCGCCGGCGATGGTGAAGCGCTACGGCGTAGCCGACTCGGCTGCATGGGAAGTGGGTCTGCCTTGCGGCGGCGAGATCGCGGTGCTGGTGCAGCCGGTATCGGCCGAGGGCTTTGATCCGCAGCTGTTCGAGGCGATCGAAGCCGCGCGGGCGGGCGGTGCGTTCCTCGACGTGGGGACCGATCTTGCGACCGGCCGCAGCGCTCCGGGTTCGCAGGGGGATTTCGTCAATCGCTACGATCCCCCCCGCCGGCTGCTGATCGTCGGCGCGGTGCAGATCGCGCAGCGGCTCGCCGGGCTGGCGCGCGAGCTGGGCATCGTCACCCATGTGATCGATCCCCGCGGACGGTTTCTCACCGAAGAGCGTTTCCCGGGCGTGATTCTCGACGACCGCTGGCCCGACGAGGCCGTGACTGCACTGCGCCCCGATCGCGCCACCGCGGTGGTAACGCTCAGCCACGATCCGAAGATCGACGATGCGGCACTGGTCGCCGCACTTGGCCATTCCACCGGCTATGTCGCGGCGCTGGGATCGCGCAAGAGCCATGCCGCGCGGCTGGAGCGACTGCGCGCTGCGGGTGTCGCGGAGGCGGATCTCATGCGGATCGAGGGACCCGCCGGGATCCACATCGGCGGGATCGGGCCTGCGGAGATCGCGCTTTCGATCGCCGCTTCGATGGTGAGGAGTTTTCATGCTGACGCCTGAACGGACTGCGCTGATCCTGCTCGCGGCGGGACGCTCGCTGCGCTTCACCGATGCGGACAAGCTAGCCGAGCCGTTCCTCGACAAGCCGCTGGCTTACCATTTGGTGACGGCGCTGGAGAATGTGCCGTTCCTGACGCGCATCGCCGTGGTTTCCGCCACCAGCCTCGATTTTGCGGCTCTGGGCTATCGCGTCGAGCCCAGTCTCGATCCTTCGCTCGGGCAGGCGCGGTCGTTGTGCCACGGCGTCTCGGCTGCGAAGGCGGCGGGCGCCGATGCGGTGCTGGTCGCGCTGGCCGACATGCCGCGGGTGACGGCGGCGCATATCTACCGGATGTTCGATGCGGCCGATGGGGCGGACACGATCGTCGCCTCGAGCGACGGCGTGCAGCCAGGTCCGCCGGCGCTGTTCGGCCGGAACCTGTTCGATGCGCTGCTCGATCTGAAGGGCGATGAGGGCGGGCGCGAGCTGATCAAGCGCGGGCATCATGTCGTCACCAGCCCGGCGGAGCTGGTCGATGTCGACACGCGCGAGGACCTCCACAAGCTGCGCGCTCTTTATGGACTGCCGACCGACGGGAAGTAGAAATTACTCGTGCCGCAGCGCGTCGATGGGATTGAGGCTCGCCGCGCGGCGTGCGGGGAAATAGCCGAACACCACGCCGATCAGCGCCGAGACGAGGAACGCGATCACGTTGATCTGCGGCTCGAACATCCATTCGACCTGCATCAGCGGGGCGAGCCCGAGCACCACCAATTGCGCCACCAGCAGCCCGACCAGCCCGCCGAGGCAGGAGAGCACCACGGCTTCCATCAGGAATTGCATCAGCACTTCGCTCGCCACTGCGCCGATCGCGAGGCGGATGCCGATCTCGCGGGTGCGCTCGGTGACCGAGACCAGCATGATGTTCATGATCCCGATTCCGCCGACGACGAGGCTGATCGCCGCCACCGCAGTGACGATCTGGGTGAGCAGGGTGGTGATGCCGGTGAGCGTCGCGCTGATCTGCGCGGTGTCGAAGATGTTGAAATCGTCTTCCTTGCCGCCGCTGATCTGGCGTCGTTCGCGCAGCACCTGTTTGATCGACTCCTGAACCTGCGCGCCGTCATAAGCGGGGTCCACGCCGACCAGCATCAGTCTGATGTCGCGGCTGCCGGTGAAGCGGCGCTGGACCTGCTTGATCGGCATGATGATCACGTCGTCCTGATCGCCGAACCCGCCCTGGCCGCGAGTCGAGAGCGTGCCGATCACGTCGCACGACACGCCGTTGACGCGCAGCCGCTCGCCGACTGCCTCGCCGCCGCGAAACAGGTTGGTGCGGATCGTGTTGCCGATGATGCACACCGCCTTGCCCGCCTGCTCCTCGGCGCGAGTGAAGACGCGGCCCGAGACGAGCGGCCAGGGCTGGACCTGGAAGAAGGCGCTGGTGGTGCCGTTGATCGTCGTCGACCAATTGGCGCCCTGATAGATCACCGTCGCAGTCGATTGCGCCTGGGGGGCGACGGCGTTGACGCCGGCGACCTGCCGCGCGACTGCCTCGACATCCGCTTCCTTGAAGTCGGGTGGACGCGGGCCACCACCGCCGCGGCCGAACCCTTGGCCCGGGCGGATCTGGAGGACGTTGGTGCCGAGGCTGGCGACCTGTTGCTGCGCGGCCTTGGTGGTCGCCTTGCCGAGCGTGACCATCGCCACCACCGCGGCGACGCCGATGATGATGCCGAGCGTCGTCAGGAACGAACGCAATTTGTGACGGAAGATCGAACGGACCGCGAGCGAGAAGGTGGTGCCGAGCATCAGGCGGGCTCGCGCGCGTGGTTGTCGATCCGCTCGACCAGCCCGTCCTTGAAGTGGATGATCGTCCGCGCAAAGGCGGCCATGTCGGGTTCGTGGGTGACCATTATGACGGTGATGTCGCTGGTCCGGTTGAGATCGGTGAGCAATTGCATGATCTCTATCGAGCGCTCCGAATCGAGATTGCCGGTAGGCTCGTCGGCGAGGAGGACGTCGGGGTTGGTGACGAGCGCGCGGGCGATCGCGACGCGTTGCTGCTGGCCACCGGAAAGCTCGGCGGGGGTATGGTCCCACCATTGCTTGAGCCCGACTTTGTCGAGCGCGGCCATCGCGGTCTCGCGGCGCTCCTTCTTGCCGTCGCCGCGATAGAGCAAGGGAAGCTCGACATTCTCGAGCGCCGAGGTGCGCGCGAGCAGGTTGAAGCCCTGGAAGACGAAGCCGAGATATTTGCGGCGGAGCAAGGCGCGCTGGTCGCGCTCAAGCCGTTCGACATGCACGCCCTTGAACAGGAACTGCCCGTCCGTGGGTACGTCGAGGCAGCCGAGGATGTTCATCGTGGTCGACTTGCCCGAGCCCGACGGGCCCATCACCGCGACGAAATCGCCGGCCTGAATGTCGAGGTCCACGCCTTTCAGCGCTTGGAAGGCAGTCGCACCCTGGCCGTAGAGCTTGGTGACGCCGCGCAGCCGGATGATCGGCGTTTCACTGCCCGCCACGCTGGCCTCCTGCGCCGCCGGCACCTTGGCGCCGCTGGCCGCCGCCCTGTCGCCGCTGGCTACCGGCCTCGGCAGCAAGCTGGCCGGTGATCACTTTCATGCCGGGCTTGAGATCGCCGCCGGTCACTTCGGTGACGGTGCCGTTGGTGTCGCCGGTGGTGACTTGCACCGGCTGGGGCTGGCCGTCGTCGCCGAGGATGTAGACGGTCTGCTGCGCACCGCGACTCATCGTCGCCGCCTTGGGCTGCGCGCCGCCACCGCCGCCGCGACGTCCGCGCGGAACGAGCGCACCCGCGATACCGCCCTGGCCGCTGCTCGTGCCCGCTCCGGGACGGAAGCGCAGCGCCGCATTGGGGATGAGCAGCACGTTGGGCCGCGCCTTGGTGACGATCTCCGCAGTCGCGGTCATGCCGGGGCGGAGCTGTTGGTCGGCATTGGCGACGCTCAGGGTCGCCGCATAAGAGACGACCTGCGACTGAGTCGTGGTGGTCGTGGTGGTGGACTGGCCCGAGAGGTTGGAGCCGAGATCGACCCGTGTGATCGTCGCCGGGAAGGTCTTGCCCGGAAAGGCATCCACGGTGAAGCTCGCGAGCTGGCCGTCCTTGACCGAGCCGACATCGGCCTCGTCGATCGCGACCTGCAGCTCCATTGCCGACAGGTCCTCGGCGATGACGAACAGCGTCGGCGTGTTGAACGAGGCGGCGACGGTCTGGCCGGCGTCGATCTGGCGGGCGAGCACGACGCCGTTTACCGGCGAGCGGATCACCGCCTTGTAGCGCCGTGTCTCGTTCGAGGAGAGCCCGGCGCGCGCCGCGACGACATTGGCCTGCGCCGCAGCCAATGCCGCGTTGGCGCGCTGGAAGGCGGCACGCGCCTGTTCCATCTCGACCTTGGCGGGAACACGCCCCCCCGAGAGGCGGCTGACTTCCTCGAGCCGGGCGAGCTGCGCGCGCGATTCGGCGACGGTCGCCTGCGCTTGCGCCACCTGCGCCTGCTGGGCGTTGAGCTGAGCCCTGCCCTGGGTGATCTCGTCGTCGAGCTGCGAGGTGTCGAGCACCGCGAGCGGCTGGCCCTTCACGACGCGGTCGTTGACGTCCACGGTGACGGTCTCGACCAGACCCGAAAGCTCGGAGCCGACCTGCACCTGATTGGTCGGGGCAAGTTTGCCCGTGGCGGAAACCGTGACGGTGAGATTGCCGCGCGCGGCCTCTTCGGTGGAATATTGCGTGGCGGTGGCACCGCCGAACACGAAACGCGACAGCAGCAGCACGGCGAGCAGCACCACTACGCCGACGATGATCCATTTGAGCCAGCGCCGCCACCACGGGCGCGCGGGCGTACCGAGGAAATCATTGAGGTTCGAATTGGGATCAGTCGCCATTCGCGGTGCCGCCTGTGGTCGATGGGGCCCGCGCCGGGGCCGTGGGAGTGACTTCGCTGTCCCAGCCGCCGCCGAGCGACTGATAGAGCTGGATCAGCGCGGTCGATTGATCGGATTGCGCGCCGACAAGGCCGTTGCGCGCCGAGAGCAATTGGCTCTCGGCCTGGTTGAGCGTGGTGAAATCGGACAGGCCCGAGCGATATTGCATGCGCGCGAGGATCGCCTGGCTGTTCGCCGCTTCCAACGCGATGCGGAACTCGGCTTCCCGGCGCTGCGCTGCCTGCAGCGCGATTACCGAATTCTCGATGTCCTCGAGGCTGGTGAGCACGGTCTGCTTGTACGAGAGGAACGCGCCGTCCGCCGCAGCCTGTGCCGAGCGGACCTGGCTGCGGGTGCGGCCGGCGTCGAAGATCGTCTGGGCGATGTTGGCGAACAGCCGGCCGGTGATCACGTCGAAGATCGAGCTGAGCGCGCTGCTGCCGACGTCGATGCTGCCGCCAATGCCGAGCGAGGGGTATAGCTGTGCCTCCGCGACGCCGATCTGCGCGGTTGCCGATGCGAGGTTGCGTTCGGCGGCGCGGATGTCGGGGCGCTGGCGCAGCGCTTCGGCGGGGATGCCCGCAGCAACTTGGGCCGGACCGCGCGGGATCGGCTTGACGGCCTCGAGCTCGGCCTTGAGCGCGCCGGGCGCCTGGCCGGTGAGCACACCGAGCCGCGAGACGAAGCCGTTGTAATTGGCCTCGAGGCTGGGGATCGTCGCGGCGGTCTGGGCACGCTGGGCGCGCGCCTGTTCCTGGTCGATCGTCGAGACCAGCCCCGCCTGCACCCGCCACTGGGCGATCTGGAGATTGTCCTCCTGCAGCGCGAGCGAATTGCGCGCATTGGCGAGCTGCGCCTGCGCGGCGCGGGCGAGGACGTAATTGCGCGCGGTCTCCGCCTCGATCGAGATCAGCACCGTCGCATAGTCGAAGCCTGCGGCTTCGTAGCCGGCGCGGGCGGATTCGACGCCGCGGCGGACCCCGCCGAACAGATCGAGTTGATAGTTGGCATCGGCGCCGAGCGAGAAGCTGTTGCGGCCGCCGGTCGAGAAGGAGGTGACGCTGCCGTCGGGAAGTGTCGTGGTGGTCGTCCCGCCGCGAAGCGATTCGCTGCGCGCTGCGCCGCCCGAGGCACTGATACTCGGGAACAGCGATGCGCGCTGCTGGACCAAAGATTCGCGCGCCTGGCGCAGTCGAGTGACTGCCTGGGCGATGTCGAGGTTCGACGCCTGCGCCCGCTGGACCAGCGACGCCAATTGCGGATCGTCGAACTTTTCCCACCACCGGGTCAGGTCTTCGCGGGCGCGTTGGTCGGCGGGGACCGAATAGCGATCGGGCACGCCAAGCTCGGGCGCGGTGCGCGGGCGATAGTCCGGCCCCGCCGCGCAGGCGACGAGCGGCAAAGCGAGAATGAGCGTCAGGGCGATCGGGCGTCTGGCCATGGCTGGCAAGATGGTCGGCGGAGGCGATCGGTTCCACCTAAAATATGTCGCAGTTTGTCGCAGCTTCAGAAAAACTACGGCTTGGAGCGGTGCCGTAACGGATTCCGCGACTTGCGCGGGGGCGTCGGTTCGGGACATGGAGCGCGGGCAATAGGAGCGGATTCAAGATGAGCGACAGCCTGTACCCCGTGTCCGACGAATGGGCGCGCCGCGCGCGCGTCGATGCCGCCGGATATGAAAAGCTGTACGGCCGCAGCATCGCCGATCCCGGCAGCTTCTGGCTCGAGCAGGCAAAGCGGCTCGACTGGATCCGTCGCCCCGAGCTCGCCGGCGACTGGTCGTTCGACGAAGAGGATTTCCACATCAGCTGGTTCGCCGACGGCAAATTGAACGTCGCGGCCAATTGCGTCGACCGGCATCTCGGCCGCCGTGGCGACGAAATCGCGATCATCTGGGAGCCTGACGATCCCAACGAGGAGGCGCGGCGCTACACCTATCGCCAGCTTCACGAAGAAGTCTGCCGTTTCGCCAATGTGCTCAAGGCCGAGGGCGTCGAGAAGGGCGACCGCGTCACCGTCTATATGCCGATGATCCCCGAGGCGGCATTCGCCTTGCTCGCCTGCGCGCGGATCGGCGCGATCCATTCGGTGGTGTTCGGCGGCTTCTCACCCGAGGCGCTGGCGGGGCGAATCACCGATTGCGACAGCAAGGTCGTGATCACCGCCGACGAAGGCCGGCGCGGGGGCAAGCGCGTGCCGCTCAAGGCCAATGTCGATGCTGCGGCGGCGCATGCACGCGCGATGGAGAAAGTGATCGTCGTCAAGGCGACCGGCGGCGAGGTAGCGATGCAGCCGGGCCGCGACGTCTGGTATCACGAGGCGGCAGCTCTGGTCTCCGCGGAGTGTCCGGCCGAGCCGATGGGCGCCGAGGATCCATTGTTCATCCTCTATACCTCGGGCTCGACCGGCAAGCCCAAGGGCGTGCTCCATAGCAGTGCGGGCTATCTGCTCTGGGCGAGCTACACCCACGAGCTGGTCTTCGATTACCGGCCGGGGCAGGTCTATTGGTGCGCCGCCGATATCGGCTGGGTCACCGGGCACAGCTATATCGTCTATGGCCCCCTCGCCAATGGCGGGACGACCCTGATGTTTGAGGGGGTTCCCAACTGGCCCGACGCGTCGCGGATCTGGCAGGTCGTGGACCGGCACCAGGTCGAGATCCTCTATACCGCGCCGACGGCGCTGCGCGCGCTGATGCGGGAGGGCGACGCCTATGTCGCCAAGACCTCGCGCAAGTCGCTCAAGCTGCTCGGCACGGTCGGCGAGCCGATCAATCCCGAGGCGTGGCGCTGGTATCACGCGGTGGTGGGCGAGGGGCGCTGCCCGATCGTCGACACCTGGTGGCAGACCGAGACCGGCGGGCAGATGATCTCGCCGCTGCCGGGCGCCACCGGCCTCAAGCCTGGATCGGCGACCTTGCCGCTGCCGGGAGTCGATCCCCAGATCGTCGATGCCGAAGGCACTGTCCTGCACGGCGCCACCGAAGGCAATCTGTGCATCGCGCGCAGCTGGCCGGGGCAGATGCGCACTGTCTGGGGCGATCACGAGCGCTTCTTCCAGACCTATTTCACCACCTATCCCGGCAAATATTTCACCGGCGACGGCTGCCGCCGCGACGCGGACGGCTATTACTGGATCACCGGGCGGGTCGACGACGTGATCAACGTCTCGGGCCACCGCATGGGCACCGCCGAGGTCGAGAGCGCGCTGGTGCTCCACCCCAAGGTCGCCGAAGCCGCGGTGGTCGGCATGCCGCACGACATCAAGGGGCAGGGCATCTACGCCTATGTCACGCTCAACACCGGCTGTGTGGCCGACGAGGCGCTGCGCACCGAACTGCGCAACTGGGTGCGAACCGAGATCGGCCCGATCGCCACGCCCGACGCGCTTCAGTTCGCGCCGGGACTGCCCAAGACGCGCTCCGGCAAGATCATGCGGCGGATCCTGCGCAAGATCGCCGAGGGGGAGGTGTCGTCGCTGGGCGATACGAGCACGCTCGCCGATCCCGCGGTGGTCGACGATCTGGTGGCGAACCGGGTGGGGTGAGCCGCGTTACTCCTCCCCCTGGCGGGGGAGGGTTGCGTTCGTCGCTCACGATTGCCCGTTGCGCCCGCCACAGGCCGGCGATACACTCCGATAATACACTGGATTACGGGGAATTCTTTCATGAAGATCAGGGCTTTGGCGCGCCTCGCTGCGGGCGTCGCGCTGGTGGTGACTGCGCCTGCGTTTACTCAATCGACCTCCGGCGGGGCGAAATATGGCAGCTTCGGCGTCGATCTTACTGCGCAGAAGGCCGGGGTGAGGCCGGGCGACGATTTCTGGACCTTCGCCAATGGCGGCTGGAACGAGCGCACCCAGATCGCCGCCGACCGTGCCTCGGCCGGCTATGGCGTGCTGCTCACGGTCGAGGCCGAAGCGAACGTCCGCGCCATCCTCGACGACATGGCGAAGAACCCGGCCGCATATGGCGCGTCGGGCAAGCAGGTCGGGGATTTCTACGCGACGTGGATGGACGCGGCGGGGATCGAGGCGCGCGGAACCGCGCCGCTCAAGCCCTATCTGGGCAAGATCGCCGCAGTGAACGACCTTGCGGGTCTGCAGGTCCTTTTCGCAAGCCCCGGCTATGCCGCGCCGGTCGAGCTGGGGGTGATCCCCGACCTCGCCGATCCGACGCGCTACACCGCAGTCGCCGGTCAGGGCGGGCTCGGCATGCCCCGCGATTATTACCTGCTCGACGGCGAGAAATACGTCGCGTTCCGCACCGCCTATCGCGCCTATGTCCAGAAGATCCAGGAACTTGCCGGCATCCCTGACGCGAGCGCCAGGGCTGATGCGATCGTCGCGCTCGAAACCGCGATCGCGAAGCAGCAATGGTCGCCCGAGCAGAGCCGGGACATCGCCAAGCTCAACGATCCGCAGCCGCTTTCCGGGCTGGAGGCCAAGGCGCCCGAGTTCGACTGGGCACTGATGCTCAAGACCGCCGGGCTCGATTCGTCGCCGACGGTGTTGATGACCCAGAACACCGCGATCACTGCGATCGGCAAGATCCTCGTCGCGACGCCGCTCCAGACGTGGAAGGACTATCTGGCATATCGCTTCGTCAGCGATCACGCGCAGTTCCTGCCCAAGGCGTTCGACGATACCCGCTTCGGCTTCTACTCGACCACGCTCAACGGCGTGCAGGTGCAGCGCGATCGCTGGAAGCGCGGCATACAGCTCACCAACGGCGCGTTGGGCGAGGCGGTCGGCGCGATCTATGTGGCGAAGCACTTCCCGCCGGCAGCCAAGGCGCAAATGAGCGAGCTGATCGAGAACCTCCGTGCCGCTTATCAGGAGCGGATCACCGGTTCGACCTGGATGGACGATGCCACGCGCAAGGCGGCGCTCGCCAAGCTGGCGGCGTTCGAGCCGCGGATCGGGCACCCCGATAAATATATCGACTATGCGGCGTTGAAGGTCGAGCGCGGCGATGTGCTCGGCAATGCGATGCGCGCGGGCGAATTCCAGCACCAGCTTCAGCTTCAGCGTTTCCCCAAGCCGGTGGATCGCTCGCTGTGGGAAATGACGCCGCAGACGGTGAACGCCTATTACAACCCCTTGGCGAACCAGATCACTTTCCCGGCCGCGATCCTGCAGCCGCCTTATTTCGATCCCGACGCCGATCCGGCGGTGAACTATGGCGCGATCGGCGCGATCATCGGCCACGAAATGGGGCATGGCTTCGACGATCAGGGCAGCATGTTCGGCCCCACCGGCAAGTTCGAGAATTGGTGGACCGATGCGGCCAAGAAGGGCTTCAAGGAGCGCACCGCGGCGCTCGCCGCCCAATATAATGCGTTCGAGCCGATCCCCGGCACCAAGATCAACGGCGCGCTGACTCTCGGCGAGAATATCGGCGATCTCGGCGGAGTCGAGGCGGCCTATGCGGCGTACCAGAAATATCAGGCCAAGCACGGCAAGGCGAAGGTGATCGACGGGCTCACCGGTGACCAGCGCTTCTTCCTGTCTTACGCGCAGGCGTGGCAGTCCAAGGCGCGCGAGAACGCCCAGCGCCAGCAGCTGCTCACCGATCCGCACTCGCCGCCGATGTTCCGGGTCAACGGTATCGTCCGCAACGTCGACGCCTGGTACAAGGCGTTCGACATCAAGCCGGGCGACGCGCTCTATCTGCCCCCCGAGCAGCGCGTGCACATCTGGTAAGCGCCTCCCCATCGTAACGCGGATCGCCCCGGCAGAGATGTCGGGGCGATTTGTTTCGACGGCTTCACAGAAGCGATTGCAGTTTGTGCAACCGCAATCCGGAAACATTGCATTTGCCGCTGGCACCACAACGACCCAAATGCGTCCTATGCTGCATTGCAGCAGAGACTTTCATGAGGGTTGTCCGATGTTTTCCTTGATCGCGCTTTATCTCTCGCACCGCCGCAACGCCGCACAGGCAGGCTGAGCGAGCCCGCAAGTTCTACCGAAAAGGGGGAAGCGGCGACGCTCCCCCCTTTTCGTATCTGGTGCTTTCACTTGCTCCACTTCCCTGCGAAAGCAGGGGTCCAGAGCCCAGAGCGCATCGCTTGCAACCCTGGACCCCTGCTTTCGCAGGGGAACGGATCAGCCGACGAATTACCTAGCCCCCCGCAGCCCGCGCAAAGTGCGGCACGTCCGGGTTCGAGCGGATCCATGACAGCCGCTCGCCGGTCCAGATTTCCTTCTCGGGCGGAAAGATCTCGGGATCGTCGAGCGTGGCGGTGGTAACGTCGAACAGCCCCGGCCGGCTCGCCCGGCGATACGTAAGGGTGGATCCGCAGCGCGCGCAGAACCCCCATTCCACTCCGGGCGACGATTCATAGACCGCCACCTCGCCGGCAAGGATCTCCACCTTGTCTTCGGGAAAGATCGCCCAGGCGAGCGTCGGCCCGCCGGTGATCCGGCGGCAGTCGGCGCAATGGCAGTGGGTTGTGGCGGCGGGTTCGCCGCTGACGCGGTAGCGCACCGCGCCGCAATGGCAGCCCCCGTCGGTCGACTCCATCCTATGTGACCCCGTGCATCCATTTCTTGAGCGGCCAGCTGAGCAGCAGCAGGAGCACGCCCAGCCCGATCGCCCAATAGGAGATCAAGGTGAACATATCGAGGTAGGTATTGAGGCTGACCTTGAGGTTGGTCACCTGCCCACCCACCGTATCGACGCTGGCGATCTGCGCGATCATCCCGGCGAAATATTGCGCCACCGAGATCGACAGGAACCACACGCCCATCATCAACCCGACCACGCGCGCGATCGACAGCTTTGTGATCATGCTGAGACCCACCGGCGAGATGCAAAGCTCGGCGAAGCTGTGGATTAGATATAGGCCCGCAAGCCACCAGAGCCCGACCTGAAAGTTGGTATCGGCGAAGCTGGCGCCCCAGACGAGCAGCAGGAAGCCGCCCGCCACGCCGATCAACGCGATGCCGAATTTGACCGGAATTGAGGGCTCGAGCCCGCGCCTGGCGAGGCCGGTCCACAACATGCTCATGAACGGCGCGAGCAGGATGATGAAGGCGGCGTTGAAGAACTGGGTCTGCGGGGCGGTGATGCTGAACAAGCCGAACACCGAGAGATCGGTATTGCGGTCGGCGAACAGAGTGAGCGACGAGCCGGCCTGCTCGAACAAGGTCCAGAACACCACGTTGAACACGATCAGCGTCATTGCCGCGAGCATCATCTGGAATTCCTGGCGGCTGCCCGCGACGAACGACCAGATCAGAATGCCCGGGACCGAGAGAAGGAAGGTGCCGAACAGGAATTTGCCCATCAGCGGCAGTGAGGCGATGTAGCCGAGGATCCCCGATCCCGCCGCGGGCTCGACCGAGTTCATCAGGTTGACGTAGAGGAAGTAGAACACCGGCACGATCAATAGCGCGCCGGCATAGATGAACCATTGCTGGCGCTCGACCTCGGGGCGTGCCGGTGGCTCCCCATAACCGGCGAGCGAGTTGCCGTTGAACTGGATCAGCGCCCACGAGACCATCATGCCGATCGCGGCGAGGCCGAAGCCCGCCCACCAGCCGAGCACCACTGCAAGCAACGGGCAGAGGATCTGGGAGAAGAACGATCCGATGTTGATGCCCATGTAGAAGATGGTGAAGCCGGCGTCGCGTCGCCTGTCGCCGACTTGGTACAGTTCGCCGACCATCGTGGAGATGTTGGGCTTGAAGAAGCCGTTGCCGGTCGACACCATCGACAGGCCGATCAGCATCACCATCACGTAGAACGGGCTGCGATCAGCGTCCGATTCGAAGGCGCCCTTGGCGATCTTGCGGACTGGCGCGCCATTCTCGAGCAGGTCGACCGAGCCGTCGTCATTGCCCTTGATCTCGAGCTTGCGCGCGCCGTCTACGACATAGCGGACTTCGCGATCACCGGCCTTTTCGATCGAGACTTCGTAGCGCTGGCCGTCGATGCTCGCGTGAGGCTGCGCGGTCGGGCCGCCGAAGCACAGGATCAGATAGCCCAGCGACATGACGATCGCGCCGAACTTCACGGCGCGCTTCGAGCCGAGGAACTGGTCGGCGAGGTACCCGCCGATTAGCGGAGTGAGGTAAACCAGCGCAGTGAACCCGCCATAGATACCCGTCGCCTGCCGGTCGCCGAACATGAAATGCTGGGTGAGGTAGAGCGTGAGCAGCGCGCGCATGCCGTAGAAGCCGAAGCGCTCCCACATCTCGGTGGTGAACATGCGCGCGAGCTGGCGGGGATGGCCGAACCAGGTCTTTTCCGCCGCGGGATTGACGTGGCTGATATCGGGTTCTGCCGGGCTGTCGGCGGTTGGCGTTTCGACCATGCGGAATTTCGACCTTTATATATCGGTTTCCGGGACTTGGCCCGGCGCATGGGCGGTCAAACTAGACGGAAAGTCGCGGGTGTAAAGCGCGAGGCCCGGCGCCCTCCCGTCCTGCCGGGAGCGCCGGGGCGCTTGCAATGTAGGATTTCGTCTGCTTGCCTCGCCGGGCCGGTAACCGGCCGCTCTTTGACTCGGTTGATGCCCTGCGCGATCCACGACGCACGAAAGAAAGTTGCGTGATCAATCGCGTTTCCGCAAACTGAGTCAAGCTAAGCGGCTCGCCACGGGATCTTGAACTGGTCCTCGTCGCCGCGGACGATTTCCGATCATAAACCACGGTTGGCGCGCGGCGGATCGGCCCCTAGATCGCAGGCATGACCTTCAATGACCGCGCCACGCCGCTCAGTCTTCTCCAGACCCGCCGTTCGGGCAAGCCGCGCGACATGGTGGCGCCCGGGCCGAGCCTCGAACAACTGCATGCGATAGTCGCGATCGCGGCGCGCACGCCTGATCACGGCAAGCTGGCGCCGTGGCGCTTCGTGATCGTACCTGACGAGGCACGGCCTGCGCTGGCGCTCAGGCTGGTCGAGATCCAGCGCGCCGAGAAACCTGACTGCAATGCGCGCGACGAAGAGGCGACGGCGCAGTTCGTGACGCAGGCGCCTGCGTTGATCGTCGTGCTCTCTGCGGCGGTGCCCGGACACAAGATTCCCGAATGGGAACAGCAACTATCGGCAGGGGCGGCGTGCATGAACCTGCTCCATGCGGCGCATGCGATGGGGTTCGTCGGTAGCTGGCTGACCGGTTGGGCCGCCTATTCGGAGCAAGTGCGCGACTTGTTCGGCGCGGCGCCGCAGCGGATCGCCGGGTTCGTCTTCATCGGCACGCCGGGGCGCGAACTCGAGGAGCGGCCGCGCGGCAAACTGTCCGAAATCGTACACGAATGGAATCCCGGGTATGGACCCGATCGCTAATTGGTGTATTATTGCACCATGACAGCGCTCGAGCACGACGACTCACCCGTTTACCTCAAACTCCGCGCCACCATCGCCGCGGCGATCCTGCGCGGCGAATATCGCGCGGGCGACCAGCTTCCCTCGGTGCGCGCGCTCGCCGCCGAGCACGGGGCCAATCCGCTGACTGTCGCCAAGGCCTATCAGAGCTTCCAGGACGACGACTATGTCGAGGTCCGCCGCGGAGTCGGCATGTTCGTGCTGCCGGGCGCGGTCGAGCGGCTGCGCATCGCCGAGCGCGAGCGTTTCCTCAATGGCCATTGGCCGCGGGTACGCGATCACATCGCGCTGCTCGGGCTCGACGTTAACGAGCTTCTCGACCGCGAGACCGCCTGACCTCCCTTTATTCGTCATCCCGGCACAGGGCCGGGGTGACGAGGAAGTAAGGCGCTAGCCCGCTTTCACGCTGGGTGTGTTGACCCCCATCGACTGCAGGTACTTCCGCACGTTGCGCGCCGCCTGACGCAGGCGCTGCTCGTTCTCGACCATTGCGATGCGAACGAAGCCCTCTCCATTCTCGCCGTAACCGACGCCGGGCGCGACTGCGACCTTGGCATGGCTGAGCAATTGCTTCGAGAATTCGAGGGAGCCGAGATGCGCGAGTGCCGGCGGCAGCGGCGCCCAGGCGAACATCGATGCGCGCGGAGAGGGGATGTCCCAGCCCGCGCGGCCGAAGCTCTCGACCAGCACGTCGCGGCGCTTGTGATAGAGCTGGCGATTCTTCTCGACGATGTCCTGCGGGCCGTTGAGTGCCGCACAGGCCGCGGCCTGAACCGGAGTGAAGGCGCCGTAATCGAGATAGGATTTCACGCGAGTCATCGCCGCGATCAGCTGTTTGTTGCCGACCGCGAAGCCGATCCGCCAGCCGGCCATCGAATAGGTCTTTGAGAGCGAGGTGAATTCGATCGCGACGTCCTTCGCGCCCTTCACCTGCAGGATCGAGACGGTCGGGTTGCCGTCGTAATAAAGCTCGGAATAAGCGAGGTCCGAGATGATCCAGACCTTGTTCTCGCGTGCCCAGGCGACGAGCCGTTCGTAGAAAGCGAGGTCGACCGTCTCGGCGGTCGGGTTCGACGGGTAATTTACGACAAGGATGGAGGGGCGCGGCACGGTGAAGTTCATCGCGCGCTCGAGGCTCTCGAAATAATGCTCGTCGGGCGTGGTCGGCACCGCGCGGATCGTGGCGCCGGCGATGATGAAGCCGAAAGTGTGGATCGGGTACGATGGGTTGGGCGCGAGGATTACGTCGCCGGGCGCAGTGATCGCCGTGGCGAGGCTGGCGAGACCTTCCTTCGACCCCATGGTCACGACCACTTCGCTCTCGGGGTCGATCTCGACGCCGAAGCGGCGGCCGTAATAATTCGCCTGGGCGCGGCGCAGGCCGGGAATGCCCTTGGACTGCGAATAGCCGTGCGCGTCGGGCTTGCGGGCGACTTCGCAGAGCTTTTCGATTACGTGATCGGGCGGCGGCAGATCGGGATTGCCCATGCCGAGATCGATGATGTCCTCGCCCGCCGCACGCGCCGCTGCCCGCATGCCGTTTACCTCGGCGATGACGTAGGGCGGCAGCCGCTTGATGCGGTAGAACTCTTCGGACATTTCCACTTCTCTCTCGAATTTGGGCGCTGCATTGCGCCGTGATGCGTTCCTACGCCATTCCTGCGTGTCCGGGAATGACGAGTTGGCTTGTCGGCGCTAAAGGTTCGCAGTCGCCGATCGAGAGGGAAACGCATGGAAGATACCACGACGCCGCCTCCCCGCCTCGAGGACCTCCAGCACTGGACCTGGGTGTTGGGCAAGGCACAGCAGATGATGCTCGAGAATGGCTTCGATCTGATGCGCCAGGTGCCGACGGCCCCGGCGATGGATCCGGCGAGCGCGCTCAGGGCCAGTGCGAACTTCTGGGCCGACACGATGCAGCTGTGGCAGCGCTTCCTTGATCCGGCGCATGCGATTCCGTTCGAGGAGACGCCCGAACAGGCGAAGGACAAGCGCTTCAAGGCGCCGCAATGGCGGGAGGAGCCGGTGTTCGACTTCCTGCGCCAGAGCTATTTCGTGATTGCCGACAATCTGCTGAAGGGCGTCGACGCACTGGAAGGCGTCGATCCGAAGCAGAAGGAGCAGATCCGCTTCGCGACCAAAGGCTTCATCGACGCAGTGAGCCCGACCAATTTCCCCGCGACAAATCCGCAGGTGCTCGAGAAGATCGTCGAGACCAAGGGCGAGAGCCTGCTCAAGGGCCTGCAGAACATGTTGTCGGACATCGCCAAGGGGCAGATGACGCAGACGGCGGAAGGTGCGTTCGAACTGGGCAAGAACCTTGCGATGACGCCGGGCAAGGTGATCAAACGCACGCCGCTCTACGAGCTGATCCAATATTCGCCGGTAACCGAGGAGGTCTATGCCACGCCGCTGATCATCTTCCCGCCCTGGATCAATCGCTTCTACATCCTCGACCTGACCCCGGAGAAGAGTTTCATCGGCTGGGCGGTCGCGCAGGGGCTGACCGTGTTCGTCGTGTCGTGGAAGTCTGCCGACGCCAGCATGAAGGACGTGGTGTGGGACGATTATGTCGAACGCGGCCAGATCGACGCGATCGACACTGTCCGGGAGGTGCTCGGTGTCGAAGGGGTGCATGCGATCGGCTATTGCGTAGCGGGGACGACGTTGGCGGCAACGCTGGCCGTGCTCGCAGCGCGGGGCGAGCCCGAAAAAGTGAAGAGCGCGACCTTCTTCACCGCGCAGGTGGATTTCTCCGAGGCCGGCGACCTGCAGATGTTCGTCGATGACGATCAGCTGGCGCGGATCAAGAGCCTCAGCGGCGAAGGATTCCTCGACGGGCGCTATATGGCGATGACTTTCAACCTGTTGCGTGGCCGCGACCTGATCTGGAGCTATGTGACCAACAATTATCTGATGGGGCAGGATTACGTGCCGTTCGATCTGCTTCACTGGAATTCGGACGTCACCAACCTGCCCTCGACCTGGCATTTGAGCTATCTCACGGATCTGTACCGCGACAACAAATTGGTGACGCCGGGGCTGCTCTCGATCGCGGGAACCCCGATCGATCTCGGCAAGGTGGCGACTCCGACCTATGTCCAGGCTGGTCGCGAGGACCATATCGCACCTGCAGCAAGCGTGTGGAAAATCACCCACCATCTCAAGGGGCCGCTCAAGTTCGTGCTCGCCGGATCGGGGCACATCGCCGGGGTGGTGAACCCGCCGGCCGCGGGGAAATACCAATATTGGGTCAACAACGCGAAGGTCGAGACGCTCGCCGAGTTCATGGCCGGCGCGAAGGAGACCAAGGGAAGCTGGTGGCCCGATTGGGTTGGGTGGATCGAAAGCGTCGATTCGAGGAAGGTGGGTGCAAAAGGTGCACGTGTGCCCGGAAAGGGCAAGCTCAAGGCGATCGAGGATGCACCGGGGAGCTACGTCCGCACGCGCTGAGGCTGCTCGTTCCGTAGCGTAAACGACTTTTGTGCACTGCACAATATTTCTTCTTGCAATGCACGCAACTGCTCTTTATATGCTGCATTGCAGCAATAGTCAGGGGACCGAGTCACATGGCCACCAAGGGACCGAAAGCGCCGGCGAAGCCGATCGCTCCGAAGCCTGCGGCGCGCGCCACGAAGCCGGCAGCGCCCAAGGCTGAGGCTGTCGCAGCCAAAACCGAGAAGAAGCCCGTGCCGAAAGCCGTCATCGAAGCAGTTGCTCCGGTGAATGCTGCCGGACCGGCTCCGGTCGTGGAAACAGCGTCGCAGGAAGTAGTGAAAACCGTTCGAGTGGCGGCAGAGCAGACTGAAGTCGCCGTCGCGGAAACCGTCAACGCAGCCGAAGCCGTCATCGAGACCGCCGCGGCGCCCATCGTCAAGGAAACCAGCACCATGGCTACCAATTTCGAGAACAACACCGTCAAGGCCCAAGCTCTGTTCGCCGACTGGAACGATCGCACCAAGACCGCCGTCGAGAAGTCGACCAAGCTGGTCGAGGAAGCCAACGAGTTCGCCAAGGGCAACCTCGAGGCCGTCGTCGAGTCGAGCCGCATCGCTGCCAAGGGCCTCGAGACCCTCGGCCAGGATGCTGCCGAATATGGCCGCAAGTCGTTCGAGAACGCGACTGCCGCACTGAAGACGCTCGCGACCGTCAAGTCGCCGGCCGATTTCTTCAAGCTGCAGAGCGACTTCGTTCGCGGCGCATTCGACGCGTATGTCGCTGAAGCTTCGAAGAATACCGAAGCCGTGCTCAAGCTCGCCGGCGACGCCGCGCAGCCGATCTCCGGTCGCTTCGCGGTTGCCGCCGAGAAGGTGAAGACCGTCGCCTGAGCGCATTTTTGCGCTCCAGTAAACGCGTAGACGGGCGGTTGCCGCAGGGCAGCCGCCCTTTCTTTTTGACGGCGCGTGCTTCTTTTGAAGATTAATGGCGTGGCCTTGGCCTTGCCTCGACTCCGACGAGCCCATATTTTCAGCGCGATGGCCGAAACCAGCAAATTCATAATCCGGATGGCCGAGGACGGCGACGACGGCGACGACGACACGGGGACGCGCGATCCGTCGGTCGGACTCGCGACGCGGACTCGCACGCGCACCAAGAAGCCGACGCCTTACCGCGTGCTGATGCTCAACGACGATTACACCCCGATGGAGTTCGTCGTGCTCTGCCTGCAGCGCTTCTTCCGGATGAACATGGAGGAGGCGACTCGGGTGATGCTCCACGTCCACCAGCGCGGCGTCGGCGTCTGCGGGGTATTCAGCTACGAAGTCGCCGAGACCAAGGTCAGCCAGGTGATCGATTTCGCCCGGCAGAACCAGCATCCGCTGCAGTGCACGCTGGAAAAAGCTTAGCGAGACCCTCTGCGCCGAAGTTCAGCTGCGCGGCGGCGGCAGCCAGCTCAGATCGAGGCCCTTATAGCGGTTCACATAATTTGCGGCATGCCCGAGCGCACGCTCATCAAGGAGCGTAACGCGCCCGGATTCGCGGGTGATCAGGCCGTCCTCCTCGAGCTGGCGCAGCATGCGATTGACGTGCACCGCGGTGAGACCGGTCGCATCGCCGATCTCTTCCTGGGTGAGACCGAGCGCGAAGGCATTGGCGATGCTTTTATTGGTCGTGCGCAGGCGATTGCGCAGCTCGAGCAGCAATGCGGCGACGCGCGCCTTGGCACTGGTTCGGCCGAGCGCGGCGAGCCGGTCAGTCAAAGCGACGCGCTCGATCTGGCAATAAACGAGGATCAGCGCCGAGAGCCGCGGATGTTCGCGCATGATCTCGGCCAGTGCGGCGCGATCGAACGGCGACACCACGCAATCGGAAAGCGCGGCGAGCGTCTCGGGTGCTTCCTGATACACCGCGCTCGACACGCCGAGCATGTCGCCGGGAAACAGGAAGCGGAGGATCTGGCGACTGCCGTCGGCGAGCAGCACATAGCTCATCATCAGCCCCTTGCGCAGGATGAAGAGCTCGTTGCACGGCTCGTTCTCACGCTGCAGCACCGCCCCGCGGCGCACCGGCCGCTGACGTTCCTCCAGTTTTTCGAGCGCATCCCTCTCCCCTTGGGAAAGCTCTACGAGCTCGCTCACTATATCCGCGAAACAACTACCCGACACGAATTCGTATTCCCCCCGTCCCCAGTGCAAAGCAGTGCAGCGGAATCAATGCATTAAAGTCGATCAACCCGTTTCACGGCCCGTCGCGCTTGCACCTGCGTCCCGAGGAGCTAGAAGCTCGGCCATGGACCGTATCCTCATCCGCGGCGGAAACCGCCTTTCCGGAAAAATCGCCATTTCGGGCGCGAAAAACGCCGCGTTGACGCTGATGCCCTGCGCATTGCTGACCGACGAACCGCTCACGCTGCGAAATCTGCCACGGCTGGCCGACGTCGACAGCTTCGGACATCTACTGAATGAGCTCGGCGCCTCGACGGCGATCGAGGGTACCCGCCCCAATGATTTCGGCCGGGTGATGACCACGCGCGCCGGCAAGCTGACCTCGACCGTCGCGCCCTATGACATCGTGCGCAAGATGCGGGCGTCGATCCTCGTGCTCGGGCCGCTGCTCGGCCGCGCCGGCGAAGCGACGGTATCGCTGCCCGGCGGCTGCGCGATCGGCAACCGGCCGATCGACCTGCATCTCAAGGCATTGCAGGCGATGGGCGCCGAGATCGAGGTTGCCGCGGGCTATGTGAAGGCGAGCGCGCCGGGCGGGCGGATTGCGGGCGGACGCTTCCGCTTCCCGGTGGTGTCGGTGGGCGCGACCGAGAATGCGCTGATGGCGGCGGCGACCGCGAGGGGCACGACCGTGCTCGAAAATGCTGCGCGCGAGCCCGAGATCGTCGATCTGTGCAATCTGCTGGTCGCGATGGGTGCCCGGATCGACGGCATCCATAGCGAGACGCTTACCATCGAAGGCGTCGACCGGCTGCATGGCGCGACCTATGCGGTGATGCCCGACCGGATCGAGGCAGGCAGCTATGCCTGCGCCGCGGCGATCACCGGCGGCGATCTCGAACTGGTCGGCGCGGATGCGGGCGACATGCGTGCGACGCTCGACGCGCTGATCGAGGCAGGCGTCACGGTCGAGGAGAAGCGCGATTCGGTCCGCATCGCCGCGCCGAACGGGATCAAGCCGCTGACCTTGTCGACCGCGCCGTTCCCCGGCTTCGCCACCGACATGCAGGCGCAGTTCATGGCGATGCTGTGCAAGGCCGACGGCGCCAGCGTGCTCACCGAGACGATCTTTGAGAACCGCTACATGCACGTGCCCGAGCTGGCGCGGATGGGCGCCAATATCGACGTGCGCGGGCGGACCGCAGTGGTGCACGGCGTCGACAAGCTGGTCGGTGCCCCGGTGATGGCGACCGATCTGCGCGCGTCGATGAGCCTGATCCTCGCCGGGCTGGTCGCCGAGGGCGAAACGCAGGTCCAGCGCGTCTACCATCTCGACCGCGGCTATGAGCGGCTGGAAGAGAAGCTCCAGGGCGTCGGCGCCGATATTGAGCGTGTCGGCGACGGCTAGGCCTTCGTTCCCTTAAGTTGACTCAGTTCACGAAAACGAGATTCATCTCGCAACATTATTTCACGAGATGGAGTCAAGTTGCGGACATGTGAAAGAGCGGTCGAGCATCGTTCGGCACGGCGAGCCAAGCAGACGAAATCCTACATTGCAAGGCTGGTGATATGACACGATCATGGTGTGCGCGGGGCACTGCGACGATATTGTTTGTCCTGGCGCCAACGGCCGTTGCCAAGTCGCAGACTGTCCATACGCCCGTAGCTGGCAGCGCCGAACGCACCGCGATCGTCAAGACGTTGCACGCGGGTGACGATGACCCGCAGTCGCGTTTCACATTCCGCCAATTTCGCGTTTTGCGTGCCGGATCGCGGGCAATTGCCTATGTCCATGGGGCGGGTCCCATCGGTGACTTTCAGGCCATCCTGAAGCGTGACGGCCAAGCCCCATGGCGCAAAGTCTGGGGTGAAAGTGACGGCGGCAGCAACAGCTGCGAAACGGGCGCGCAGCATTATGCCTGGGCCCTGCGGCTGATTCGGACCTACACGGCCGCCCCTGACGCAATTTTTCCGGGGATCGTTGCGCGAACGGGAGAATTGAAACGCATGGCGCAAGCAGATCCCGAGCTGCAGTGTGTCGGCGACCTGGATGGCGGCCCGGAGTGACGGGCACATGCAGGTTGGGCAGCGCAACGAGTCGCTAGCGGCTATGAACGTGCTCGCGCCGATTTCGACCTAACGCGCGGTACTCGTCGAGAAGGGACGGGCCGCGCGCGAGGTCGCCCAGCTCCGGTTCGGTTTCGCCTGCATCGTGAAGCGCAGCTCGCCACCCGCGGACAGTTCGTCGTGCGTGATGTAGCTGCGGTCCAGTGGCTTCCCGTCGAGCGTGACCTTGCCGATATAGCCGTTGGTCGCCGACAGGCCATCCGAGAGGACAGTGAAGCGTTTACCGTTTGGCAGATTGAGCGTCGCGCGATCCACGAACGGGCGGCCGATCACATACTGGTTCGATCCCGGCGCGACCGGATAGAAGCCGAGCGCCGTGAAGACGAGCCATGACGACATCTGGCCGAGATCGTCATTGCCCGAGAGACCCGCCGGGCCGGTCTTGTACTGGCTCTCGACGATCTGCTTGAGCCGCTCCTGCGTGCGCCACGGCTGGCCGGCGAAAGCGTAGAGATAGGCGACGTGGTGGCTCGGCTCGTTGCCATGGATATATTGGCCGATCAGCCCGGCAATGTCCTCGGCATGGCTGTAATCGAGCTTCGAATTGTCGAAGTCGAACATCGCGTCGAGCTTTTTGACCGCGGCCTTGTCGCCACCGAGCAGGCCGAACATCGCCGCCTGGTCCTGCGGCACGAACCACGAATATTGCCAGGCGTTGCCCTCGGTATAATCCGAGCCATAGTTGATCGCGGTGGGATCGAAGGGGGTGCGGAAGCTGCCGTCGGTTTTGCGGGCGCGCAGGAAGCCGGTCTTCGCGTCGAAGCTGTTGCGCCAATTGCCGGCGCGCTTCTCGAAGCTGGCGGCGACCTGGTCCTTGCCGAGCGCGCGCGCCATGCGGGCGATGGTCCAGTCGTCATAGGCGTATTCGACGGTCTTCGACGCGGCCTCGGGCTCCTTGTCGATCGGCGCGTAGCCGAGCTTCATATAGTGATCGAGCCCGCCATAGGGGCCGTAGCTTGCGCTCTTCACCATCGCGTCGAGCGCGGCTTCTGCGTCGAAGCCGCGGACGCCCTTGAGATACGCGTCGGCGATGACGGGAACGGCGTGGTAGCCGATCATCGTCCACGTCTCGCGGCCGTGGAACTGCCAGACCGGCAGGATGCCGAACGGGCTTTGCTGCTGGCTGGCGAGCAGCGAATTGACGAAGTCCGCATTGCGGCGCTCGGGCTGGACGAGCAGCAGCAAGGGATGCTCGGCGCGGAACGTGTCCCAGAGCGAGAAGGTCGAGTGGAAAGTGAAGCCTTCGGCCTTGTGGACCTGATCGTCGGGACCGCGATAGCGCCCGTCGGCGTCGGAGAAGACGCTGGGGGCCATCAGTGCGTGGTAGAGCGCGGTCGAGACCATCGTTTTGGTCGGTGCCGGCGCCTCGATCTCGATCGCGCCGAGCGCCTGCTCCCATGCGGTGCGCGTGCTCGCGCGGATCGCGTCGAAGCCGCCGGGCTCGCTGTCGAGATTGGCGATGGCGCCGTCCTCGTCGACGCTGGAGAGCGCGACCTGGAGTTCGAGCGGCTTGTCGAGTTTGCCGAAATCGAGCCGGGCGACGAGTGCGCGGCCGGCGAGCTGGTCGAGGTCGTCGCGCCCGCGGCCCGGACCCTGGAAGCCCTTATAGTCGATCTTTTCCTCGCGGTTGAGGAAGGCGTGGCCGGTCAGCGGCGTCGAGGGGCGGATCGCGAAGAACAATTTGCGCGCCGGCGCCCAGCCGCGGGTCTCGCGCGATCCTGTGATCGTGCCGTCGGGGCGGATGCGGATCGACGACCAGAGCGTCTTGCCCGGATAATTGTAGAGCACGCTGCGCAAATCGAGGATCAGGTGTGCGGGGGTGCCGGCGGGGAAGGCGTAGCGATGGACGCCGACGCGGGTGCCGGCGGTGAGCTCGGCGCGGATCTTCGCGTCGGCGAGGGTGACGGCGTAATAACCGGGCTGCGCGGTCTCGGTGGCGTGATCGAAGCGCGAGCGATAGCCCGAGCCAGGTTTGGCTGCGTCGCCGGGTTCGAGCAGTACGCTTTCGCCCGCCGCGGGCATGATCAGGAAGTCGCCGAGATCCGAATGGCCCGCGCCCGAGAAATGGGTGTGCGAGAAACCCTGGATCGTCGGGTCGTCGTAGCGATAGCCGGCGGCATGGCCGTAGCATTCACGAATGACGCAGCCGGTGTCGGTGTCAGGGCTCAACTGGACCATGCCGAAGGGCGCGACGGCCCCCGGAAACGTGTGACCCTCGCCGCCGGTGCCGATGAACGGGTCGACGCTTTCGTAAGCAGTCTGCGCGGCGAGCGGCGCGGTGGTGAGGGAAAGGGCGGCGAGCGCAGCCAATGCGCGGGGAAAGCTACTGGGCATGGGGCGGGTTAAAGCATGCGCCGAGGACCGTTCCAACCCTGCTTCGATTTGGGTGTTGGTCCCGCGCGACAGCACGATCGCGGTTTGCACCAGTCCGATTTTGCTCTTCACGCCGCTCTCCCCTATGCCCGTTGCGGGGCAAGGGGCGACCTTACATGCAGGCGGGCAGTACCTTTATCGACCGGCGCGGCGTGTGGCTGTTCGTGCTCGGCTGCGTCGCGGTCACGATCGGTGTGCTGATGCACATCCCCATGTTCCTGATGGGCAAGGACATGCACTATATGCTCGCCGGCATGCCGATGGGCTGGGACATGGTCGGCGGGATGGGGCTGATCGTCGTCGGCTGCCTGATCGCCGCCTGGGGTCTGCTGCCACGCAACGTCTCGGCGCAGCTCGCGGCGCAGGACGATTTCGAGATCGCCGCGCCGGAGGACGCGCATCTGGGACCGGCGCATTGGGGGCTGATGGTAGTGCTGGTGGTCGCGCTGATCATCGACATCATGAAGCCCGCCGCGCTCGGCTTCACCGTGCCCGGCATGGTCATGGAATATGGCGTGTCCAAAGCCACCGTGTCGCTGGTGCCGTTCTTCGCCTTGTGCGGGACGGTGACCGGATCGGTGGTGTGGGGGGTGCTCGCCGACATCTATGGCCGCAAGGCGACGATCCTGCTTTCGGCGGTGATGTTCGTCGGTACGTCGATCTGCGGCGCGATGCCCAGCCTCGCGTGGAACATCGGCATGTGCTTCATGATGGGCGCCGCGGCGGGCGGCATGCTGCCCGTCACATATGCCCTGCTGGCGGAGATGATGCCGAGCAAGCACCGCGGCTGGAGCCTCGTGCTGGTCGGCGGGCTCGGGGCGGTCGGCGGCTATTTCGCGGCGAGCGGGGCCTCGGCGCTGCTCCAGCCGATCTTCGGCTGGCGGATATTGTGGCTGCTCAACCTGCCGACCGGGCTGTTGCTGGTGCTGCTGGGCGTGTTCATTCCCGAATCGGCCAAGTTCCTGCTCGCGCGCGGGCGGCGCGCCGAGGCGGCGGCGGTGATGGCGAGGTTCGGCTCGACGGTGCGCAAGGTGGCGGCGCCCAAAGCCGATGCGCGGACGACGGCGGCGCATGTTCCGCTCACCGGCGCGAAGCTGATCGGCAAGCTGGTCGCACTGTCGACCGCCGCGATCGCATGGGGGCTGATCAATTTCGGGCTGCTACTGTGGCTGCCCGCCGATCTGGTGAGCAAGGGCTATTCGGTCGCGGTGTCGAGCAAGCTGCTCGCCGCCTCGGCGCTGATCGCCTTCCCGACGGTGTTCCTGTGCGCGTTTCTCTACAGCCGGTGGAGCACCAAATGGTCGCTGGTCACGGTGATCGGGATCACCTTTCTGGGGCTGATCGGGGTGATGTGGCTGGAGCTGGTCGGCGGGATGAGCCCGGTGCTGCCAGTGGCGCTGCTGATCGTCGGCTCGAACGGGATCATCGCGATCGTGCTGCCCTACACTGCCGAGAGCTTCCCGATGCGCGTGCGCGGGCGGGCGACCGGCTGGGTGGCGGCGTGCACCAAGGCCGGCGGCGTGCTCGCGCAATTGCTGTCGATCACGGCGCTGGTGCCGGCGATGGGCTGGGCTGCGGCGGCGATCCTGGTGCCGACCCTCGTCGCGCTCGCTTTGGTCGCGTGGTTCGGGCGCGAGACCCGCGGCGCCGATCTGCGGCAGCTCGACCAGGCGATGGACGCGTCGCCGATTTGATTGATTTGGGTTAAATTGCAGTCTGTTGGCGGCCCTTACAGGTCGTTTGCGGGAACCATCGGGCGGGCCTGCCGGTTTGAATACCGGCAGGAGAGCATACCAACATGGCTACACGTCCGAGCGATTTCGCAAATGATGCGGGTTCGCAATTTCTAACCGACAGCTTTCAACGGGGCCTCGCGCACTGGAATCGCGAGCGGCTCGAGCCCGGCTTTCCCAGCCATGACTGGAGCCGGATATTCGAACGCGACATCAAGATGCAGCGGCTCGAAGGGGCTTTCCTTGAAGAGCTTCGCGCCGAAGTGGCCGACGAGGCCGCTGCGGCGCCGACCGATGTCGAGGGCTTCATCGCGTGGTTCGAAGGGTTGAAGGAGCGCGGGCCCGGGCAGGGTGACCCGCTGTTCCCGTGGCTCGCCGAAGAAGCGAACCGCGACGAATTACGCTGGTTCTTCGAGCAGGAGGCCGCGGGCGAGGCCGGGTTCGACGATCTGGTGGCGATGACGCAGGTCAAGCTGCCGGTCCGCCCCAAGCTCGAGCTCGCGCGCAATTATTGGGACGAGATGGGCCATGGCACTGCCAAGGGCATGCACGGCCCGATGCTCGATGCGCTGGTCGAGACGCTCGCAGTCGAGCCGGTGATCGAAAAGACCGTGTGGGAGAGCCTGAGCCTTGCCAATGCGATGACTGCGATGGCGACTAACCGGCGCTATGCATGGCATTCGGTCGGCGCGCTGGGTGTGGTTGAGCTGACTGCGCCGGGGCGCTCGGCGCTGGTTGCCGAAGGGCTCAAGCGTGTCGGGCTGACGCCGAAGGAAGCCCGGTACTTCACGCTCCACGCAGTGCTCGACGTCAAGCATAGCGAGGACTGGAACCGCGAGGCGATCAGGCCCGCGGTCGAAGAGGATCCGCGCCGCGCGACGGCGATGGCCGAGGGCGCGCTGATCCGGCTCAAATGCGGCGCACGCTGTTTCGAGGCGTATCGCGCGCGACTATGGGGCTGACGCTGAGCGAAATCACGCGGTAACATCTCCCCGCCACGGCGTGGCGGATGGAGGTGGTGCGGATGCGTGGTGTGATCGGGATGCTGGCGGCGACTTTGCTGGCCGGGTGTGCGGGGCGCGTCGCCGAGCCGGGTGCTGCGCCCGCAACGGCGCCAGTCTCGGTCCAGATCATCGCGTTCAACGATTTCCATGGCAATCTGGAGGCCGGCAAGCTGGCGGTGGATATACCGGGTGACGGCGGCGTCATGCGCGTGCCCGCCGGCGGCGCCGCCTATTTCGCCTCAGCGGTGGCCAAGCTGCGCGCGGGGCATCCGAATAGCGTAACCGTCTCGGCAGGCGACATGATCAGCGCAAGTCCGCTGGTCTCGTCGATGTTCCTCGACGAGCCGACGATCCACGCGATGAACCTGATCGGAGTTGATTTCAACGCCGTCGGCAATCACGAATTCGATCGCGGCCAGAAGGAACTACTCCGTCTCCAGAACGGCGGCTGCGAGAAGAACACCAAGCGCGTGCCCTGCGCGATCGAGCCGTTCGAGGGCGCGGGGTTCCGGTATCTCGCCGCCAATGTCGCCAAGGATGACGGCGGCACGCTGTTCCCCAGCTATGGCATCCGCAGCTTCGGTAAGGGCACGCGGCAGGTTCGCGTGGCGTTCATCGGCATGACGCTGAAGGGCACATCGACCTTGGTGATGGCGAGCGGCGTCGCGGGGCTGAACTTCGAGGACGAGGCGGATACCGTCAATGGGCTGGTACCCAAGCTCAAGGCCGAAGGCGCCGACGCGATCGTCGTGCTGATCCATCAGGGCGGCTACAGCAAGCTGGCCTTCGACGCGAACAGCTGTGAGGGCATGACCGGCGACATCTTGCCCGTCTTGCAGCGGCTCGATCCGCGCGTCGATCTCGTCGTCTCCGGCCATACCCACAACGCCTATGTCTGCGACTATGGCAGCGTGGATGCGACCCGGCCGCTGCTGCTGACCAGCGCGGGATATGGCGGGACTTTGCTGACCGACATCCGCCTCGATATCGATCCGGTGGCGGGCCGCGTCGTGGCGAAGCGCGCCAACAATGTGCTCGTCCAGGGCGAGGCGTTCACCGGCGCCAAAGGACCGGTGCCGATCAGCGAGCGCTATGCGCGATTCGTCCCCGAGCCGCGGGTGGCGGCTTTGGTCGCGCGCTATGCGGCGGCGACGAAAAGCTATGCCGAGCGGCCGATCGGCCGGCTGACCGCGCCGGCGCCGCGCACCGACGAGGACATGCGCGAACAAGTGCTCGGCAATCTGATCGCCGACGCCCAGCTCGCCGCGACGGCGTCGCCCGCAAATGGCGGCGCCGAGATCGCGCTGATGAACGCGGGCAGTGCCCGCGTATCGCTCACCCCGCGTGCCGACGGGACGATCACGTTCGGCGACATCTATGCCGCGCAGCCCTTCGGCAACACGCTCGTGATCAAGAGCCTGACCGGCAAACAATTGCGCGCGGTGCTCGAGCAGCAATTCGACGAAAACAAAGCGGGCGGGCGCAATTTGCTGTTGGTCTCACGCGGCTTCGGCTTCGGCTATGACCTTGGCAAGCCGGTGGGGCAGCGGGTGGTGGATCCGCGGCTGAACGGCGCGCCAATCACGGACGATCGCGTCTATCGGGTGGTGGTCAGCAACTTCCTCGCCAATGGCGGCGACGGTTTCACCACGCTGGCCGGGGGCGAGGAATTGCTGACCGGGGTGGCCGATCTCGACGCGCTCGAGGCGTATTTTGCGAGCGGGCCGGTGACGCCTCCGGCCACCGATCGCACCAAGGACCTGACACTGCGCAATTAGGTCTGCCGTGCTCCTGCGAAAGCAGGAGCCCAGAGTTACTAAGGACGTCGCTTGTGATTCTCGGTGCTCCTGCTTTCGCAGGAGCACCGAGACAATTTAGACCGCCTGCAGCGCCTCTTCGAAGTCGGCGATCAGATCGTCGGCGTCCTCGACTCCGATCGAGATGCGGACGAGGTTGTCGGTGATCCCCAACGCCTGCTTGCGCGCTTCGGGTACCGACAGATGGGTCATGCCCGCAGGGTGGCTGGCCAGCGTCTCGGTGCCGCCCAGACTGACCGCGAGCTTGGCGATCTTGAGGCTGTCGAGGAACGCGAACGCCTCCTTCTCGCCGCCCTTCAGATAGAGCGAGAAGGTCGAGCCGGCGCCGGTGCAATGGCGGTTGTAGATGTCGGCCTGGCGGCTGCCCTCTTCGAGGAAGCCGAGATAGCCGACATGCTCCACCTTGGGATGGGTGCGAAGGAATTCGCAGACCTTGACCGCATTCTCGCCCGCACGGCTCATGCGCAGTTCGAGCGTTTCGAGGCTGCGCAGCAGCATCCACGCGGTGTGGGGATCGCAGATCGTGCCGATCGTGTTGCGCATCAGCCGGATCGTGTTGATGTGCTCCTTCGAGCCGAGCACGCCGCCTGCGACCAGATCCGAATGGCCGCCGGCATATTTGGTGAGCGAATAGACGACGATGTCGGCGCCCTGCTTGAGCGGCTGCGCCCACAGCGGGCCGAGAAAGGTATTGTCGATCGCGATCGGCGGCTTGGCGCCTTTGAAGATCGCGTCGCGGCTCGCCGCGACGGCCTCGACATCGACCAATGCATTGGTCGGGTTGGCCGGCGATTCGAGATAGATCAAGGCGACGTTGCCGCTCGCGGCCCGGTTCAGCACCGCGTCGATTTCCGGGCGCGTCGCGCCGGCGGGGAAATCGAGCCAGTGCACGCCGAAGCGGCCGAGGATGCGCGCGATCAGCGTCTCGGTCGCGGCGTAGAGCGGGCCCGAATGGACGATCGTGTCGCCCGGCTTGACCATCGACAGGAACAGGGTGGCGATCGCCGACATGCCCGAAGAGAAAGCGAGCGCGTCCTCGGCGCCTTCCCAGATGCCGAGGCGATCTTCGAGGATTTCCTGATTGGGACCGTTGAAGCGCGAATAGACGAGGCCGTCCGCGCCGCCGGGCCGCTTGCCCGTGACGCCCTCGAAGTGGCGCTTGCCCGCCGCGGCGTTGGGAAAGACGAAGGTCGAGGTCAGGAAGATCGGCGGCTTGAGCGACCCTTCCGACAGCACCGGATCATAGCCATGGCCCATCATCATCGTCGACGGCTTGAGCTCGCGCCCGCCGATCTTGTCGACGCTGGCCTTGGGACGACGCCGCGCGGTGGCGCCGGTCAGCTCGGCTTCGGTTTCGTCGGTCATGGGGCTCTCCGGATTTGTTTGATCGCTCCCTAGCCGAAGGAACGTCTCAATTGATACCAATTATCGCGATCTGGCGGCCGTAATCGGGCTCGCCGCGATGCGTCGCGCGGCGGAAGCTGTAGAAACGGTTTTCGTCGTAATAAGTGTCGAGGCCGAGCACTTCGACGGTGCGGATTCCCGCTGCGGCGAGGCGATGCGCGACATAGGCTTCGAGATCGAACTGGTGGTGCCCGGACTTGCCGTCGGCGAAGAAGCGTTCGTTGGCCGGATCGGCTTCGGCGAAGCGGCGGAAAAAGCCATCGTCGACTTCATAGCTGGCGCGGGCGATGCACGGGCCGACTGCGGCGGCGATGCGCTCGCGCCTCGCTCCGAGCGTTTCCATCAGCGCGATCGTCGAATCGGTGACGCCGCCGATCGCGCCTTTCCACCCGGCATGCGCGGCGCCGACGACTCCCGCTTGCGTGTCGGCGAGCAGCACGGGCGCGCAATCGGCGGTTAGAATGCCGAGCGCCAGCCCCGGCCGGTCAGTGACCAGGGCGTCGGCGCGCGGGCGCAGCCGCTCCTCATACGGCTCGATCACGGCGACGGCGTCGGGCGAATGCACCTGGAAGAGCGTGACGAGGCGGCCGCCGGGGAGCACCGCCTCGCTGGCGCGGCGGCGATTTTCGGCGATCAGCGCCGGATCATCGGCCGAGCCGGTACCGACGTTGAGTCCGGCGAGCATGCCGGTCGAGACGCCGCCGCGCCGCCCAAGAAAGCCGTGCGCTACGCCGTCCAGCGCGCGGGCGCGGATCACTTCGACATGGCTCACAGATCCATGCTCCAGATGCGGTCGTCATCGACATGATCGCCGACACGGAATGCATTCTTGCCGATCTCGCGAAAGCCGTAGCGCGCGTAAAAGCGCTGGGCACGATGATTGTCGACATAGACGCTGAGGACGATCCGCGCGGCGCCCCGCGCGCGGGCGGTGGCGATCGCCCAGTCCATCAGCGCCTGCGCCGCGCCGCTGCCCTTGCCGCGCTCGGCGAGATAGAGCTGGTGCAATTCGATCGCGGAAGCGTCGGGCTCGATCGGCAGCGTGACAGGGCCCAGGTGGCAATAGCCGAGCAGGCCGTCATCGTCCTCGGCAACCCGAAAGGCATTGCCGGATTTCGCGAACTCGTGCGCCCATGCGGCGGGCGTGAATTGGCCGAGAAAGGCGGCGAGATCGGCGGAGCGATAGAGATGGCCGAACGTCGCGACGAAGCTTTCGCGGTACAGCGCGTCGATCTCGGGGAGGTCGGCGGGGGTGGCGTCGCGATAGCGGATCATCGTGGCGTTCATTCGAACCCCGCCGGCACCGGCCAGCCCGGGGCGGTGAGCGCGATGACCTTGAACAATTCGCCCATCTGCTCCGGGTCGATCAGCCGGTCGCGATCCATGGCGAGCGCCTCGGCGCGATCGGGCGATGCCCTGGTGAGCGCTTCGGCGCGGGGCTCGATCCCGAGCGCCTTGAGGAACGCGCCCTGCGTGACCGGGCCATGGACGATCAGTCCCTCGAGTTCGGCGGCTTCCTTGAGCGTGGCGAAATCGACATGCGCAGTGAGGTCGGCCTCGCCGGGATGTTCGAACGGATTGGCATAGGCATGGCCGCGCACTGCCTGGAGCGTGTCGCCGATCGCCGGACCTTCATAGCCATAGTCGATGATCAGCGCCGCGCCGCCCTGCGTGAGCAATCGTGCGGCAAGGTTGCGCAGGATGGCGACGCTGGCGGGCGAGGTCTCGAGGATCGATCCCGGATCGGCGTGGAGCAAGTCGCGCGGGATGATCATGTCGAAGCTGCGGTCGCCGACGACCGGCAGGAACAAAGTGTCCTGGCAGGCGACGAGCCGCTCGCGCCAGCCCTCTCCGGTGGCGACCAGCTGGCGGATCGGCAGCGCGTCGAAGAATTCGTTGGCGACGACGAGCAGCGGCGCGTCTTCCGGCAGTCCGACCAGATCGAGATGCCATTCGGCGCCCGGCACGCGCTCGGCCTGTGCGGCGCGGAGCGTGGGGCTGTTCTCGACGAGGTCGACCGGCGGTGCGAGACCCGCCCTGGCCATGGCGCGGAGCGCATCGGCGGCAAGCGTGCCGCGTCCCGGCCCGAGTTCGACATAGCGCGCGGCCGGCCGCCCAGCGCGATCCCAGAGATCGGCGAGCCACAGCCCGATCAGCTCGCCGAACATCTGGCTGATCTCGGGCGCGGTGGTGAAGTCGCCGCGGCTGCCCAGCGGATCGCGCGTCGCATAATAATGCGTATTGGCCGCGCCCATATATTGCGAGAGCGGGATCGGCCCGGCGAGGGTGATCGCGCGGGACAGGCGTTCGGCGAGCAGCGGCGCGGCGGCGTTTTCGATGCGCTCGGCGGACGAAGCTGCGAGGGGATGATCGGGATTGGTCACACTATGTCCCTAACGCGTCGCATCCGTGCCGTCATCCCGGCGCCAGGGCTCAGGCGACGCTTTCGGATCCGGCGATCGGCTCGACGCGCTGGCGGCGGCCCTTGGCGGTGGCGATCAGATAGATGCCCCCCACGATCATCGGAATGCACAGCCACTGGCCCATGTGCAGCCCGGTGGCGTCGACCAGCCAGACGAGCTGTGCGTCGGGCTCACGGAAGAACTCGACGAAGAAGCGGCACAGGCCATAGCCGAGCACGAAGATGCCGACGAGCTTGCCGGGCTGATAGCGCGAATCGGTCCGCCAGAAGAAGAACCAGAGCACTACGAAGAGCAGCACGCCCTCGAGCCCCGCTTCGTAGAGCTGGCTGGGGTGACGGGCGGGTTCGGGCAGGCCGGTCTCGACGGTATTGCGGAAGACGACCGACCAGGGGAGGTCCGCCGGCTTGCCCCACAATTCGCCGTTCACGAAATTGGCGAGGCGGCCGAAGAACAGACCGAACGGCGCGACGCAGGCGACATAATCGTGGATTCGCAGCCAGCTCAGCCCCTGGCGCCGCGCGAGCAGGAGGATCGCGACGGTCGTGCCGATCACCCCGCCATGGAACGACATGCCGCCATCCCACAGCCGGATGATCTGCGACGGCGCTTCGACGATCATGTTGGGCGCGTAGAACAGGACATAACCGAGCCGGCCGCCGAGGATGATGCCGAGCGTCGCATAGAAGACCAGATCGTCGGCGTGGCGTCGCGCCATCGGGGCGCCGGGCTGGGCGAGCAGCTTGAGCAGATACCACCAGCCGATCAGGATGCCGGCGATATAGGCCAGCGAATACCATTTGATCTGGAAGAAGCCGAGATTGACCGCGACCGGGCTCAGCCCGAGATCCTTGAACTGGATATGATCGCTGGCGGCGGCGAGAAGGTGGAGCAGCACGGTCTTGTCGTTCCCCGGCAATCGTTCGTCGGCCTGCGATAGAGCAGCCGTGCGGTAAACCCAAGACCGCAATGGCTGGCGTAGGCGCAAGCCCCGCGATAGAGCAATGCGATGGCCCGGGACCCCAGCGCGCGCATCAGGCTCGATCGGCGGACGCTGCTGATCGGCGGCGGCGCCGGCATCGGGCTGGTCGTGGCGTGGGCGGCATGGCCGCGCACCTGGCTTCCCAATTTGACCGCGGCGCCCGGCGAAAGTCTGTTCGGCGCGTGGCTCAAGATCGGCAGCGACGGGCATGTTTCGGTCGCGGTGCCGCAATGCGAGGAAGGGCAGGGAGTCTATACCGCCTTCCCGCAGA
Organism: Sphingomonas psychrotolerans; assembly: GCF_002796605.1. Taxonomy (NCBI): domain Bacteria; kingdom Pseudomonadati; phylum Pseudomonadota; class Alphaproteobacteria; order Sphingomonadales; family Sphingomonadaceae; genus Sphingomonas; species Sphingomonas psychrotolerans. The sequence goes on from NZ_CP024923.1 coordinate 4,033,464, forward strand.
TCATCGCCGACGAGCTCGGTGCCGACTGGAAGATGGTTGGAGTCGAGCCCGCGCCACTCAATCCGCTTTATGCCAACCAACTGGCGGCGGAAGAATTGTTCGAGGCGGCGCTGGGCGAGCTCCCCGACGCGCTCCGTGCGAGCTATGTCCGGCGAACCGGGCTGTTGCTGACCGGCGCCTCGACGTCGGTGCGCAATTTCGAAGGCGAGCTGCGCCGCGCCGGCGCGGCCGCGCGCGCATTGCTGTGCAAGGCGGCGGCGAAGCGCTGGGGCGTCGACTGGCAGGCGTGCGGGACGTTCAACCACCTTGTCTTCCAGGGCAATCATAAGCTCGGCTTCGGCGCGCTCGCGGCCGAGGCGGCGGAGCAGAGCCTTCCCGACACCGTGCCGCCGCGCGTGGGCGACGAGGCGCGGCTCTATGGCCAGCCGCTGCCGCGGCTCGATGCGCCGCCCAAGGTCGACGGCAGCGCCTTGTTCGCGGCCGATATCCGGCTGGCCGACATGGTCTATGCCTCGATCCGGCAGGGGCCGGTGGGCGAGACCGGGCTGGCGCGCATCGACCGTGCCGCCGCCGACAAGATTCCCGGCATGCTCGCGGTCGTCACCACCGACGACTGGGTGGCCACCGTCGCGAACAATAGTTGGGCGGCCGATCGTGCGCTCGATTCGATGCGGCCGCGCTTCCGCACCCCCGAGCCAGTGGTCAACAGCGACTCGATCGAGCAGGCGTTGAGCGCGGCGTTCGACGGCGCGGGATCGCGCATCGCCGCGGCGGGCGATCTCGCAGCGCAGTTCCGCGGCGCGCAGCTGGTCGCGGCCGAATATCGCGTCGGGCTGGCGCTTCATGCCTCGCTCGAGCCGATGACTGCCACGGCGGTGTTTCGCGACGGGCGGGTGACCTTGTGGCTGCCGACCCAGGCGCCCGGGCTCGCGCGCGCTGCCGCGGCGCGCGCGGCGGGGGTCGCCGAGAACGACGTGATCCTCCACCCGACCATGGCCGGGGGCTCGTTCGGCGCGAAGCTCGAAACCGACGTCGCGGCGCAGGCGGCGTTGCTGGCAGTGAAGATCGGTCGGCCGGTCCAGCTGACCTGGCCGCGCGGCGAGGATTTCCGGCGCGATCGCTTCCGTCCCGCCGCGGCGGGACGGATGAGTGCACGGCTCGACCCGCAGCGCCGGCTGACCGGCTGGCTCGCCAAGATCGCCGCGCCGGCGAGCGGACGCGAGCTTGCACAACGCTTGCTTCACGGCGATGCGCTGCCGGCCGCGGCGCTGGCGCTGGGCGGGGGCGATGCGAGCGCAGTGGCGGGTGCGGTGCCGCCTTATACGATCCCCAATTTCGCAGTTGACTACCATCCCGCGACGATCGGCGTGCCGACCGGCTATTGGCGCTCGGGCGCGCATAGCTACACCTGCTTCTTCACCGAGAGCTTCCTCGACGAACTCGCGCACGTCGCCGGGCAGGACGCCTTGTCGTTCCGAATGGCGATGCTGGGCCAGCAGCCGCGGCTTGCGCGCTGCCTGCAAGTCGTGGCGCAATTGGGCGGCTGGCAGGGCGGCCAGCCGGGGAGCGGGCAGGGGATCGCCTGCCACAGCTTCCGCGGATCGCACATCGCGGTGCTCGCCGAGGCACAGTTGACCAGCGATCGGCGAGTCAAGGTCGAGCGGCTGGTCGCCGCAGTCGATTGCGGACGGATGGTGAATCCCGATCTGGTGATGCAGCAGATCGAGGGCGGATTGTTGTTCGGGCTCGCGGGCGCGGTGGGTTGCTCGACCGGGTTCACCGAGAATGTCGCCGACGTTCGCGAGATTTCCGAGCTGCGCCTGCCGACGCTCGCCGACTGCCCCGACATCACCGTCGAGCTGATCCGCAGCGGCGCCGAGCCGGGTGGGGCGAGCGAGCTGGCGGTGCCGCCGGTCGCCCCGGCGATCGCCAATGCGTTGCAGGCTGCTACAGGCGTGCGCTTCCGCCGCCTGCCTCTGTTATCGGACATCGAATGACTCCCCCCGGCGACCATCCGACGATCCCGACCCGCAAGGTCGGATTGCTCCTCGTCAACCTTGGCACGCCCGATGCGGCGGAGGCGGGCGCGGTGCGGCGCTATCTGGCCGAATTCCTGTCCGATCCGCGCGTGATCGAGATTCCGCGCTTCGTGTGGAAGCCGATCCTGCACGGCATCATCCTGCGCACCCGGCCTGCGAAGTCCGCACATGCCTATAAGCAGGTCTGGCGCGAGGACGGATCCCCGCTCGCCGCGATCACCCGCGAGCAGGCGGCGGCGCTGCAGGGTGCGTTCGGGCCGGACGTGATCGTCGATTATGCGATGCGTTATGGGCGCCCGGCGCTCGGCGACCGGCTGCGCGCGCTCAAGGCGGCGGGGTGCGAGCGCATCCTGATCGCGCCGCTCTACCCGCAATATTGCGCGGCGACGACCGCGACCGCCAACGACGCGGCATTTGCGGCGCTGGCGCAGATGCGCTGGCAGCCGGCACTGCGCACCCTGCCGCCGTATCATGACGATCCGGCTTATATCGATGCGCTGAAGACCTCGGTGGAGGCGTCGCTGGCCGCGCTTGATTTCGAGCCACAGGCGATTCTCGCCAGCTTCCACGGCATGCCGCAGCGGACGCTGGAGCTCGGCGACCCCTATCACTGCCACTGCCAGAAGACCGCGCGGCTGCTGAGCGAGGCTCTGGGGCGGGAGCTGACGATCACTTTCCAGTCGCGGTTCGGCCGCGCCAAATGGCTCGAGCCGGCGACTGATACGGTGTTGGCGGGGCTTCCGGCGAAGGGCATCACCCGGATCGCACTCGTCGCCCCGGGCTTCTCGGCGGACTGCGTCGAGACGCTCGAGGAGCTTTCGATCCGCGGCCGCGAGACCTTTGTCGCCGCCGGCGGCACCGATTTCGCGGCTTTGCCTTGTCTCAATGCAAGCCATGTCGGCGTGGCGATGCTCAAGAAGATATTGGCGCGGGAACTTGCGGGCTGGGCAGACGCTGCCTAGCGTTGCGTAACGAAAACGAAGAGAGGATGGCAGCTAATGGCACGCGTAGCGATCGTGACGGGTGGAACGCGCGGAATCGGCGAGGCGATCAGCCTTGCGCTGAAGGACGCGGGCATGACGGTCGCGGCCAACTATGCCGGCAACGACGAGAAGGCCCGGGCCTTCACCGAGCGCACCGGCATCAAGGCCTATAGATGGGACGTCGGCGATTTCGACGCCTGCGCCGCGGGCGTGGCGCAGGTCGAGGCCGAGCTCGGTCCGGTCGACGTGGTGGTCAACAATGCCGGGGTCACCCGCGACGGCACGATTCTCAAGATGAGCCGCGATATGTGGGAGGACGTGATCCGCATCAATCTGGGCGGCTGCTTCAACATGGCGCACGCGACCTTCCCCGGCATGCGCAGCCGCAAATGGGGCCGGATCGTCAATATCGGCTCGATCAACGGGCAGTCCGGGCAATATGGCCAGGTCAACTATGCCGCGGCCAAATCGGGCATTCACGGCTTCACCAAGGCGCTGGCGCAGGAAGGCGCGCGCGCCGGCGTGACAGTCAACGCGATCGCGCCGGGCTATATTGATACTGACATGGTCGCCGCGGTGCCGCCCGAGGTGCTCGAGAAGATCGTCGCCAAAATCCCGGTCGGCCGGCTCGGCCAGGCGAGCGAAATCGCGCGCGGCGTGGCGTTCCTGTGTTCGGAGGAAGCGGGCTTCGTGACCGGGTCGACTCTGTCGATCAATGGCGGGCAGCACATGTACTGACAGGAAATGGGCCGGCTCCGCGAGGAGCCGGCCCCCCGGTCCTCGATACGCTACGCGAGGACCTCGATACGCAAACTACCTTGCTGCCTATAGCCGTCACTCCTTGGCATTGGCTGAACGCACTTGTTATCCGAGGTTCATCTTCCGCGGGGCTGGCTCGTTCAGGCCGAACGGCTATGGCGGACCAATGCGTTTCGCCGTTCCGCTCTCGTCGCTCCTGATGCTGTCGGTCACCGCCTCGGGGATCGAGCCGCGCCAGATCCTCGGCGACCGGCCGAAGATGATCGCCACGCCGGTGCCGCTCGACCCTTCCGATCCCGCCCGGACAAGGCTGGGAGCGCTCATTTGGCTCGGCGGGCTGAATCTGCGAAGCGACGATCCGGCGTTTGGCGGCTTTTCGGCGATGCGTGTGGTGGGAGACAGGTTCACCCTGCTGAGCGACGGCGGCAATCTCGTCACGTTCCGCATGGGCGCGGATCTGCGCCCGCGTGAATTGCGCTTCGCCGATCTGCCCGGGCCGGGTACCGGCGCGATCAAGCGACACCGCGATTCCGAATCGCTGGCCTGGGACCCGGCGACCGGGCGGGCGTGGATCGGCTTCGAGAACCGCAATGCGATCTGGCGCTATGATTCGAGCCTGACCCGCGCCGAGCGGAGCGTTCAGCCGGCGGCGATGGCCGACTGGTCGATCGCCGGTGGCGCCGAGGCGATGGTGCGGCTGCGCAGCGGCGAATTCCTCGTGATCAGCGAGACGGCGCGGCCGCGGGGCCGGCCCGACGCCCGGATCGTATTGCGCTTTGCCGGGGATCCGACCGAAAGGGTGCGGGCGCCTGAACGCCTCGCTTACGTGCCACCGGCGAATTATGACCCGACCGACATGGCCGAGCTCCCCGATGGGCGGCTGCTGGTGCTCAATCGCCGGCTCACACTGTCCGGATTGTTCACTGCCAAACTGGTGTTGATCGACATGCGCGGACTGCGCGCCGGGACGGTGGCGCGCGGCGTCGAGCTGGCGACGTTCCAACGCCCGGTGCAGCACGACAATTTCGAGGCGCTGGCGGTCACCCGCGAAGGCGCGGACACGATCGTGTGGATCGCGTCGGACGACAATGGCGAGATCTGGGAGCAGTCGCTGCTGCTCAAGTTCCGGCTGGACCTGAAGGCTAACCCCGGACAAGCGAAAAGCCCGCCCCCCGCGAAGGGAACGGGCTGACGCCAATCCGCAAAAGACTGGTTAGGCCGCGGTCTTCTCGGCAGTCGACGCCTTGCGCACTTCGCGCTTCAGGCGACGAGCGCGCAGCGACAGATCGTCTTCGCTGGTCTTGAGCAGCCAATTGTCGAGACCGCCGACATGCTCGACCGAACGCAGGCCGTGCGTCGAGACACGCAGACGGATGCTGCGGCCCAGCGAATCCGAGATCAGCGTGACATTCTGCAAATTGGGCAGAAAAGTCCGCTTGGTCTTGTTGTTGGCGTGGGAGACGTTGTGTCCCACCTGCCGGCCCTTGCCGGTCAGCTCGCAAATGCGCGACATCGCTTTAAATCCTGGTTCTTGGCATAAGCCGGAAAGGCCGCGCCGATAGCGGTAATGGCCGGGTGCGTCAACCGATTCGCCGATCAAAGCGCCAGCCGACGCAACCCACTTGGCGCTTGCGGCGTTATTACGCAAACGATTCGATCAGGGAGATTAAGGCAATGCGTGCAATCCTCGTGCTGATCGGGCTGATCGCCCTTGGCGTGGTAGCAGCGATGGCGACGGGCATGCTGCGGTTCAACCAGCAGCAAGGCGCGAGCCTGCCGACGGTGACCCTGCAGTCCGAAGGCGGCCAGCTGCCCAAATATAGCGCGGAGACGGGCAGCGTCGGGATCGGCAATACCGCGAGGACCGTCGAGGTGCCCACCGTGGAGATGAAGAAGGCGACCGTGGTTCTCCCGACGATCGACGTGAAACAGGCGCCGGGCACGCCCGCGCCCACGCCCGCCGCGAAATAATGCAGGCCGGGCGAATCGTTGCCGCAGTGCTGCTGCCGCCGTTGGGCGTGTACCTCGCGCGGGGGCCGGGGCGGGACTTCCTGATTGCGTGCGGGCTGACCGTGCTGGGATTTTTGCCGGGCGTTGCATTCGCGCTGTGGGCGGTGCTGCGTCATAGCCGATCGGATGCGCCGACGACTGCGGCTACTGCATAGTCATTGCCCCGGTCGAAGTGCCGGGGTGACGAAGAGGGTCAGGGGCAGTAGTCCACCGTCATGTTCCCCCTCCCCCAACCGATGCGCGCCGCGTTGGATGCTGCCCGCGAGGCCGCACAGGCGGGGGAAGTGCCGGTCGGCGCGGTAGTGATGCACGAGGGCAAGGCGATCGCCACAGCCGCCAACGCCCCGCGCAGGCTCCACGACCCCACCGCGCATGCGGAAATCCTCGCGATTCGCGAGGCGGCGCGCATCCTTGGTCATGAACGGCTCGAGGATTGCGACTTGTGGGTGACGCTGGAGCCTTGCGCTATGTGCGCAGGGGCGATCGCGCATGCCCGGATCGCGCGGCTCTTTTACGGCGCCAGCGATCCCAAGGGCGGCGCGGTCGAGCATGGTCCGCGCTTCTTCGGTCAGCCGACCTGCCATCACCGCCCCGAAATCTATTCCGGGATCGGTGAGGCCGAGGCGGGGGCGTTGCTGCGCGATTTTTTCAGGAAGCGTCGCACCTAGCCATCCAGTGCTCCTGCTTTCGCAGGAGCACTATCGTTCGAGCGAACGGCTTACCCGACGTCCTGCCGGGTGATCGGCACCAGCTTGATCTCGACGCGGCGATTGGCGGCCTTGCCTTCTTCGCTGTCGTTGCTGGCGATCGGCTGGGTCTCGCCGAAACCGCGGGTGCCGAGCCGCGCGCTCTGCACGCCCCGGCCGGTCAGATAGTCGGCGACCGCGGTGGCGCGGCGCTGCGACAGGCTGAGATTATAGCTGTCGCTGCCGGTTGAATCGGTGTGGCCGTACACGTCGATATAGGTCTGGTTATACTGCCTGAGCACGTCGGCAACCTGATCGAGCGTGGCGCGGAACTGCGGCTGGACGCTCGATTCGTTGGTGGCGAAAGTGACGTTCGATGGCATGTTGAGCACCAGATCGTCGCCCTGGCGGATCACCCGGATATCGGTGCCGGCGGTGCGGCGGCGCAGCTCCTGCTCCTGCCGGTCCATATAGGCGCCGATGCCCGCTCCGGCGAGGCCGCCGATGCCGGCGCCGACGATCTTCTCCGTCCGGTCGTTGCGGCCGCCGACTAGATCGCCGAGCAGATAGCCGCCGACCACGCCCGCGCCCGCGCCGATCGCCGCTCGCGAGACGCGGCGTTCGCCGGTGACCGGATCGGTGACGCAGGCTGCGGTGAGCGTGGTGGCGGCGAGCGCTGTGGCGATCAGCGTCTTGCGAGTGATGGACATAGGGGGTTCCTCTTGTGATTCCGTGGCCGGAAAACCCGCCGCAGCCGCGCCTTGTTCCGCCTGCGCATCGAAGCTTCGTGAAGAGGCGGTTGTGAAGCGCGGCCCAGTGCGGATATGGAGGGCACACATCATGCCCGCTCCCTTTCCCTGGATCGACGTCGCGATCATCCTCGTGTTGATCGCGATCAACGGTGTCTTCTCGATGTCGGAGCTGGCGATCGTCTCCGCGCGCCCCGCCCGGCTCGAGGCGCTGGCGCGCACCAACCGCGGCGCCGCGACTGCGATTCGGCTCGCCGCCGATCCCGGCAAATTCCTCTCGACCGTGCAGATCGGCATCACCCTGATCGGCATCATCGCCGGCGCTTATTCGGGCACCAGCCTCGGCACGCCGGTGGCGCAGCGCATCGAGGGGCTGGGGCTAGACCCTGAGACCGCGCGCACGGTGGGGATCACGCTGGTGATCGCCGTGACCACTTATGCCTCGCTGGTCGTCGGCGAGCTGGTACCCAAGCAATTCGCGCTGCGCTCGCCCGAGCCGATCGCCGCTGTGATGGCGATCCCGATGCTGTGGCTCAGCCGGATCACTGCGCCGATCGTGTGGCTGCTCGACAAATCGAGCGCGCTGATCTTCCGCATCATCGGCCTCAAGCGCGAATCGGAAAACCGCGTCACCGTCGAGGAACTCCATCTGATCGTCGCCGAGGCATCGCGGTCCGGCGTGATCGAGGAGCATGAGCGCTCGATCATCTCGGGCGTCGTCCGCCTCGCCGACCGACCGGTGCGCGAAGTGATGACGCCGCGCACCGATGTCGACTGGCTCGACGTCGATCTCGACGCGGCCGGAATCCGCGATGCGCTGCTCGCCACGCCGCATACCCGGCTGCCGGTGGCCGAAGGTTCGGTCGATTCGGTGATCGGCGTCGTCCAGGCGCGCGACATCGCCGCGGCTTTGTTTCGCGGCGAGACGCTCGACCTGCGGCGGCTGATGCGCCCTGCGCCGGTGTTACCCGACCAGGTCGACGCGATGGACGCGCTGGGTGCGCTGCGCCGCGCCGAGGTGCCGATGGGGCTGGTCCATGACGAATATGGCCATTTCGAAGGGATCGTGACGCCCGCCAATCTGCTCGCGGCGATCGCGGGGGATTTCGCGTCCGACGCCGAGCCGGGCGATACGCCGAGCCTGGTGGTGCGCGAGGACGGATCCTTATTGGTCTCGGGCCAGATGCCGGCCGACGCACTCGCCGAGCGGCTGGGCATCGATCTGCCCGAGGACCGCGATTATGCGACGGTCGCGGGGCTGGCGCTGGCGGTGCTCAAACATCTGCCCGAAGAGGGGGAGCTGTTCACCGAGCAGGGCTGGCGCTTCGAGATCGTCGACATGGACGGGCGCAAGATCGACAAGCTGCTGGTGCGGCAGGCCGGCTAATTTCCTCCCTCGCGAAGCGGGGTCAGAGCTTGCCGAACACTGCTTCATAACCTGCCTGATCGCCGCGGGCGAGGAAGCCGGCTTGCTCGATCCAGCGATCACGGTGGATGCGGCCCTGGAACGTTCCGAGCTGTGCGTCGAGCGCTTCGGCCTCGGCGGGGCTGAGTGCGGCGATCCGGGCGAAGCTGGTGACGCCCAGCGCGTTCAGCCGTTCGGCGAGCTTGGGGCCGACTCCCTTCATCCGGGTGAGGTCGTCGGCACTCGACGGCGCGGGCGCTGGATCCGATGCAGCGAGCGCGGCAGGCGAAGCATCGAGCGGCGCGGCGGCGGCGATCGGCTCGTCGGCGAGCGGTGCCGGTTCGGGATCGGGTTGAGGCGCGGTGGCCACCACCGGCGTGTCGGCGATCGGTGGCGGTGAGGGAGCGACGGGCGGGGCCGCGACCGGGCGCACCGGTGGAGCGGGTTCGCTCGATTGGTGCACTTCACCGCGCGCCTCGAGCTGCTGACGTGCCTGCTGGCGTCGTTTAGCGAGCCGGGTGCCCCAGGCAAGGACGAACAAGGCCGCGAGGATACCGACGCCGATCAGCACGAAAGACAAAGTGAGCCACACCGGCGCCCCGTCGTATAACGCGCCGCCCGTCTGCCAAGCCGTATCGTTCATCCAATTCGCTCCCGACGCCATGCAGTCACGCGCATTCTCAACTGCATAGCGCCGGATTCCGCAGCGTCCAGCCGGGTCATTCGGCCGAGGCGACCGAACCCTTGCCGCTATCGGCCAGGCGCACCAGCCGCGCGAACTCGCTGCGCCAGTAATTGTCGGAGGCGCCTGCCAGCGCGCCGATGTCGCGATAGCCATAGCCGTTCAGATATTTGTCGCCGCGCAGCCGCTGGCCGAACGCCGCGACCGATGTGACGAAGGCCATGTCGCCGCGGGGCGCCTGCGCGGTGCGCAGCAGCCCGGCCGAGACGGGGCGCGCGATCAGCCGCGAGGCCGCTTCGCCGGGCAATTTGTAGCGAAGCTTCACATGCGCGAACTCGTCGCCCGTCGCGGGCGCGGGGGCAGGGCGATTGCCCTCGTAGCGACGCGCGGAAATCCAGCCTGCGGCGCCGGCGGGGACGACTTCGTACAAGGCAGTCACCTGATGTCCCGCGCCGATATCGCCGGCATCGACGCTGTCATTGGCGAAATCCTCCTCGGCGAGCGCGCGATTCTCATAGCCGATCAGGCGATATTGGCTGACCTGCGCCGGGTTGAACTCGACCTGGACCTTGACGTCCTTGGCGATGGTGAAGAGCGTCGCCCCGAGTTCGTCGTCGAGTACCTTCTGCGCTTCCATCGCGCTGTCGATATAGGCGTAGTTGCCATTGCCGACATCGGCGATGCGCTCCATCATCGCTTCGTTGTAATTGCCGGTGCCGAAGCCAAGGGTGGTGAGCGTGATGCCGTCGTCGCGGTTCTTTTTGACGAGATCCTCGAGCACTTTGTTGTCGTTGATCCCGACATTGAAATCGCCGTCGGTGGCGAGGAAGATGCGATTGATCCCACCCTCCAGATAGTTGGCCCGTGCGACCGAATAGGCCAGCTTGATGCCGTCGCCGCCCGCAGTGGATCCGCCCGCGTCGAGGCATTCGAGCGCGGCCTTCACATATTCCTTCTTGTGGGTGGGTTCGAGCACCACGCCCGCGGCGCCGGCATAAACGACGATCGATACCCGGTCCTTCACCGTCAGCTGATCGGCGAGCATCGTCAGCGCCTTCTTCACCAGCGGCAATTTGTCCTGGCTCGACATCGAGCCGGAGACGTCGACGAGGAAGACCAGATTGGCGGGCGGGCGGCCTTTCGCGCTCACGTCATAGCCGCGCAGGCCAATGCGGAGCAGCCGCGTGTCGGGGTTCCACGGTGTGGACGCGACGTCGGTCGTGATGCTGAACGGTGCCTCACGCGAGTCGGGGCGCGGATAATCGTAGCGGAAATAGTTGATCATCTCCTCGGTGCGCACTGCCGCGGCGGGCACGTCCTCCCCCTGGGTCAGGAAGCGGCGGACATTGGCATAGGCGCCGGTGTCGACATCGACCGAGAAAGTGGAGACGGGGTTGGCGAGGACCTGCTGGATCGATGCGACTTCCTTGCCGTCATAGCGTTCGCTGTTGCCGGGCGCGCCGTAGGGGGCGGTTCGCACGGCCATGCCCGTGGCCCGTTTCATCGCTTGTCCGGTGACGCGCATCTCGGCCGTCGGCGGGGCGATGCTGAGTAGCGGTGGCGGGGGTGCGGAAGGCGCATAAGCCGGCGGCGGCGCATAGCCTGGCGCGGGCAGTGCCTCGGGCTGGCCGCGCTCGCGAACGCAGCGTACCGGTGAATGCCGATCCTGCGCGACGGTGGGCGGGGACGCCTTGAGGGGCGGGGGCGGCGCGGCGGAACTGATCAGGATGGCGGAACAACCGAGCATCAACGCGGAACGCGGCATGTGACTCTCCCCAGTGGTTGCCGGCCGCTTGCGGGCCGTCCGGGGAGTTGTTGCGCCTCTGGGATGACCCCCGGATGAACGGTAATGATATTCTATATCATTACTGACGCAAGCTGCTTTTCGGGAGGGATGTAAATGAAAAAGGCCGGAGGATCGCTCCTCCGGCCCCTTCAGGTCCGTGCCCGGCTCACTTCGTGCCCGGCACCGGCGGATCGAGTTCCTCATAGGCCTCGTGCTCGTGCACTTCGGTGAGACCGCGGCCCACATGGCTCTTGCGCCGGCTATAGGCGAAATACACCACGAGACCGATTGCCGCCCAGATTAGGAACATCATCTTGGTGTCGTAGCCGAGGCTGTAGAACAGATAGACGCAGCCGAGGATCGCGAACGGCGCAGTGAGCCAGATCAGCGGCGTGCGGAACGGGCGATGCCGCGTGGCATCGGTGCGGCGCAACACCAGTACCGCGATCGACACCGCGGCAAAGGCGAACAAGGTGCCCGAGTTGGAGATGTCGGCCAGCTTGCCGACCGGGAAGAAGGCCGCGAACAAGGCCACGAAGACGCCCGTCAGGATGGTGATGACGTGCGGGGTGTGGAACTTCGGATGAACCTTGGAGAAGACCGCGGGAAGCAGGCCGTCGCGGCTCATCACGAAGAAGATGCGGGTCTGGCCGAACATCATCATCAGGATGACCGAAGGCAGGGCCAGGCCGGCGGCGAGGCCGATCAGATTGCCGATCTGTGGCCAGCCGATTTCGCGCAGCGTCCAGGCCAGAGCTTCCTTCGAGCAGACCACCGCGTCGCGGCCGGTGGCGGCGATGTTGTCGGCGCACGCTTTGGTCAGCTCGACGCTGCCCGGGGCAAGCGCCGCGCCGTCGGGGCCCAGCATCGGCTGCGCGCCGACGCTGCCGATGACGCCGGCGGCGACGAGCAGGTAGAAGATCGTGCAGATGGCGAGGCTGCCGATCAGGCCGATCGGCATGTTGCGCTGCGGGTTCTTGGTTTCCTCGGCCGCGGTCGAGACCGCGTCGAAGCCGACATAAGCGAAGAAGATCGACGCCGCCGCCGCCGAAACGCCGGCGAAGCCGAGCGGCGAGAAGGGCTCGAAATTCTGCATGTTCATCACCGGCACGGCGAGGATGATGAACAGCGTCAGCGCGGCAACCTTGATCAGCACGAGGATCGAATTGACGAATGCGCTTTCCTTGGTACCGATCACCAGCAGCCAGGTGACGAGGCCGGCGATCGCCATTGCGGGCAGATTGACGAGGCCGCCGTCATAGGGTCCGCGCACCAGCATGTCGGGGATGTCGATCGAGAAGGCGTTCTCGAGCAGCCCGACCACATAGCCGGACCATCCCACCGACACCGCGCCCGCGGCGACGGCATATTCGAGGATCAGTGCCCAGCCGACCATCCAGGCGACCAGTTCGCCCATCACCGCATAGCTATAGGTATAAGCAGAGCCCGAAACCGGCACCATTGCCGCCATTTCCGCATAGCAGAGCGCGGCGACCGCGCAGACGAAGCCCGCGATCACGAACGCCAGCATCATGCCGGGACCGGCCTTCTGCGCCGCTTCCGCGGTCAGCACGAAGATACCGGTGCCGATCACTGCGCCGATGCCCAGCATGGTGAGCTGGAAGGCGCCGAGCGAGCGATGCAGCGCTTTCTTTTCGGCTGTCGCCAGAATGGCGTCGAGTGATTTTACGCGCCCGAATATCATTGAGTGGTCCCCTTCGCGGCGCCGGTTCGCGCCGCCCCGAAATTGAAAGGCGCGAGCCTAGCCGCAAAACCGGGTGGCGCAATCCCTTAGTGCGGCGGTTCAGCGTACCAGCATCGGCCCCAGCGGACGTCCCGCAAAGATATGGACATGGAGGTGCGGCACCTCCTGATGCGCGTCCTGCCCGATATTGGCGAGCAGCCGGTAACCGGGCTCGACCATCCCCGCGTCGCGCGCGACCTGCCCGACGGCGCGGACGAAGCCGGCTATCTCCGCATCCGAACCCTTGGCGGCGAAATCGTCCCAGCTGACATAGGCCCCTTTGGGGATCACGAGGATGTGCCGCGGCGCCTGCGGATTGATGTCGTGAAAGGCGAGGGCGTGGGCATCCTCATAGACCTTGTTCGATGGGATCTCGCCGCGCAGGATCTTGGCGAAGATGTTGTCCGGATCATAGGGCCGGGCGGCGTCGATGGGCATTTCGGTTCTCCTCTGCTTCTGGACATACCAAACCGTCATCCCGGCGAAAGCCGGGACCCAGAGCCGCAGGCCGAACAGCAGAGAAACTCTGGGCCCCGGTCTTCGCCGGGGTGACGCTCATTGCGTGGGCCGGCTGGCCTTTTCGTCGATCCCGGACACGCCTTCGCGGCGGGCGAGTTCGGCGCGGACGTCGTCGAGGCTCAGCCCGGCATCGGCGAGCAGCACCGCGAGGTGGAAGAGCAGGTCGGCGGCTTCGCTGGTCAGCGCAGCCTTGTCATCCTGGATCGCGGCGATCACGGTTTCGACCGCTTCCTCGCCGAGCTTCTGCGCGATCTTGGCACGACCCTTCGCGGTCAGCCGGGCGACATAGGAGCTTGCCGGGTCGCCGGTGCGGCGTTCGCGGATCACGGCTTCAAGCGCGTCGAGAGTATCTGCCATGCTGCTCCGGCTGCGGGAGAGGCGCGCGGCTGTCAATCCTTGGGCGTGTCGCGGCGGAAGCGCGCGCGCAGCCGATTGCGCACGAACCACACGCCGAACGCCGCGCAGGCGAACAAGGCGATGTCGGAGAGCTCGGGCATCGAGCGCGTGCCGACGACACCGCTGTGCGGTGCCGCAGCGAGGGCGGGGGCGGCGATCAGCAGGGCGATGGCGATGCGGAGCATGCGGAGGGTGTAGCGGCTGCAGGGTTGGGGAAGGGTTAAGCGGGGCGCGCTCCTGCTTTCGCAGGAGCACTGGTTCACTTGCGAACCGGAATCCCCGCCGCCGCCAGCGCGGCGTGCGCCTCCGCAATGCTGGCCTCGCCAAAATGGAAGATCGATGCGGCGAGCACCGCCGAGGCGTGGCCGTCGCGGATGCCGGCGACGAGGTGCTGGAGATTGCCCACGCCGCCCGATGCCACCACGGGCACCGTCACCTGATCGGCGATCGTGCGGATCAGGTCGAGGTCATAGCCATCGCGCGTGCCGTCGCGGTCCATCGAGGTGACGAGCAATTCGCCCGCGCCGAGCTCCGCGAGCCGAAGCGCGTGCGCAACCGCATCGATCCCCGTCGCGCGCCGCCCGCCATGGGTGAACACTTCCCAGCGCTCGCCAACGCGCCGCGCGTCGACCGAGGCCACGACGCACTGGCTGCCCATCCGCTCGGCGATCTCGGCGACGACTTCGGGATGCGACACCGCGGCCGAATTGACCGCGACCTTGTCGGCGCCGGCGAGCAGCAATGCACGTGCATCCTCGACGCCGCGCACGCCGCCGCCGACGGTGAGCGGCATGAAGCACACCTCGGCGGTGCGGCGGACGACGTCGAGGATCGTTCCGCGCGCCTCGTGGCTGGCAGTGATGTCGAGGAAGCAGAGCTCGTCGGCGCCGGCGGCGTCATAGGCGCGCGCCTGCTCGACCGGATCGCCGGCGTCGATCAGGTCGACGAAATTGACGCCTTTCACCACGCGGCCGTTCGCCACGTCGAGGCAGGGGATCACGCGGGCGCGGACGGTCAAATTCCCCTCCCGCTTGCGAGCGCCGGGTCGGCTATGCCCCCGGCATGGCCTGAACGATGCGGGGCATCGTTCACCCGGCACTGGGTGAGGGGAGGGGAGCGCCGCGAGGGCGCCGGCATGTGGCCAGCCCCTCCCCCGCCCCCTCCCGCGAGCGGGAGGGGAGCGATCGTGGCGACGGCTTCCCTCATGCCTTGGCCACCGCGATTGCTTCGGCGAGGTCGAGGCGCCCGTCATACAGCGCGCGACCGGTGATGACGCCCTCGATTCCGTCGGTCACATGGCCTTTCAGCGCGTGGATGTCGCCGATGTCGGTCACGCCGCCGCTGCCGATCACCGGTATCGACGCCGCGCGCGCCAGCACCACGGTCGCCTCGACATTGCATCCCTTGAGCAGACCGTCGCGGCCGACATCGGTGAACAGCAATGCGGCCACCCCGGCATCCTCGAACCGGCGCGCGAGATCGACCACCGATACGTCCGAGACGTCGGCCCAGCCGTGCGTCGCGACCATGCCATCGCGGGCGTCGACCGCCACGACGATCCGGCCGGGATTGTCACGCGCCGCGGCCCGGACCAGTTCGGGATTCTCCAGCGCCGCAGTGCCGATCACCACGCGCGCGACGCCGAGATCGAGCCAGCGATCGATCGATTCGCGATTGCGGATGCCGCCGCCGAGCTGGATCTTGCCACCGAACCGCTCGAGGACTGCCGCCACTGCCGCGCCGTTGACCGATTCGCCCGCGAAGGCGCCATCGAGATCGACGACGTGGAGCCATTCGGCGCCGGCCTGCGCGAAGATCTCGGCCTGCGCCGCGGGATCGTCGCCATAGATGGTGGCACGGTCCATATCGCCTTCGGCGAGCCGGACGACCTGCCCGGCCTTGAGATCGATGGCGGGGAAGACGATCAGGCCAGAAGCTACGGCTTCCATTTTAGGAACCTCTCCAGCAGCGCAATGCCGTAGCGCTGGCTCTTTTCGGGGTGGAACTGGACGCCGGCCATATTGTCGCGACCGATCGCCGCGGTGACCTGGCCGCCATGCTCGGTAGTGGCGAGAACATGCTCGCCCTCGAAGGCGAAGCTGTGGAGAAAATAGGCTTCGCCAGGCTCAATCAACGGGTGAGCGCCGACGGGGATCACATCGTTCCAGCCCATATGGGGTACGCGCACATCGGGGGAGGGCGGCAAATGCCGCACTACGCCCGGGATCCAGCCGAGCCCGTCATGGGTGCCGAGCTCCTCGCCGCGACGCGCCATCAGCTGCATGCCGACGCACACGCCGAGGAAGGGTGTGGCCTGGGTCAGCACGCGTTGCTCGAGCGCGGCGATCATCCCGTCGACTTCGCGCAGGCCCCGGGCGCAGGCACCGAACGCGCCGACGCCAGGCAGCACGATGCGATCGGCCTTCGCCACCACGTCCGGGTCGGCGGTGATCACCAGCCCCTCGGCGCCTGCCGCCTTCAGCGCATTGTGAACCGAGTGGAGATTGCCCGCGCCGTAATCGATCAGCGCAACGCTCATCCCGCCAGCGCTTCCAGCCCCGGCGCGGTCATCGTCGGGGTGAATTCGGTGAGGGTGTAATCGGCGATGTCGTGGACCGCGAACGGATCCTGCGCGAGCAGCGCCTCTGCGGCCGCGCGAGTCGCGCGGAGCAACAGCACGCCGCCGGTCGGCGGCGTCTGGCGGCCCGAGGCAAGCATCGTGCCGTCGGCATAGCGCGCGCGAAGCCATTCGATATGCGCGGCGCGGTGAAGGTCGACCGTCTCGAGCGGTGCCTTATAGGCCAGGATTGCGACGATCATCACAGCACTCCCTTGGTACTCGGGATCGCGTCCGCCTTACGCGGATCGATCTCGACTGCCTCGCGCAGCGCCCGGGCGAGACCCTTGAACGCGGCTTCGGCGATATGGTGGTTGTTGCTGCCGTACAAAGTCTCGACGTGGAGCGTCACGCCCGCGGTCTGCGCGAAGCTGTGGAACCAGTGCTCGAACATCTCGGTGTCCATCTCGCCGAGGCGTTTCTGGCTGAACGCGGTCTTCCAGACGAGGAAGGGGCGCCCCGAAATGTCGATCGCCACGCGCGCCAGCGTCTCGTCCATCGGCGAGAGCGCATCGGCGTAGCGGCGGATGCCCTTCTTGTCGCCAAGAGCCCTGGCCACGGCTTCGCCGATCGCGAGCCCGGTGTCCTCGACGGTGTGGTGCTGGTCGATATGCAAGTCGCCGACGGTCTTCACCTCCATGTCGATCAGCGAGTGGCGGCTGAGCTGCTCGAGCATGTGATCGAAGAAGCCGATGCCCGTCGACACGGCAAAGGCGCCGGTGCCGTCGAGGTTGAGGGTGACGTCGACCGAGGTCTCGCTGGTCTTGCGGCTGATCGTGGCGGTTCGCATGGCGCCCCCATAGCGCCCACTCGCTCCCAAGCAAAATAGGCTTGCTTGGGGCCAAGCAGCATACGCTTGACCCGCGGGCGTGAAGCGCTACCCAAGGTCCATGACCGGTACCGTGCCCGATAGCCTGATTCCCTATGACGAGATCGTCCAGGAGGCGCTGCGTGCCGTGGTGGGGCGCGTGCTCGGCTCGGTCGCGGCGACTCAGGCGCTGCCCGGCGCGCATCATTTCTACATCACCTTCAAGACGCATGCGCCCGGAGTCGACATCCCGCAGCGGCTGATCGAGCGGTTTCCGGACGAAATGACGATCGTCCTCCAGCACCGCTTCTGGGACCTCAGGGTCGACGACGAGAAATTCTCGGTCGGGCTGAGCTTCAACCAGGTGCCGGCGATGCTCAACATCCCGTTCTCGGCGATCACCGGCTTCCACGATCCGGCGGTCAATTTCGAGCTGCGCTTCCAGGCGCAGGACGTGCCCGAAGGCCCCGAGCCGCACGAAGAGGCCGAGAATGACGGCCCGACGGTGACTCCGGCCGACGACGGCTCGAACGTCGTCTCGGTGGACTTCAAGCGGAAGAAATAGCTAAGGGACCGTCATCCCGGCGCACGCCGGGATCTCATGCCACAAAGGTTGCGTCAGCGGCCTGAGACCCCGGCCTTCGCCGGGGTGACGGAGGAAGAATGACTACCCGCACCGAAACCGACTCGATCGGCGCCATCGAAGTCCCTGCCGACGCCTATTGGGGCGCGCAGACACAGCGCTCGATCAAGAATTTCCCGTTCGGCGAGATGGAGCGGATGCCGATCGGCATTGTCCATGCGCAAGCAATCGTGAAGCAGGCCGCGGCGCGGGTGAATCGCAAGCATGGCATGGACGGCGGCATCGCCGACGCGATCGAGGCGGCCGCGCAGGAAATCGTCGACGGCAAGCTCGACGACCAGTTCCCGCTGGTGATCTGGCAGACCGGCAGCGGCACCCAGACCAACATGAACGTCAACGAAGTCATCGCCGGCCGCGCCAACGACGTGCTGGCGGGGACGCGCGGCGGCAAATCGCCGGTGCATCCCAACGATCACGTCAATATGAGCCAGTCGTCGAACGACAGCTTCCCGACCGCGCTCCATGTCGCCGCGGTCCGCGCGACGCAGGGCGCGCTGATCCCGGCGCTCGACCGGCTGACCGCTTCGCTGGTCACCAAGGCCGAGGGCTGGGACCACATCATCAAGATCGGCCGCACCCATACCCAGGACGCCACCCCGCTGACGCTCGGCCAGGAATTCTCGGGCTATGCCGCACAGCTGATCAGCTGCAAGGCGCGGATCGAAGGCGCGCTCAATGGAAACCTGCGCAAGCTCGCGATCGGCGGCACTGCCGTCGGCACCGGGCTCAATGCGCCCGAGGGCTGGGCCGAGGACATGTCGGCGGCGATCTCGGATATCGCCGGCACGAACTTCGAGCCAGCGCCGAACAAGTTCGAGCAGCTGGCTGCCAAGGACGGGCTGGTCTTCTTCTCGGGCGCGCTCAATACGCTCGCCGTCGCGCTCAACAAGATCGCCAACGACATCCGCTTGCTGGGCTCGGGTCCGCGCTCGGGGCTCGGCGAATTGTCGCTGCCCGCCAACGAGCCGGGCAGCTCGATCATGCCGGGCAAGGTCAATCCCACCCAGTGTGAATCGCTGACGATGGTCGCGGCGCAGGTGATCGGCAACAACCAGGCGGTCACCGTCGGCGGCATGCAGGGGCATTTCGAGCTCAATGTGTTCATGCCGCTGATCGGGGCGAACGTGCTGCGCTCGATCCATCTGCTGTCGGTCGGCATGACCAGCTTTGCCGAGCGCTGCGTCGACGGGATCGAGGCGAACGAGAAGCAGATCGCCGATCTGGTCGGCCGCTCGCTGATGCTGGTGACTGCGCTCGCCCCGGCGATCGGCTATGACAATGCCGCCAAGATCGCCAAGAACGCCCATGAAAAGGGCCTGACGCTCAAGGAGAGCGGGCTGGCGCTCGGGCTGGTCGACGAAGCGACCTTCGACCAATATGTCCGGCCGGAGACGATGGTCGGGCGTTGATCCCCGACGGCGATTGACTGCATCCGGGTGTGCGCCCGGATGCGGATCACTGCCGGAATTTGACCCCGGGGGTCGTCGTGGGACGGGGCTTCGGACGGCTGGGGGCCGGGCCTTGGGGACCCGCCTCGTTGATCGACTTTCCGGCAGGCGTGCCCGGCGTGTCGGTCGGCGTCGCGGTCGGCGTGGGCTGCGGCGCGTCCGGGCGTTGCTGTGCGACGGGGGCGGTCTGCGGAAGCGCGAACGCAGCTATCGCCAGAGCGAAGACCTGCAGCATGTGTAATTCCTCCCCGATTGATTTTTGTCTTGCCCGAGAAAAGGCGCGTTCGGCTGAACGGTAACTTAATCGCTGCCTGGCGGACAGAAGCGGCGACCGGCCCTCCGCTTACGCTTGCAGGAGCGGAACAAGCATCGGATTTAACCGCTTACTTCCCGAAACCAATCCGGGAGTCTCGCATGATCGGCAACGCAATCGCCGCCTTTATCGGCAACAGGATAGACGCCAGCGACGGCGAGGGCGGCACGCTCGGCGCGGTGGCCGGGGTGGCGGCGTGGAAGGTCGCCAAGAATGTCGTCCCCGCCTTGCTGGTATTCGGCGCGCTCGCGTACGGCGTCCACCGCTTCGCCAGTTCGGAGACGGCGATATGATCCGCAACCTGATCGGGGCGTTCATCGGCAATCGCATCGACCGGCGCGACGGCCGGGGCGGCGTCAAGGGCGCGGCGATTGGCTATGTCGCGCAGCGCGCGATCACCCGGATGGGCACGCCGGGGCTGCTGCTCGCCGGCGGCTACGGCCTGTATCGCTTCGCCAGGGATCGCCGCAGGCGACGCAACGAGCGCGTCTGACTTGACGGGGGCCGAGTCCGCACGCCAGTAGCGCCCATGCCCCACCGCACCGAGAACGATCCGCATAAATTCCGCCGCCGCGGCGTCCTTTTCGTGCTGTCCTCGCCCTCGGGCGCGGGCAAGTCGACGATTGCCCGGAAACTACTCAAGGCGGATCCGTTCCTCGAAATGTCGGTATCCTACACCACCCGGCCGATCCGCCCGGGCGAGGAAGACGGCGTCGACTATCATTTCATCGACCTCGAGAAATTCCGCGAGATGGTGGCGAACAACGAGTTCCTCGAATGGGCGCACGTCTTCGACCATCGCTATGGCACCCCGCGCGACGGCGTGAACAAGATCCTCGCCTCGGGCCGCGACGTGCTGTTCGACATCGACTGGCAGGGCGCGCAGCAATTGTTCCAGCTCGCCGGCGGCGATGTCGTCCGGGTGTTCATCCTGCCGCCGTCGCTCAAGGAATTGCACGAACGGCTGCTCCGCCGCGCGACCGATCCGGTCGAAGTGATCGACGCGCGGATGGCGCGGGCGACCAACGAAGTCAGCCACTGGGACGGCTATGACTATGTGCTGGTCAACGACGAAGTCGAGGAATGCTTCGAGTCGGTCCACACGATCCTGCAGGCGGAGCGGCTGCGCCGCTCGCGCCAGACCGGGCTGATCGGGTTTATCCGCGGGCTGATGAAATAGGGTTGCCGGATCGTCGCCGAGGCGGGAGCGCAGTCAAGCGCGTGCTGCTTGACTCGAAAGCGGGTTTTTGCGGGTTGCTTGACTCGGTAACGCGCTGATTTAAAATAATAAAAACTTGAGCGTGGTTGACTCGGCACGGGCCAACGCGCCCGTAACGCCACGCTGACGCGACACCCACGCTACAGCGACACGCCACCCGCGCGGCATACACGCGACAGCTTGGCGGCTCTGACGCGACACAAGCGCGCCGGTTGATTCGGTATCGGGAAGGGGAGCGATGCGACGATAACAAGGAGCGGCGATCTAGTCGCCGGATATAGGTAGCGCATCGCGGACGATGTTCAAGGTTTGTTCTTTTTAATCGCGCGCGAGGGCGCCCGAGTGTGGCGGGAGCCTAAGGGCTTCCCCATGCCATCGACTAGCGGACATTCGCGTAGATCATGCCTGCCGTGCGCGGCGACTCATCGAGCCGCCGCGCCAACTTTCGCTACCTCATAAGGTCTCGAACTATCGCAAATCCTTCGTGCGAACGCCGTTGTTCGTAAGCGTCCCGCCGATGAACGTCCCAGGCATGATGACATTGTCGGCCGAGGTTGCATTGATCTGCACGTTGCCGGCGAGCCTGCCTCCCGCGATAACGTTGTGATCCGTAGCGATGATGTAGACAGAGAGTGGAACTGCTCCGTCCACCAGTTCGCCATTCAACTGACCAGATCGCACTTCGTTATGGCCACCCTGGAAAGCGGGCATAAGCCGGGGGACCGCCTCAAATATGACCGCATAGCGCGACTTCTCATCGTAGGGGGTGTCGATGACACCGTTGAGAACCGTCTCGAAACTGATACCGCGACCGCTGGTCTCGCCATTCTCTTCCAAATCTGGCCGCAAGACGTACGGTTGCTGACTCTCATAAAACGCCAGCCCGCCGAACTTATTTCGATAGGCGCGGGGCCGGATTACCTCGTTGGCGATGCAGCCGACGATGACCGGTTGCGGAGCGCCTGCATAAGTCTTCGAGAACGCCTGCTCGCGATAGCCCCAACCGCCGTTGTCCTCGAGGACGCAATCCTCCGTCTTCACTGCGACAGAGCCGAATATGGCGATGCCATCGCCACCGCAGCCTGTGATTTTCAGTCGCCGAAAACGCGATTGGGGGGCACACTGTGCAATGATTCCGTGCACGTCGGCCCCTTCGATCCACAGATCTTCGATCTGAACGCCGATCAAGTTGTTGACCGAATTGTCGTATGACAAGAACAGGCCGTAGGCTGCCCCGTCGCACTTGATCGTGGCGCTCGACCCAAAGAGCCTAAGATAATTCTGCTTAACGTATAGTGGTTGCGTAATACGATAGACGCCTTCCCCGAAGTCAATATTAACAACGGTTGTAGATTGACTTACGCCGATAGAACCAAATTGATTCAATAAACTCTGAATAGCAAATGTATCGTCGGCCACCCCATCACCGACTGCGCCGTGGTCTTTTACCTTGAACATGCTCACCTCCGTTGCTGGAGATAAGGCTAGACAAATTGCTTTCCTACATGTCAACGATTCGTTCGCTAAATGTTCTTAGCCGCGGCGAGGCGAACACCGCAGGCCTTTCCAATTAGAGCAGCCCCAGGAACCGTACCCCCGCGTCGAAATCCACCCGCCGCGCCTCGCGCGCCTGGACCGCCAGCGTGTCCTCGCCCCAGCGTTCGGCCTGCCAATCCTCGTCGATATGCGCGGCCTGCCACACCGCTTCGGGGGTGGCCGCATCCTCGATCAGGGCCAGCGCGGCGACCAGCGAGCCGCTGATCGTCACCACCGGCGACAATGCCGCGAGCCGGAACGCGTCGAGCGCCGCGACGGCTTCGCCCAGCCGCGCGACCGTCGCCTCGGGCTGGGCATGATGCATCACCCCGGCGGTCGGCTCGAAATGCACGTCGTAGCGCCCGCGCGCCCAGTCGAGCAAAGGGTCCCAGGCGGCGGCCTGGCGGTCGACCAGGGCGGCCGGCTCCTCGGCACGGTAATAGAGCAAGTCGCTCTCGCCGTAAGCGGCCAGCCCGGCGGCGAAAGCGGCGGGGTCGGGCGCCACATGGTCGATCGCGGCGTTGGCGAGCCCGGTCAGCGGCATCGCGCGCGGATCGAGCGTGTCGCCCACCGCGCGCCATTCCTCGGCGATCGCTTCGGCGAGTGCGCGCGTCGGCACGGTCAGCGTGGCGCGGCCGGGCGTGCGCACCGGCCGGGTGTCGAGCGCGATGCCGTTGCCCGGCTCGACCGTCACGTCTTTCCAGAAACGTCTCACGGCTGCGGGGTTCGCCAGCGCCGCGCCATCGCGCGGGGCACGACTGCCATGACGTACAATGCCGAGAGCAGGATCGCGCCGCCCAGCACGCTGCCTTCCCAGCTGTTCGAGCGCCCGGCGACGAGCAGCCCGAGCACCGCGCCGGCGGTGGCGAGCAGATTGACTCCGGCGATCATGAAATAGCGATTGCGCGCAAGGCGATCGGCGTCCGTCATGTCGGTCATAGGGCCTCCAGCTGGGCGGGCAGCGCCGACGCATGCGCGACGACATGGTGCGCGCCCGACTCGAGCAATTCATGCATGGTGTGATAGCCCCATGCAACACCTACTGCATGCGTGCCCGCCGCGCGCGCCATCCTGATGTCGAAGCTGGTGTCGCCGATCATCGCGGTGGTTTCGGGCGCGGCGCCGGCCTCGGCCATCGCCGTCTCGATCATGGAGGGGTGCGGCTTGGAGGGGTGGCGATCGGCGGTCTGCAGCGTGACGAAGCGGTGAGCGAGCCCGTGATGCTCGAGGATGTGCTTCAGCCCGCGATCGGATTTGCCGGTCGCCACGCCGAGCAGCCAGCCGCCCGCATCGAGCGTCTCGATCGCTTCGGCGATTCCATCGAACAACGGCTCCGGATCGAGCGCCCCGCTGGCGCGCATCGCGAAGAAGGCGCGCTTGTAATCCTCGGCCATCGTCTCGTGCTGCCCCGCCTCGGCCTGCGGAAGCAATTGCGCGATGGCGGGAACGAGGCTCAGCCCGACGATCCGCCGGATCGCCGCGCGCGGCGGCGGATCCAGCCGCGAGACGGCGAAGCATTCCTCCATCGCGCGGCAGATATTGGCCTGGCTGTCGACGAGCGTGCCGTCGCAATCGAAGATCGCGAGGCGGTTCATCGGAGACGCTCGATGACGAGCCCGACGTCGCTGCATCGGCCGAGTGAGATTTCGCCGGCGTGGAGCGGCGGTTCGACGCGGACTTTTCCGGTAATCGTTATCGTCGAGCCATCGCGTCGCAAGAGCTGCTCACGAAACGCGCCTGCGTTCCAGAGCGTGATGCAGGCGGGTGCCGCTTCGGGCGTATAGTCACGATACGATGCCTGCGATTGCCACACGCCTCGCGCGTCGTCCCCATACCGAAGGAAACCACGGACTTCGATGCGCTGGCCATCATTGGCAGAGAAGGCGGACAGGACATCGATCGGCTTCGTGGCGCCGTGCGCTACACAGCCCGTCAATGCGGGAGCGGCGAGAGCCAGACCCAACCACGGCCGCTTCTCTCTGGCGCGCATCTAGTCCTTCTGGCCCCTGCCGCGCCGCTCGCCGCGGCGCTCCTTGCGCACCGATTTGGCGTGCGCGCGACCCTGCGCCTTTTTCTGCTCGCGGCTCATCGGCGGCCGATCGTCGAGCGCATTGGTGTTGCCCAGACTGAGGTCGAAGCCGAGCGTGTGCATCGATTCGGCGAAATGCTTGGGCAATTCGGCCGTGACGTCGATCTTGTCGCCATCGGGATGATCGATGCGGATGCGGCGGGCGTGGAGATGCATCTTGCGGGAGATGCCGCCGGTCAGGAACGCTTCCTGCAGCCCGTATTTGCCGTCGCCGACGATCGGGTGGCCGATCGCCGCCATGTGGACGCGGAGCTGGTGGGTGCGTCCGGTGAGCGGCTGGAGCTCGACCCACGCGGTGCGGTTGCCCGCCTGTTCGATCACGCGGTAGCGGGTGCGGCTCGGCGCGCCTTCCTTGGTGTCGACCTGCATCTTCTCGCCGCCGGTGCCCGGCTGCTTGCCGATCGGCAGCTCGATCAGGCCGTCCTCGATCTCGGGCACGCCGACGACCAGCGCCCAATAGAGCTTGCGCGCGCTTCGCCCCGAGAAGTGCTTGGAGAAGAAAGCGGCGGCGCGCGACGTGCGGGCGAGCAGCAGCGCGCCCGAGGTATCCTTGTCGAGCCGGTGGACGAGCTTGGGCCGGCCTTCGGCCTCGAACTGGAGCGCGTCGAGCAGCCCGTCGACATGCTCCGTCGTCTTGGTGCCGCCCTGCGTCGCGAGGCCGGGGGGCTTGTTGAGCACGATCGCCTGCGCGTCCTGATGGATCACCATCTCGCGGATGAACGCGGTCTGCTCGTCGCTGAGCGGCGGGCGGTCCGATTTGGGCTTGGCGGGCCCTGCCTTGACCGGCTCGGCCGGGGGCACCCGGATCGTCTGTCCCGCCGCGATGCGGTCGCCCGGATCGGCGCGCGCACCGTCGACGCGCAGCTGGCCGGTGCGCGCCCAGCGCGAGACGATGTTGAAGCTCGATTCGTCGGGCAGATGCCGCTTGAACCAGCGATCGAGACGGATGCCGTCGTCGTCTGCGCCGACGATGAACTGGCGGACGTCGTTGCTCATGCCACTGCCCTTGCCATGCCGAGGCCCAGTGCGAGCGCTACGACCGAACCGACCACCGAGGCGAGCACATAGCCGAGCGCCACGCCCCAATCGCCGCGCTCCAGCATCAGCATCACGTCGAGTGAAAAGGCCGAGAAAGTGGTGAATCCGCCGAGCACGCCGACGCCGAGCAACAGCCGCCATTGCTCGCCCTGCGCGCCGAAGCGGACGAGGCCGCCGGCGAGCAGGCCCATTGCGAGCCCGCCGATCAGGTTCACGGCGAGCGTGCCCCACGGAAAGTTCGGGCCGAGCAGGTCGAGCGTCGCCCGCCCGACGAGATGTCGGGCGCCGGCGCCGAACGCGCCGCCGAGCATGACTAGAAGAAGTGAAGGCATATCGCGCCGGTAGCGCGGTTTGCTCTTCAGGGGAACCGCGCTGTTCGTGTGCGCCGGATCAGATGCCGTTATTGGCGACCAGATCCACGTCGGTGCCGCCGTCCTTGCGCCTGGTCAGGAACAGCACATAGGCGCCGTCGTCGCGGCTCCGCGTACCGCCGAGGACATGCTGTGCGCCGTCGCGCTGATGCTCCGAACTGTAGCCGGCACGGGTGGCCCTGGTGTAATACCAGTCGAGCAGCGCGTCGATCGACTGGGCGGCCGAGAAGCTGACCACGCGCAATGCGCAATTGCCGCCTTGGGCGCCTGCCGCTTCGGTCACCCGTGCTTGCGGATAGAGCGGCAGATCGGCGGGAAGCCGCTGCGCCCAGGCGGCCGAATATTTGAGCGCGCCGGCGCAGCCCTTGATCCGGGGGTTCTTCTGCCGCGCCGCGATCCCGCCGAGAGTCACTGCCTCGCGCGCTGCCGCGCATTCGGGGCAATCCTTGCCGGCGACGGGGGCGGGGGCCTTGATCAGGCCGGCGGTGTCGACCTTCTCGCCGTTGGTGGCGACTCCGTCGGCTGGGACGCCTCCCGAATAAGGCTGGGAAGGCGGGCGGATCGCATCGCCATTGGCCTGGCGGCCGAGCTGGGGGTCGACCATGATCTGGTCCTGCAGCGCGGTGGTGACCGCCGGGTCGGCGGCGTTGCCGAGTTCCGCATCGCTCATCATGTTGTTGGCATTGTCGGGCCCGCCGCAGCCGGCCAGCGCCAGCGGCAGGAAGACGAACAGGATGAAACCGAGGGTGCGGACCATGCGCAAGACGCTCCTTTGAACGTCGAGGTCATGCCGCAGCAAGGTTAAGGAACCCTTTGGAGATACCGATGCGCTTTAGCTTGCCAACACACCCTCGAGGCACCATATTCGCCGAATGCTGAACATCGTCTCCATCCTGATCGGTTTGTTCGCGGGGCTCTTCGCGCTGGTCGGAGTGATCCCGTTCCCGCTGGTGCCGCTGCTCAACTGGGTCGCATTTCCGCTCGCCCTGGTCGGCACGGTGATCGGGATGCTGTCGAGCAGCAATTCCGGGCGCAACCTCAACCTGCTGATCCTCGCGATCAGCGGGATCAGGCTGTTCCTCACCGGCGGGCTGATCTAGCCCAACGAAAAGGCCCGACGCCGAAGCGCCGGGCCCCTCTCGCCTGCGTGGCAGAGACGTTTAGCGGCAGCGCACGTTGCCGCGGTCGACCGACGACCCCAGCGCCGCACCTGCGGCTGCGCCGAGCAGGGTGCCGAGCGTCGCATTACGGCCGTTCGACAGGGTGTTGCCCAGCAGACCACCGGCGACACCGCCGACGATCAGGCCGGTCGTGCCGTCCGAGCGGCGGCAATAATAGCGGCCGTCATTGCCGCGATAGACGCGGTCGTTCCGGCTCAGGCGGCGCTCCTGATAATAGCTGCCGTCGCGATAATATTGATCGGCATAATAGGCGTTCTGGCCGCGGGGCAGGCGGTTGTAGTCATAGTTGCGATACTGGCGCCAATCGCGGCTGTCGCGGCGATATTCGCGCTGGGCCTGCTGCATTTCGCGGCGGCATTCGCGCATCTCGCGATTATATTCGCGGCGACTTTCGGCACGGCGCAGTTCGCGATTACAGTCGCGCTGCGCGTCGCGGATATTCTCGCGATATTCCTGGCGCGGGGTCTGCGCCATCGCCGGCAGTGCCGGGAGCGCAACCGCGGCGATCGCGGCGGCAAATAGGATACGCATGGATTTGCTCCTGTTCTATTCGGATGCAAACCCAACGTGCCGGATCGTCGCGAAGTTGCGTGAATGTCAAACTACGTCATGTTCATCTGCCGGCCATGACGCGGCTTCAGATGCGGCTGCTGCCCGGATAGGCGAAAAGCAGGTCGCTGCCCGCCTCGACATGGAGTTCGCATTCGCCGGCCAGCGTGAGGCATTCGCCGGCGTGGAAAGCGACGCCGTCCACCACGCCTTGGCCCGCCAGCGCCACCAGCCAGCCGGTCACGCCCTCCGGAAGCGTGAACGTGCGCCGCCCGCCTTCCCAGCGCTCGAGCACGAATTTGGGGCCCTCGACGAGGATCGTGCGATCCTCGGCCACTTTGCCGGGCATCGGATGCGGCACATAAGGCGTCGCATCCGAGACGGCGACGCCGTCTTCCAGATGCAGCTCGCGCGGGCGGCCATAATCGTAGAGCCGATACGTCGTCTCGCTGTTCTGCTGCACCTCGACCAAAGTGATCCCGGCGCCGATCGCATGGACGGTGCCCGAGGCCGAGTAGAAGAAGTCCCCCGCTTTGACCGGCTTCCAGTCGAGCAGATCCTCGATCGATCCGTCGAGCGCGGCGGCGCGCAGTGTATCGCGATCGACGGGCTGCTTCGTGCCCAGCGCGATCGTCGAATCGGGCTCGGCGTCGAGGATCACCCAGCATTCGTCCTTGCCGCGCGGCAGACCCTTGGCCCGGGCCTGTTCGTCATTCGGGTGCACCTGCACCGACAGCTTCTCGCTGGTGAAGAGATATTTGATCAGCAGGTCGGGCGTGTCGTTGCCCGGAGTCTTGAACCAGATCTCGCCGACGGGATCCTGATCGGGCGCCGGATCTGCGAAGCCGGGCCACAATGTGTGGCGTCCCCACGGTTTTTCGACACGATGCGTGGCGAGAAGCGTCGCAGTCACTAAAATTCCTCCGGTTCGGATGCGCAATGATTGTGCAACGCACCAATGCCGTCAACCGATCCGCTGCGCCAGTGCAATCACCGGTGCGAACCCGGCCGCCACAAAGCCGCCGCGAAAAGGATTGTTTGACGCCACCACGCTGGGCTAAGACCCCCGTCGATGCGTATTCCAATTACCCGCGCGCTTGCGCTCGCCCTCGTTCCGGTGCTCGCCTTCTCGGTCGCAGGTTGCGCCAAGCAGGGCGCTCGCTCCGACCTTCCTTATGTCGCGCGCGACGTCGGCACGCTGTACAGCGCCGGCAAGGAGCGGCTCGACCAGCGCCAGTACAAGCTGGCCGCCGCCCTGTTCGACGAAGTCGAGCGCCAGCATCCCTATTCGGTATGGGCGCGGCGCGCGCAGCTGATGGGGGCGTTCAGTTACTATCTGAACCAGGATTATTCGCAGGCGATCGCTTCGTCGCAGCGGTTCCTCGCGGTCCATCCGGGCAATCGCGACGCGCCTTACGCTTATTATCTGATCGCGCTCAGCTATTACGAGCAGGTCGCCGACGTGACCCGGGACCAGAAGATCACTCAGCAGGCGCTCGATTCGCTTGGCGAGCTGACTCGCCGCTATCCCAACACCCGCTATGCCGCCGATGCGCGGCTCAAGATCGATCTCGTCCGCGACCATCTCGCCGGCAAGGAAATGGAGATCGGCCGCTTCTACGAGGGCCGCGGCCAGTGGATCTCCGCGACGATGCGCTTCCGCAACGTCGTCGAAAACTATCAGATGACCACGCACGTGCCCGAGGCGCTGCTGCGGCTGACCGAAAGCTATCTGTCGCTCGGCATGCCGAGCGAGGCGCAGAAGGCGGCAGCGGTACTCGGCGCCAATTATCCGGGCACCGACTGGTACAAGCGGGCCTACGACCTGATGCAGGACAATCAGGACAAGCTCGCCAAGGCACAGACTCCCGCCGCGAGCTGAGAGCTATTGCGCGTTACCGAAAACACCCGGCATCCCGGCGACAGCCGGGATCTCGGGCCGCATGCGCCTTCGCCTGAGATCCCCGCTTTCGCCGGGATGACGGCAGGGGTGAAAGCGATGACTTCCGTTCCTCCTCCGTTCCTGCAATAAGCCGCCCCGCATGCTGACGGCGCTCTCCATCCGCGACGTGGTGCTGATCGAGGCGCTCGACCTCGAATTCGGCACGGGACTGGGCGTGCTGACCGGCGAGACCGGCGCAGGCAAGTCGATCCTGCTCGATGCTTTGGGGCTGGCGCTCGGCGCCCGCGGCGAAAGCGGGCTGGTGCGTCAGGGCGCCGCCCAGGCCGTCGTCACCGCCAGCTTCGAGACGCCGGCGCAGGACGGGGCGATCGCCAATCTGATGGCGCAGAACGGCCTCGAACTCGAACCCGGCGAGCCTCTGCTCGTCCGCCGCATCGTCAAGTCCGACGGCGGCAGCCGCGCCTTCGTCAACGATCAGCCGGCATCGGCGGGGCTGCTCCGCGAACTCGCCCCGCATCTCGTCGAGATTCACGGCCAGCACGACGATCGCGGCCTGCTCAATCCGCGTGGGCATCGCACTTTGCTCGACACGTTCGGCCGACTCGATGCCGGACCGATCGCCGTGGCGCATCGCACCTGGCGTGAGGCCGAGGACGCGCTCGCGGTGGCGCGCGCCGAACAGGACGTCGCCGAGCGCGACCGCGAATGGCTCGCCCATGCGGTGACCGAGCTTCGCGCGCTCGCGCCCGAAGCGGGCGAGGAAGCGCTTCTCGCCGGCCGCCGCGCCACCATGCAGCGCGGCGAGAAGGTCGCGGGCGAGCTCCAGTCGGTGGCCCAACTGCTCGAAGGCTCGGAAGGCGGGCTTAGCCAGCTCCGCCAGGCGGCGCGCATCCTCGAACGGATCGCCGACAGTCATGAGGCGCTGGCCGAGGCGCTCGCCGCGATCGACCGGGCGATCACCGACGGCGCCGACGCGCAGGACCGCATCGATGCGGCGGCGGGGGCGCTCGCTTTCGATCCCGCTGCGCTCGAAGCGGACGAGACCCGGCTGTTCGAGTTGCGTGCGCTCGCGCGCAAGCACCGCGTTCAGCCCGATGAATTGCCCGCACTGCTCGACGCGCTGTCGGCCCGGCTCGACCGGGTCGAGAGTGGCGGGGCCGGGATCGCCCGGCTCGAACTCGCCGTCGAGGAAGCGCATCGCGTCTATCGCGATGCGGCACGCGCGCTATCGGAGGCTCGCGCGCAGGCCGCTACGCGTCTCGATGTCGCGGTCGAGGCCGAGCTCAAGCCGCTCAAGCTCGATGCTGCGCGTTTCCGCACTGTGGTCGAGCCGCTCGAGGAGAGCGCGTGGTCGCCGGCGGGGATGGACCGGGTCGAGTTTGCGGTCTCGACCAATCCGGGCGCGCCGTTCGCGCCGCTGATCAAGATCGCCAGCGGCGGCGAATTGTCGCGCTTCATCCTCGCGCTCAAGGTCGCGCTGGCCGAGGAAGGCGGCGCCGGTACGCTGATCTTCGACGAGATCGATCGGGGCGTCGGCGGCGCGGTGGCGAGCGCGATCGGCGATCGGCTCGCACGGCTCGCCTCGACCGCGCAGGTCCTCGTCGTGACGCACAGCCCGCAGGTGGCGGCGCGGGGCGCCCAGCATCTGCTGATCGCCAAGAGCCATGACGGCCTCGTCACTCGCACCGGCGTCACTCCGCTCGACTCCGGCCAGCGCCGCGAGGAGATTGCGCGGATGCTCTCGGGCGCCGAGATCACTCCCGAGGCGCGCGCGCAGGCCGAACGGCTGCTCGCGGCCTAGGTGCAATCGACATTCCGTAATCTTCCCCTGGCGGGGGAGGATTGGATCGTCCTGCGCCGTTGAAGGTCGATACGCCCTGGTTTCTGAACCCCCGTTCAGCCTCGCGCCGGCTCTGCGACAAATCGCGACACAATAGGACGAGCCCTGGGACACTCCCGCGACAGCGGCGTTCGATAACGCCCTTCGACCGCAGCGCGGTCCCGTTTCAAAGGAGAGTACCATGAAGAAGTTCTCGCTCATGCTCGCCGGCCTCGGCATCGCCGCCGCGGCTGTTCCCGCCACCGCCATTGCCGCTCCGGCGCCGCACGCCGCGAGCTATCAGGCCGGCTGGCAGAACATCAATGCGCGCCAGGCACGGCTCGAGGCGCGCATCAATCAGGGTATCCGCTCGGGTGCGCTGAGCCGCCGGGAAGCGACGCGGCTCAAGATGCAGTTCCGCGAGCTCAGCCGGCTCGAGGCGCGCTATCGCGCCAGCCGCCCGGGCCTGACCCTCGCCGAGCGCCGCGATCTCGATCGCCGCTTCGACGCGCTCTCGGCGCGGATCCAGATCGAAAAGCATGACCGCAATGGCCGCCGCGGCCACTGAAGCCGGCTGACGGTTGATCAAGACGGGCTCCGCCAGCGATGGCGGGGCCCGTCCCCGTCTTGGCCGGGTGCCGACAAGCCATTGCGCTCAATAGAAAAAATAGGGCAGCATTTCAGACACATCGCACCTACAATGGGATATGGCCAGCTTAGCCCAGACCCATGCCGATTCGGCGACGTTGCTCGTCGTGGACGACGATCACGACATTCGCCATCTCCTCGCCAACAGCCTCGGTGCGCATGGTTTCCGTGTCGAGACCGCGGCCGACACACGCGGCATGGATGAAGTGCTCGCGCGCACGCCGGTCGATTGCGTGATTCTCGACGTGATGATGCCCGGCGAGGACGGGCTTGCCGCCTGCCGCCGCATCGCGCGACGCGACGGACCCGAAATCATCCTGCTCAGCGCGCTCGGCGAGGAGCAGGATCGGATCCTCGGGCTCGAGGTCGGCGCGGGCCATTATCTGCCCAAGCCGTGCAGTCCGCGTGAAATCCTCGCCACCGTGCGTGCGGCGCTGCGCAAGCGCGGAATCGGCCCGGCGCCGGTGAGCGAGGTCTATGGCTTCGACGGGTGGCGGATCGATCTCGGCAGCCACGAGCTGTTCGATCCGAACGGCGTATTGGTCGGCCTCACCGACGGCGAGTTCGCGGTGCTACGCGTGTTCATCGAGCGGTCGCGCCGGGTGCTCACGCGCGAGGCATTGCTCCAGGCCGCGCGCGGACCCGATTCGGACGCCTATGATCGCGCGATCGACGTGCAGGTCAGCCGCCTGCGCCGCAAGCTGCGCGCCGGCGGCGACGAGATCATCCGTACCGTGCGCAACGAAGGCTATTTGTTCGTCCCGCGAGTCGCGCGCGCATGATCTCAGCCGGGAGCGCGGCGCGTTCGCCGCTGTTCCTGCGGATCTTCCTGTTGATGCTGGTCTGCGTCGCGGTGGTCCAGCTGATGAACCTGACGCTGCTGATCGCGGTCCAGACGCCGTCGGCCAAGCTCTATACGGTCGGGCAGGTCGTCCATGCGATGCACGGGCGCGATCCCGGTGGCGAATTGCAGGTCGAGCGACTCGCGGCGGTCGAGCCGGCGGCGTGGAACCCGCGCGGCGAGCGAATCGAGGCGGCGCTCGCCACTGCGCTCGGCGTTCCGGCGACATCGGTTCGCATTAGTTTCCCAACGCCGTTCCTGCAGCGCGAGCGGGTATTCCAGCGCACGGCGGTGCCGCGGCCCGCGCCGATCAGCCCCGCAGTGGCGCGCGATGTGATCCTGATCGGGGATTTCGCGGCAGCATGGCGCCAGCCTGACGGGCAGTGGCTCCGGGTCGAGCCGGTCGAGGGGTTCGAGGCGTGGCGCTGGTTCGTGCTGGCCTGGCTGATCGTTTCGGCCGTGGCGGTGGCGCCGTTCGCCTGGGCGCTCGCGCATCGCTTCGCCAGGCCGATCCGCGCCTTCGCCGCCGCCGCCGAGCGGCTGGGGCGCGATCCACGCGCGCCGCCGCTCGAGCTCGAGGGTCCCGGCGAGATCGCCGAAGCCGCAGCGGCGTTCAACACGATGCAGGCGCGGCTCAATCGCTATGTCGACGATCGCACCACGGTGATGAGCGCAGTCGCGCACGATCTGCGTACCCCGCTGATGCGGCTAGGTTTGCGGCTCGAGGCCGCGCCCGACGATCTGCGCCAGGCCTGCGAGGGCGATATCCGCGACATGCAGGGGCTGGTGTCGACGGCGCTCGCTTATGTCCGCGAGACCAGCCAGCCGCCGGTGCGCCGGCCGCTCGATCTGCGCTCGCTCGCCGAGACGGTGGTCGACGATCTCGCCGATCGCGGCGAGATCGTGACGCTCGCGCCGGGCGAACCCCTGGTCCTCAATGCCAATCCCGCGGCGATCAAGGCGATGGTGACCAATCTGGTGATGAACGCCGTCAAATATGCCGGCGGGGCCGAGGTGTCGCTGGCCCTGATCGACGGCCATGCCGTGCTCGACGTGCGCGATTCCGGACCCGGTATCCCGGCGGAAGATCTCGATCATGTCTTCGAACCCTTCTTCCGCGGCGAGCGCTCGCGCAATCGCGATACCGGCGGAGTCGGCCTCGGCCTGCCCAGCGCGCGGGCGGTGGCGCGCGCGCATGGCGGCGACGTCGCACTGGCCAACAGGGAGGGCGGCGGACTGATCGCCACGGTCCGCCTGCCGGTCTAGCGCGCGGGGGCGGCTATCGCGCATACGACCATGAGTGTCTTTCGCCTGCCGCCATCCTCATGATAGCGCTACCCTCGGAGAGAGGAGAGGATGATGAGGAACGGGCAAAGCCGTCGCGAAATCTTGGCCAGTTCGGGCGCCGCGTTGCTGGCGGCGACGCTGCCGGCGTGCGGCCGCGCGCAGGAGCCGCCGAAGCGCAAGCTCGGCTATGCGATCGTCGGGCTGGGCAGCTATGCCACCCGCCAGATCATGCCGCGGCTGAAGGATTGCGAATTCGCAAAGCTCACTGCTCTGGTCAGCGGCACGCCCGAGAAGCTTGAGCGCTTCGGCACCGAATATGGCATTCCGAAAACGCATCGCTACAGCTATGCCAATTACGACAGCATCCGCGACAATCCCGATATCGACCTGGTCTATGTCGTGCTGCCCAATTCCCTGCACGCCGAATATTCAATCCGCGCCAGCCAGGCGGGCAAGCACGTGCTGTGCGAAAAGCCGATGGCGGTGTCCTCGGCCGAATGCGAGGCGATGATCGCCGCGGCCAAAAAGGCCGGCAAGAAACTGATGATCGGTTATCGCAGCCATTTCGAGCCCTATAACCGCCACGGCATTTCGCTGGTGAAGAGCGGCTTTATCGGCCGCCCGCGGCTGATCACTTCCGAGCACGGCTTCAACGCCCAGCCCAATCAGTGGCGGCTCGATCGGCCGCTGTCGGGCGGCGGTTCGATGATGGACATCGGCATCTACAGCCTCAACGCCGCGCGCTATCTCGCGGGCGAGGAGCCGATCGAAGTCAGCGCGATGGAATCGACCGACCGCAGCGATCCCCGCTTCCGCAATGTCGAGGATCGGATAGACTGGCAGATGCGCTTCCCCTCGGGCGCGCTGGCCGCTTGCGTTTCGAGCTACAGCTCGAACCACAATGCATGGCGGGCGACCGGAACCGAAGGCTGGGTAGGGATGGAGCCTTCCACGCCTTATGACGGCCACCAGATGTGGACGCGCAAGAAGGGGAAGACCGAGCAGGTGACCTTGCCGGCGCCGGCCAAGAACCAGTTCGTCGCCCAGCTCGATCATCTCGCCGAATGCGCGATCAGCGGCCGCGAGCCGATCGTCGCGGGCGAAGAGGGGCTCAAGGACATGCGGCTGATCGAGGCGATCTATCGCGCCGCGCGCGAGGGCAAGACGATCCGGGTGGCGAAGGCCTGATGCCCGAGCCCTGGTACACTTTGGCGATCGTCGCCGCGAGCATCGCCGCGGTGATTTTCCTCGTCCTGCGTTTCAAGCTGCAGCCGTTCCTCGTGCTGCTGCTTGTCGCGCTAGTCACCGGGCTCGCATTTGGCGGCGAACCGCAGGCAGTGATCGCGGCGATCCGCAAGGGCACCGGCGAGGCGCTCGGCTTCGTGGCAGTGGTGATCGGGCTCGGTGCGGTGCTCGGCGGGCTGCTCGAGGCGAGCGGCGGCGTCAACGCCATCGCCCACCGCCTGCTCGACATGTTCGGCGAGAAGCGCGTGCCCTGGGCGCTGACCGCAGTGGGCATCGTGGTCGGCGTGCCGCTGTTCTTCGACGTGGCGTTCATCATCCTCGCGCCGTTGCTCGCCACCCTGGCTATCCGCGCCGAACGCCGGGTGACCTATTTCGCGCTGCCCTTGCTCGCCGGGCTGATGACGATGCACGCCTTGCTGCCGCCGCACCCGGGGCCAGTGGCCGTCGCCGAGCTGATCCATACCGATTACGGGCTGCTCGCTTTCTACGGGCTGATCTGCGGGATACCCTCGGCGCTGCTTGCGGGGCCGGTCTTCGCCAAGATGTTCCATGGCGCGCCCGGTTTCGGCGATCAGGCGCCGCCGCCGATGCTCGACGAAGGCGCGCCGCAGACCAACGCGATCGGCTTCCTGCCGGCTTTGCTGGCGATGCTGTTCCCGCTGGCCCTGATCCTGATCGCGGCGGTGGCGGGGCAGGCGATGGCGCCGGGGCCGGCCAAGACTTTCCTGCTGTTCCTCGGTCACCCCTTCACAGCACTGATGCTCGCCGCATTGTCGGTGACCGGCTGGCTGAGAGTGCGCGAGCGCGCGCCCTGGGCGACGCTGTCGAGCATCATGACCCGCGCGCTCGAGCCTGCCGGTCTGATGGTGCTGATCATCGGCGCGGGCGCGGCATACAAGGAAGTGCTGATCGAATCGGGGGCGGGGCAGCAGATCACCGCGCTGGTCACTGCCGCGCAAGTCTCGGTGCCGGTCTTCGCCTTCCTGCTCGCGGCGTTCGTCCGCATCGCGCAGGGATCCGCCACGGTCGCGATGGTGACCGCCGCGGGGCTTGCCGGGCCGCTGATCACCGCCGCGGCGCTCAGCCCCAGCCGGATCGCATTGGTGACGATCGCGATCGGCGGCGGCGCGACGATCGCCAGCCATGTCAACGACACCGGCTTCTGGCTGGTGAAGCAATATCTCGGGCTGACCGAGGCGCAGACCTTTCGCAGCTGGACGATCGGCGCGACGATCGCCGGTCTGACCAGCTTCGGAATCGCGCTGCTGATCTGGCCGTTCGTGTAAAGAGAGGGATATGACCATGGCCATCACGCGCCGCGCCGCGCTCACCGGAATCGCGGCGCTTCCCTTCGTCCCCATGCTCGCCCGCGCGGCGAACGTCGGCGGCATCACGCGCTTCGATTCCGCGCTCGATGCCGTAATCGACGTGAACACCCCGATCGAAGTGCTCGGCACCGGCTATCGATGGGCCGAGGGGCCGGTGTGGGTGAAGAAGGGCGGCTATCTGCTCTTCTCCGACGTTCCCGCCAACATCGCCTATCGATGGAAACAAGGGGGAGCGATCGCGCCGTTCCTCACCCCGTCGGGCCTGGCCGGGCCGATCCCCGCCGGCATCCGCGAGGCCGGATCGAACGGCATGACGGTCGATGCGCAGGGGCGGCTGATCATCGCCGATTCGGGGACACGCGCAGTCGTCGCGGTCGATCTCGCCAGCAAGCGCCGGACGATCCTCGCCGAGCGCTACGAAGGCAAGCGCTTCAACAGCTGCAACGACGTGGTGGCGGGCAAGAGCGGCGCGCTCTATTTCACCGATCCGCCTTACGGTCTCACCGAAGGCGACACCTCGCCGCTGAAGGAGCTGGCGTTCAACGGCGTGTTCCTGCGCACCGCCGACGGCAGGATCCGGGTGATCGACGAGACGCTCAAGCGGCCCAACGGCATCGCCCTTTGCCCCAAGAAGACCACGCTCTACGTCGCGATGTCCGACGAGGCGCGCCCGCAGATTCTGGCGTATCCGCTCGGCGCCGACGGGCTGCCGCGTACGGCCCCAACCGTCTTTCACGATTTCAGCGCGCCGCTCGCGCGCAAATTGCCCGGCCTGCCCGACGGGCTCAAGGTCGACAAAGCGGGCCGGCTGTTTGCCAGCGGCCCCGGCGGCATTTACCTGCTGTCGCCCGAAGGCAAGGCGCTGGGCCTGATCGCCACCGGCAAGGCGATCGCCAATTGCGCGTTCGGCGAGGACGGCAAGACGCTGTTCCTGACCTCAAGCGACATGCTCGCGCGCGTCCGCCTGAAGAGCCCGGGCTGGTGAAGCGGGGAATCGCCCCCTAGATCGGAGGCATGTCCGAACCCGAGGCGATTCCCGCGGCTACCGTGATCGTGATGCGCGAAGCCGAGGGCGGGCCGCCCGAGCTGCTGATCGTCGAGCGGGCGCGCGCGATGTCGTTCGCGGGCGGCGCGCTGGTATTCCCCGGCGGCCGCGTCGACCCCGGCGATCATGTGCTGGCAGCGACGATGGCCGGCGATCGGGACGATGTCGCCGGCCGGATCGCGGCAGTGCGCGAGACGATCGAGGAAGCCGGCGTCGCAGTGGGCGTGCGCATGCCGGCCGCCGCCATTCCCGATCTCCAGCGCCGGCTTTACGCCGGTGAAGCGATGGGGACGTTGCTCGACGAAGTCGGCGGCGCGCTCGATCTCGACGCGCTGGTGCCGTTCGCGCGCTGGCTGCCCGCCGGCGTCCACCACAAGGTGTTCGACACGCGCTTCTACCTCGCCCGCGCGCCGCAGGGCGCCGAGCCGGTGGTCGACGGCAACGAGAATGTCCGGGTGCTCTGGGCGTCGGCGCGCGCGGTGCTCGACGCCGCCGATCGCGGCGAGGCGACGATCATCTTCCCCACCCGCCGCAATCTCGAGCGGCTCGCGCTTTTCGCCAGCTTCGCCGATGCTGTCGCCGCTACGCGCGCGCTTCCGGTGCGCACGATCACGCCGTGGATCGAGACGCGCGACGACGGCGCGCATCTCTGCATCCCCGACGATCTCGGCTATCCGGTCACCGAGGAGCCGCTGGCGCGGGCAATCCGCGCATGAAAACGCTCCGTCAGGCGATCCTCGCCGTCGTGATCTTCGCTGTGCTGCTCCTCGTCTTTTTCGCGATCTACGCGACCGTCCGCAATCGCCCGCAGGATCTGCCCTGGACCCGGCTCGACCTCGGCCAGCCGATCGGCGCCTTCACCGGCCGCAAGCTCGCCGGACTGACCGACAATTTCGCCGAATGCCGGGCGCTGCTCCAGTCGGCGGGGGTGCGCTACACGATCCTGCCGACGGTCAAATCGGGCGAGCGATGCGGCTATGTCGACGGCTTGCGCTTCGCCCCCGGCGGCGCGCAGCGAATCGGCTTCAGTCCCGCGCGGCTGGGCGTCTCTTGCCCGGTCGCCGCCGGCCTCGCGATGTGGGAATGGAACGTCCTTCAGCCCGCCGCGCAGAAACATTTCGGCGCGCGGGTCGAGCGAGTCGAGCATCTCGGCAGCTATTCCTGCCGCCGTCTCTACGGCCGCAGCGCGGGCGACTGGAGCGAGCATGCCACCGCCGACGCGATCGACGTGGCGGGCTTCCGGCTTTCCGACGGTACCCACATCAGCGTGCTCGGCGATTGGGACAAGGGTGGAGAAAAGGCCGCGTTTCTGCGCGAGGTGCGCACCGGCGGGTGCAAATTGTTCTCGACGGTGCTTTCGCCCGATTACAATGCGGCGCACCGCGATCACTTGCACCTCGATCAGGCGACACGCGGAGAAATGGGGTGGCGGGCCTGCCGGTGAGGACAGACCCGTTCGAAGTTAGTTAGGCAGCGCCGCGGCGTCGACCTTTTCCACCCATTGCGGGAAGAAGGCCGGCTGACGGTTCGACCAGCCCGAGGCGGTCGCCGCGGCTTCGCTGATCGACTGGAGCAGCTTGCGCCGCAGATCCGGATGGAGGTGCGGCAGCGCCGCTGCCGCGCAGAAGGCGGCGGGCAGCCACGGACGCACCTCGGCGCCGACCAGCCGCTCATAGAGGAAGCGATAGGCCGAGAAGCTGGTCAGACGCCCTTGGCCGAGATCGAACGCCGAAACGGTGACCAGCGGTGCCATGAACGGCTCAACCGCGGCGAGGTCGCTATCGTCGGGCATCAGCGCGCGCAGCTCGGGGATGCGCTCGTACATGCGCGCCTGGGCGCGGATGCTCGCGGCTTCGACCACATCGCGCGACCAGCGCTCCATCGCGTCCTCGCGTTCGAGCCCGATGTCGAGCGCACGGCGCACATAGCGCTGCGTCGCTGCAGTGAACCCTGCAAATTCCTTCATTTCGGCCAGCGTCATGGCGCCCTCGGCCGGCTTCATTCTCGATGCCATCACCTAATACTCCCACCCCACTCATCCCCAGCGGTGATCATGCGGCAGAATGGTTAACGCGCCGCTTAATCAGCCGTTGGCTCCCATTCATTATAGGAATCGAAAAGGTGTTGCGGCGCAACATCGCTTGCGATGAGCCGAGTTTCGGCATCGTGGAAAACACCTAGACTGATGCCTTGGCGCAACAAAACTGCGCGGCGCATCCCGCGTTCCGCAACCCGACGGACTCCCGTCACGGGCGGATCCGGACCTTCAAACGCTGGCGAAATTAAGAGATTCTAAACCTCCGTACCTACGTAAAACCCGCTGATTTCCGCCGTTCTCGGGGTCGTTCCTTCGGCCCGTCGGTTCGCCGCAACGCTTCGTCGGATCGGCGCGCCGAGGGGGTGTACCGTCGTCCTATGATCAGGTTAGCAACTCTCAACCGCTTCCTGACCGGGGGGTCCAATGAATTTCCGTGTTTTCGCAGCGCGTTTTGCGCTGGTGGTGTCGTGCGCCCTGATGACTGCCGTGCCCGCCCAGGCGAAGAGCGCCTTCCTGCAGTGCGTCCCCTATGCGCGTCAGATCTCCGGCGTGAAGATCCACGGCAATGCCTGGACCTGGTGGGGTCAGGCCGCCGGTCGCTATGAGCGCGGCAACACCCCCAGGGTCGGCGCGGTGATGTCGTTCAAGAAGACCGCGAAGAACCGGTTCGGCCATGTCGCCATGGTCTCGCAGATCGTCAGCGACCGTGAAGTGCTGCTCAGCCACGCCAATTGGTCGCGCCGCGGCGGCATCGAGCGCGACGTCCGCGCAGTCGACGTGTCGGCGGCGGGCGACTGGAGCGAAGTCCGCGTGTGGTTCGCCCCGCTCGGCGGGCTCGGCACCTCGAGCTATCCGATCAACGGCTTCATCTATTCCGACGGCGCCGACGATGACGCATTCCAAGCACCGCAAATGGCTAACAAGGCCGACAAGGTGCTGGTCGCTTCGCTGACCCTCGACCTCAGCGATCTGCAGCCCGAAGCCGGCATCAACTGAGTTTGGCGCTCCTGCAGAAGCAGGAGCACTGAACTCAGGCTTTCGGTGTGAACGCCAGCGCCACGCCATTCATGCAGTAGCGCTTGCCGGTCGGCCGCGGTCCATCATCGAAGACGTGGCCGAGATGACCGCCGCAGCGCCGGCACAGCGCTTCGACGCGCGCCATTCCCAGCGAGCGATCGCTCTTGGTAATCACCGCATTGGGCAATGCCCTGTAGAAGCTCGGCCACCCCGTTCCGCTGTCGAATTTGGTCGACGAGGAGAACAGCGGCAGCCCGCATCCCGCGCAAGCGAACACCCCGGCGCGATGCTCCTTGTTGAGCGGGCTGGTTCCCGCAAACTCGGTCGCGCCCTGGCGCAGCGTGCGATAGGCGGCGGGACTCAGCCGCTTCTTCCACTCGGCATCGGTGAGGGTGAAGGCAAAGCGCTGTGCCGCTTCCGCGGGCACGCCGCCGCAAGCGGCGGTGGCGGCGCCGAGTGCGGCGACAGTGAGAAGCGTGCGGCGATCGGTTTGCATGGCAGAGATGTGGGAAGCCTGTGGCCCAGTTCCAACCGCTTCCCTCTCCCCTTGTGGGAGAGGGAGGGAGCCGACGAAGTCGGCGGAAGGGTGAGGGTGTGTGTGCCTCACCAGGCGGCCCCCTCATCCTTCCCACGCCTTCGGCGCGGGCCCCTTCCTTCTCCCACAAGGGGAGAAGGCGTTAGTCAATACCTGCTCAATTCCACCGGCATCTTCTTATATCCGTGCACAAAGCATGCGGCGACCCGCTCCGGCTCGCGCAGCACGTTCACCCGCAGCCGGCGCTTGGCCATCTCCTCGAGCAATATCCCGATCTGCAGCTCGGCGAGCCGCGCGCCGACGCAGCGATGGATGCCGTGGCCGAATGCGAGATGCCGCCGGGCATTCTCGCGGTCGACGATGATCTTGTCGGCATTGGGGAAGACGCTCTCGTCGCGATTGGCCGAGAGATACCAGAGCGCCAGTTTGTCGCCCGCCCGGATCTGTTGCCCTTCCAGTTCGCTGTCCTGCGTCGCGGTGCGGCGCATGTGGGCGAGCGGGGTCTGCCAGCGGATGATCTCCTGCACCGCGTTGGGGATCAGCCCCGGATTGGCCTCGAGCTTCGCGCGCTCGTCGGGGAATTGCTCGAGCCCCCAGGCGTAGGCGCTCATCGAATTGCGCGTCGTGTCGTTGCCGCCGACGATCAGCAGGATCAGATTCCCGAGGAACTCCATCTGATCCATGTGCGCCATCGCATCCGAATGGATCATCATCGATATCAGATCGGGAGTGGGCTCCTTGCCGATCTTGCCCTGCCACAGATTGCCGAAATAGGCGGCGCATTCGAACAGGATGGTCCGTCGCTCCTCCTTGCGCACCGGATCCTTGGCGATTTCGATGTCGCCTGCCCAATCGGACCAATAGGTCAGCAGCCGTCGCTCCTCCCATGGGAAGTCGAACAGGATCGCCAGCATCTGGGTGGTCAGCTCGATCGACACGGTATCGACCCAGTCGAATTCCTGCCCGACCGGGAGCGAATCGAGAATCTCGGCACTGCGGGTCCGGATATTCTCGTTCATCCGCACCATTTCCGAAGGCGTGAACGCCGGGGCGACGGTCCGCCGCTGGCCGGTATGTTTGGGCCGGTCCATCGCAATGAACATCGGCATCTTGATGTCGCCTTCCTTCAGGTCGGCGATAGTGATCCCGCCGGCTTCGGAGGAATAGAGATCGGGCAGCGATTCGACCTGGACGATCGGCTTGTACGACGAGACCGACCAATAGGGCCCGAAGCTGCTATGCTCGGTATAATATACCGGTGCCTTCTCGCGCAGCTCGCGGAACGGCGCCTGCCAGACGTCGTCGCGATAGAGCTCGGGACGGCTCATATCGAGCGGATCGACTGCGTCCCCCGAAATCGACTCGGTTGCCAGCGTCGCCATTCTGCCTCTCCTGCTTTGGGAAGAGGAGAACCTTAACTGACAGTTGTGTCAATAGCGCGGCGTTCCCCGCGTTTGCTCCGCTTCGGGCTGCCCGATTGGAGTACCCCGCGGCGGAACAGCCGTGCCGCCACGGTGACGGTGATCGCGACCCACAGCATTTGCCAGGCGAGCGCCAGCGCGTGCGGCCACAAAGCGGGCGAATTCGCCGCGTGCGCCGCCATTGCCAGTGGCGAGCTGAACGGGAAGATCTCCGCCGCGCGCGCCAGCCAGTCATCGGGGTGGCCGGCGGCATAAGAGGCAAAGCCGAACATCGCGAACTGGAAAATGGTGATCGGCAGCGACAGCATCTGGATCTCGCGCTGGGTGCCCGCAAGCGCGCCGGCGCCGAGGAACACCGCGCTCTGCAGCATGTATGCCATGGTGAAATAGACGACGAACAGCAGAGGAAAGATCGGTCCGATCGCGACGTTGAGGTTGCTCAACCCGTCGGCGACGGCGGGCGGCAGGAAGCGCGGCAAATTG
Organism: Sphingomonas psychrotolerans; assembly: GCF_002796605.1. Taxonomy (NCBI): domain Bacteria; kingdom Pseudomonadati; phylum Pseudomonadota; class Alphaproteobacteria; order Sphingomonadales; family Sphingomonadaceae; genus Sphingomonas; species Sphingomonas psychrotolerans. The sequence continues at coordinate 4,076,644 of NZ_CP024923.1, forward strand.
GCGAAGAGCGTGCCCCAGAAGCACACGAACAGCAGGGCCGATCCGAACGCGCCGAGTAGCTTGCCAAAGAACACGCTCTCGAGCGGAATGGCGGCGGCGAGCACTTCGATCACCTTGTTCGACCGTTCCTCGGCCATCGCGCCGACCGCCTGGCCAGAGAGCATCAGCGTCAGGAAGAAGATGCCCAGCGCGGCGAAAAACGCAGTCTGGCTCCGCCCCCCGCTCGTCGCCTGTCCAGCGCCGACGACCTTGATCTCGGCGCGACTCAACTGCGCGCCGCCGCTCCGTTCGGCGCGCAGCGTATGCTCGGCCAACTGGGCGAGATAATTGGCGTCCGGGTCGCGTGCCGGTCGCCGCAGGATGATTGGCCGTTCGAGCGGTCCGTAGAGCACCGCGGTCACGTCATGTTGGCTGCTGTCGAGCAGTGCCTGCGCTTGTGCCGCAACGTGGTCGCCTGCGCCTTCGATCTGCAGCGTCGTCCACGACCTCGGCCCGGCGACGAGCTTGCGCAGCTGTTTGTCTGCGGCGGCGATCGCGCCGGCCCTGCCGGGCGCTGCGACGATCACGACGCGTTCGCGTTCCGCACTGCCCCCCGCCGCGCTCGACGCAGTCATACTGCCGACCAGCGCGAAGCCGATCATCAGCAAGGGGCTCAGCAGGAAGAGCAGGAAGGTAGGCGTCATCACCGTCGCCGTGAAGTCGCGGCGCGCGACGGTGAGCGCCTGGCGGAGCATGCGGGAGAATTTCATGCCGCTTGCTCCAGCGCTTCGGCGCCGACGATCTTGACGAACGCATCGTGCAGCCCCGGCCGCTCGATCGACAGCCCCGAAATCCCGTAGCCCGCATCGATCAGCCGGACGAGCAATGCCTCGATCCCCTCCGGGGGCACGGTGAAGCGCCAGCTCCCGTTCTTGCGCTCGGCGTCGGGCGGCAGCAGCGCGCCGGCGGTCTCGGCATGGTGGTGCGGGGTGTAATGCGCCTTGAGCGGCAGCAGTGCGCGGGCCTCGTCCACCGTTCCTTCGAACTTCACCACGCCCCCGGCGATGATCGACAGATAGTCGCACAGCCGTTCGGCATGGGCCATCACATGGGTCGAGAACAGGATCGTCGCGCCGCGGTCGCGCTGCGCCCGGATCAGCTTTTCCAGCCGTTCCTGATTGACGGGGTCGAGGCCAGAGAAAGGCTCGTCGAGAACGAGCAATTCGGGTTCGTGCACCACCGATCCGAGCAATTGGACAAGCTGCGCCATGCCTTTGGAGAGCTTGCGGATCTTGTCGTCGGCAGCGTGGCCAAGCCCGGCGGCTTCGAGCAGTTCGCCGGCGCGTTTGCGCCCGACGCGCCACGGCAACCCGCGCAGCGCGCCCATGAAGGCGATCGCCTCGCGGCACTTCATATTGGGATAGAGCCCGCGCTCTTCGGGCAGATAACCGACGCGGTCGCTCGCATCGCGCGGCGCATCGTGCCCGAGCAGCATGCGTTCGCCTTCGTCCGGCTCGATGATCCCGAGCAGCATGCGCAACGTCGTGGTCTTGCCGGCGCCATTGGGGCCGAGCACGCCGTAGATCAGCCCCCTGGGAACCGCGATGCTGACGCCGTCGACTGCCCGCCGGTCGCCGAAACGCTTGACGAGGCCGGTGGCGCTCACCGCCAGATCGCTGCTCAAACTAATGTCCTCCGTTGCGCTTCGTGGTAGCGGGTCCGCGTGCGCCAAGACAAGCCACTCGAACAAAGGATCCAGGAGAAGGCGGCCGAAATCGGCTTTGCCGCCTGCGGGGTCGCGCGTGCCGACGCGGCGCCGGCCGCGGGTGTGCGCCTGCGCCAATGGCTGGCCGAAGGCGCACACGGCTCGATGATCTGGATGGAGGAGCGCGCGCACCACCGGGAGAGCCCCGCCGCGCTCTGGTCCGAGGTGCGCAGCGTGATCGCGCTCGGCATGAGCTACGCGCCTGCGGTCGATCCGCTCGCGCTGGCGGGCGAAGGCGAGATCGGCCGGATCTCGGTCTATGCGCAGGGCGCCGACTATCACGACTTGATCAAGCGCAAATTGAAGGAGCTGGCGCGCTGGCTGGTCGGCGCGGCGCCGGGCGCGGACGTCAAGGTCTTCGTCGATACCGCGCCGGTGATGGAGAAGCCGCTGTCCGAAGCCGCGGGGCTCGGCTGGCAGGGCAAACACACCAATCTCGTCAGCCGCAGCCATGGCAGCTGGCTGTTCCTCGGCGCGATCTACACCACGCTCGATCTCGCGCCCGACCGCGCCCAGCATAGCACCTGCGGCAGCTGCGACGCGTGCCAGACGGCATGCCCGACCAATGCCTTTCCCGCGCCCTATCGCCTCGATGCGCGGCGCTGCATTTCGTATCTGACGATCGAGCACAAGGGGCCGATCCCGCTCGAATTCCGCGAGAATTTGGGCAACCGCATCTATGGCTGCGACGATTGCCTCGCGGTCTGCCCGTGGAACAAGTTCGCCGCCGCGGCGCAGGCGAACCTGGCCTTTGCGCCGCGCGCCGAGCTCACCGCGCCGGCGCTGGCGGACCTGTTGGCGCTCGACGATGCGGGTTTCCGTGAAGTCTTCGCCGGTTCGCCGATCAAGCGCATCGGCCGCGACCGCATGGTCCGCAATTGCCTGGTCGCGGCAGGGAACAGTGGCAGTGCGGCGTTGGTGCCGCCGGTCCGCGCATTGCTGGGCGATCCCGACGAGACGATCCGCGAGGCAGCCGAATGGGCGCTGGCGCGGCTTCAAAGCCCCTCCCCCTCAGGGGAGAGGATTGATTTAGCGGCCCGCCGGCTGCCGTAGCGCCAATGCTGCGACGCAGCTCGCCTGGTCGATCGGGCCGCCGTCGCGCTGGCGCGTGTCGAGATACGTCACCACCGGCTCGCCGCGCCCTTTCGCGGGATAGAGATAGGCGTCGAGCACGCAGATCGGCCCGGCGAACTGGAGCTTGCGCGCCGGTCCTTCGCTGGCATCCAGCGCGGGCGGGCCGAACTGCGCGATCAGACGCGGCGCGGTCTGCCCCTTCACGGCGACGGCGACGGCGCTCGTCGGGGCGGGCGCCGCGCTCGGCACGGCGACATAGGCTGCCGGCCGCGCGGCGGGGACGATCTCGCCACCGCATCCCGATAGCAGCAGCCCGCCCGCCAATACCCAGAACCTCATGTACCTCTCCCGCGGTGGAATGCATGCGTCGCCAGCGCCGCGCCGAGCACCGGCGCCAGCAGATTGACCAAAGGCACGAGGAACAAGCCCGTGCCGATCGCCCCCAGCGCGAAGCGGCGGAGCCGGGTGCCCTGCCGCCACTCGGCCAACTGCGCATAGGGCATATGCCGCGCCGCGACCATGTCGCCAAGATCTCGCCCGAGGAGCCACGCATTGACCGCGAAGAAAGCGAGCGCGGTGCCGACCCCGGTGATGAGCAGTATCAGGTATAGCGGTGAGAGCAGCAAATTATAGCCGATCGTCCGCACCGCGGAGCCCACGCCCATCGTGATCGATCGCCCCAACGGCACGTCGCGCGCGGCGGCATGGGCGTGCGGATAGTGTTTCGCCTCAACCGCGGCGACGACTTCATCCGCGAAGATTCCCACCACTGCCACTGCGACCGCGCGGAACAGCAGCCACCAGCCGAGCGCGAGCAGTAGCAGGGTCGCGACATCGGCGAGCACGCCCGCATTGCTGCCGAGCCCCATCCATTCGTTCGCGAAGCCCGCCAGCCGGTCCATCGCGACCCAGAGGCCGAATCCAAACCCGACGAAGAGCAGCAGGGTCAGCGCCAGCGACTTGACCAGCACACGCAAAATCTGCCGGTCGAACAATTGGCCGAGCGCGAGGAGAAGACCGTGGATCATTGCGCTATGCTTTGGCCCCCACTAGGGCGTCCGCGCAACCCTGTCGGAGCTTTCCACCTTGACCATTACGCATGACGTCGTCGCGATCGGCAACGCTATCGTCGACATCCTCGCCCAGGCCGAAGACAGCTTCATCGAGGAGATCGGCGTCGCCAAGGGGTCGATGCAGCTGATGTTCTCGCCCGAAGAGGCCGACACGCTTTATGCGAAGATGGGGCCCGGCCGCGAAGTTTCGGGCGGCTCGGCGGCGAACACCGTCGCGGGGATCGCGGCACTCGGCGGCAAGTGCGCGTTCATTGGCCAGGTCGCCGACGACCAGCTCGGCACCGTATTCGCACACGACATCCGCGCCGCCGGCGTCGACTTCGACACCGCGGTGCGTGCCGGCCAGCCGACCACCGCGCGCTGCCTGATCTTCGTCACGCCCGACGGCCAGCGCACGATGAACACCTTCCTCGGGGCGTCGCAATTCCTGCCCGCCGCCGCGCTCGACGAACAACTGATCGCCGGCGGCGCGATCCTCTATCTCGAAGGCTATCTGTGGGATCCCGAAGAGCCGCGCGCAGCGATGCGCAAGGCGATCGACATCGCCCGCGCCAACGGGCGCAAGGTGGCTTTCACCCTGTCCGACGTGTTCTGCATCTCGCGCCACGGCGATGACTTCCGCAAGTTGATCGAGGATGGCCTGATCGACATCCTGTTCGCCAACGAGAGCGAGCTGCTCGCATTGTGCGAACTTGAGGATTTCGAGTCGGCGGTCCAGCACATTCACGGAAAGGTGCCGCTGCTCGTCGTCACGCGCAGCGAGCAGGGCGCAATGGCGCTGCAGGGTTCGGAGCGCGTCGAAGTCCCTGCCGAGCCGATCGCCAGGCTGGTCGACACCACCGGCGCCGGCGACATGTTCGCCGCCGGCTTCCTGTTCGGCCAGGCACAGGGCCGGGGGCTCGAGGAGTCGCTGCGACTCGGCGCGATCTGCGCCGCCGAGATCATCCAGCATTACGGCGCGCGCGCCGAAGCCGATCTTAAGAAGCTGGCGCACGAATCGGCGAATCGCGCCGCCGGCTGACGGACGAATGGGCAATTCCCCTCCCGCAAGCGGGAGGGGAGCGCACTCGGCTCGCCTGGGCCAAGGTCAAAGAGGCAGCCCTGATGGTTGCGCGGAACTCTCAGACAAATCGCGCACCTTAAGTTCTGCGTAACCTGGCGCATGGTAGCCCGGCTGCGGGGAAGATTTTGCCGAGGCCCGACTTGCTGCGACGGATACCGCCCAGCCAGGTGAAGATGGGGATGTACATCCACGGGTTCGACGGCTCGTGGTTCAGCCATCCCTTCTGGCGCACACGCTTCCTGCTCGAGCGGCCGGAAGATCTCGCCGCCGTGCTCGCCAGCGAGGTGTCGGCGGTGGTGATCGATGTCGAGCGCGGCCTTGCGCCATCCGTGCCCGCGCCAGGCTCCGCCCCCGCGCATCACTTCGTCCCGCACCTCCGGCGACCGTGCCGGTCGTACCCCGCGACACCGCCAAAGCCGATCGCGAGTGTGCGAAGAAGACGATTGCGCAGGCGAAGCGGGTCGTGAAGGGCATCTACGACGGCGCCCGGTCGGGTCGGCCGATCGATGCCGAGGCTGCGACTTCGGTGGCCGAGGACATATCGAACGCCGTCGATCGCAACCCCGCGATGTTCATCGACATGGCGCGGCTCAAGTCGAAGGACGAATATACCTATCTCCATTCGGTTTCGGTCTGCGCGCTGATGGTCAATCTCGCGCGACAGCTTGCCCTCGGAGAGCCGACCGTGCGGTCGATGGGTCTCGCCGGCCTGCTCCACGATGTCGGCAAGATGAGTGTCCCCGACACGATCCTCAACAAGCCCGGCCGCCTCAACGAAGCCGAGTTCGCGCTGATCCGCGCGCACCCGCAACAGGGCCACGCCATGCTCGAAAAGGGCGAGGGCATCACCCAGGAAGTGCTCGACGTCAGCCTGCTCCATCACGAAAAGATCGACGGCTCGGGCTATCCCTTTGGCCTCAAGGGGAACGCGATCAGTCTCGCCGCGCGGATGGGCGCGATCTGCGACGTCTATGACGCGCTCACTTCGGACCGGGCCTACAAGCAAGGCTGGACGCCGCTGCGCACCGCGACCGAGATGTACGGCTGGGAAGGGCATTTCGATCGCGAGCTGCTGTTCAAATTCTTCCGCAGCATCGGGGTCGTTCCTCCGGGCCTGCTGGTCCGGATGCGTTCGAATCGCCTCGGTATCGTGCTGCCCGACGGCGCGAAAGAGACGCGGAGCAAGGTCCGCATCTTCCACTGCGCGCTCGGCCGCGCCCCGCTCACGCTGGAGGACGTCTTTTTGTCCGGCTCGGGCGGCAGCGACCATATCGTCGGTGAGGAAGACCCGGTCCGCTGGGGTTTCGACTGGCAGGCGCTTTCCAAAAAACTGATCGCGGGCGGGGCCCTGCGCGCCTGAGGCGCCTTTGCCCAAGCCGTGCCTCGGTGGCGCCGGGCCCCGCCACTCGCTAAGGCGCCCTGATGTTGCGCATCACCGAACTGACGCTGCCGCTCCACCATCCGGAGGAGGCGCTGCCCGCCGCGATTTGCCGGCGGCTGCGCATCACGCCGCGCGAGCTCGTCCGCCATGTCATCGCGCGCCGCGCCAGTGATGCGCGCGACAAGACCGACATCCAGCTTGTCTATTCGGTCGACGTGAACGTCAGGGACGAGGCGGCGGTGCTCGCCCGCTTCCGCAAGGATCGGGGCGTCCAGCGCACGCCCGACACCCGCTATCAGTTCGTGGCGAAGGCGCCCGAGAGCGGCGTCTCGCTGCGCCCGGTGGTGATCGGCGCGGGGCCGTGCGGATTGTTCGCCGGGCTGATCCTCGCCCAGATGGGGTTCCGCCCGATCATCCTCGATCGCGGCAAGGTCGTGCGCGAACGGACCAAGGATACCTGGGGGCTGTGGCGGCGCAGCGTGCTCAATCCCGAAAGCAACGTCCAGTTCGGCGAGGGCGGCGCGGGCACCTTTTCCGACGGCAAGCTCTACAGCCGGATCAAGGATTCGCGCCATCTCGACCGCAAGGTGCTCACGGAGTTCGTCAAGGCCGGCGCCCCGCCCGAGATCCTCACCGAGGCGCATCCGCATATCGGCACCTTCCGCCTCGTGACGATGGTCGAGAGCATGCGCGAGACGATCGAGCAATTGGGCGGCGAATATCGCTTCTCCACCCGCGTCGACGGGCTCGACATCGCGACCGACGCCGAGGGCAAGCGCCGGGTCCGCGGCCTCCACCTCCACACCGGCGACACGCTCGAGGCCGATCATGTCGTGCTGGCGATCGGGCACAGCGCGCGCGACACCTTCGCGATGCTTCACGCAGCGGGGGTATATGTCGAGGCCAAGCCTTTCGCGATCGGGGTGCGGATCGAGCACCCGCAATCGTGGATCGACAAGGCCCGCTTCGGCGCCGATGCCGGCAATTCGATCCTCGGCGCCGCCGAATATCATATCTCGCATCACTGCAAGAACGGCCGCACGGTCTACAGCTTCTGCATGTGCCCGGGCGGCACGGTGGTCGCGGCGACGTCGGAGGAAGGCCGCGTCGCGACCAACGGCATGAGCCAATATTCGCGCAACGAGCGTAACGCCAATTCGGGCCTGGTGGTCGCGATCGATCCGGCGCGTGATTATCCCGGCGATCCGCTCGCCGGCATTGCGCTGCAACGCCATTGGGAATCCGCCGCTTATGTCGCCGGCGGGTCGAGCTACAAGGCGCCCGCCCAGCGGCTCGGCGATTTCCTCGCCGGACGGCCGTCGGAAAGCCTGGGCAGCGTCGTCCCGTCCTACCGCCCGGGCGTGCACCCGACCGACCTCGCGCAGTGCCTGCCCGATTTCGCAGTGGCGGCGATGCGCGAGGCACTGCCGGTCTTTGGCCGTCAGATCCCGGGCTATGATCATCCCGACGTGGTGATGACCGGCGTCGAGACGCGCACCTCGTCGCCGGTGCGCTTCACCCGCGGCGACGACTTTCAGAGCCTGAACACCGCGGGGCTGTTCCCCGCCGGTGAGGGGGCGGGCTATGCTGGCGGCATCCTCTCCGCCTCGGTGGACGGGATCAAGGTCGCCGAAGCCGTGGCGCGGAGCATCGTCGGCTGAGGGTGGAGAGCGCTCGTCACTCTACCTCGCCGAGATTGAGATCAACGATCCTTCCTATGAGATCGTCGTCGAGGTTCATGATCGCCTCAGCGACTCTATGGTGACCCTTGGCTACGGCCTGCGCCGATAGCGCGGACAGGAGCATGGGTTCGTCCCAATCTTCGTGCCGATGCACTGCGACGCACTCGTTCAGGCGAGATAGGGCTTGCGTATAGGCCGTATCGGTGTGCGCCGGGACTTGCGGCCCACGCCCATTGTTTCGAGCGATTTCGATTGCCGCGGGTAGCTGAAAGAAGCTGAAATCGACGGGTTCCATCGCGGAGAAGGCAATTTTTACGATATGCGGCACGGCCGCGTAAGAGGCGTCGAATACATCGCCTTGATGGCATAGGCTTGACCAGAGGGTGAACCACGGTTCCTTTTCATGGTCGCCCGCCGGCCCCGGCGCATGCGCGAGCTGACGAATTAGTTCTGGAGTGTCGGCAGCACTTCCGTACGCATGCGTTAAGGTCGACCAACGTGGATCATCAAGTTCGAGCATTGGCCAAGCTAACCGCCGGTGCGAGCGTCCGCTAGGGGGCGGTAACGGTTTCGCGCCAATCAGCGGGCAGGTTCGGGCGGAGGACAGGATTCCGCCCGGTCGGTTGCGCTCGCCCGTGCGCTGGATAAAGGCATCCGGATGCCGTCACGCCTGAAAATCTTCTTCGATGGCGGCTGCCGTCCCAATCCGGGGGCGATCGAGATCGCAGTCGTCGCGGGGGGGCGGACGACCATCCTGCGCGATCTTGGCAACGGAACGAGCAGCGATGCCGAGTGGCTCGCCTTGATTCAGGCGCTGACGATCGCCCGATCGCTCGATGCCGCGGACTTCGTCCTGATCGGCGATACCGCCGATGTGGTTGCGAAGGCCAATGGCACGGTGAAATGTCGCGGCGTCGATATTCGCCATCTCGAGCGGTTTCGCGCGTTGGCGTCCGCCGCAGGCCGACCGCGGGTGCGCCATATCAAGCGGTCGCAAAATCTCGCCGGGATCGCGCTCGCAAGGCTGCGCCGCCGATGACGTTGGTCCTGTTCAACAAGCCCTATGGCGTGCTGTGTCAATTCACTGACGAGAGCGCGGGGCCGAAGCGGCCTACCTTGGCGGACTTCATCAAGATGCCGGAGGTTTATCCGGCGGGAAGGCTCGATCTCGACAGCGAGGGCCTGCTGCTGCTCACCGACGATGGCCGGGTGCAGGCGCGGATCGCCGATCCGAAGTTCAAGCTGCCCAAATCCTATCTCGTGCAGGTCGAGGGCGAGGTGACCGAGACCGGCCTCGCGGCGCTGCGGCACGGCGTCCGGCTGAAGGACGGCATGACTCGCCCGGCCGAGGCCGAGCGCATCGCCGCTCCCGCGCTCTGGCCGCGCGATCCGCCGGTGCGCTTCCGCAAGACGGTGCCCGATTGCTGGCTCAGGCTGACGATACGCGAAGGGCGAAACCGGCAGGTGCGCCGGATGACCGCCGCGATCGGCCACCCGACCTTGCGACTGGTGCGATGGAGCATCGGCGACTGGACGCTCGACGGGATCAAGCCGGGAGAATGCCGGCTCGCTTGAGCTGCTAGCCGGCCGCGCCCTCGCGCGCCACCTCCCGCCAGCCGATGTCGCGGCGGCAAAAGCCGGTGGCGAAGTCGATCGCGTCCACCGCGCGATAGGCCGCCGCCTGCGCTGCGCGCACCGAATTCCCCTGCGCCGTCACCGTCAGCACGCGCCCGCCGCTCGCCACCAGCGTATCGCCCTGCTTGCGGGTGCCGGCATGGAACACCTTCGCACCGGTCGCCTCGGCCGCGCCGATTCCGCGGATGGCGCCGCCGGCCTCGGGCGTGCCGGGATAGCCGTTCGCCGCCATCACCACGGTCAGCGCCGTGTCCGCCGAGAAAGCGGGGTCCGCCCGGCCGGCAAGCTCGCTTTTCGCCGTCGCGACCATCAGCTCCAGCAAATCGTCTTCGAAGCGCAGCATAAGCACCTGGCATTCGGGATCGCCGAAGCGGGCATTATACTCGATCAGCTTCGGCCCCTCTGCCGTCAGCATCAGCCCCGCGTAGAGCACCCCCGAATAGGGTGTCCCCATCCGCGCCAGTGCCTCGACCGTCGGACGGACGATCGTGTCGATCGCACGCCGCTCGAGCTCCGGGGTGAGCACCGGGGCGGGGCTGTAGGCGCCCATGCCGCCGGTGTTGGGCCCGATGTCGCTCTCGCCGAGGCGTTTATGGTCCTGCGCGGATCCGAATGGCAGCAAAGTGGTGCCGTCGGTCAGCACGAACAGGCTGGCTTCCTCGCCTTCGAGGAACTCCTCGATCACTGCGCTGCCGCCGGGCACTGCGAAGATCCCCCGGATCGCCTCTTCGGCCTCCTCGCGAGTCATCGCCACCGTCACGCCCTTGCCCGCGGCGAGCCCATCGGCCTTGACCACCACCGGCAACGTGAAATCGCCGAGCGCCGCCAGCCCGCCATCGCGGCTCTCGACCCGGACATAGCCCGCGGTCGGGATGTTCTCGCGCGCGCACAGATCCTTGGTGAAGCCCTTCGACCCTTCGAGCTGCGCCGCGGCCTTGTTGGGGCCGAACACGGGGATCCCCATGGTACGCAGATTGTCGCCGAGCCCCTCGACCAGAGGCGCCTCTGGCCCGATCACCACGAAGCCTATCGAGTGGCGCAGGCAGAAATCGATCACCGCGCGGTGATCCGAAAGCGCGAGTTCGGCCAGCTCGGCATGCTCGGCTATTCCCGGATTGCCCGGCGCGGCGTAGAGCTTCGTGAGGAGCGGCGATTGCGCCAGTTTCCATGCGAGCGCATGCTCGCGGCCTCCCGAACCCAGCAACAGGACGTTCATGCCCGACCCCTTTTCCGATACGTCATCCGGCCGGCTGGTAGCCGAGCAAATGCCGGGGGACAACGCGCCTGCCATGAGCGTCAGCGAGCTCTCCTCGGCGCTCAAGCGGATGGTCGAGGGCGAGTTCGGCCATGTCCGGCTGCGCGGCGAGATTTCGGGGTGGAAGCGCGCCGCCTCGGGCCATGCCTATCTGTGCCTCAAGGACGCCGATGCCGTGATCGACGGCGTGATCTGGCGCGGCGCGGCCGCGGCTCTGCCCTTCGCGGCGCAGGACGGGATCGAAGTGATCGCGACGGGCAAGCTCACCATTTATCCGGGCCGCTCCAAATATCAGATCGTCATCGAGCGGATGGAGCTTGCCGGCGAAGGCGCGCTGATGGCGCTGTTCGAGAAATTGAAGGCGAAGCTGGCCGGCGAGGGACTGTTCGACGCCGCGCGCAAGAAGCCGTTGCCGCATATGCCGCGGACGATCGGGGTGGTGACTTCGCCCACCGGCGCCGTGATCCGCGACATCCTCCACCGGCTCGGCGATCGTTTCCCGAGCCACGTCCTCGTCTGGCCGGTCAAGGTGCAGGGGGAGGGGGCGGCCGCCGAGGTCGCGGCGGCAGTGCAGGGCTTCAACGCGCTGCCCGAGGACGGCCCGATCCGCCGTCCCGACCTGCTGATCGTCGCGCGCGGCGGCGGCTCGATCGAGGATTTGTGGGCGTTCAACGAAGAGATAGCGGTCAGAGCGGTCGCCAACAGCGACATTCCGGTGATCTCCGCGGTGGGGCACGAGACCGATACCAGCCTGTGCGATTTCGCCGCCGATCTGCGCGCGCCGACGCCGACCGCCGCCGCCGAGATCGCGGTGCCGGTGCTCGCCGACGTGCGCCACACCGTCGCGACGCTCGCCCACCGCACCGAACGCTGCGTCCGCCGCTATCACGAGCGCGCCGGCGAGCGGCTCGCGGCTTTGGTCCGCGTGCTCCCGCGCCGTGACGCGCTGCTCGGCCCCCAGCGCCAGAAGATGGACGATCTGGCCGGCCGGCTCGATCGCGCGCTCGAGCGCCGCGTCACGCTTGCGCGGGCCCGGCTCGATCGCGATGCCGGGGCGCTGCGGCCGGCGGTGCTCGATCAACTCATCGCCACTGCGAAGCATCGCTTCGAAGGGGCCTCGCGCCTGCTCGACAGCGTCAATCCGGACAATCTGCTCGAGCGCGGCTATGTCCGCGTCGGCGCCAAGGCGAGCGGAAAGGTCGTCACCACCGTCGCCGAGGCGCAGGCGGCGGGGGCGATTACGCTCCAGTTCAGGGACGGCCCGGTAGACGCCCGGGTTGAGCGAGCCGCCGGCAAATCCTACACTGCCGTCAAACCCGAGCAGCCGAGCCTGCTATGAACCCGATACGTGACGAGGAAGCGCCGCCATGCTGATGTCCAACACCGCCCGCGCCGCGAAGCTGCACTATATGGCCAACGGCTTCCGCGTTCTCGCGCCCGGCGATCATGTCGTCTGCGCAGTCAGCGGCGACCGCATTCCGCTCGACATCCTGCGCTATTGGAGCGTCGAGCGTCAGGAGCCCTATGCCGCCGCCGAACATGCGGCCACGGCGCTGCACGGCAAATGAAGCGTTGGCGGCTCGCGATCGCCGCGCTGGCGACCGGTCTGCTCTGCACCAATGCGCAGGGCAACGGGAGCCCGCAAAGCGCGGCGGCCGCGACCCAGCGGGATCGCTTCGGCCTTGTCGGGCAAATGGTGCAAGGCGGTCTCGCGACCGGCACTGCGCCGCGCGGAACGACCTTGCTCAGCCTGAACGGTGCGCCCGTGGCGATCGCCGCTGATCGCCGCTTCCTGATCGCGTTCGATCGCGATGCCACGCCGACTGCGGTCCTCGCGGCCCGGCTCGCCAATGGCAGCGAAGTGCGCCAGACGCTCGCGATTGCGCCGCGCGCATGGGACATCTCGCGCCTGAACACGCTGCCCAAATATCCGGTGCCGCGCACCGAGTTCGATCGGGTGCGCCCCGCCGAACTGGCCCGGATCAATGCCGCGCGCGCGATGCGAAGCGATTCGCAAGGCTGGCGTCAGAGCTTCCTGTGGCCGGTGACCGGTCGCATCTCCACTCTGTTCGGCTCGCAGCGCATCTATCGCGGCGAGCCCGGGGCCTATCATTCGGGGATCGACATCGCGCGCCCGACAGGAACCGTCGTGCTCGCGCCGGCCGACGGTGTTGTGGTGCTCGCCGCCGCCACGCCGTTTACGCTGGAGGGCAATTTGCTGATGATCGATCACGGCATGGGCCTGAACACCGCTTTCATGCATCTCTCCCGCATCGACGTGAAGCTCGGCCAACAGGTGCGGCGCGGCCAGCCGGTAGGTGCGGTGGGGCGCACCGGCCGCGCGACCGGGCCGCATCTGCACTGGAGCCTGAAGTGGCGCGACGCGCGGATCGACCCGCTGCTCGTCGCCGGACCCATGCCGGCGGCGGATTGAGCGGCATCGCCGGGTGCGGTGCAACATAATTTTTGTGCTCCAGGCGATGTTGCCGCGCAACATTCGAACCCATTCTGTGGCTTTTCGGTTACACGCTTCAAGAAGGCGGCGGGCCGAGCCCAATGCCTGCTTTACACTAGCAAAGCGCCGCTTCATCCCACCTCCAAGCTCTGATTATTGCACGTGCACAGCGCGGCATGCGGAGCGGGGAGACACGCCGACCGCCGGTCCAGGGACCCGGTCGGAAGTTAAGCGAGGGATCAGCACGAAGAAAACCAATATCGCACGCGGTTTGCGCGGCGGCACGGCGTTGTCGGCGCTCGTGCTGGCAGGAACGTTGTTCGCCGCGCCGGCTTTCGCGCAGACCGAAGTGCCGGTTTCCGGGCCGGTTGAAGGTCAGGCGACCGAGGACGCAGCGACGCCCCAGGGCGAAATCGTCGTCACCGGCTCGCGCATTCCGCAGGCCAACATCACCTCCACGGCGCCTGTTACCGTGGTCGGCGCCGAGGACATCAAGCTCCAGGGCACGACCCGCGTCGAAGACATGCTCAACTCGCTGCCGGCTGTGTTCGCCAGCCAGACTTCGGCGATGTCGAACGGCGCCGACGGTACCGCCTCGGTCGATCTTCGCGGTCTCGGCACCAGCCGTACGCTGACCCTCGTCAACGGCCGGCGCCTGCTGCCGGGTGATCCGAGCCCGACCAGCGGCTCGGCTGCCGACATCAACATCATCCCCGCCTCGATGCTGAAGCGCGTCGAAGTGCTGACCGGCGGCGCATCGTCGACCTATGGCGCCGACGCCGTCGCCGGCGTCGTCAACTTCATCATCGACACCGATTTCGAAGGCTTCAAGATAGACAGCCAGTATAGCGTCTATCAGCACAGCAACCGCAACAAGCTCACCCCGGGCATCCTCGACGCACGTCAGGCGGAGGGCCGGACCGGCTTCGAATATCCGACGAGCAATGTCGTTGACGGCGGTACCATCGACACTACCGTCTCGTTCGGCACCAGCTTCGGCGGCGACGATCGCGGCCACGCGACTGCCTATTTTGGCTATCGCAAGGTCAACGCAGTCACCCAGTCGCGTCGCGATTACAGCGCGTGCACCATCCAGAACACCGGCGGCGGCGCTCCCAATTGCGGCGGCTCGCTGACTTCGGGCAACGGCACGGTGATCCTGTTCGATCCGAACCTCAACACCGCCTCGTCGACCGTCTACACCTTCATGCCGGGCGGCGGGTTCGAAAACACCACGACGCGCTTCAACTTCGCGCCGACCAACTATTTCCAGCGCCCAGACGAGCGCTACACGGCCGGTGCGTTCATCAATTACGACGTCGATGAAGCGTTTAAGCCGTACCTGGAATTCATGTTCATGGACGACCGCACGGTCGCCCAGATCGCCCCGTCGGGCAATTTCGGCAACACGCTGACGGTCAATTGCGACAATCCGCTGCTCTCGGCTGCGCAACGCGCAGTGACCTGCGCGTCGGGCAACCTGATCAACGGCTTCCTCGGCAACTTCCCGCTGGCATCGGCTGCGCAGTACAATCCGAACCCGGGTGCGGCACCGCTCACCTTCTTCGATCCGATCACCGGCGCGCCCTATAACCGCGCCTTCTTCCAGGTGCTGCGGCGGAACACCGAAGGCGGTCCGCGCCAGTCGGATCTCCAGCACACCAATTATCGCGGTGTGATCGGCGCAAAGGGCGACCTTGGCGAGCAATGGTCGTATGACGCTTATTACCAGTTCGGCCGCGTCAAGTATTCGCAGGTCTATTCGAACGAGTTCTCGGTGGCGCGTCTCACGCGCGCGCTCGACATCGTCGATGACCCCCGCGTCGCCGGAGTCCAGCCGATCTGCCGTTCGGTGCTCGACGGCAGCGACGCGAACTGTGTGCCCTACAACATCTTCGCCGGTCCGGGCGGCGTGAGCCCAGCGGCGGTGAACTATCTGTCGGCGACAGGCTTCCAGCAGGGCCAGACCACCGAGCAGGTAGCGAACATCTCGTTCACCGGCCAGTTGGGCGGCTACGGCATCCAGACGCCTTGGGCGAGCGAGGGCGTCGGGATCAACGTCGGTGTCGAGTGGCGCAAGACCGAACTCGAGCTCAAGACCGACACCTACAAGGTTGGCGTCGACTTCGCGCCGATCAGCGACATCCGCTTCCGCGGCACGTATAACCGAGCGGTGCGTGCGCCGAACATCCAGGAGCTGTTCTCGACCGCGACTGTCGGTCTGAACGGTTCGGAAGATCCGTGCGCGAGCCTGACCGATGCAAATGGCAATCCCCGTCCAGTCGCAGCAACGGACTATGGCTGCCGCGCGCAGGGTATCGCGGTGGGGCAGGGGATTACCGGAAATCCGGCCGGCCAGTATAACGGCCTGATCGGCGGCAACGCGGATCTGCAGCCCGAAAAGGCGACGACCAAGACGCTCGGCGTCGTCTTCCAGCCCAGCTTCCTGCCGCGCTTCGCGCTGACGGTCGACTATTTCGACATCAAGATCGAACAGGCGATCCGCTCGTACGGCCAGGACGCGATCCTGCAGGATTGCACCGACAATGCGACAGCGACGTTCACGCCAGCATCGTGCGCATTGATCAACCGCGACGCCGCCGGCTCGCTGTGGCTCACGCCGGGTGGTTTCGTCACCGATCTGCCGAACAACGTTGGGCAATTGCAGACCAAGGGCATCGAAGTAGGGGCATCCTATTCGATGCAGCTCTTCGGCCTCGGCCGGCTGGCGCTCAACATGAACGGCACCTATCTCGACAGCTACAAGGTCAATAACGGCCTGACGACGCCGTATGACTGCGCCGGCCTTTACGGTCCGACCTGCAGCATCGGCGGCACGACGGATGCGGGCTCGCCGCTTCCCGAGTGGCGGCACAAGCTGCGCGCGACGCTGCAGATGGATGGCGGCGTCGGCCTTTCGGTTCAGTGGCGTCACCTCGGCCCCGTTCATGCCGAGACGACGACCGATCAGCCGAGCCTTGAGGGGAACTTCAACTTCAACCCCGGCACGCGCCTCAAGGCGTTCAACTATATCGATCTGACGTCGACCTTCTCGATCGGCGAATCGTACACCTTCCGTCTCGGCGTCAACAATCTGTTCGACCTCGAGCCGCCGCTGGTGACCTCGGGCAATGCCAACCGCTCGGGTTCGAACCTCTGCCCGACCGGTCCTTGCAACGGCAACACCTATCCGGGGACCTATGATGCGCTGGGCCGCTACCTGTTCGCAGGCGTGACCTTGAGCTTCTAAGTTTCGACCAAGACGACAAATCGGGGCGGTCGGCGCAAGCCGGCCGCCCCTTTTTTGTCTCGCGCCCGCTGGCTTGCGCTGGCTGCGTCTGCCGGTTCATAGCTGGGCAATGGCCAATGCATCGACGCTCGATCCGATTACCGCAGATGCGCTTCGCGACGCGGTGCGCGCCGCGCAGGCGGGAGACCTTGACGGTGCCCGTGCGCGCGCAGAGGAAGCCGTCCCGGGAAGCTCGGATCCGGCGCCGCTCTA
Source organism: Sphingomonas psychrotolerans (assembly GCF_002796605.1). Taxonomy (NCBI): domain Bacteria; kingdom Pseudomonadati; phylum Pseudomonadota; class Alphaproteobacteria; order Sphingomonadales; family Sphingomonadaceae; genus Sphingomonas; species Sphingomonas psychrotolerans. Next base: position 4,093,508 of record NZ_CP024923.1, read on the forward strand.
CGCCTTTCTCGGAATGCTCGCGGCGCGTGCCGGCGATCTCGCCGCTGCTGCCGGGCACCTTGGCCGCGCACATCGTGCCCGCCCCGGCGATGCGACCATCGCCTGCAACCGGATCGCCGTGCTGATCGATCTGGGGGACCGCGAAGCGGCGCTCGCAGTGGCTACGCCGGAGCTGGCGTTCAACGATTCCACGCTTCGGGTCGCGCGCTATCGCGGGTTCCTCGCTCAGTCGCTCGATCGCTTCGCCGAGGCGGCCGAAGCCTACGCGTTCGTCATCGAGCGCGCTCCGCAGGATTTCGAGAGCTGGAACAATCTCGGCAATGCCCGCTCCGCGCTGGGCGATTTCGACGGCAGCATCGCTGCGCTCGAACAGGCGATCGCGCTCGATCCTCGGGCGGCACCGACGCACCTCAATCTCTCGACGGCGTTGCGATCCGCGGGGAGACGGGCCGAGGCGGAAGCCGTCCTGCGCTCTGCGGCCGAGAGCTTTCCCGAAGATTCGCACGCCAGGCATGACCTCTATGTCCTGCTGAAGGGCGACGGACGGCACGAAGAAGCACTGCCGATGCTCGAAGCGGCAGTGCAGCGCGACCCGGCGCACGCCGGGATGCAGCTCAAGCTCGGCATCGAATACGGGCTGGTGATGGAAACCGGGAAGGCGGAGCAGGCCTTTCTGCGGGCGCTCGACGTGGATCCGCGCGCGCGCGACGCCTATCTGGGGCTCGCCATTCAATACGAGCACACCAATCGCGAGGAAGAGTTTGCGCCGCTGATCGCACGGGCCGAGGCGAGCGGCGCGGACATCGGCACGCTGAGCTTCCTGCGGGCGCTCGAGCATCGCCGCGCCAAGCGTTTCGAGGAAGGACTGGCAGCATTGGCGCTGGTACCGCCCGAAGTCGAGCCCGAACGCACCGCGCATCTGCACGCGACATTGCTCGACCGGCTCGGCCGCTCGGATGAAGCATTTCAATGGTTCGAGGAGGCCGCGACGCGGCATGCGGCGGACCCGTCGGAGCCACTCAAGCGCGCTGCCGAACTGCGCGGCGAACTGCGCGGCGAACTCGCCGTGATGACCCCCGAATGGGTAGCCGGCTGGACCGGCGACGTGCCGCCGTCCCATCAGCCCGCGCCAGTGTTCCTCGTCGGGTTCCCGCGCTCGGGCACCACCTTGCTCGACACCATCCTGATGGGGCATCCTGACGTTGCCGTGCTCGAGGAAAAGCCGGCGCTTAACCTGGTCGACGACGCGATCGGCGGTCTGAACACGCTGGCCACGATGGATCCCGATGCGATCGCCGCGGCGCGCGCGCGCTACTTCGAGGAAGTCGCCAAGCTCGTGCCGCTGGCGCCGGGGCAGTTGCTCGTCGACAAGTCGCCGCTGTTTTTGCATAAGGTGCCGCTGATCAAGCGGCTGTTTCCGGAGGCGCGCTTCATCCTCGCGCTGCGCCATCCCTGCGACGTGCTGCTCAGCTGCTTCATGAGCAATTTCCGGCTCAACCGCGCGATGTCGAACTTCCTGCGGCTGGAGGATGCCGCGGCACTCTATGATCTGAGCTTCAGCCATTGGGAACGCGCGAACGCGTTGTTCGCGGTCGAGGCGCACCCGATCGTCTACGAACGCCTGATCGAGAATGTCGAGGCCGAGATCCGGCCCTTGTTCGACTGGCTCGGGCTGGAATGGCACCCGCAGGCGGTCGACCATGTCGGCACCGCCAGATCGCGCGGGCTGATCACCACTGCCAGCTATTCGCAGGTGACCGAGCCGATCTACAAGCGTGCCGTCGGCCGTTGGCATCGTTACCGCGCGCATCTCGAGCCGGTGCTGCCTGCGCTTGCGCCATGGGCGGAGAAGTTCGGCTACACGCTCTGAGCGCTGGACTCGGCCGTGGTTCGCGCTCAAAATCGGCCATATTGCCGCTGTCGGGCGGCCTGATTTTGGAAAGCGTATCATGATCCGAAGTGCTGCAGCCGCGATCGTCGCGGCATCCTTGCTCTCGCTGATCGCGACGTCGGCGACGGCACAGCAATCGAAGCCCAAGCCGCGCGACCCCAACGAGGTCGTGTGCAAGAAGGAGGAAGTTCTCGGCAGTCGCCTCCAGACGCGCAAGGTCTGCATGACCCGCGCCGAATGGGCCGAGCAGCGTCAGCTCGACCGTCAGAATGTCGAGCGGTCGCAGACCAACACCTGCCAGCGCCAGGCCGGCTGCTGACGACACGACGCATGCCGAGGGCAAAGCCGCCCGGCATGCGTCAGCCCGTCAGGCGACGCGCAGACTCAGCGCCCCGTCGCCCTCATCGATGTGCACCGTCGATCCGTCCTTGACGTCGCCGCGCAGGATCAGATCGGCGAGCGGATCCTGAAGATAGCGCTGCACCGCGCGCTTGAGCGGACGCGCGCCGTAGACCGGATCATAGCCGACTCGCCCGAGCCAGCCGCGAGCGGCGTCGGTCAGTTCGATCCGGATCTTGCGATCGGCGAGCAGCTTGCCCACCCGTCCGACCTGGATGTCGACGATCGGCGCCATGTGATCGGCGGCGAGCCGGTGGAACAGGATGATCTCGTCGAGCCGGTTGAGGAATTCGGGTCGGAAATGCGCGCGGACGATTTCCATCACCTGCGGCTCGACATCCTCGACCTTCTGCCCGTCGGCCAGGTTGGTGAGGAATTGCGAGCCGAGGTTCGAAGTCAGGATCACGATCGTGTTGGTGAAGTCGACCGTGCGGCCTTGTCCATCGGTCAACCGCCCGTCGTCGAGCATTTGGAGCAGGACGTTGAACACGTCGCTGTGCGCTTTCTCGACTTCGTCGAACAAGACGACCTGATAGGGGCGCCGGCGGACCGCCTCGGTCAGCACGCCGCCTTCCTCATAGCCGACATAGCCGGGAGGGGCGCCGAGCAGCCGCGCTACCGAATGCTTCTCCATGAACTCGCTCATATCGATCCGCACCATCGCGGAGGAATCGTCGAACAGGAATTCGGCGAGCGCCTTGGTCAGCTCGGTTTTGCCGACGCCGGTCGGCCCGAGGAACAGGAACGAGCCGAGCGGACGATTGGGATCCTGCAGCCCGGCGCGTGAACGCCGCACTGCGGTCGCGACGGCCTTCACGGCCTCGGCCTGCCCGATCACGCGCTTGCCGAGCTGCTCCTCCATATGCAGCAATTTCTCGCGCTCGCCCTCCAGCATCCGTTCCATCGGAATCCCGGTCCACCGCGCCACCACCGCTGCGATGTCGTCGGCGGTGACTTCCTCGCGCAGCATCGCGTTGCCGGTCTGCTGCTCGGCCTCGGCCAATTGCTTCGTCAGCGCCGGGATCGTGCCGTAGTTGAGCTCGGCCATCTTGCCGAGATCGCCGGCGCGCTGCGCCTGGTCGAGTTCAAGCCTGGCGGCATCGAGCTGTTCCTTGAGCCGGGATTCGGCGTTGATCTTGTCCTTCTCGGCCTGCCAGCGCGTGGTCAGTTCGCCCGATTGCTGCTCGAGATTGGCGAGTTCGGCCTCGAGCGTCGCGAGCCGGTCCTTCGATGCCGCATCGGTTTCCTTGCGCAGCGCCTCGCGTTCGATCTTGAGCTGGATGATCCGCCGGTCGAGATTCTCGATCTCCTCGGGCTTGGATTCGACTTCCATACGGATGCGCGACGCCGCCTCGTCCATCAGGTCGATCGCCTTGTCGGGCAGGAATCGATCGGTGATGTAACGGTTGGACAGAGTCGAGGCAGCGACGATCGCGGCGTCGGTGATCCGCACGCCGTGGTGCAGCTCGTATTTCTCCTTGAGCCCGCGCAGGATCGAGATCGTATCCTCGACCGTAGGCTCGCCGACGAACACCGGCTGGAAGCGCCGCTGGAGCGCCGCGTCCTTCTCGACATATTTGCGATATTCGTCGAGCGTGGTCGCGCCGATGCAGTGCAGTTCGCCGCGGGCGAGCGCGGGCTTGAGCAGATTGCCCGCGTCCATCGCGCCTTCGCTCTTCCCGGCACCGATCAACTGGTGCATCTCGTCGATGAACAGGATGATGTCGCCTTCGCCGGCCTTCACTTCATCGAGCACGCCCTTCAGCCGCTCCTCGAACTCGCCGCGATATTTGGCGCCGGCGATCAGGCTACCCATGTCGAGCGACATCAAGGCGCGGTTCTTGAGCCCGTCGGGGACGTCGCCATTGACGATGCGCAATGCGAGGCCCTCGGCGATCGCAGTCTTGCCGACTCCGGGCTCGCCGATGAGGACGGGATTGTTCTTGGTCCGGCGCGCGAGGATCTGGATCGTGCGGCGGATCTCCTCGTCGCGGCCGATCACCGGATCGAGCTTGCCCTCGCGGGCGGCCTGGGTGAGGTCGCGCGCGAACTTCTTGAGCGCGTCGTAACGGTCCTCGGCACCTGCGGTATCCGCGGTCTTGCCCTTGCGCAGATGGTTGATCGCGCCATTGAGCGCTTCAGCCTTCACCCCGGCGGCGGCGAGCGCCTTGCCCGCCGTCGTCGTGGTGGCGAGCGTCAGCGCGAGCAGCAGGCGTTCGACGGTGACGAAGCTGTCGCCGGCCTTGGCAGCGACCTGTTCGGCCGAATCGAGCACGCGCACTGCGTCATTGTCGAGCCCCGGCGTCTGCTGCGCACCGCCGCCCGACACGGCGGGGATCTTCGCCAGCGCCGCGTCGGTTTCCGAAAGCGCGCGCTTCGCCTCGCCGCCCGCGGCCTGGATCAGCCCGCTGGCCATGCCCTGCTCGTCCTCGAGCAGTGCCTTGAGCAGATGCTCGGGAGCGATCCGCTGATGGTTCATGCGGATCGCGACGGTCTGCGCCGACTGAAGGAAGCCCTTGGCGCGATCGGTGAATTTTTCGAGGTTCATGCTGGCCCCTGTTGGTTACGCAAGCGATGTAGTGTTGCCATTGTGCAACACAAGGGCGGCCCGATCGACGCGTGTCAGTTCGTCTTCGCGGGCCGCGGCGCGCGTGGCGCGTTCGGCGCATAGCGATCGCCGAACGGATTGCCCGCGTACCAGCGCGGAGCCTCGGGTGAATCCGCCACTTCGCGTGCGATCAGATAGTTCAGCCGCGCGAATTTCGCGCCTGCGTCCCAATTGAACGGCAGGTCGATCTGGTCGGACACCTGGTGATAATTGTTGGCGAGGAAATCGCGAAATGCCTTCTCGCCGCCATTCGCGAAGCCGGTCATCAGGAAGATCGACGGCACCCCCGCCTTGACGAAATTGAAATGGTCGGAACGCTCGAAAAACTGTTCCTCGGGCACCGGATCTGGCGAGACGGCGACGCCCATCCGGGCACCGGCGCGCGCGACGATCTCGCCCATCGTCGAATGCTCGCCGCCGAATGCGATCACGTCCTGAAAGTCGTAGAGCAGGATCGGCATGTCCAGATTGACGTCGGCGACGAGGCGGCCCCTGCCGGTCACCGGATGCCGGGCGAGATAGCTGGAGCCGAGCAGCCCGTCCTCCTCGGCGGTGAGCGCGACGAACAGGATCGAGCGTTTCGGCCGTGTCTTGCCTTGCGCGAAGGCGCGGGCCGCCTCGAGCATCGTCGCGACGCCCGCGGCATTGTCCATCGCGCCGTTGTGGATCTTGTCCCCCGGCAAATGCGAGTCGCGGCCGACATGATCGAGGTGCGCGCTCAGCACGACATATTGATCGGCGAGCGCCGGATCCGAGCCGGGCAGGACGCCGATCACATTGGGGCTGCGATAGGCCTTGACCTTGCTGGTGCGCTCCAGCGTCGCCCGTTGCTTGAGCGCGAAGCCCTTGAGCCTGCCGCTGGACGCGGCCGCGGCGAATATTTGCTCGATGCGCATACCGGCACCCTGGAAGAGCGCCTTTGCCGCAGTCTCATTCAGATAGGCGCCGATCTGGACTCCCGGATCGATGCCGTCGGGGAAACCTTGCTCGCTCAGCCATTTGGTCGTGTCATCGAGCATATAGCCGGCGGCATAGCGCCATTGCCGCTGATCGGCCGGCCCTGCGATGTACAATATGCCGGCCGCGCCGTGCTTCGCGGCGGTCACGCCGCGCTCGCGGTTGATGCGCGCGGCCGTCGCTGCCGGCAGCCCCTTCGGCACGCCGATCAGCATCACCGCGAACTTGCCGCGCAGGTCGAGCCCGGCATAATCGTCATAGCCGAGATCGGGCGCCTCCAGGCCATAGCCGACGAACACCGCGCCGCCCGTCACGGTCTGGGTTGCGGTGCCGAAGCGCGGCGAAGGCGCGATCAGCACCTCGGCGCCGTTGGCGAATTTGTGCGGGCCGACACGAAGCGAGGCGGGGCGGCGGTCGTCGAGACCATATTCGGCCAGCGACACCTGCTGGAACCAGCCCTTGTCGGTGCCGCCGGGCCTGAGGCCCAGTGCGGCGAATTGTTCGGCGACATAGCGCGCGGCGAGTTCGTGCCCCGGCGTGCCGGCGTCGCGCCCCGCGAGCCGGTCGTCGGCCAGAAAGGTCACGTGCTTGCGGATCTCGGCCGCGCTGAACCGCGGCTCCCCGGGCGCCGCCTGCGGGCGCGCGGCGAGCGGCGCGGCGGCGAGCAGCAGCCCGGCGAGGAGCATCGGAACGCGCATGTGTGGAGAGGTCTTTCGAAAAGGCGTTGGCCCGCTCAGGCTAACCGAAAACAGGCGCGTCGCAAATGCGTACAGGAAGTGGTGTCGCGACGGATCTTCGCCGTCCAGATTCGGTTGCAGCGGTTACTGTCTGCGTTATGCTCGCGTCAGCATCATGCTCCGGGGTAATCCAACAACCATGAAATCATTCCTGATGTATTGCAGCGCCGCGACGATTGCGCTCGCCGCCGCCTCCACGCCCGCCGTTGCCCAGCAGGTGGCGGCGCCGACGGCGAAGCCCGTGCCGGTCGCCGAGCTCGTCAAGCGGGTGGACGTTCCGTATGAGGAATTCACTCTCAAGAACGGGCTGCGGGTGATCGTCCACACCGATCGCAAGGCGCCGATCGTCGCGGTGTCGACCTGGTACGATGTCGGCTCGAAGCACGAGCCGAACGGCAAGACCGGCTTTGCGCATCTGTTCGAGCATCTGATGTTCAATGGCTCCGAGAACGCCCCCGGCGATTTCTTCGAGCCGCTCAAACAAGTCGGCGCGACCGACTTCAACGGCACCACCTCGTTCGATCGCACCAATTATTTCGAGACCGTGCCGCGGCCGGCGCTCGGCCGCGCATTGTTCCTCGAGAGCGATCGCATGGGCTATCTGCTCGGCGCGATCACCCAGGACGTGCTCGACGAGCAACGCGGTGTCGTCCAGAACGAGAAGCGCCAGGGCGACAACCAGCCTTATGGCCTCGTCTATTACAAATTGCTCGAGGAGCTGCTCGCGGGCAGCCCTTATGGCCATAACGTGATCGGCTCGATGGCCGATCTCGATGCGGCCAGCCTAGACGACGTCAAGAACTGGTTCCGATCGCATTACGGGCCGAACAATGCGGTCCTCGTGCTCGCCGGCGACGTCGACGCGAAGGAAGCGCGGCCGCTGGTCGAGAAATATTTCGGCGCGATTCCGGCGGGTCCGAAGAGCGTGCTCCCCAAGGTCGAGGTGCCGACGCTGCCCCAGTCGAAGACCGTGGTGATGAAAGACCGCGTCGCGGCGACGATGGTGCTGCGCAGCTGGGCGGTGCCGGGGCTGAATGATCCCGATTCGGTGCCGCTCGACGTGTTCGGCGACGTGCTCGGCGGGCTCGCCAGCTCGCGGCTCGACAATGCGCTGGTGCGCAAGGAAAAGCTGGCGGTGCAGGTCTCGGCCGGAATCCAGTCGATGGCGCAGCTCGGCATGTTCCAGGTCCAGGCGATCGTTAAGCCGGGCGTCGACGCCAATCTGGTGGCGAAGCGGCTCGACGAGATCGTCGCCGATCTGATCAAGAACGGGCCGACCGCCGACGAAGTGCAGCGTGTCGCCACCACGGCGGTGTCCGGCCGCATCTCGGGGCTCGAATCGGTCGGTGGTTTCGGCGGCAAGGCCGTCGCCCTGGCCTCGGGCGAACTCTATTCGAACGATCCGGGCTTCTTCAAGAAGCAGCTCGAGGAGACTGCCCGGGTGACTCCGGCGCAGGTGCGGGCTGCCGGCCAGAAGTGGCTCAGCCGTCCGTCGCTGACGATCATGGTCGAGCCCGGCCAGCGTGAAGCCTATCAGGAAGCGCAGGCAGTGCCCGCTGCGGTCAAGCCGGCCGAAGGTACCAAGGCCGAGCCGTTCAAGGGCACTCGCGGGGCACTCCCCGATGTCGCGCAGATCGGCGACCTCGACTTCCCCGACGTCTCGCGGAGCAAGCTCTCGAACGGCGTCGAGATCATCTATGCGAACCGCACTGCGGTGCCAGTCACGCAAGTAGTGATGAGCTTCGACGCCGGCGTCGTCGCCGATCCCGCCAACAAGCTCGGCACCCAGAACCTTGTGCTCTCGCTGCTCGACGAAGGCACCACAACCAAGGATTCGATCGCGATCGCCGAGGCGCGCGAGCGGCTGGGCGCGAGCATCAACACCGGCAGCTCGTCGGATCGGACCTATTTGTCGGTGGCGGCGCCTAGTCCGAACCTTCCCGGTGCGCTCGATCTGTTTGCCGATGTCGTCCGTAATCCGGCTTTCGCGCCCGACGAGATCGAGCGGCTGCGCACGTCCCAGCTCACCGGCATCGCCGCCGAGCTGACCAATCCGCAGGGCCTTGCCAATCGCGTGCTGCCGCCGCTGATCTATGGCCCCGGCAACCCTTATGTGAAGCTTGGCGCCGGCGGCGGCGATCCGGTCGCAGTCAAAGCGCTGACCCGGGACGATCTGCTCGCTTTCTACCGGGCGTGGATCCGGCCGGACAAGGCAAAGATCTTCGTGGTCAGCGATCGTCCGCTGGCCGAGGTCAAGGCGGCGCTGGAGGCGCGCTTCGGCAATTGGAAGGGCGAGGGGGCCGCGGGGGTCAAGGCGTTCACCGTGGCGCCGAAGCAAGTCGCGCCGAAGATCGTGCTGGTTGACCGGCCGGATTCGCCGCAGTCGCTGATCCTCGCCGGGCAGATGACTCAGCTCGATCCGTCGAGCGAGTTGCTCACCCAGGTCACGGCCAATCAGGTGCTCGGCGCCGGCTTCCTGTCGCGGATCAACATGGAGCTGCGCGAGAACAAGCATTGGTCCTACGGCGCGCGCGGCGGTTACGACTGGCTCGAAAAGGCAGTGCCCTACACGATCGGCGCCCCGGTCCAGGCCGACAAGACCGGCGAATCGATCAAGGCGATCCAGCAGCAGGTGGGCGATTTCCTGAGCACCAAGGGCGTCACCGATGCCGAACTGACGCGCGAGATCAACGGCACCACCCGCGAGCTTGCCGGGCGATTCGAGACGTCGGGGGCAGTGCTCTCGGCGATGCAGCAGAACGACCTGCGCAAGCGCCCGGACAATTTCTACGACACCGTGACGCAAAAATATCGGAGCATGACCGTCGCGCAGCTTGACGCTGCGGCACGCGCGGCTTTGGACACGAAGAAGTTCGTCTGGGTGGTCGTGGGCGACGCGAAGACCGTCAAGCCGCAGCTTGACAGCCTCGGCCTGCCTGTCGAGGTGGTCCCCGCAGCGTCGGTGGCGGGTTCGACCGCGACCGCCGCGTCGAAGTAATTTCCGGATCAGGAGAGACGAGATGGCGAATGTTGACGGCAGCTGGAACACGGTGACCAAATCGCCGATGGGCGATCAGCAGGCAGTGCTGACCGTGCAGAGCGCGGGGGACAGCTTCACCGGCAATTTCTCGGGCGGGCTCGGCACGACAGACATCAAGGACGGCAAGGTCGACGGCGACACGCTGAACTTCTCGCTCGACATCACCGTGCCGATGCCGATGACGCTCACCGTCGAGGCGACCGTCGACGGCGACAACCTCAACGGCACCGTCACTGCGGGCGCGTTTGGCAGCTTCCCGATCAACGGTACGCGCGGCTGAGGTTTTCCCAAGGCTGAGACAAAGGGCTCGCTTCCGAAAGGAGGCGGGCCTTTTCGTTTGCGGGGCTGCTATCTAAACCGTCACCCCGGCCTTGTGCCGGGGTCCACCTCGTCGCCAGCTAGGCCTCACACCTCCAGGCTTTTCGTGTCGACGCGTGAGTGGATCCCGGCCAAAGGCCGGGGTGACGAATTGTTGGTCAGCGCCGAACCCTGGTCAAATGCCCCATCTTGCGTCCCGGTCGGGCATTGCCCTTGCCGTAGAGGTGCAGGTGCGTCGCCGGCTCGGCGAGCAGTTCAGGCCATTGGTCGGCGTCGCTGCCGATCAGGTTGATCATCTCGACATGGCTGCCGGTCAGCGCAGTGCTGCCCAGCGGCAGTCCGCAGATCGCCCGGATATGGTTCTCGAATTGCGAGGTTTCGGCGCCTTCGATCGTCCAATGCCCGCTATTGTGCACCCGAGGCGCCATTTCGTTGAATACTGGCCCATCCTCGGTCGCGAAGAATTCGAGCGTCAACACGCCGACATGGCCGAGCGCCTCGGCGACGCGCCCCGCCAGCGTCGCCGCCTCGGCCCAGTGCCGCGCGATCTCGGCCGGGGCGGGGAGCGTCGAGCGCGCGAGGATGCCGTCCTTGTGCTCGTTCCAGGGCGGCGGATAGCTGGTCAGCGCGCCGTCGAGCCCGCGCACCGTGATGATCGAGAATTCGTGGCTGAAGGTCACAAAGCCTTCGAGGATCGCCGGCCGCTCGCCGATATCGGCCCAGGCGGCCTCGACTTCGGCGGCGTCGCGGATACGCACCTGGCCCTTGCCGTCATAGCCCAGCCGAAGCGTCTTCAGGATCGCCGGAGCGCCGATCTCGCGAATCGCAGCCTTGAATTCTTCCAGCGTCGACACCGATGCCCAAGGGGCGGTCCGCCCGCCCAGCGCCGCGACGAAAGCCTTCTCGCGCGCGCGATCCTGCGCGATCGACAGGCTCTGCGGGCCGGGCCGCACCGGCACCTTGCCCGACAGATACTCGACCGGACCGATCGCGATATTCTCGAACTCGTAGGTCACCACGTCGGTCTGGTCGGCGACTTCGTCGAGGACGATGCGGCTGTGATAATCGGCGCGGGTGTAGCTGGAGGCCGTCTGCGCCGCGACGCTCTCGGCGTCGGGCGCGAGGACGTGGGTGCGATAGCCGAGCTGGGCCGCGGCCACCGCGAGCATCCGCCCGAGCTGGCCGCCGCCGAGGATGCCGATCACCGATCCGGGAGGCAGCGCGCTCATTCGGGGTCGGTCGCCACGTTTTCGGTCTGCGCAGCGCGCCACGCCTTGAGGCGCTCGGCGAGTGCGTCGTCCGAAGTCGCGAGGATCGCGGCGGCGAGCAGGCCCGCATTGATCGCGCCGGGCTTGCCGATCGCTAATGTGCCCACCGGGACGCCGCCGGGCATCTGGACGATCGAATAGAGGCTGTCGACGCCCTTCAGCGCCTTCGACTCCACCGGCACGCCGAGCACCGGGAGATGCGTCATCGACGCCGCCATGCCCGGCAGATGCGCCGCGCCGCCGGCGCCGGCGATCACTACCTTGAGCCCGCGGTCCGCGGCGCTTGTGGCATAGTCGTAGAGCCGCTGCGGGGTGCGGTGCGCCGAGACCACCCTGGTCTCGTGCGGCACTCCGAGTTCGTCGAGCACCCGCGCGGCATGCCGCATCGTCTCCCAATCGGAAGTGCTGCCCATGATGATGCCGACCAGAGGCGCGTCCGCCATTCCCGTGCTCCCGCGAGGAGGCCGCTGCCTAGCGGGGCGGGGCGCGAAGGGCAACGCCGGTTGAACTATGAAGATGCCGACGCCACCTTCGGAAAAAGGGGGAGATTGGCAATGCGCAAGGTGCTGGCCGCGATCGTGCTTTTCTTCGTGCTCGGCGGGGTCATGGCGGCGGCGCCCTATCCGATCGAGGAAATCAACGGGCTCGTCGGCAACAATCGCTCCGGCTGCACGATCAACGTCCAGAATTCATCTGGTTGGGAGCCCGGCTTTCCCTCCGTATTGCGGGTCGAGCGCCTTGAGGAACCGGTGGTGGCAGGCGTCGTCGCCTATGAGTGCGGGGGCATCGTCGGCAATCCGCCCGCGGCGATGACCTTGCTGGTGCCGGGCACCGGCTATCGCGCGGAAGGCTGTGTTGTCGAACACGATCCCGATGGCTGTTATACGGATCTTCCCACTGCGCCCGCGGCTTCGGGCACGCCAAAGCGCTATCAGGTGCTGATCCAGGTCCGCCGGGGAGGGCCGGTCGAGGCCGTTGACCTTATCGTCACGCGTCGGGTGACCTGGCGCTGCCGCATCTTCGACGCACTGATGTCGGTCTAGCGCTCGCTCAGATAATAGCGATCGGTCGCCACCAATTTCTCGTCCAGCTCATAGACGATCGGCTGGCCGGTCGGGATTTCGAGGTTGACGATCTCCTCGTCGGGGATCCCCGACAGGTGCTTGACCAGCGCCCGCAGCGAATTGCCGTGCGCCGAGATCAATACGCGCTTGCCCGCGCGAATCTCGGGCGCGATCCGCTCTTCCCAATAAGGCAGCACCCGCGCGATCGTGTCCTTCAGGCTCTCGGTCTGCGGGATCGGCACGCCGTGATAGCGCAGGTCCTTCGCCAGATCCCAGGGCGATCCCGCTTCGGGCAGCGGCGGCGGGATGTCGAAGCTGCGCCGCCAGATCTTGACCTGGTCGTCGCCGTGCAGCGCCGCGGTCTCGGCCTTGTTGAGCCCGGTGAGCCCGCCATAATGGCGTTCGTTCAATTTCCAGCTCTTTTCGGTGGGCAGCCACAGCCGGCCCATTGCCTCAAGCGAAAGATTGAGCGTCTTGATCGCGCGGCTCTGGAAGCTGGTGAAGGTCAGGTCGAAGTCGAGCCCCTTTTGCTTCATCAGCTCGCCCGCGGCCCAGGCCTCCTTGACCCCCAATTCGGTAAGGTCGACATCCCACCAGCCGGTGAAGCGATTTTCGAGGTTCCACGCCGACTGGCCGTGGCGGATCAGGACGAGCTTGGGCATGCGGCCTCCTTGAAACGGGTTGCCGAGGTCCTTAGCGGCTGATGCGGCGCGGACAAGGAGACAGACGATGGCAATCGTTCGGCAGACTTTGGTCTATGACGGTCCCGGCGGCCCGTTCGAGGGCGTCGCGGCATGGGACGACGCAATCCAGGGCAAGCGCCCCTGCCTGCTCGTGCTGCCCAATGTGCTGGGCCAGAAGGAAGCCGACAATCTCAAGGCGGAGGCGCTGGCGGCGCTCGGCTATGTCGCGCTTGCCGCCGATGTCTTCGGGCAGGGCAAGCGCACCACGCTGCAGGCCGAGGATCGCAGCCGCTACATGGACGCACTCAATGCCGATCGCGCGCTGCTCCGCGACCGGCTCGCCGCCTCGCTCGCGGCATTGAAGGGCTTGCCCCAGGCTGATTCGGGCAAGGTCGCCGCGATCGGCTTCTGCTTCGGCGGCAAATGCGTGCTCGACATGGCGCGCGCCGGGCTCGGCATCCTCGGCGGCGTCTCGTTCCACGGCGTCTATGATCGTCCAGATCTTCCAAACGTCGCGCCGATCACCGCGAAACTGCTGATCTGCCACGGCTGGGACGATCCGATCTCACCGCCCGATGCGACCGTCGCGCTCGCGCATGAGCTCACCGCAAGCGGCGCCGACTGGCAGCTTCTTGCCTTTGGCCATGCCGGTCACGCTTTTACCGATGTCGGCAGAGTTGGCACGGGAGGCGTCGCTTACGAGCCGCGCGCCGATCGACGCAGCTGGCGCGCGATGGCGGACTTCCTCGAAAGACTGTTCGCCTGAATGCGCGCGTCGTGCGTTAGCCCGGGTTAATGACCTTTTTCGAAAGCCTCGTCGCACTCTTGCTCCTCGCAGTCATATTGCTGCAGGTGTCGCGGCGGACGTGGATCCCCTATCCGACGATGCTCGCCACCGCGGGCGTGATCGTCGCCCTCGTGCCGGGCAGCCCGGAGATCGCGATCGACGGGCACACGATGCTGGCGTTGTTCATCGCGCCGGTGCTGCTCGACGCCGCATTCGATTTCCCGCTCGCGGCAGTACGCAAATTGTGGCGACCCCTGGTCGCGCTGGCAGTGGTCGCGGTGCTGTTGACCACCGCGGTGGTGGCGTGGGTCGGCTGGGCGTTCGCCGGACTTCCGCTCGCCGCGGCGATCACGCTCGGGGCGATCGTAGCGCCGCCCGATGCCGCCGCGGCGACCACGGTGCTGCGCTCGGCGTCGCTCCCGCGGCGCACAACGCAAGTGCTCACCGGCGAGAGCCTGCTCAACGACGCGACGGCATTGTTGCTGTTCAGCGCCGCCGTCGCGATCCAGAGCCATGGCGCGATCGACGGCGTGGTCGGATTAAAGCTCGGTCTGGCGGTTCCCGGCGGGATCGCGCTCGGGCTGGCGATGGCATGGGGATTCCGCTTCATCGTTCCGCATACGCGCGGCTCGTTCGGCGGCAATCTGCTCGAATTCGTCAACACCTTCCTCGCCTGGCTGATCGCCGAGCGGCTCGGGCTGTCGGCAGTGCTCTGCGTCGTCACGATGGCAATGTTCATCGCCAACGATCCCCGCATGAAGATCGAGGCACGCGATCGCGTCCAGTCCTTCGCGGTGTGGGGCGTCGTCGTGTTCGTGCTCAACGTCGTCGCGTTCCTGATGATGGGGATGCAGGCGCATTCGATCATCGGCGCGATGACTCCGGATCGGCTGCGCGAGGCGGCGAGAGTCGCGGGGATGGTCGTCGCCGCGGTCATCGTCACCCGGCTCGTCTGGGTGTTGACCTATAACCGGCTGGCGGTGCGGTTCGCCTGGCTGCGCGGCGACGCCGGGCCGGCGAGCTTCGCGCAGGCTGTGGTGATCGGCTGGTGCGGGATGCGCGGGCTGGTCACCCTCGCCACTGCCTTCGCATTGCCTTCCGATTTCCCGCAGCGCGACCTCATCGTTCTTTCCGCCTTCGCCGTGGTGCTCGCGACGCTGGTGGTGCAGGGCCTCACCCTTTCGCCGCTGATCCGGTTGCTCGGGCTGAACGAGGATGACGACCACCGGGAGCGCGTGGTGGCGCAACGCGCGCTCGCCGACGCGGCGCTCGATACCGTGGGCCGCACGGACGGTCGCGTCGCCGGGGAGGTTCGGCGCCAGTTCGAGATCGATCGCGCCGCGCTCGAAGGGGGCGAAGCCTGCGCCGACTTCCTCGCGCGCCAGCGGCTCAAGCTGAAGGCGATCACAGCGCAGCGCGAACGGCTGCACGCGCTGCGCGACGAGGATGCGATCGGCGCCGAGGAATTCGAGCGGCTGCAGGAAGCGCTCGACTGGCACGAACTGGCGATCGGCCCCGCCGAGCAGCGGACGATCGAGGAGGGCTAGAGCACCCGCGACAGGAAGCGGCTGAACGGATCTTCCTTATAGTCCGCGAACGGCGCGCATTCGGTGAAGCCGAACTGGCGGTACAGGGCATGCGCCGCGTCGAAAGCCTCGCCCGATCCGGTCTCGAGGCTCAGCCGTTTGTAGCCCCGCGCGCGTGCAACCCCGAGGATGTGCGACACCAGAGCCGCACCGGTGCCGCGCCGCAGATGTTCGGCGGCAGTGCGCATGGACTTGATTTCGCCATGCTGCGGGTCGAGCTGCTTGAGCGCGCCGCAGCCGAGCAGGTCTTCGCCGTCCCACGCCGACCAGAAGGTCACGCCCGGCGCGCGCAGCCCTGACAGGTCGAGAAAATGGCAGCTGTCCTTGGGCGAATTGGCGAGCATCCCCTGAAAATGCACGTTCAGCAGCGCGACGACCTGTGGGTCGTCGAGTCCCCCGTCGCGGATTTCCATCAGATTTCGTCGATCATGCTGGCAAGGGTGTCGAGACAGGCATGCGCAAGGATCTTGCAGCGCGCCGGCGACCAGGCGAATTCCGCATCGGCGTTGGCGTCGTGATCCTTGAAGGGCATTTCGAGCGTCATCGAGACTGCGCCGAAGCGCTCGGCCAGCTGATTGGTCGACATCGACAGATTGGCCTTGCCCGGCGCGGACTTCTCATAGCCGAGGTCGAGCTGGAATTCGGGGGTGGAGTCGGCGAGCCGGCGGGCGAAATTGTAGAATTTCTCGCCGAGTTCGTCGGTCCAGCTCGGGATGCCCTCGAAGCCCGCGAGGAAATTGGCGGGAATCGCCTCGTCGCCGTGCACGTCCATCGCGAAATCGACGCCGGTCTCGTCCATCCGATTGCGCACTGCGAGGACTTCGGGGCTCTTCTCAGGCGTCGGCGAATGCCATTCGCGGTTGAGGTTGATCCCCGCGGCGTTGGTGCGCAGATGCCCGCGGCGCGACCCGTCGGGGTTCATGTTGGGGACGATATGGAAGGTCGCCTTGCTCCGCAGCGCATGCGCGGTTCGATCATCGAGGTCGACCAGCTTCTCGAGCGCGCCTTCGATCCACCATTCGGCCATCGTCTCGCCGGGATGCTGGCGGGCATAGAGCCAGACCTGCCTGGGGCCCTCGCCCACGCTCAGGCAATCGATCGGCTGGCCGTCGAGCGTCTGCCCGAGTTCGCGGTGGCTGACGCCCGGCTGCGCGGTGATCCGGGTCACCAGATCGTGATGACGCTCCATCGAATAGGGTGCGAAATAGGCGAACCACACCAGATCGGTGTCGATCGTGCGGGTAAAGCTCAGCACGCCGCCGGAATAGTCGCTGTCGGTGGACCGCCAAAGCTCGCGATCGGTGCTCCAGCGCGTCTGATAGCCCGGCCAGCCGAACGGATAGGCCGAGCCTCCGGCATTGAGGATGCGGAAAGTGAGGGTGCGGCCCTTCGCTCCCGCCAGTCGGAAATGGAACCACTGGTAGAAGTCTGACAGGTGATCCTTGACGATTTCGAGGTCGACCCGGTCTCCCTCGATCGCCACCACACGGATATTGCCGCCGTCGAAAGCGGCGTTGATCTGGATGCTCATTTGACCGTGGTAGTCACCCCGGACTCGCCTGGGAAGTCCCTGAAGAGCGCACGTGCGAGCCGCGCCGCCGCTTCGCGCGGGTCGCTGCCGGGCTTGCCGCTCACCGATTCGGTGACGGCGCGGCCTTCCCATACCGTGGTATTGTCGCTGCGCCGGCGCAGCTGGACCGCGAGTTCGGAGCCGATCACTTGCCGCGTCTTGCCGCCGATCCCGAACGACAGCCCGCCGCCGAGCCCCACGCCGCCGCGCCGCCCGCCACTGATGCCGCCGCCGCCGAGGCCGATCGAAACCGGTGGCTGCTCGCGATAGCTGCCCAATTGGGTGCGCGTGAACGAGACCGCGGCGATATAGCCCGACGCCATGTCGCTGCGCGACTGGACATAGCTGAGTCGCTCGAGCTCGGCCGCCACGGCATCGGCATAGAGCTGATATTCGGGGCTGATCTGCGCCGCGCCGGTCATCGGCTCGACCGCGACGGTGGTGCGCTCCATCGGCTGGCCGAGATGATAGCGGGTGACTTCCACCGGGGCGGTACGCGTATTGGTGGTGCAGCCGCCCGCGAGCAAAGCCGCGCCCGCTACTGCGATGCTGAGAACCTTGGTCACGGGGCACGCCTCCTGTCTCGCGGGGAGAACGCCCCGCCGCAGCTCAACCCTGCCCCGATGGAGTCGGTTCCACAAGGGCGTCGGCGCCTTGACTTGGGCGTCCACCCCCATTAGGCGGGCGCCTCTTTTCCAGCATCAGATATTTGAGAAGCGAATCGGTCATGAAGATCGTGAATTCATTGAAGTCGCTCAAGGGTCGTCACCGCGACAACCGCGTGATTCGTCGTCGCGGCCGGACCTATGTGATCAACAAGACCAACCGCCGGTTCAAGGCCCGCCAGGGCTAATTCCGGACGTGGGGACGCCGAAGGCCGTCATCTTCGATGTCGGCAGGGTCCTCTTCGAATGGGATCCGCGTTACCTCTACGAGCGCCTGATCGAGGACGATCGGGCGCTCGAAGCGTTTCTGGCGAACGTCGTCACCAAGGAATGGCATTTCCAGCATGATGCCGGGCGTCCGTTCGCCGAGACCTCGGCCGAGCTGAGCGCGGCATATTCCGAGCATGCCGAACTGATCCACGCCTGGGGTCCGCGTTTCAACGAGACGATTCCGCACGAAGTGCCGGGCATGCCCGATATCGTCCGCGCGCTCGATGCCGCGGGCGTGCCGCTTTTTGCGATCACCAATTTCTCGGGCGAATTCTGGCGCGCCTGGGTGCCGCAATATGCGGAGCTGTTCGATCGCTTCCGCGACATCGTCGTCTCTGGCGACGAGAAGCTGGTGAAGCCCGATCCGGCGATCTACGCGCTGGCGCTGAAACGATTCGGGCTGAAAGGCCCCGACGCCGTGTTCGTCGACGACAGCCCCGCCAATGTGGAAGGCGCCAATGCCGCCGGTATCCACGGCGTGCTGTTCACGTCCGCCGAGGATTTCCGCACCGAGCTGGTCCGGCTGGGGTTGTTGAGCAGCTAGCGTCATCCCGGCGAAGGGCGGGATCTCATGCGGCGAGTGCAGGGTCCGCGGCCCGAGACCCCGGCTTTCGCCGGGGTGACGATAGCCTAGCCGCCCTCGGGTCCCTGATAATTCTTCAGCTCGTCGCCCAAAATCGTCACGACATGCAGCACGTTGGTCGACCCCGGCGTTCCGAACGGGACGCCGGCGCACACCACGATGCGGTCGCCCGCGCCAGCCAGCTCCTGGCGCAGCGCCATGCGCTTGGCCTTGGCGACCATCTCCTCGAACGATTCGACGTCGCGGGTGTGGACGGCGTGGCTGCCCCAGAGCAGGCCCGAGCGCCGCGCGGTCTCGATCTTCGGAGTCAGCACCATGATCGGCACGGTCGGCCGTTCGCGGGCGATTCGCCGCGCAGTCGACCCCGAGCTGGTGAAGCACACGATCGCCGATGCCGAAACCGTGCGCGCGATGTTCTTCGCTGCTTCGGCGAGCGCGTCGGCAGTGGTCGGATCGGGCCGCGTGACGGTGAAGTGGACGCGGTCGCCATGCGCGGGGTCGCGTTCGACGGCGTCGGCGATGGAATTCATCATCGCCACCGATTCGATCGGCCATTTGCCCGCCGCGCTCTCCGCGGAAAGCATGATCGCGTCGGCGCCGTCATAGACCGCAGTCGCGACGTCGGAGACTTCGGCGCGGGTCGGCGAGGGCGAATCGATCATCGATTCGAGCATCTGCGTCGCGACGATCACCGGACGGCCCATCCGCCGCGCGGTCTCGACGATTCGCTTCTGCAGCGGCGGCACGCTTTGCGGCGGCAATTCGACGCCGAGATCGCCGCGCGCGACCATCACGCCGTCGCATTGCTCGACGATCTCCTCGAGCCGGGTGATCGCGCTCGGCTTCTCGATCTTGGCGAGGAGGGCCGCCTTGCCGCCGATCAGCCGGCGCGCCTCCATCAGATCCTCGGGCCGCTGGACGAAGCTCAGCGCGATCCAGTCGACGCCCTGCTCGACCGCGAAAGCGAGGTCGCTGCGGTCCTTCTCGGTCAGCGCCGCCATCGGCAGCACCATGTCGGGGACGTTGAGCCCCTTGGAGTTGGACAGGGTCCCGCCAACCTCGACGCGGGTGATCAATTTGTCCTTCTCGACCGCGGTAACGCGCAGCACCATCTTGCCGTCGTCGAGCAGCAGCCGCGCATCGGGATGCGCCGCTTCGAAGATCTCGCGGTGCGGCAGCTCGACGCGAGTCGTATCGCCCGGCGTCGGATCGCGATCGAGCGTGAATTCCTGGCCCGTCTCAAGCACCACCTTTCCCTCGGCGAACTTGCCGACGCGCAGCTTGGGGCCCTGAAGATCGGCGAGGATCGTCGTCGGGCGCCCGAACTTCTTTTCGAGACTGCGGATCGCCGCGATCACTGGCACCTTCGATGCCTGATCGCCATGGCTCATGTTGACGCGGAAGGCATCGGCCCCCGCCTCGTACAGGCGCTCGATCATCTCGACGGTGTTGCTCGCCGGTCCCAGCGTCGCGAGGACGCGGACTTTACGGCTGCGGGGGCTTATGGCCTTTGTCATCGCTGTCATCCTTGTGCGCGCCTGCCTCTAACCGTTAATCCGTGTGGATCAACCACGGAGGTTCATGTGCCGACACTCGAGACTTTAGACGACGCAGTGGCGGCCAGCGCATTCCGGCGGCTCGTCCACCATCTGCGCCATCGTAGCGATGCCGAGAATATCGATCTGATGGGGCTTGCCGGCTTCTGCCGCAATTGCCTCGCGGATTGGGTGCAGGAGGCCGATGGCACCTTGACCAGGGACGAAGCGCGCGCGTTGATCCACGGCATGCCCTTCGCCGAATGGAAGGCGAAGTTCCAGGGGCAGGCCAGCCCCGAGCAGCTTGCGCGGATGGAGGAGAGCCTCGCCAAAAATCATCGCGAGGCGTTGCTCGACGAGGCGCTCGATGAGAGCTTTCCCGCCAGCGATCCGCCGTCGATGAGCGAGCCCGGCCGGTAGCACTTGAGCCCGGCGCCTGCGTCCTTTAAGCGCCCGGTTCCTTTTCCTCGCCGATCCCCGGGGCCGCAGTTGCGGTCCTGCGCAGGCGCGGCGTCAAACCAGCAGGAGCGTCCAAATGTCCGATTCGATTTCCGCCGAGCAATTGCGCCTCTTCATCGAGCGGATCGAGCGCCTCGAGGAAGAGAAGAAGGGCATCGCCGACGACATCAAGGACGTCTATGCCGAGTCCAAGTCGACTGGCTTCGACACCAAGACGATGCGCCACATCGTCCGCCTGCGGAAGATGGAGAAGCATCACCGCGACGAGGCCGACGCGCTGCTCGAAACCTATCGCAACGCGCTCGGGCTGCACTGAGAAAATCCGTCATCCCGGCGAAAGCCGGGATCTCAGGCGGTCAAGCGAACGGCAACTGGCATGAGATCCCGGCTTTCGCCGGGATGACGAGACGGGGGCGCCATTGCCGATCCCGCCGCGCCTGGCCTAGAGAGACCCTCCATTTCCCGAAGAGAGCGCCATGGCAGGCCATTCCAAATTCAAGAACATCATGCACCGCAAGGGCGCGCAGGATAAGAAGCGTTCGGGCATGTTCTCCAAATTGAGCCGCGAAATCACCGTCGCGGCCAAGATGGGCTTGCCCGATCCCGACATGAACCCGCGGCTGCGCGCGGCGGTCAACGCCGCCAAGGCGCAGTCGATGCCCAAGGACAATATTCAGCGCTCGATCGACAAAGCGAGCAAGGGCGATGCCGAGAGCTACGAGGAAATCCGCTACGAGGCGTTCGGCCCGGGCGGCGTCAGCCTGATCGTCGAGACGCTGACCGACAACCGCAACCGCACCGTCACCAATGTGCGCACTGCGATCGCCAAGAACGGCGGCAATCTCGGTGCGCCGGGATCGGTCAGCCATGCCTTTGATCGCATGGGGCTGATCAACTATCCGGCAAAGGCTGGCGATGCCGACAAGGTGTTCGAGGCCGCACTTGAGGCCGGCGCCGAGGATGTGACGAGCTCCGAGGAAGGTCACGAGATCTGGACCGCGCAGGGCGACCTGCACGAAGTTGCCAAGGCGCTCGAGCCGGTGCTCGGCGAGGCCGAAGGCGCCAAGCTCGCCTGGCGTCCGCAGACCATGGTCGCAGTCGACGAAGGCGATGCCGCGACCCTGTTCAAGCTGATCGACGCGCTCGACGACGACGACGACGTCCAGACGGTATGGGGCAATTACGAAGTCTCCGACGAAATTATGGAGAAATTGGGTTGAGCCCATGGTTTTGGGCCGGGGTTGTTGCTGCGGTATATTGCGCAGCGCGCGGTATTGTTGACCTACGTCGCCGCTCTTACTGGTGGGGTGTTCTGGGGCTGACTAGCGCAATCATAATTCTCCTCACCCCGAACCCGAACAATGCGGTGACGGCGACGATAAAGATCGATTTGCCAGCCGGAGCTCAAAACTGATCATCCTCGGCCTCGATCCCGGGCTCGGCACCACCGGCTGGGGCCTGATCCGTGCCGAGGGCAACCGGCTCAGCCATGTCGCCAACGGCAAGCTCAAGACCGATCCGCAAGCCCCGCTCGCCCGCCGCCTTGCGCATCTCGATGCGATGCTCGCCGCTTTGATCGTCGATCATACGCCAGAGGCTGCGGCCTGCGAGGAAGTGTTCGTCAATTCCAACGCGCAATCGACGCTCAAGCTCGGCCAGGCGCGCGGGGTAGTGCTGTGTGCGGCGGCACGCGCGGGGCTCGATGTCGGCGAATATACCCCGAGCATCGTCAAGAAGGCGGTGGTCGGCACCGGCGGCGCCGAGAAAGCGCAGGTCCACGCAATGGTCGCGCGGCTGCTGCCTGGAGTGAAGATCGATGGCCCCGATGCCGGCGACGCGCTCGCAGTGGCGATCTGCCACGCGCACCATCTCGCGAGCGCTCGCCGCCTCCGCGCCTGATTTCGCTTTCCTGCATGGGTGCGTTCTGCTTATGTACCGCGCATGATCCTTCCGGCTTTCCGCCTTGCCGCCACGGCCGCGCGCGAAGCGCTTCGGACCGAGTCAAGCGGCGGCGCAAAAACGCGAATCGAGTCAAGCGAGTCAACCAACCAGATGGTTGGATGTCGGACTCGCCGCGCATGATCGCCCACCTCAAGGGCATGCTCGTCTCGACGAGCGCGGACAGCGCGGTGATCGACGTGGGCGGGGTCGGTTATCTGGTCGGCGCCTCGGCCAAGACGCTCGAGAAGCTCGGCATCACCGGGGATCCGGTGACGATCCATACCGAGATGCTCGTCGCCGAGGATTTCATCCGGCTGATGGGCTTCGCCACCGCCGACGAGCGCGACTGGTTCAAGCTGCTCACCCATGTCCAGGGCGTCGGCGCCAAGGTCGCGCTGGCGATCCTGTCGATCCTCGCCCCCGATGAATTGCGCACCGCCGTTGCGCGCGCCGATTCGGCGATGATCGCCCGCGCCAACGGCGTCGGACCCAAGCTCGCCCAGCGCATCGTCAACGAACTCAAGGACAAGGCCGGCGGCATGGCGCTCGGCGGCGGCGGTGGCGCGCCGGTGCCCGCGGGAAGCGCCGCGTCGGATGCGGTCTCGGCGCTGCTCAATCTCGGCTTCAAGCCGGCGGAGGCGAGCAATGCGGTCGGCGCCGCCAATGAGGAGCTCGGTGCGGGCGCGACGCTAGACGCGCTGGTGCGGCTCGCGCTGCGCAAGGCGGCGAAGTGAGCGGGGCAGATCATCCTTTCGTTCCCGAATGGAAGGGCGAGCGTTCGTGGTCGGCGCCAGGCGAGCTTCCTTCCACCTTTGTCGTCTTCGAAGCTGGAGATTTGGGTGCGCCGTTCCGTATCGAACATGGGCGCGACATGATGTTCAACGACGGCGAGCTTGAGCAGGATTATAATTTCATCGACTATTTCTTTGGCGACCCTGACGCACCGATTCGTGCTCGCCATTATCTGCATGACGAGCACGTTTCGGTGGTTCTGCCTAGTTTGCCTTCCAACGTGACGTTGGCGCAGGTCGGTGCTTTCTTCCCCTCCGATACCCTGCAGTATCTCCAGCGGCGCTTCGCTTCGGTGCAGGTCTTGACCGCTGAGGGATACTCGGAGCTTTGGGCGCCCCGATGACCGACGCCGACCGCATCATCGCCCCCATCCGCAAACCCGAGGACGTGGACGCCGCGCTGCGCCCGAAGCATCTCGACGAGTTTGTCGGCCAGCGCGCCGCACGCGAAAACCTGCGCATCTTCATCCAGGCCGCGAAGCAGCGCGGCGAGGCGCTCGATCACGTTCTCTTTTTCGGCCCGCCCGGGCTCGGCAAGACCACGCTCGCGCAGATCGTCGCGCGCGAAATGGGGGTGGGCTTTCGCTCGACCTCGGGGCCGGTGATCGCCAAATCGGGCGATCTCGCGGCGTTGCTCACCAATCTCGAGGATGGCGACGTGCTGTTCATCGATGAGATCCACCGGCTCAATCCCGCGGTCGAGGAAGTCCTCTATCCGGCGATGGAGGATCGCGCGCTCGACCTGATGATCGGCGAGGGCCCGTCGGCACGTTCGGTGCGGATCGATTTGCCGCGCTTTACCCTCGTCGGGGCCACCACCCGGCAGGGGCTGTTGACCACGCCGCTGCGCGATCGTTTCGGCATTCCGATCCGCCTCCAGTTCTACACGGTCGAGGAGCTCGAACGCGTCGTCGCCCGTGCCGCGACCTTGCTCGACCTGCACGTCGCCCCTGACGGCGCACACGAAATCGCCAGGCGCGCGCGCGGCACTCCGCGGATCGCCGGGCGGCTCCTGCGCCGTGTCCGCGATTTCGCCACCGTGGCGGGCGAGGAGACCGTCCACGCCGAGGTCGCCGATGCCGCCCTCACCCGGCTCGAGGTCGACGGGCTCGGACTCGACAATATGGACCGGCGCTATCTGATGATGATCGCCGACATCTACAGAGGCGGCCCGGTCGGGGTGGAGACGCTAGCCGCGGGGCTGAGCGAGCCGCGCGACACGATCGAGGAAGTGATCGAGCCTTATCTGATCCAGATCGGCATGATCGCGCGGACGGCGCGCGGGCGCTGCCTCAACGCCGCGGGCTGGAAGCATCTCGGGCTCGATCCGCCGCCCACCGCACAAGAGGGGCTGTTCGACTGAGCGCGGGGGTTCCCCCGAGTCCAAGGCTTGGTTAAGGCCCGTTCATGCACGCGCTCTCCGCCATCGGCCGCTTCGAGGGGCTCGAGCATCATTTCGGCTTGCGCGTCTATTTCGAGGACACCGACCTGACGGGCGTCGTCTATCACGCCAATTATCTGCGTTACATGGAGCGCGCGCGCTCGGACATGCTGCTCGCCGCCGGCGTCGATCAGCGCACCACGTTCGAGAGCGGCGAAGGCGCCTATGCGCTGCGCAGCGTGCGGCTCGACTATCGCGCGCCGGCGCGGCTTGGCGAGGAACTGATCGTAGTGAGCCGGCTTGTGTCGATGCGCGCCGCGGCCGTGGTCATTCAGCAACGAGTCATGCGCGGCGAAACAATCGTGGCCACAGGTGAAGTCGAGGCGGCGTTCGTCTCCCCGGCAGGTCGGCCGCGGCGCCAGCCGGCGCAATGGGTGGCGGCGTTCGAGCCGCTGCTATGGAAGGGAAACTGAACTCCATATGTTGTTTCTGAATACCGCCGCCGCGACCATGTCGCCCGTCGCCCTGTTCCTCCAGGCCGATTGGGTGGTCCGCGGCGTGATGATCGGTCTGCTGCTGGCGAGCCTGTGGACCTGGGCGATCATCCTCAGCTTCGGCTTCCGCATCGGTTCGGTGAAGAAGGGCATTGCCAGCTTCGAGACCGAATATCGCGAAGCCGACGATATCGACGAATTCCACCGCCGCGCCTCGACTCGCGATCAGCCGATCGCGCGGATCTTCTCCGCCGGCGTCACCGAATGGCGCCGCTCGACCACCGGCAAGTCGATCGATCGCGAAGGCACGCGCGAGCGCCTGGCCACGGCGATGGGCGCCACGGTTGCGCAGGAGATCGATCGCCTCGCCGATCGCTTGAACTTCCTCGCCACGGTCGGCGCGGTCGCGCCGTTCGTGGGGCTGTTCGGCACCGTCTGGGGCATTATGCGCAGCTTCACCAGCATCGCAGCCGAGCAGAATTCGTCGCTGGCGGTGGTGGCGCCCGGCATTGCCGAGGCGCTGTTCGCCACCGCGATCGGCCTGTTCGCGGCAATCCCCGCGGTGATCGCGTACAATCGCTACAGCCACGGCATCAACCGCGTCGAGGCGCGGCTCAACCGCTTCGCCGACGGCTTCCACGCGACGCTCAGCCGCCGCCTGGAGATGGAGGCCTAAAGCGTGGCCATGCAGCTTCCTTCGAACAAGAGCCGCGGTCGCCGCGCGCCGATGGCCGAGATCAACGTCACGCCGCTGGTCGACGTGATGCTGGTGCTGCTGATCATCTTCATGGTCACCGCGCCGTTGCTCACTGCCGGCGTGCCGGTGAACCTGCCCGAGAGCCGCGCCAAGGCACTCGATCAGGAGCAGAAGCCAGTCCAGCTCGCGATCGACGACAAGGGCCAGATTTTCGTCGACGACGAGCCGGTCGACGACGCCGGGCTGGCCGCGATGCTCGAGCAGGTCGCTGCGCGCAAAGGCGCCGACGGCAAGCCGCCACAGATCTTTCTGCGCGCCGATCAGGGGCTCGGTTACGGCAAGGTCATGCGGGTGATGGGCGAGCTCAACCGTGCCGGGCTCAACCGCGTTTCGCTGCTGACCAACGCCGCGAGCAAGTGATGCCATGGCGTTGACACGCGCAGAGATAGGCGGGCTCGCTATCGCCGCCCTCGGCCATGTGGCGCTGTTCGGGCTGCTCTCGGTCGGCTTCCTGGCGACGCCCAATGCAGAGACGCTCAAGCCGCAGCCAATCGAGGTCTCGATCACCGACGATGCCGCGCTCGAAAGCAGCGCGCCCCAGTTGAGCAGCGAAGCGCCGGCACCGCAGATCGCGCCCGAAGCGGGACCGGTCGAGCCCGAGTCGGCGCCGCCCGAGCCCGCGACAGCGCCCGCCGCAAAGCCCGAGCCGCAACCGCAACCCGCACCACAGCCAAAGTCCCAACCGGCGCCCGCCAAGGCGGCACCCGCCAAACCCGCTCCGGTACCCAAGGCGGCGCCCGCCAAGCCTGCGCCGGCCCCGAACAAGTCGGTCGCGAAGCCGCAACCCAACCCGCGTGCGGTACGGCCCAGCGGCCTGCTCGGCGCCGAGTTCGAGCGTGGGCTGACTGCGCAGGCGACACAGGGCAAAGCGCAAACCCCGCCGGCAACAACAGTCGGGCCGCAGGTCCGATCGGCGCTGGAGGCCGAGGTCATGCGCCAGATCAAACCGCATTGGCGGCCACCAAGCGGCGCCGATTCGGACAAGTTGAAGACGCGTATTATCGTGTCGCTCAACAAGGACGGCAGCCTTGCCGGAGCGCCGCGGGTGACCCAGACGGGTCTGACCGAGAGCAATCGTTCGCAGGCGGCGCTGCACAAGGAACGTGCGATCCGCGCGGTCACGCTCGCGGCGCCGTTCAGGCTCCCGCCCAAATTCTACGATGCGTGGAAGACGATCGGACCGACACTTTACGAGGGATTGTAACCATGAAGGCAACGTCAATGGCGCTCGCGCTGCTGCTCGCCACGAGCGGCACGGCGATTGCGCAGGACCAGCAGCAGGCGCCGCCGGCGCCCGGGCAGGATCAGGGCCAGGAGTCGGTGCTCAGCGTCGACGTGACCAATCAGGCGGGGCAGGACATGGCGATCGCCATTCCCGCCATGCCGACTTCGCAAGCGGTGTCGACCGCCGCCGGGCCGACCGACGAACTCGGCCGCAAGCTCGCGCAGGTGATCGACGACGACCTGCGCAATACCGGCCTGTTTGCCACGCGCGGACCGAATGCGGTCCCCGGGATCAACTATTCGGAGGTCAATGCGCCCAATTATGCGACGTGGAGCGGCCGCTCGGCGCAGGCGTTGATCCAGGGATATGTGCGTGCGAACGGCAACGGCACCCTCACCGTCGGCTGCTATCTCTACGACGTCTCGCTTCAGACCGAGCTGGTCCGTCAGGGCTTCGTCGTTTCCCCCGGCGACTGGCGCCGGGCCGGCCATAAATGCGCCGATGCGATCTATGCGCGGCTGACCGGTGAAGGCCCCTATTTCGACAGCCAGATCGTCTATGTCGCCGAGCAGGGGCCCAAGGGCAAACGCCGAAAGCAGATCGCGATCATGGATCAGGACGGCGCCAATCACCGCTTCCTGACCAACGGCCAGAATATCGTGCTCACCCCGCGCATGTCGCCGAAGCAAAACGCGATCGTCTATATGAGCTACGAGAACCGGCGCCCGTCGATCTGGATCTACAATATGAGCGCGCGGACCAACCGCCGGCTGGTCGACAATGTCAGCCAGAATTTCGCGCCGCATTTCTCGCCCGACGGGCGCTGGGTGCTCTTCTCGATGTCGGTGGCGGGCAATACCGACATCTATCGGATCAGCGCCACCGGCGGCGCGCCGCAGCGCCTCACCAACGTGCCGGGCATCGACACCGGCGGCAGCTATTCGCCCGACGGCAGCCGAATCGTGTTCGAAAGCGATCGCGGCGGCACCCAGCAGCTCTACGTGATGAACGCCGACGGCTCGAACCAGAAGCGGATCAGCTTCGGCGGCGGGCGCTATGCGACGCCCGTGTGGAGCCCGCGCGGCGATTTGATCGCCTTCACCCGCACCGGCGGCGGCGCCTTCCGGATCGGGGTGATGAACGCCAGCGGCGGCGGTGAGAAATTGCTGACCAGCGCCTGGGGCGACGAGGGTCCGAGTTGGTCGCCCAATGGCCGCGTGCTGATGTTCTTCCGCGCGGCGCAGGGATCGGGCCGGCCCGACCTGTGGTCGGTCGATCTCACCGGGGTCAATGCGCGAAAGATCCCGACGCCGCTCGACGGCTCGGATCCGAGCTGGGGACCGATTCGCCCCTGAAACGTTACGCAAGCGGATTGCTGCAAAAGATCACGACTAGAGGAGAAATATGATGGCCAAGATGACGACCAGCCTGGTCCTGGGCCTGGCGCTTGTCGCCACCGCGGGCTGCGCCAAGAAGCGTCCTCCCGAGCTGCCGCCGACCCCGACCGAAACCACGGCGCCCACCGATGGCGGCGGCGAGAGCAGCGATACGCTCGCCGGGCGCCTGAACGAGCATTTCAAGCGCGAAGTCACCAGCGACACCGTCCATTTCGCGCTCGACCAATATGATATCGACTCCGAAGCCCGCTCGATCCTCGATAGCCAGGCAACATGGCTGGTCGCGCATCCCGAGGCACGGATCACGCTCGAGGGCCATGCCGACGAGCGCGGCACCCGCGAATATAATCTCGGGCTCGGCGATCGCCGCGCCAACGCCGCCAAGAACTATCTCGCGGCGCGTGGCGTCTCGGCGACGCGGATCACCACGATCAGCTATGGCAAGGAGCGCCCGCTGGCACTGGGCTCCGACGAAAGCAGCTGGGCGCAGAACCGCCGCGCGGTGACCATCGTCATCAACTGAACCACGCCCTCACGGGCTTTTCCGGGCGCCGTCGATCCTCGCGGATCGGCGGCGTTCGCGTGTCTGCCGATTGCGCTTGCAAGTCTGCTATCTGCGATATAAAAGTGATATCACAATAACGGGAGGCAAGGATGACGGACATTCGTGGCGCGACCTCTGCATTGCGGCAGAGCAGCGAGCGCGCGGCGCACACCATGAGCGGCTATGGCATGTTGCTGCTGTTGTTGCTGCCGATTGCAGGGGTGGTCGGGGCGATCAGCCAGATCGATCGCGTCGCCGATGCTGTGATAGTTTCGACCTTGCTGGTGTCGTGCTTCCTGTTCCTGTTCGTTATTGCCGGCTTCTATCTGCTCCAGCCCAACCAGGCGGTGGTGATCACCCTGTTCGGCGACTATCGCGGCACCGATCGCACCAGCGGGCTGCGCTGGACCTGGCCGTGGATGATCAAGAAGAAAGTGTCGGTCCGCTCCAACAACATCATCTCGGATCGGATCAAGGTCAACGATCTGCGCGGCAATCCGATCGAGATGGCGGCGCAAGTGGTGTGGCGCGTCACCGATACCGCGCAGGCGCTGTTCGACGTCGACGATTACAAGGCGTTCGTGATGGTCCAGATCGAGGCCGCGGTGCGCACGATCGGCTCGCGCTATCCCTATGACGATTTCGAGCATCAGGAAGTCACCCTGCGCGGCAACCACGATCAGGTCGGCGGCGAGCTGCGCGCCGAACTGATCGCCCGGCTGACCGTGGCGGGGATCACCGTCGACGAATGCGGCTTCACGCACCTTGCTTATGCGCAGGAGATCGCCGGGGCGATGCTGCGGCGCCAGCAGGCGCAGGCAGTGGTCGCGGCGCGCACCACTTTGGTCGAGGGCGCAGTGGGCATGGTCGAGATGGCGCTGGCGTTGCTTTCCGAGAAGAACGTCGTCGAACTCGACGACGAGCGCCGCGCCGCGATGGTCTCGAACTTGATGGTGGTGCTGTGCGGCGAGCGCGACACCCAGCCGGTCGTCAACGCGGGCTCGCTCTACCAATAGGAACCCTGCGTGTCGGCACCCCCCAAAAAGGCGTTCCCCCTGCGTCTCGATCCCGCGCTCTACGCGGCGATCGAGCGCGCGGCGGCGAGCGACCTGAGAAGCGTCAATGCGCAGGTAGAATGCCTGCTGCGCGAGGCGCTTGGGCGCCGCGGGGTCAAGCTGGCGGATCCGGTCCGCCCCCGCAGGGGACGACCGCCCCGGCAGAGTGCGCCGGAGACCAAAGAAGGAGAGTGAGATGCGCTCGCACGCTTGCCCCAAATGTCAGAGTGCGATGGAGGAGGGCTTCACTCTGTCCGGGCGCGACACCTATCGCCGCGCCGCGGGCTGGGTGGCGGGGCCGCCCAGGAAGAACCTGCTGCTCGGCCTGAAGCTGCCCCACAAGCCGATCGATATCCAGGTCTGGCGCTGCCAACGCTGCGGCTTTCTGGAGAACTACGCCAGGGGCTGAGGCCCGCAGATAGCATCGAGGAGACATGCGATGATGATGGTGTTTCACAGCAGCGCAAAGCGGCTTCCATGGCTCGTCGGGACGGCGTTGATGCTGCTCGCCGTCGGGATCGTGATGGCACTGTCATGAGGCCGGCGTGGATCCGCGGCTGGGTCCCCGTCCGCCCCGGCTATTGGTTCGCCAGGAAGCGCTATGGCTGGGGTGCCGTACCCGCTACCTGGCAGGGCTGGGCGCTGATGCTCGCGACGCTGCTTGTCGCCGGCTGCATTGCAAAGCTCACCCAGCGCAGCGCTCTCTATCAGCTGCTGTTCCTCCCGCTGTTCGTCGGAACGCTGTGGCTGTGCTGGCTAAAGACCGACGGCGGCTGGCGCTGGCGCTGGGGCGACAAGGACTAGCCGAGCGCCTCGTCGAGCAGCCGCGCCAGTCGCAGCCCGCCCTTCACGAGTTGCTGCCGCGCCGGTTCGATCAATTTCTCGATCGTCGCCTCGTCGAGCCTGGCCCGCTCCGGAACCGGACCGCACGGATCGCCATAAGCGCTGGCATAAGCGACATCGCGGGCGATCTGCCAGCTGTCACGGCTCCAGTCCTCGACGCCGCCGCCGTTCACCGCGGTACGCTCCTCGGGCGAATAGAGGCGGACCAGCGAGGGTGGCGTGGAGATCGCCCGCTCGGCGAGCAGCCCGTCCCAGATGCTGTGGAGGTTGAGCTTCTCGGTCGAGTAGATGCCGTAGGTCGATTTCGCCCGGTTTCCGCCGAGATCACCGCGATCGCCGGCATGGAGCGGCTGGTGCAGATCGCCGACGAAGTGAACGAGAAAGGCCAGCGCCATCACCCGCTCGCGCGCCGGCACCTTGCGGTCCTTGAGCAATTTGGTGTCGCGCTCGATCTGCGCCGAGACGCAATTGCCGTCGGGGCAATTGCCCTTGAGGGTGAAGTCCTTGCAGACGTTCACATTCTGATAGTGCCAATTATACGCATAGCTGAAGCGCGGCCCGAGCTCCTTGATGCAATCAGCCCAGACGCTGGCCTGCTCGATCGTGCGCGCCGGGCAGGTCGGCGTCTCGAGCAGCGCCTGTTGCCTGAGCAGCCTGCCGATCTCGGCGCGTACCGCGGGCGTCACGTTGCGATACGCGATCGCGGCCACGGTCTCGTGGCCATATTCCCAATACGCCTGGGCGGGCGTAGTCGCCGCGCCGAAGCCGAGGATCGCAGCGAGCAGGATCAGAAATCGCTTCACTTGTCGTCACCATAGAATGCGACCAGCCGGTCGCCGTTGGAGGAGGCGCGGCCGCGATACATGCCGGGGGTGTTGAAGGTCCAAGCCATTTCGCCGCCCGGGCCGGTGAGGATCACCCCGCCGGTGCCGCCCAGCGCCTTGACCTCGGCCATCACCGTCTCCGCCGCCTGCTGCAGGCTCTCGCCCTTGAAGCGGATGCGTGCGCAGATCTCGTGGGTGACGCCCTCGCGGATGAAGAACTCGCCCGCGCCGGTCGCCGACACCGCGCAGGCGCGGTCGTCGGCATAGGTTCCCGCGCCGATGATCGGGGCGTCGCCGATCCGGCCCCAGCGCTTGCCGGTCAATCCGCCGGTCGAAGTGGCGGCGGCGACATGGCCTTCGCCGTCCATCGCCACTGCGCCGACGGTGCCGTATTTGAGATCGACGTCGAACCAGCCGAGCTTGTCGTTGGCCTTCATCTTGTCGAGCTGCTTGCGCCGCTCGGGGGTGGCGAACCAATTATTGTCGACCTGTTCGAGCCCCTGCTCGCGTGCGAACGCGTCGGCGCCCGCGCCCGAGAGCATCACGTGCGGACTCTTTTCCATCACTGCGCGTGCGGCGGCGACCGGGTGGCGGGTGGTGGTCACTCCCGCCACCGATCCGGCGGCGCGGTTGCGCCCGTCCATGATCGCGGCATCGAGCTCGTTGCGGCCGTCCCAGGTGAAGACCGCGCCGCGCCCGGCATTGAAGTGCGGATCGTCCTCGAGCACTTGCACCGCCGCCTGCACTGCGTCGAGCGCGCTGCCGCCGGCAATCAGCACCTTCGATCCTGCGTCCAGTGCGGCGTTCAGCCCCGCCGTCGCGCCGGCTTCCTGCTCGGGCGTGATCCGGCTCTTCTCGATGATCCCGGCGCCGCCATGAATGACGAGCGTCCATTTGGGTTTATCCTGGGCCTGGGCAGCCAGCGGCATGAGAAGGGCTCCGAGCAAGAAGGGCAAGAGGCGCATCACGGCACTCCGGAAATCGACGCCTCCCTAGCAGATCGCGAACCGCGCGCCAGCGGCCGCAGCCCGATCAGCGGCCGCAGCCAGCCGATCCGACGCCCGATCGCATAGACCGTGAAGCAGATCGCAGTGGTGCCGCCGAGCAGAAGCGCGAACTCGGCGAACGGGTTGAGGTCCAGCGGCAGGCTGTACCATGCGATCACCACGATTGCGGGATGGTGGATGATATAGAAAGGGAACACGGCCTCGGCGAGCGGCTTGCGCCATTCGTGATCGCGGTTCCACCAGGTCTCGGCGACGTGAAACAAGGCCGGGATCATGCCCCACGCCATCACCGCACGCGCCGCACGGTCGAGTGCCATCAGCTCATGTGAAGGCACGGCAGTGCCCGGATAGGCGATCTCGATCGCCACGATCACGGCTCCCGCGATTGCTGCTGCCGCGAGCGCGGCCTTCCAGATGCGGGCGACCGCCAGCCAGAGCTGCGGCGCGCCGGCTAGCGCGAAGCCGAACAGGAAAAGCGGCACATATTGGCTGTGGCCGCCCCAGTCCGACACCAGCCCCTGGCGTTCCGGCGCGACGAACAACAGGCCGAGCCTGAGCGTGACGAGCACGACGGCCGGCACCCAAAGCAATCGCCACCGGTGCGTCAGCCAGTCGGCGAGGCGCGCGAGTGCACGCAACACCTTCGGGCCGCGCCATGCCAGCGCCGCGGCCAGAAGCAGGCTGTAGGCGGCGAGATAGGCGACGAACCAGAGATGTTCCCAGCTCGGGAATTCGCGCTCGTAGAAGCTGCCGGCGCGCCAATAGTCGATCGCCCAGAAGCGGAGATAGCCATGTGGGTAGCCGGTCTCCATCACTCGCACCCACATCTCGACCGGCACGACCGCCGCCATGCCGAAGGCGAGCGGCACCAGCAGCCGGAGCGCGCGCGAGCGGGCGAAGGCCGGCGCGCCGCCCGATCGATCGAACAATTTGCGTGAGGCATAGCCCGAAACCGCGAACAGCAAGGGGAGCCGCCATGGTGTCAGCAGCGCCATCGGCGCGATCAGTTGGGGATAGCTGTGGCTGGTCTTGATCACCCACGCCCAGGGCGCGAACACCATCGCGACGTGATAGACGATCAGCAGCGCGAACGCGGCGATGCGCAACCAGTCCATGCCGTAATGGCGTTGGCTCTGCTGGGTACCGATATTCGCGCGGGGCGCTGTCAAAACCTTGTCCTCGACCACTCGCGCCTTTCGCGGCGAGGCGCAGAGGGCTATATGCGGGGCGAGTAAGCAAAGCGTTAGCAAGGAAGTCCATGTCCCTCCGCCCGTGGCGCGACATCGTGCGTCGACAAAGCCGCCAGATCATGGTGGGCAACGTCCCCGTCGGCGGCGACGCGCCGGTGACGGTGCAGACGATGACCAACACCGCGACTTCGGATCCGCGCGCGACGATCGATCAGATCCGCCGGTGCGAGGACGCCGGCGTCGACATCATCCGGGTGAGCTGCCCCGATGTCGAAAGCACGGCGGCACTCAAGCAGATCGTCCGCGCTGCCCGGGTGCCAATCGTCGCCGATATCCATTTCCACTATAAGCGCGCGCTCGAGGCTGCCGATGCGGGCGCCGCGTGCCTGCGCATCAATCCGGGCAATATCGGTTCGGCCGACCGGGTGAACGAAGTGGTCAACGCCGCCAAGGCAAATGGCTGCGCTATCCGGATCGGCGTCAATGGGGGCAGCCTCGAAAAGGACCTGCTCGAGAAATATGGCGAGCCCTGCCCGGAGGCATTGGTCGAGTCGGCGCTCGATCACATCAAGCTGCTTCAGGATCGCGACTTCCACGAATTCAAGGTCGCGGTGAAGGCGAGCGACCTGTTCCTCGCGGTCGCCGCCTATCAGCAGCTCGCCGACCAGGTCGATTGCCCGTTGCATCTCGGCATCACCGAAGCAGGCGGATTCGTCGGCGGGACGGTCAAGTCCTCGATCGGGATCGGCTCGTTGCTCTGGTACGGGATCGGCGACACGATCCGCGTCTCGCTGTCGGCCGAGCCGGAGGAGGAAGTCCGCGTCGGCTTCGAGATCCTCAAGGCGCTCGGCATCCGCAACCGCGGGGTCCGGGTCGTCTCGTGCCCCAGCTGTGCACGGCAGGGCTTCGACGTGATCCGCACCGTTCAGGCATTGGAAGAGCGGCTCCAGCATATCCGCACCCCGATGTCGCTCAGCGTGCTCGGCTGCGTGGTCAACGGCCCCGGCGAGGCGCGCGAGACCGATATCGGGATCACCGGCGGCGGTAACGGCAAGCACATGGTCTATCTGTCGGGCGTGACCGATCACCATGTTCAGGACGCCGGCATGATCGAGCACATCGTCCGGCTGGTCGAGGCCAAGGCCGCCGAGATCGAAGCCGCCGAGAGCGCCGCGGCCCAGGCGGCGGCGTGATACTAGCTTCGAGCTATTTCGCGGCGTTCGCGACATGGCTCGTGCTCGGTGTCGCGCTGGTGCTCGTTCGGCAGGGGCTGATCTGGGTCGCGCTCACACGACTGAAGCCGGCGATCTCGCGCCGCATCCAATTGCCGGAGGGGCATCGCATCAGCGAACCAATGCGGCTCGGAATCGCGTACACAGTCGCGACATGGGGCGGCAGGCTGGGGGTCGGCTATCTGATCGCGCCGCCGTTTCATCTCGTCCTTGTCGGCTTCGATAGCGGCTGGACCGTGCAGATCGGCATCGTACTGACCGGCGTGCTGGGCATCGCCGCAGCGGTGTTCGCGCTCGATCGGGGGATGGCATCATGGGTTCGCAACGCGGCCAACCTTCCTGCCGACTGGCGCACGCGGGCGGTATGATCAGGGATTCCGCGACGCGTTAGCCGGCTGGTAAGCAGCGGAGTCTAGTCTCGGCTGCGATATGCGGTGGGCATTCCTCTCGGTCGTGGCGATCGGCGTCGTCATCGGTGTGATGGCGCCGGTCAAGCGGGCGCCTGCACCGGCCCCGGTCGTTGCCCTTGCTGAGGCTGCGCCCGCCGACGTGCCGGTCGAGACCGTGATCAAGTCCGATAACCGCGGTCATTTCTTCGCCTTCGCCCAGGTGGAGGGAGAAACGGTGAAGTTCCTCGTCGATACCGGCGCCGACATGGTCGCGCTCACGCTCGATGATGCTCGGCGTGCCAAGGTCAAGTTCGATCCCGAACGGTTCGATGTCGTCGCGCGCGGCGCCTCGGGCGATGTCTACGGCCAGCGCGTGGTGATCGACGACATCGTCCTCGACGGCAAACGCGTGCGCGACGTCCATGCCGCGGTGGTCGAGGACCTCGACGTGTCGCTGCTTGGCCAATCCTATCTGCGCAAGCTGCGTTCGGTCCATCTGGCCGGCGACGAGATGCGGCTGCGCTAGACAGACGTGACCTCGGCGCGCGCGGCGGCTATGCGCGCCTTATGCGGGGTCCCAACACTGTTGCACTAGGCGTCGCGTCGGCGGGAATCGCACTCTATGCGATCATGGACGCAGTGATGAAGGCTGTGTCGATCGAGATCGGCGCGTACAACACTCTGGTCTGGCGGATCGGCGTCGCGGTACTGCTGACCGGCGCGGTCTATGCCTGCACCCGGCCCACCTTGCCGAATCGGGGCACGATGAAAGTGCATTTCGGCCGCAGCATCCTCGTCGCGGTGATGGCGATCGCCTTTTTCTGGGGGATCGTCCGCGTGCCGCTGGCGGAGGCGATCGCGCTGTCGTTCATCGCCCCGCTGATCGCACTCGGCCTCGCTGCACTGTTCCTCAAGGAAAGCATCAATTCGCAATCCATATGGGGCTCATTGCTCGGGCTGGCGGGAGTCGCGGTGGTGGTCGCCGGGCGGGTCGGCGGGACGCACAGCCATGAGACCGTGCTCGGCATGGCTGCGGTGTTGTTCTCGGCAGTGGTCTACGCGATGAACCTCGTCGTCGCGCGGCATCAGGCGCAGATGGCCAGGCCGCTGGAGATTGCGTTTTTCCAGAATTTATTCGTGCTCGGGCTGCTGGCGCTCGCGGCGCCGTGGTGGCTGGCGGTGCCGGCGGCGGCGCATTGGCCGGGAATCGTCATTGCGGCTTTGCTGGCGGTCGTGTCGCTGCTTCTGCTTTCCTGGGCCTATGCCCGTGCCGAAGCGCAGGTGTTGCTCCCGGTCGAATATACCGCCTTCATCTGGGCGTCGCTGATGGGCTGGTGGATGTTCGACGAGAAGCTGACGCTCGCTACCGTGGCGGGCACCGTGTTGATCGTGGCGGGCTGCCTGCTCGCCGCGCGCAAGAAAGGCGGCCACGGCGCCGCACCCGAAGCAGAGGCAGCGTTCCCATGACTCAAATCCGCCCCGCCACGCCCGCCGACGTGCCGCTGATCTTGCGCCTCGTGCGCGAACTTGCCGAGTTCGAACGCGAGCCCGATGCCGTCGAGGCGACCGAGGAGATGCTGGAGGCGGCGCTGTTCGGCCCGCGCGTGACGGCGGAGGCGGTGATCGCCGAGCTGGACGGCGCCCCGGCCGGCTTTGCGCTGTTCTTCCAGAACTTCTCGACCTGGACCGGCCGGCCGGGAATCTATCTCGAGGATCTCTACGTCACGCCGGCAGCGCGCGGGGCGGGGGTCGGCACCGCGTTGCTGCGGCACCTCGCCGGCATCGCGCTGGCACGCGGCTGCGGTCGATTCGAATGGGCAGTGCTCGACTGGAACGAGCCCGCGATCAATTTCTACCGCGCGATGGGCGCAGTGGGCATGGACGAATGGCGCGTCCAGCGTGTCGCGGGCGACGCGCTGGTCAAGCTGGCGGGGGGCGGCTGATGGCGTGGCTGCTGCTCATCCTCGGCGGCTGCTTCGAGGTCGGCTTCACCACGTGCCTCCGCTACGCCGACGGCTTTCGCAACATCCCCTGGACTCTCGGCTTTCTCGTCACCGCGACGCTGTCGATGGTGTTGCTCGAAATGGCGTCGCGCAGCATTCCGATGGGGACTGCTTATGCGGTGTGGACCGGGATCGGCGCGGTCGGCGCGGTGGTCGTGGGCATGTTGTGGTTCGGCGAGCCGGTCACGGTGCTGCGCTCGCTGCTGATCCTCGGCGTGGTCGCCTGCATCGCCGGCCTCAAGCTGACGGCGCACTGATGGCGGTCGACGAAGGGCTCGTCGCGTGGGTGACCGAGGCGCTCGAACCCCTCGGCAGCGTGACGATGCGCCGGATGATGGGCGGCGCGACGCTCTATCTCGGCGGCGCGCCGTTCGCGATCGTCACTTCGGACGGCATGCTGCGATTCAAGGCCGATGCCGAGAGCGACGCATTGTGGGACGCCGCAGGCTGCGAGCGCTTCAGCTACGAATTCGCCAACGGCCGGATCGGCACCATGAACTATCGCCGCGCGCCGGAGGACGTGTACGACGACGCCGACGCGATGCGCGAATGGGCCGCGCTGGGGATCGCCGCCGGACAGCGCGCGCCGAAGAAGAAGCCGAAGAAGCGCTAGCATGCTCAGGCGCCGCGCATCGCTGAGTGTGATGGTAGTCTTGCTCGTGGCAGCAAACACCGCATTCTTCGCGTGGCGCTGGCACAGCGTCGATGCGGTGGGGACGGTCACTTGGGTCGGTATCGATTCACTCTCCATCGAGGTGCCCGCCAGCCAACCCGCGGTGCGCCTGCATCAGGGAGAGTGGGACAGCAACGACAAGGGCCTCGCGGCTTCCATGAGCCCGGTGCAAACCATGGCCGGCCGGGAGCGAGCGCTGGCATTCATCACTCTCGCCCCGCAGCCGACCTACGCGCATTTCATCGAAGCGATTCGGGATCTGAAAGCACGAAGGGTCTGTAACGTGGCAGTGCGCGAAGGCGGCCGCCCATGGCGTGCGACGATACCGTTGCCGGACGGTTCGTTCGATGGACTGGACGTGCCCGCACTGGTCTTGTGTGGTCAACAGCTCGGAGATGCGGGCTTTTCCGGCACCCTTCCGCCGGACGGCCCGATTCGCCTTCTCCCCAGGGGCACTGACCAATAGGCCGGCTATCGGGCGGCAGCCCTTAAATTGACTCAGTTCACGGAAACGCGATTCATCTCGCAATATTCTTTCGCGAAGCGAAGTGAATTGCGGACCTGTCAAAGAGCAGCGGAACGGCTTCCGGCGCGTCGAGCGCCGCAGGCGAAATCCTACATTGCAAGCCGGACGACGCGCGCGTGCGGCTAATCCGGTAGCATGGCGGTCTGGCGCAGGGCTTCGCCCAACGCCAGCGCTGCCGACGAAGCAAGGTTCATCGAGCGTACCGCTGGCCGCATCGGAATGCGCACCCGTGCATCGCAGGCATCGGCGACAACAGTCGGAACGCCCGCGCTTTCCTTTCCGAAGAGCAGGATATCGTCGGGCAGGAAGCTGAAATCGAACGCAGATCGCGCGCTCTTCGTGGTGAACAGCACCAGCCTTTGCGAACCGATGGTCGCCCTGAACGCGTCGAAACCGGCATGCCGTGCAACGACGACATGGTCGATATAGTCCATCGCGGTCCGGCGCACCCGTCGATCCTCCCATTCGAACCCCATAGGCTCGATCAGGTCCACAGCGGCGCCGAGACATGCGCCGAGCCGCAGGACGGCGCCGACGTTTCCAGCAATTTCGGGTTCGAAGAGAGCGATCCGCATCGCGGCTGATTGGTGTCTGCGCGCCCGCCATGCAAGCCTGCGCTGCGCGGCCGCGGACATTCCGTCGCGACCTCCTCTCCCGGCAGGGAGGGAAGTCCTAACCGCCCAGCACGTTGATCGTGAACGCGACGATGCCGAGGTTGAACACGAACGCCGCGAGGCAGTGCAAAGTCACGACTTTCCGGAGGCCCCGATCGGTGACGCTGACGTCGCTGGTCTGGAAGGTCATGCCGAGGCAGAAGGCGAAATAGACGAAGTCCCAATAATCGGGCTCGGGCGTCTCGGGGAATTGCAGTCCCCCGGCGTCGCCGCCATCGCCGGCACGATAATAAAGATGGGCATAATGCAGGGTGTAGATCGTGTTGCTGAATACCCAGCACAAAACGAGCGTGCCGACGATCAGTGCGATCGATCGCATGTCGGGCGAATCGCCCTGCATCAATTCGCTGGCGACTGCGACGAGAACGACGAGGCTCACCGCGAGGGTGAGGAACAGCAGCAACAGCCGGTTGGCGTCGTTGCGTTCGGCCGACCTCCGCATGTCGCCCGACCGGTGGTGCAGCAGTGGCAGCGAGATCAGCAGAAACAGCGCCGCGCCCATGTCGAACGCGATCATCGTGCCCGTGCGCAGGCCAAAATAGGGAATCGCCAAGGTCGCGGCGATTGCAGTCGCCGCGGCGAAGATCAGAAAGCGCGGCGGCGCAATCAGATTGCCGATGCCGCGTTGAGAGCGTTCCGTCATCGCGGCAGCCTAGCGTCGGTCGGGCGCCGGGGCCAGCGGTGGCGGGCGTACCGGGCCGACGCGATGCATCGGCCCGGAAACTGCCTCAGCCGTGCGAGACCTCGACCGATTCCTTCGCCGCCGCCTTGTCGCTATTGTAGCGCTCGATCGCCTCGAGCGTGATGCGGCGCGCATCGTCGGCGCCGCCCCAGGTGCCGACGCGCACCCACTTCTTCTTCTCGAGGTCCTTATAGTGGGTGAAGAAATGCTCGATCTGCTCCATCACGATGCTGGGCAGATCGTCCTTTTCCTCGATGTCCGAATAATAAGGGAAGGTCTTGTCGTCGGGGACGCAGACCAGTTTCTCGTCGCCCCCGGCCTCGTCCTCGAGGTTGAGCACTGCGA
Organism: Sphingomonas psychrotolerans; assembly: GCF_002796605.1. NCBI lineage: Bacteria > Pseudomonadati > Pseudomonadota > Alphaproteobacteria > Sphingomonadales > Sphingomonadaceae > Sphingomonas > Sphingomonas psychrotolerans. Next base: position 4,133,901 of record NZ_CP024923.1, read on the forward strand.
TCGGACGCGCGCGGACGACGCAGCCCGGGATGAACGGCGAGCGCGCGATCACCAGCGCGTCGAGCGGATCTCCGTCGGGCGAAAGCGTATGCGGCACGAAGCCGTAATTAGCCGGATAGCGCATCGGCGTGTGGAGGATGCGATCGACGAACAGTGCGCCGCTGGCCTTGTCGAACTCGTATTTCACGGGTTCGCCGCCGGTCGGCACTTCGATGATGACGTTGAGGGTGTGCGGCGGATTATCGCCGACCGGAATCAAATCGATACGCATTGCGGACCTTGCTTGGTTGGCGTCTCCGTCCCGTCTCAGCGGGGCTGGAGCAGCTTGTCGAGGCCAGCCTCTCCCGTGGCCGTCTTCACGAGGTGCGGATAGCGAAGCCCGCCATGATAGTCGATGGCGACTTCACGGTAGCGCTCGCCGCTTTTCAGCAGCAACTTGATGGGATCCTTGCCGCCTTTGGCTTCCTTGACCGCCTGCTTGAGCCGGTCGCCGGTATAGGCGCGACCGTTCACTGCGACGATCTCGTCGCCCAGATCCACGCCCGCCTCGAAGGCCGGGCTGTCCCACGCGACGGTGGTGATGCCCTTCGGCCCGAGCGTCAGCCCCAGCGAGTAAGCGAGATCGACCACGGTCTTGCCGGTCGCCTTGTTGGGCTCCTCGGTATAGACCAGTTTGTAGCCGTTGCGCTCGAATCCGGCGAGCGGCGCGCGCTGCGACACCTGATTGACGCGCTGATCGAGCAGGGTGCGCCAGTCATAAGGCTGGATCGCGTTCAGCGTGCGGACGACATCGTCGAAAGTGTAGGTCACTTCGCCATAATCGCCGTCGCGGCCCTGGAAGAAGGCGCGCGCGAAATCGTCGATGGACTTCATGCCCTTCGATTGCTCGCGCAGGACCGAATCGACTTCCATCCAGATCAGCAGGCCCTCGTTGTAATAATCCTCCGAGCGCTGCCAGCTCACCCAGCCTTTCGGGGCGCGCGCGGAAATCACCGGATCGTTGGTGGTGTCGCCCATCGGCCGCCACTCGCGCGCCTTGCGATTGTCGAGGCTCGCCATGATGCTCGCATAGGATTCGAGCGTGTCGTTCTTGCTCACCAGCCCCGAGCGTGCCTGAAACACATAGCCCCAGAACTGCGTCTGGCCCTCATAGACCCACAGCAGCGAGCCGCGGGTGGGCGTGCGATAATCGGGCGCCCATTGGTCGGCGCCGCGGCGATATTTGCCATCCCAGCTATGGGTGAATTCGTGCGGTAGCAGATTGCGGCCGGTGGGGTTGTCGTCCCATTTGATGAAATAGCCGGGCTTCACGCCGTTCTCGGAGCTGCGGTGATGCTCGAGCCCGATCCCGCCCAACTCGTCGCTGATCGAGAGCAGGAAGTGATATTGGTCGTAGGGCTGCGACCCCATTGTCTTCACCGTCTGATCGACGAGGCGCTTGTGCGCCTCGATCTGCTCGGGCTTGGCCTCGAGCTCCTCGGGAGTGTCGGCGAAAACGTCGAGCGTCACCCGCGGGCTGAGCTCGATCGGGCGGTAATAGCGACCGGCGAGCACGGGCGAATCGACCAGCACTTCGTAATTGGTCTTCTCGTAATTGTAGGTCGATCCGGTCGCTTTCGACGGCAGACCCGACGCGGCCGACCAGCCCTCCGGATATTTCACGCGCGCCTGCACCGGGATGCGGCGGACATAATAGCCAGCCGGATAGAGGCTCATCGAATTGAACTGGAGGCTCATCATCGCCGGGGTCATGACGATGCGCCCCTGATCGCTCGACGTGGCCGAGGCGAACTGGAATTCGAGGTCGAGCTTCTTCGCGCCGCCGGGCACGTCGATATGGAAGGCGAACACGTCGACCGGATCGCGCTTCCATTGCAGGCGCTTGCCATTCGCGCTGATCTGCAATCCGGTGAGCTTCTCGATCTCCCCTCGCGGACCGTGCTTGCCCTGCAGCCATTTGGGATAGAGCAAAACTAGGTGCCCGCTCTTCGCCACGGGGATGGTCTGCTTGACTCGAAAGATGCCGCGCTGGGTGTCGGTGGCATCAATGTCGAGCAGTATCGTGCCGGGATAGGCCGTGTCGCGCGCCTCGGGGATCGTATCGACGAACGGTGCCGGCTGGGGCGCCGAATTCTGCCCGAGCGCGGGCGCGGCGGTGGCGAGGAGCAGGGCAGCGACGGAAAGCGCACGAAGCATTGGGAAGGACCTCTTGTCCACGAGGAGATAGTGGCTCTTAGGCCGTTGAATTACGGGAGGTAAAGGGCTGGCGGTTAGCCTTCACGGCTCCCTAACCATTGCGGGCTAGAGGTTTCGGCCATGTATCACGACCCCGCTCTGGCCTCGCGCGCCAAGGCCGATCCGCGCCCGCGCTCCGCAGTGAGCGGCGCCGTCGGTTTCGTCGGGCTGGCCGGGATGACCGCCTGGCTGATCGTGGCGCACCATTTCGGCATGAACGGCCCCTATGCGGCGCTGGTCAACGTCCTTGCCTGCGCCTTGCCGATGGTGGTCTGGTCGCTCGCAGTCGACAAGGTGCACCGTAATCCCTCGACCGGCATCGACTGGAGTCTGAAGCGGCCGTGGCGCGAGACGCTCGATGGTTCGGTCACCAAGCTCACCGGGCTGTGGCTGACCTGGGGGGCGATCGCCGCAATCTACGCGCTCGGCCGGGTCTGGTGGGACACGCGTTACGCCAATTACCCGTTCGCCATGTCGTGCTTCGTCGCGATCGCACCGGCATTGTTCGCGCTGTCGGTGCCCTATGTGCTCTGGCTCGACCGCAAGCTGACCGAGCCGCGCGACGGCGCCTGGTCGCTCGGCGCATGGGCGATGGGCGTCGAGGGCTGGGACCGCGAGGCAATCTTCAATCATCTGCGCAGCTGGGCAGTGAAGGCGTTCTTCCTCGCCTTCATGGTCGCGATCGTGCCGCCCGGTTTCGCGGAATTCATATCGATCGACCCGATGACGGTACTGCGGAACCCGGTTGCACTGGCGATGTACTGCGTCACCTTCATGTTCGTGGCCGACGTCGCGTTCGCCACTGCCGGCTACATCCTCACGCTGCGCCCGCTCGACTCGCACATCCGCACCGCCAACCCTTACGCCGCCGGCTGGACCGCGGCTTTGATCTGCTATCCGCCGTTCCTGCTGATGGGGCAGGGCGGGCCGCTCGATTATCATCAGGGCAGCGCCGATTGGTCGCACTGGCTGGGGAGCTTTCCGTGGCTGCTGCCGGCGCTCGGCGCGGTGCTGGTCGCGCTCACTGCGATCTACGCCTGGGCGACGATTGCCTTCGGGCTGCGCTTCTCGAATCTCACCCATCGCGGCGTGCTGACCCATGGTCCCTATGCCTGGACCCGGCACCCGGCCTATCTCTCGAAGAACCTCTTCTGGTGGCTCTCGACCATGCCGTTCCTCGCCACCACCGGCTGGCACGATGCGGTGCGCAACGCTGCAGTGATGGCGTGCGTCAGCGGAGTCTATTATTGGCGCGCGCAGACCGAGGAACGCCATCTCGGCAGCGATCCGGCCTATCAGGAATATTCCGCCTGGATGGCGCGGAATGCGCCGGTGCCGCGCCTGTTCGACCGGATCCTCGGCCGGCGTTGAGCGCTGCGAACCGCCCTCGGCTGGTCGCGCGGGACTAGCCTTTGGGTCGTTTCGCCCATATGCCGCAAGTCAGTGGGCATGTGATCACAAAGGGGAATCTGATGAAAGCGATGCTGTTCGCAGTTTCGGTGGCAACCGCGGCCTTGGCGGTGACGCCGGCCGCCGCGCAGGGTGCGCGCGCCTCCAAGGGCCAGAAGATGCAGGAAGCCGCCGCGTCCGACGTGCCGCGTTGCGCGCGCAAGCTCGGCACGGTCGCGATCATGGACGGTGACGATCCCAGCTATTGGACCCAGAACCAGCTGGCGCCGCCGCAGAAGCTGTTGCGCGTGCTCGTCCAGCGTTCGGGCTGCTTCAACATCGTCGATCGCGGCACCGGCCTCAATGCCGCGACGCGCGAGCGCAACATCGGCGCGGGCCTCGGTATGCAGCGCGGCTCCAATGTCGGCCAAGGTCAGATCAAGGCGGCCGATTATGTGCTGGTCGCCGAGATCCAGAGCGCGAACAGCAATGTCAGCGGCAGCGGTGCTGCGGCCGGCATCGGCGGACTGGTCGGCGGCCGCGTCGGCGGGCTGCTCGGCGGCATCAAGAGCAAGAAGATGGAAGCCAACACCCAGCTCTCGCTGACCAACGTCCGCACCACCGAGACGATCGCAGTCGAAGAGGGCTATGCCGCCAAGAACAATCTGTCGTTCGGCGGCGGCGGCTTCCTCGCGATCGGCGGCGCCGTCGGCGGCGGCTATGACAACACCGACATCGGCCGCATCGTCACATTGTCGTTCATCCAGGCGTATAGCCGGATGGTCACCGGCCTCGGCCTGGTGCGCGACGGTGACGCAGGTACGGCCGGCGCCACGCCGACCAAGACCTTCACTGCGCAGGCTCCCGTCGCGTTGCGCGCGTCCGCCTCGGCGTCAGCCAGGGTCTTGCGGACGCTGCCTGCGGGCGCGATCGTCTATCCTACTGGCACCAAGAACGGCCTGTGGTGGGAAGTCGCCGACGAGAACGACAATGTCGGCTGGGTGCTCAATACCAAGCTCGCACCGTCGAACTGACGGCGAGCGTGATATTCCTCCCTCGCGCAAGCGGGGGAGGATTTCGAGCGAGCCGGCCCTACGCCCTGGAACGCTCTAGAATTTCGCTTCTTCGTAGACGCGGGTGATATCCCCGGCCCACTCGCCGTTGAACCGGTCGAGCAGCACCTGCGCCGGGACCTTGCCGGTGCGCACGATCTCGCGCAGCGGGTCGAGGAAGCCGCTCTCATTGTCGCCCGAGGCGTTGAGCCGGGCGCGGGCATTGAGGCCGGCGGCCGAGATGTCGAGCACTTCGCCGGCGATGTCCTTGAGCTTGCCGCCGCCGGGGATCGGCGCGTCGAGCGCGAGCCTGGGCACTGCGCTCCGCAGCGTCTCGCGCTCGTCCATCGACCAGCCTTTGACCAGATCCCACGCCGCGTCGAGCGCGGCATCGTCATAGAGCAATCCGACCCAGAAGGCCGGCAGCGCGCAGATCCGCCCCCATCGCCCGCCATCGGCGCCGCGCATCTCGAGGAACTGCTTCATCCGCACTTCGGGGAAGGCAGTCGAAAGATGATCCGCCCAGTCGTCGATCGTCGGCTTGTGGCCGGGATAAGCGGGGAGTTCGCCCTTCAGGAAGTCGCGGAAACTCTGTCCGGCGGCGTCGATATATTTGCCGTCGCGATAGACGAAGTACATCGGCACATCGAGGGCATAGTCGGTGTAGCGCTCATAGCCGAAGCCGTCCTCGAACACGAAGGGCAGCATGCCGGTGCGCGCCGGATCGGTGTCCGACCAGATGTTGCTGCGGAAGGAGAGGAAGCCGTTGGGCTTGCCTTCGGTGAACGGTGAATTGGCGAACAATGCCGTCGCCAGCGGCTGGAGCGCGAGCCCGACGCGAAACTTCTTCGCCATATCGGCTTCGGTCGCATAATCGAGATTCACCTGGATCGTGCAGGTGCGCAGCATCATGTCGAGCCCGAGGCTGCCGACGCGCGGCATGTGGCTCAGCATGATCTTGTAACGGCCCTTGGGCATGATCGGCAGCTCGGCGCGGGTCTTGTCGTGCCACATGCCCAGACCGAGGAAGCCGATGCCGAGGCGGTCGCCGACTTCCTTGACCTGCTGGAGGTGCCGTCCGGTCTCGGCGCAGGTCTCGTGCAAATTCTCGAGCGGAGCGCCGGAAAGCTCGAACTGGCCGGCGGGCTCGAGGCTGATCGCGCCGTCGGGGCCGGAGAGCGCGATGATGTTGTCGCCCTCATAAACGGGCTTCCAGCCATAATGAGTCAGGCCGATCAACAGCGCGTGGATGCCGCCGGGCTCCTCATAGCTGGGCGCGCGGTGATCGGCGGTCTTCCAATAAACGAACTTCTCGTGCTCGGTGCCGATCCGCCAGCGGTCCTTCGGCTTCTCGCCGCGAGCGAAATAGTCCACCAGCTGGGCACGATCCTCGATGACCGCTGCGTTGCTGTCCGAAACGGTCTTCGTGCTCATCCGCGGGCCTTTAGCTGCGCGTGAGGACACGCGCCAGTCGCAATTTCATACCGTTCGGTCACCAATCGCCGACCGTTCCCATCCAAAGACTTACGGCGGCCGCTGCCGCGGTTTCAGCGCGCAGGATACGCGGACCGAGCGCAATTCCAATCGCTTTCGGATGCGCCCGGATCGCCTCGCGCTCCTCGGCGTCGAAGCCGCCTTCGGGGCCGACCAGGATCGCGCCGGGGCCGGGACGGGCGCGCATCGCTTCCAGCGCGGGCATGCCGCCGGTCTCGTCGGCGAAGAACAATGCGCGTTCGACGGGCCAGTCGCGCAGCATCGCGGGGAGCTTCACCGGCTCGACCAGCTCTGGCAGCGCGGTGCGGCCGCATTGCTCGGCCGCCTCGATCATGTGGCTGCGCAGCCGACCGAGGTTTAGCTTGTCAACCACGGCGCGTCGCGTGAGCACCGGTGCGAGCCGTGCGACGCCCAGCTCGCATGCCTTTTCGGCGACCCAGTCGATCCGACCCTTTTTGATCGGTGCGGCGCACAGCCACAGATCGGGCACCGGCTCGCGTTCGCGCAGCCTTTCGACTACATCGAGCACGATATCCCGCCTGCCGACCGCCTGCGCGATGCCGAGCCATTCGCCGGTGATGTCGTCGAACAGCTTGACCGGATCGCCCGTCTTCAGCCGCATCACCTGGATCAGATAATGCGCGGGCGGGCCATCGATGCGCAGCGGGCCGGGCGCGAGTTCGGTCTCGACGAACAGGCGCGGAGTGGATTGCGGCGGCCAGGCGGGGGTTGCGGGCATTTCAATCGAACGGAGGCGTGCGTTGGGCAGCGAGCTCCCGATCAATGTCGTCGGCGATGGCCGCGGCGTCCGTATCCCCTGGCTGCGCACGCAGCGCGTCGCGTCTCGCGATCAGCGCGGACTTCCGCTCGCTCCCCGGCAATGCGGCGATTGCAACATAGGTCCGTACTGCCTTCACCCAACGCGAGTCATCCGATGGCACGTCTTCGGATACGCGCGCGAAAGGATAGCCGGCGAAAACCAGTTTCCCTGCCTTGCGCTCGAAGAACAGCAGCAGCTTCATGTCCTTCGCGAAAACGTAGCGGGTACACCCGCCGCCCAGCGCATCGGAATTGGGTTGTCTCAGTTCCCGGGGATCGCTGCGGGTGATCATCTCCCGCGCCTTCGCGAGCCAGCCGCCAAGCGCCACTTGCTGCGGCAATGCGCTGCCTTTGAGCAACAGGGTCGGGCGGACGAGCACCACGCCTCCCGATCCATCCGCCTCCCTGCGCTCTCCCATGACGGTGCCGACGAAGATGGTGTCGGCGCGGTCGGCAAGCGTGAGGCTGGTCGGCACGCGATAGCCCGACACGACAGAGCAGGCAAATGCGGGTGCCGCGGTCAGGAATGTGGCTGCAAGAGCGAGGCAGAGCGCGCGCATGGCGACTCTCTGGCCGATCCGTCCACACGGTTCAACAGGCCTGCTTGATCTTTGCAGCCGCCCGTCCAAGAAGCGTTGGCATGGTACAACCGGCGCAAATCGTCCCCGACACCGAACATCGCGGGCTGGTCGGGATGCTCCCCGCCGCCCTGCGCCCCTTCGCGCTGCTTGCCCGGTTCGATCGGCCGATCGGCTGGTGGCTGCTGTTTTGGCCCGGCGCCTGGGCGATCACGCTGTCGGGCAACGCGCTGGCCCGCTGGGACCTGATCCTCTGGTTCCTGCTTGGCAGCATCGCGATGCGCGGCGCCGGCTGCGTCTATAACGACATCGTCGATCGCGACCTCGACCGACAGGTGGCGCGAACTGCCAGCCGGCCACTGGCAAGCGGGGCGGTCTCGCTTCGCGCGGCGTGGATCTGGCTGCTGGCGCTGTGCCTGATCGGGCTGGTCGTTCTGGTTCAGCTCACGCCGCCGGGTGCAGTCGTAGCGTTGAGCAGCCTCGCGCTGGTCGCCGCCTATCCGTTCATGAAGCGAATCACCTGGTGGCCGCAGGCGTGGCTTGGGCTCGTCTTCTCCTGGGCTGCTCTGGTCGGCTGGGCTGAAGCGCCGGAGAGTGCGCGGCTCCCGGGATTGCTGCTTTACGTCGGCTGCATCTTCTGGGTGATCGGCTACGACACGATCTATGCACTGCAGGATGTGGAGGACGATGCACTGGTCGGCGTCCGCTCCTCGGCACGGCGACTGGGAAGCCGGGTCCGCGGCGGCGTCGCCGGCTTTTATGCGGCTGCCCTCGCTTTTTGGGGCGCGGCCATCTGGCAGCTCCGCCCGGATCCGCTGGCACTTGCGGCCTTGCTCCCGATGGCGCTCCATCTCGGCTGGCAGGTGGCGACTTTGGTCCCCGCCGACGGTGCCAATGCGCTCCATCGCTTCCGCTCGAACCGCAATGCCGGGTTGTTGATGTTCGCCGCCTGCTTCGTCGTTGGTCAGACGCTTTGACCTTGCGGGGCAGGCTCCCTAAGTCGCTGCGATGCTGACCGAGTCCCAAGCCTGCGAACGCGTCCATGACATCGTCGATCGTGCACGCGCGGCGGGCGCCGATATGTCCGACGCCGTGTTCGCCGCGGATCGTTCGCTGTCGGTGTCGGTGCGGATGGGTGCGCTCGAGGATGTCGAGCGTTCGGAGAGCGAGGAACTCGGCCTGCGCGTCTTCGTCGGGCACCGCTCGGCAAGCGTCTCGACTTCGGACCTCAGCACCGATGCGCTCGACGCCCTGGTCGAGCGCGCGATTGCGATGGCGCGCGAGGCGCCCGAGGACAAATGGGCCGGCCTCGCCCCGCAGGAGCGGCTGCTGCACGGCAGCCCGCCTTTGCTCGACCTCGACGACGGCGCGAACGAGGCGCCCGAGGTGTTGAAGCTGCGCGCGCTTGCCGCCGAGGAGGCCGCGCGCGCCGTCCCGGGCGTGACCAACAGCGAAGGAGCCGGCGCGGGCGCCAGCCGTTCGGTCATGGCGATCGCGACGAGCCACGGCTTCACCGGCGTCTATGCCCAGACCAGCCACGGCGTCTCGGCGAGCGTGCTCGCGGGGAGCGGCGGTGCGATGGAGCGCGATCATGCGCATCACAGCGCGCGCCACGCCGCGATGGTCGACGCACCCGAAGCGATCGGCCGGCTGGCGGGCGAGCGCGCAGTGGCGCGACTCGATCCGGTCAAAGTGCAAAGCGGCGCGATGCCGGTAATATTCGATCGCCGCGTCTCGGCAGGGCTGGTCGGACATCTGCTCGGCGCGATTTCCGGCGCGGCGATCACGCGCAAGACGAGCTTCCTGCTCGATTGCCTCGGCAAGCAGGTCTTCGCGAAAGGCGTGACGATCTGCGACGATCCGCACCGCCCGCGCGGACTGCGCTCGCGGCCCTTCGACGGCGAGGGCCTGCCGGTGCTCCCGATCAAGCTGATCGATCAAGGCATGCTCGAGACGTGGCTGCTCGACAGCGCCTCGGCCCGGCAGCTGGGGCTCGAGCCGACGGGGCATGCCGCGCGCGGCGGTGCCGGTGCGCCGGGCGTCGCGCCGAGCAACCTTTATATGCAGCCCGGCAGCATTCCGCCCGAGACGTTGGTTGGCGAGATCGAGCGCGGCATCCTCGTCACCGAGCTGATCGGGCAAGGGGTCAACAGCATTACCGGCGATTACAGCCGCGGCGCCGCGGGCTTTCTGATCGAGAATGGCGAGATCACCCGCCCGGTCTCGGAGATCACGATCGCGAGCAACCTGAAGGACATGTTCCTCGCGCTGACCCCGGCCAACGATCTCGAGTTCCGCTTTGGCATCAACGCGCCGACCCTGCGCATCGACGGGATGACCATCGCCGGTGCGTGATCTGGCCGCCGAAGTCGAGAACATCGCCGCCGATGCGGGGCGGTTCGCGATCAAATTGTGGGACACCGATTTCCGACGCTGGGAGAAATCGCCCGGCAATCCGGTCTGCGCGGTCGATCTCGAGGTCGACGGGATGCTGCGCTACCGGTTGAGCGAATTGCTTCCCGACGCCGGCTGGTTGTCCGAAGAGACGATCGACAATGCCGCGCGGCTCGATGCCGAGCGGATCTGGGTGGTCGATCCGATCGACGGGACACGCGATTATCTGCGCGGGCGGCCGGGTTGGGCCGTGTCGGTCGCGTTGGTCGACAAGGGGCGGCCGGTGATCGGCGTGCTCGATGCGCCGGCGCGGAACGAAGTGTGGACCGCGCAGGCGGGGGCGGGCGCGTTCCGTAACGGCGAGCGCCTGCGCGTGACCGAGCGCACTGAACTGGCCGGAGCGCGCGTGCCGGCCGACCAGCTCCCCAAGGTCGATCACGATCTGGTGACGGTCGCCAAGCCCAATTCGATCGCCTTGCGCATCGCGATGGTCGCGGCGGGCGAGGCCGATCTGCTCGCGACGATCCGCTGGGGCAATGAATGGGACATCGCCGCGGCGGTGCTGCTCGCCGAGGAGGCCGGCGCCTCGGTCAGCGACGCATTCGGTCGGCCGCTGGCCTTCAACACGCCCGACGCGCAGGCGTTCGGGGTGTTGACGACGAGCCCCGGCATTCACACCGCCGCGGTCGCGCGGCTTGCCGATCGCGCGAAGGAAGCGATCGGCAAGCGCTGAAGCTCAGGTCTTGGTGACCGAAGCGCCGCCATCGACCGCCATCGCCGATCCCGTGACGAAGCTCGCTTCGTCGGAAAGCAGGAACGCCGCCGCGCGGGCGATCTCCTCGGGCTCGGCGAGCCGCCGCAGCGCGTGGAGCTTCTGGATGAATTCGAGCACTTCAGGTCCGGCGCCGCGCGCGGTGTTGGCCGGCGTGTCGGTACCGCCCACGACCAGCGCGTTGACCCGAATGCCCCCCTCGCCATGCTCGACCGCGAGCCCCTGGGCGAGGCCGACCAAGGCAGCCTTGGTCGCGGCATAGGCCGCCATGCCGGGCAATCCGGCGCCGACCCCGACGAAGCTCGAGGTGAACAGCAATGCGCCGCCGCCGCGCCGGCGCAGCGCCGGGATCTGGTGCTTGGCGCCGAGGAACGCGCCGGTGACGTTGGTGTCGACCAGCGTGCGCCACGCCTCGAGCGGCAATTCCTCGAGGGGGCCCATATCGCCGACAATCCCGGCGTTGTTGAACGCCGCGTCCAGCCCGCCGAAGCGATCCTCCGCAATACGCACCAGCGCTCGCGCCGTGTCTTCGTCGCGGACATCGCCGGCCAGCGCTTCCGCCTTGCCACCCGTCGCCGAGATTTCCGCGCAGAGCTCGGCAAGGGCATCGGCGCTGCGCCCTGAGAGCACCAGTCTGGCGCCCTCGGCGGCGAGCAGCCGCGCCGTCGCCAGCCCGATGCCCGAACTGGCGCCGGTGACGAGTATTACCTTGTTCGAAAATCTGGGCATCGAGAACATCCTTTTGTCGCGCAACCGTGCGCGGCGTCGGGATGTCAGGTCGCGGTCGGTGCCGCTTCCCGGCGCTTGCCCTCAAACGTCAGGGCGGATGGCCAGCGCGATGAGCGCGGTCGATGGAATGGGCAGCACCTCCCTGCCGTCCGCGCGGCGGCGGACCTCGTCGATCACCGCCTTCTGGTCCTGGGGGCGCAGCGTGGCCCAATCCTCGCTCAGCCCGAACTGGGTCTCGGGATCGAGATTGGTCATCCGGAGCAGATAATCGTGAGTCATCGTCTCGATGCCCGGAGCGCCGAACCCGGCGGCAACCATTTCTGTCGATAGCTGCTCGGGATCGCCGAGCATCGTCAGGCCTTCGGGAAGGCCGGTGCGCCATTCGCGATCCGGGAACAGCGCGCGGACCACTTGCCCGAGCAGAAGATGGGTCGCCGCGCCCTGGCTTTGCCACGTGGCGACCACGCCGTGTCCGCCCGGCCGGGTGACCCGTGCCATCTCGGCGAGGCCCTTGCGCCAATCGGGGAACATCATCACTCCGAACACAGAGAACACCGCGTCGAAACTCGCATCGGGCAGGTCGAGCGCCTGTCCGTCCATCGTCCGGCCTTCGAGATTAAGCAGGCCGTGCGCGGCCACGCGCGCGACCATGCCTGACGAGAAGTCGGTCGCCAGCACCTGCGCGCCCGCCCGCGCCGCCGCCAGCGCCAGCGCCCCGGTGCCGGTCGCGACGTCGAGCAGCCGCGTTTGCGGCGTCACCTTGATCCGCGCGAGCGCCGCCTCGGCGAAGGGCGCCGTGAACGGGTGCGCGGTTTCCTCATAATGTTTCGCCATCTCGTTCCAGCGATCGGGGTCGTTCATTCGGCGCATTGGCAACTCCTGCGAATCATGTAACATCAAATGTAGCATGAACGGCGCTGCTTGCCAATTCCGGTGCAGGGTCCAAGGATCGAGCGATGCGACGCGACAGCCGCCTTTCCCGAATGCTCCACGTCCTGCTGCACATGGCGCGGCACGAGGGGCCGATGACGTCGGAGATGATCGCGGCGATGCTGCGCACCAATCCGGTGGTGGTCCGCCGCACCATGGCGGGCCTGCGCGATGCGGGGTATGTCCGCTCGGAGAAGGGGCATGGCGGCGGCTGGCTGCTCGCCTGCGATCTCGATTCGGTGTCGCTACTCGACGTGCATCGCGCCGTGGGCGGGCCGCAGCTGTTCGCGATCGGCGCCGAATCGGATCAGCCGGATTGCCTCGTCGAGAAATTGGTCAACGAAGCCGTGGCGGATGCGCTGGGCGAGGCGGAGGCGCTGCTGCTCGCGCGGTTCGCTTCGGTCAGCCTCGGTATGCTCGCCCGTGACTTCGACGCGCGCTGCGCCGGATGGGTTCAGGCGCCGCCTACCTCGTCGCCCTGATATTTGATCTGCAGATAGCGGCCGCGCGTTGCGAGCAGGTCGAGATCGCCCTGGGCGAGCTGCGTCGACATCTGGGCGATCTCGTCGTCAATCACCTGCAGCCCCTGTGCGAGCTGCTGGTCGGGGGTGAGCCCGTTGCGCTCGACCCGGCGCAGCGGCTCGGGCACCCGCGCATAGCCCTTGATCAGCTCGGGTAATTGTTCGCCCACCAGTTTGCGGACCTCGCCCGCCGCGGGCGAAGCTTCATCCAGCAATGCGAGCTGCGGCGCGAGGAACTCGAGCTTCACTCCGATCGAATCGACCAGACCGTGCACCGGGGCGGGCAAGGCGGGCCGCTGCGTGTCGAGCCAATGCTCGGTGGTACGCGGCAATGCCTTGAGCGGTACTTGTGCGAGCTGCTCGACCTCCGGCGCGCCGCTCCCCGCCGGCAGGACCGCGAAGAACAGCGTCGCGGCGACCAGCAGCAAGGCGACGAGCATCGCCCCCATGATACCCAGCGGCGCCACGGCAAGCGCAAAGACGATCGCACCGAAGAGTATCGCGCCGTCGGCGATCGCGATTCGCCCGACACGCCGGACCACTTCGGCCTCGCGCCGGCGACGGAGCCGTTTGTCGGCCGCCGTCGAAGGCGCGCGCGCCCGCGCACGCTCCATCAGTTCCTCGGCGCGTGCGCTCAAACGGTCGACATCGGTCACGGGCTTACATCGCCTCCAGCTTGAAGGTGTCGGTCGCGCCGCCGCCCTGGTTCTGCGCGGCACCCTCGGCGCGGGCGATATAGCCCTTCGACTTCTCGACTTCGTTCGAGAGCGTGTTGACCGTGGTCTTCATGCTGTCGAGCGCCTTCAGCTTGAAGGTGTCGATCGCGTCCATCGTGTCGTAGATGTTCTGGAAGGCGCGCTGGAGCGTCTCGACGGGGATCGTCGAATTCGCCGCCTGCTCGTGGATCGCCGCGGTGTTGCTCTTGAGCAATTGCCCGGTCGAATCGATCAGCCCCGCGGTGGTGGTGTTGATCGCGGTGATCTGGTCGAGCACCAATTTCTGGTTGGTCAGTGCCTGCGCGACGGTAACCGCGGTGCGCAGCGCCGAAACCGTGGTGGTCGAGGCGCGGTCGACGCCCTTCACCAGCTCGACATTGTTCTTCTTGACCAGATCGAGCGCGAGATAGCCCTGCACCGTCACCGCCATCTGGGTGAGCAGGTCCTGCGTGCGCTGGCGGACATAGAATAGCGCGGTCTCGCGCAGCGCCTTGGCCTTGGCTGGGTCGGTGTGATCGAGTTCGTTGGCCTTGTCCTCGATCTTGGCGTCCATCGCCTTGGACAGATAGATCATCTGCTCGAGCCGGCCCATCGCCGCCCACAGGTTCGCGCGCTCGGTGTCGATCGCGGCATTGTCCATCAGCAGCTCGTCCTTGCCGCTGGACAGGCTCTTGAGGATGGCCTGGATGTGGCTCTGCGACGACTGGTATTTGCGGAAATACTGCTTGAGCGGCGAGCCGCCGAACAGCTTCGACAGGAACCCGTCATTGCCGCCGATCAATTTGCCGTTGCGGCCCGGATCGAGCTCTTCGACGGTTTTGCGCAGCTGGAGCAGATCGGCGCCGACGCCGGTGTCGGTGCTCATCGCGCGCACGGGCCTGTCGAGGAAGCGATTGGACTGGCCCGCGGCGTCACGGATCTCCTTCTGCCCCATCGCCGCGATCGCATCGACGCGCTTGCCGAATTCGGGCGAGTTGACGTCCTGCGCGATCAGATCGTCGATGAACCCCTCGACCCGCTTCTCGAGCTCGTTCTTCTTGGTGTCTTCCACCGGCACCAGACCGGCGGCCTTTTCAGGCGCCACCACTGCCACGGGACTCGGTGGCGTGAGTACCAGCTCCTGTTCGGCTACTGCAGTCTCGGTCGCCATGCTCAAATCTCCAAAGCTGTTGCGACCATCCATAAGGGCTAAGCGTCAGCTATCCAAGTGTAGCAGTTAAATAGTACACCCTGGCGCCCTCGCCAAGGTCAGCGCGCCGCCTTCAGCGCCCGGCCCCACCAGACGAGTTCGTCGAACAAATGCCCGGTCCAGCGCATATCCTTGTCGTCGCCGGCGAACAGGCCGTCCTTCACCTTGCCCCATACGCCCATGACGTGGACCGAGGCTTCGAGCGGGGCCATCTGCAGCTCGCGCGCGACGCAGGTCAGCTGTTCGATCGAGCGTGCGGCGCCGTTGCCGCCATAGCCGACAAAGGTCACCGGCTTGCGGTTCCATTCGGCATAGACGAAGTCGAGCGCGTTCTTGAGCACCGCGGGCGGGCCGTGATTATATTCCGGGCAGATCAGGATGTAGCCGTCCGCCGACGCGATCTTCTCGGCCCAGCGAATCTGGAGCGGATCGACGTAATTGCCTTGCGCGGGCGCGTGCGCGAAGGGATAGAAGGGCAGGTTCCAATCCTTGAGGTCGACCAGCGCGCAGGCGAGGTCGTCGCGCGCAGCTGCCTGTTCGAGCACCCATTTCGCCACCGGCAGCGCCATGCGCCCCTCGCGTACGCTGCCCATGATGACGAGGATGCTCAATGGTTCGGCCATGTGTTTATCCCTAGCGCGGGCTGCTCTTCCCGCAACGCACAAATTGCGCTAAAGGCGCCCGCGAAACCGCACCTTTGCGGCAATCAGGATATACGCATGAACCTCCGCAACGTGGCGATCATCGCCCACGTCGATCACGGCAAGACCACGCTCGTCGACCAGCTCTTCCGCCAGTCCGGCACGTTCCGCGACAATCAGCGGATCGAAGAAAGAGCCATGGATTCCAATGACTTGGAAAAAGAGCGTGGCATCACGATTCTCGCCAAGTGCACCAGCGTCGACTGGGAAGGCACCCGGATCAACATCGTCGACACGCCGGGCCACGCCGATTTCGGCGGCGAGGTCGAGCGGATCCTGTCGATGGTCGACGGCGTCATCCTGCTGGTCGATTCTTCAGAAGGCGCGATGCCGCAGACCAAGTTCGTCACCGGCAAGGCGCTCGCGCTCGGGCTGCGTCCGATCGTCGTGGTCAACAAGGTCGACCGCCCCGACGAGCGCATCCAGGAAGTGCTCGACGAAGTGTTCGACCTGTTCGTCAGCCTCGAGGCGACCGACGAGCAGCTCGACTTCCCGGTGCTCTATGCCTCGGGCCGCAACGGCTATGCCAATGACGATCACAGCCTGCGCGAAGGCACGCTGGCGCCCTTGTTCAACAAGATCATCGAGCATGTGCCGCCGCCCTCGGCCGATCCGGACGGACCGTTCAAGTTCCTCGTGACCTTGCTCGACCGTGACAATTTCCTCGGGCGCATCCTCACCGGCCTGGTGTTCTCGGGCTCGGTCAAGACCAACCAGCCAATCCACAGCCTCGATAATGACGGCAAGATCGTCGAGACCGGGCGTGCGACCAAGATCATGACCTTCCACGGTCTCGAGCGCGTGCCGACCGACGAAGCGCAGGCGGGCGACATCATCTCGATCGCGGGGCTGACGCACACCACCGTCTCGAACACGATTTGCGACCCCTCGGTCTCCGAGCCGCTCCACGCTCAGCCGATCGATCCGCCGACACTGTCGATGCGTTTCGCGGTAAACGATTCGCCGATGGCGGGCCGCGAGGGCACCAAGGTGACCAGCCGGATGATCCGCGACCGCCTGTTCCGCGAAGCCGAGAGCAACGTCGCGATCAAGGTCACCGAAGCCGACGACCGCGATTCGTACGAAGTGGCCGGCCGCGGCGAGCTCCAGCTCGGCGTGCTGATCGAGACGATGCGCCGCGAGGGCTTCGAGCTTGGCATCAGCCGTCCGCGGGTGCTGTTCGGCACCGACGAGGACGGCAAGAAGACCGAGCCGTACGAGACCGTGATCATCGACGTCGACGAGGAATATTCGGGCACGGTCGTCGAGAAGATGAACATCCGCAAGGCCGAGATGACCGATATGCGCCCCTCGGGCGGCGGCAAGACCCGCATCACCTTCTCGGCGCCTTCGCGCGGGATGATCGGCTATCACGGCGAATTCCTGTCGGACACCCGCGGCACCGGGATCATGAACCGGCTGTTCGAGAAATACGGCCCCCACAAGGGCCAGATCGAAGGCCGCAAGAACGGCGTGCTGATCTCGAACGGCTCGGGCGAGGCCAACAGCTACGCGCTCGGCCCGCTCGAGGAGCGCGGCATCCTGTTCGTCGGGCATGGCGAGCAGCTCTACGAGGGCATGATCGTCGGCGAGAACGCCAAGCCGGATGACCTGGAGGTCAATCCGATGAAGGCGAAGCAGCTCACCAACTTCCGCGCATCGGGCGGCAAGGACGATGCGATCCGCCTCACCCCGCCGAAGAAGATGACGCTCGAACAGGCGATCGCCTATATCGACGACGATGAGATGGTCGAGGTCACGCCCAAGTCGATCCGGCTGCGCAAGCGCTTCCTCGATCCGCATGATCGCAAGCGGGCCAGCCGGGCGAAGCAGGCGGCCTGAGGGTTTGGGAGTATGAGAGGCGCCGGGGGAGACCCCGGCGCTTTTTGCTTGGGCACGACGCGGACCGGAGGCGGGTGAGACAGATCAGCGGGGCGGGTGCAGCCGGCGGTGGAGATAGTTTTCGTCGAAACCGGCGATCTGGATCAGCTTCACCGGATCCATGATCGTCAGGCTTCCGCGCCGCAGGACCATCGCGCCGGCAAGGCGCAGCTGCTTCAGGACCCGGTTGGTGTGGACGGGCGTCATCCCGAGCGCGTCGGCCAGCACGATCTGGGAAAGCGGGAGCTCGAACTCGGTGCCCTCCACCAGCCCGATATTCTGCGCGCGGATATAGAGCTCGCACATGAGATGCGCGGCGCGCTCGGTGCTGCTGCGGCGACCCATGCTGACGATCCAGGCCCGCAGCGTGCCCTCGTCCGCGAGCTGGGCGATGTACATCGCTCTGGCGATGGCGTTGTAATCCTGCATCATCCTGTCCATCTCGCCGCGCGCGATGGCGACGACCCGGCTGGGCACGACCGTCTGAATGCTGTGATCCATCTCTGCGAGCATGCCGGCGTGCAGGTCGCACGCATCCCCCGGCATCAGGAATGCCATAATCTGCCGGGAACCGCTGGGAAGGATCTTGTAGCGGAAGGCCCAGCCATCGAGGACCACGAACACCGGCCCAGGCTTGTCTCCCTCGCGGATCAGGTCGTGCCTGGCTGCCAGCTTCCGCGGATGCGCGGTCGCGCGCTCAAGCGCGGCGATCTCCTCGCCGCCCAATTGGACGAAGCCGTTGAGTTTTTGGACAAACCGATTTGCCATGCCTGCAAGGCCTACGAAATAGCCTCGCTACAATATATTGCCGTAGGATATTATCCAAAGTTAAGTTCAAGCTAGGAACGGAGCGGCGCAGCCACTAGGTTCCAGCTATCGTCGATACACGTTTCAGGCGTCGGCGGCTGAGGATCCTTCCTCGCCTGCTGTCCAAGGCGCCAATCCATGTCTGATGTTACCGACAATGAAGTGGCCTCGGCCGCGAACCCTGCGCGGCCCGACCCGCACGGCGAAGCTGCACTTCTCCTCGTGGAAAGTCTTATTCACGGCCTGCTGATGCGATCGGTCCTGTCGGTCGGGGAAGCGGTGGATATCGTGCGGACCGCCGTAGAGGTGCAGAACGACATCAGCGACCAACGTGACGACGATCCCGGGGATAATCCCGCCCATCGACTACTTTCGGTGATCGCGACCACGCTTGGCATCGACGTCCTGCAGGAGGTCGATGGCAATCCTGGTGCCGGCGGGACCTTCAACGGCGGGACTTCCAACGGCGGGATCCGCTAGTTTGGTCTCGTCCATTGCCCCTGGCGCAGGCCGGAAATCCAGTGGGCGCAGCGACTCCACAGAAATCATGCATTTTCCCGTGCGTATCACTGATCATGAGCAAGAAACTGCCCCCAGAACTCGACTAGCATGGACTAGATTACGCTGGGGAAAGCACAGTGGAGGCACAAGGAGACAAGTCTGCCTCCACGGGATGCAATTCGGCGTTAACGGCGGAATCTTTGATTCAACTGTTCAGTCCGCCGGTCTCGCCAGCGCGCATCGATACTTCACTTACCCCAGATGCCAGACGCGCGCTATGGGCGGGAGATTCCGTACATCGCGCGCGAAATCTTGCGCAGCTCGCGGCCGCGCTGGTCCATATGCGCGCTCGATTGCCTGACGCATCTTATCTCGAGGATATGGCAGCAAACGCGCACGCGCTCGCCGCTGCCTATGCCGAACTCGCTGAAGAACAGGCTCCCGGCGCGAAGATGCCCTGCGCGGACCTGCTGAAGCGGGTCGTCACGGGGCTCGTCCAGCTTTTCGGAAATGGCGAACGGCCGGTCCGATTGCGCTGTTCGGTCGCGGAATTGTGGCTGACATCCGAGCAAAGGCGGGCGCTTGTGCTGATTGCCAGCGAACTGGTGGTCAACGCTCTCAAATATGCATTCCCCGAGACAGGCGGCAATCTTGCGGTCCGCTTGATCTTCGACGGACCCTATGCCGAGCTAATCGTCGAAGACGACGGTGTCGGCCTCGGGCCCGCAGCGAAGCCAGGCAATGGCAGCCGGATCCTCGACGAACTCGCCATGCTCCTCTCCGCGCCGATCGAGCGAGCCGACCGTCCAGAGGGCGGACTGCGCGCGGTGGTCAGGCTGCCGCTTGGCTGAGGCTATCCAGCGATAGAACAAACCGGAAACAAAACCCTTTCCTACACGCCGCGAAATCCATACACCCTGATCGATTGGCGATTCGACAGGAGGGGTCTTCATGCAAAACCGTGTTCCCGTTCCGCGCGCGGCGCGGCCTGATATACCCGACTTCGCGGCGGTGCCGCGCAAGGGCAATCGGCATGACGGGTGGACGCCCGAGCGGCAAAAGGCGTTCATCGCGGCGCTTGCCGACACGGGATCCGTCCGGCGCGCGGCGGCGATGGTCAATATGGCGCAGGCCAATGCCTATGCGCTGCGCCGCGCGGCTGGGGCCGAAGGATTTCGGCGGGCGTGGGACGCGGCACTCGATTTCGGGCTGGCACGGTTGAAGGACCTGGCCTTCGAGCGCGCGATCGAGGGCGAACTGATCCCGGTGTTCGTCGGCGGCAAATTGATGGGCTTTCGCCGCAAGCACAACACTGCGCTGCTGATCTTCTGCCTGCGCCATTACGGCCGCGACGCTTCGGGCAAGCGCACGACGATCAACTATTTCTCGACGCGGGCGAGCGCGGGGACGGGTGTCGGTGCGGGAAGGAGCATCGTGGATGGCGGGAGCATCGCGGCGGCGCAGGCGAGCGCGATGGTGCAGACCGTGGTCAGCGACGGCGAGGTGGGCGGGGGCGAGGCCGGCGCGCTGCGCGACGACGGGCTCGCGGCAGCGCTGGCGGGGTTTGCCGGAGTGGCGCTCGATGCCGAGGCCGAGGCGGCGGTCGCGGCGGCGATCGTCGCTTGTGCCGAGCGTCGCGCCGCTGGCGATGCCGCGATCGATGCGGGTGGAGAGGCGGCCGCCGACGTGGCCGAGGACGATCCGGACGAGCCGTTCGTGACTCTGCCGTTCGAGGGGACGCCGTATCGCGGTTCGCTGGAGCCGGTGATGCTGATCGAGGAGGCCGAGGCCTGGGTGCCGGCGGAGGAGGCGGAAGTTCCTCGGGACGGGGAGGGGGCCGCATAACCTGGTTTCGGGGTGGAGAGCGAGCTCTCAACGGACTCGCTCGCGGAGAGCCCCTTCCACCAGCCTGCGGCTGGTCCCCCTCCCCGTTCCGGGGAGGGTCTAGGTGCCGCTCATCTCCAGCAGCACCGCCCATTCGGCCTCGCGCACCGGAGTCACCGACAGGCGCGACTGGCGGAGCATCTCGAGATCCTTGAGGCGCGGCTCGGCTTTGATGTCGGGGAGCGGGACCGGACGGCCAAGCTTCTCGACCGGCTTGACTGCGACGCTGGCCCATTTGCCGTCGTCGCCGTCGGGCTGCCAGGCGCGGGTGATCTCCATGATCCCGACCACGGCCTTTTCGGTGTTCGAATGGTAGAAGAAGGCGCGGTCGCCGGGCTGCATCTCTTTCAGAAAATTGCGCGCGGTATAATTGCGCACGCCGTTCCATTCGGTGGCGCCGTCGCGGACCAGATCGTCCCACGCATAGGCATCGGGTTCGGAGCGGAGGAGCCAATAAGCCATGCCGCACCGATTAACCGCCTAAACCGCGGCTGAACACCCGATTCCGGATGGGTTCAGCCGCGGCGCGCTATTCAGGGACATAAGCGCCGCCAATCGCGTTGTTTTCATGTCCCGGCGTGTTGTTTGAGAGGAGGAATAGCATGACCAATCTCGTCAAGAAGGCAGTGCTCGGCACGGTCCTCGGCGCCAGCGTGCTGGTCGCCGTCGCGCCGACGGCGGAGGCGCAGCGCTACGGTTATCGCGACCGTTATTATCATCGTGATCGCGGTGATGCCGGCACCGCGATCGTCGCAGGCATTGCCGGGCTCGCGATCGGCGCGGCGCTGGCCGGCGGCGACCGCTACGATCGTCGCTACGATTACGACCGGCGTTATTATCGCGAGCGCGGTTATTACCCGACCGATGGCTATTATTACCGCGATTACCAGCGGCGCTATCGCGGCGGCTGGGACCGGTGCACCGTGCGGCGGGTCTATGATCCGTATCTCGATCGGCGTGTGCGCGTGCGTTACTGCCGCTGATCCGGTCGCCGGGTGAGACGAGCGGCGCGGGCGCAGGTCCGCGCCGCTCTTCGCATGTGCGGAAGAGGCGCTAAAGTGCCGGCATGGGACATGATTCGCCAGCGCAACGACCCGATCCTTCGGACCCCTATCTGCGCGAGGCGCAGACCTTTCCTTCACTGTCGGGCGAGATGGCGGCGCGGGTTGCCGCGTTCGGCACCGAGGAAGGACTGGCGGACGGCGCGATGTTGTTCCGGCGCGGGGATCGCAGCGTCGATTTCTTCCTGTGCCTGGGCGGGGCGATCGAGATCGTCGACGTGGATGTGAAGGGCGGCGAGAGCGTGGTCCACGCCCATGTGCCGCGCCAGTTCACCGGCGAGCTCGACCTGTTCAACGACCGCACGATCCTCGTCAGCGCGCGCGCCAAAGGCGAGACCCGGGTAGTGCGGGTCGGGCGCGCCGAGTTCCGCCGGATGATGGTGGCCGAGCCCGATATCGGCGAGATCGTGATGCGTGCCTTCATCCTGCGCCGGGTGGGGATGCTGCTTCACGGAACGGCCGGGGTGGCGCTGGTCGGGCCGGCGCATGCGTCGGACACCGCGCGGATCGAGACCTTCCTGTCGCGCAACGCGCTGCCGCACCGGCGGATCGACACCGAAACCGATGGCGACGCGGCGGGCTTCCTCGAATGTTTCGGGCTGAGCGATGCCGATCTGCCGGTGGTGGTCGCCGACGGGCGGGCACTGCGCAACCCGAGCAACGCCCAGCTCGCCGATGCACTGGGGCTCGCCTCGGCGGTGGATCCCGAGCATGTCCATGACGTGGCGGTGGTGGGCGCGGGGCCGGCCGGTCTTGCATCGGCGGTATATGCCGCGTCGGAGGGGCTCGACACGATCGTGATCGAATCGGTGGCGCCGGGCGGACAGGCGGGGACGAGCTCGAAGATCGAGAATTATCTGGGCTTCCCGACGGGTATTTCGGGACAGGCGCTCGCCGGGCGTGCCCAGGTCCAGGCGCAGAAATTCGGGGCGCGGCTGCTGGTGTCGCGCAGTGCCGCGGGGATCGATTGCGACGCGCGGCCCTATACGATCCGGCTCGACGACGGCGCGACGCTCAAGGCGCATGCCGTGGTGGTCGCCACCGGTGCGCGCTACCGCAAGCTCGATTTGCCGCTTTATGCCGAGCTCGAGGGCAACGGCATTTATTATGCCGCGACCGCGATGGAGGCCGGGCTGTGCGCCGCGCAGACCGCCGTGGTGATCGGCGGCGGCAATTCGGCGGGGCAGGCGGCGATCTATCTCTCGCGCACCGCGGGACACGTCCACATGCTGGTGCGTGGGGCGGGGCTGGCGGCGACGATGTCGCACTATCTGATCCAGCGGATCGAGGCTTCGGACAAGATCACCCTCCATCCCTTCACCGAAGTGACCGAGCTGGAAGGCGACAAGCATTTGCGCGCGCTCAGCTGGACGCACCGTCAGAGCGGTACCGTGGAGCGGCACGAAGTCGGCGCGCTGTTCGTGATGATCGGCGCGCAGCCCAACACCGACTGGCTCGACGGCTGCGTCGAGCTCGACCAGGCCGGGTTCGTGAGGACCGGCTCGGGCGAGACCTTCTTCTGCTCGTCGGCGCACGGCGTCTTCGCGGTGGGCGATGTGCGCTCGGGATCGGTCAAGCGAGTCGCCTCGGGGGTAGGCGAGGGATCGGTGGTGGTCTCGGCGATCCACCGTTATCTTGAAAGCGTCGCGCAATAACGGCAAAGGGCCGATTCATGAGCGATACTCCTCCAGACCGCCTGTCGGTCAATCCCGGCAACCCCCATTTTCAGCGCGAGCTGCTGGAACGCGGCATCGGCATCCGTTTCAAGGGCGTCGAGCGCCGCGACGTCGAGGAGTATTGCATCTCCGAAGGCTGGATCCGCGTCGCGCTCGGCAAGAAGATGGACCGCAAGGGCCAGCCGCTGACGATCAAGCTGACCGGCCCGGTCGAGGCGTGGTTCGAGCGTCCTGCCGAGGGCGAGGCGCCGGCGGAAGACGCCGAGAGCTGATCTCTGCCGATTCCTCCCTCCCCAGAAAGGGAGGGGACCCGTGGCGTGGCCCGGCTAAACGTCGGCTTCGCCGCCATCGTCGGCCCGATCAGAGCCTGCGCGCCGATCGGAGCCGTCTGGCATAAACCGATTGCGTGGCCAGCGATCCGCAAAAAACGTGAGATTTGCGTGATCGTCCGACATCAATTGCGTGTCCAAGATACTCGATTGCGTATCCAATCCTCAGAACCAAAACCGAACGCGTAGATATTTGCATCGGGCTGCATCAGTCCGTCTAGCTTAGCGGCAATCTGAGTCCGCGAGCAAAACGCCGTCATTGCAGTGCCCGACACGACAGGCGGGCCACAGCGCTGATGAAGCAGCTCATGCAGCGCCCAATCGATGGGAGAGGCTCCCTCGACGCCTCCCCTCTAAGGCGCGCCTGGAGATCGACGGCGGCAAGAGGATCGAACAGAAGTCTTGGGAAGCCCACTAAGTCGGTGCGTCGACCGGCTGGTTTGATACGTCGTTTCTGCAACCGGCCCAATTGCGGACGTCCCCGACGAACGGCAGCAATCCGCCACTAGCGATCACCAAGCGCGGCGAGGGCTGAGCCTGAAAGCGGTCGTTCTTTTCGAATATCAGCTGATAAGCGGCGGTCCAGTGCGCTTCAGTTATTCTGCAATTGGCCGCGGTCTAAAGAAGAGTGTGGAATATCGTCGTGGTACGACGTCGCTTTGAACGGAGCGGGGTGCTTGCTCGCAGCTTCGTTGATGATCGCGGAATCAAGAAAATGCGGCTTGCGCTGCAGGCTGCGATTCCGGCGGGGAGAAGGAATGACATCTGGCGCAGCTTCGTATGCCGTGCGCCTTTTCGCCGAATAGAGAGCAAGCAGTTAACAGGTTTCTCTTCGGTACCGTTTCGGCACGTCCCTTTATTGGCCATGCTCCGGTGTTTTGCGCCGGGGCCGGGCGACCTAGATGGGGCGAATGTATGTAGCACCGTGGTTGGCGCATCTTGACCTGTTCGGCGCCGCGCGCGTCAAATCCGTCTGCTGCGCGATATTGTCAGCCTTGCTGGCGATCGGATCGATCGGTGCCGCTTCTGCGAGCACCGGCCCGGTGCCGGACGGCCGTTTTGCGCAATTGCGCGCGCAGGACCTGAGGGTCGCCCGTGTTGCGTATAAACTTGCGATCGCGAACGGAGCACGCTGCAAGCCCGTTCTCACGCCACAACCGGGTTTCGTTCTCCACAGGCTCGAACAATATGAGACTGCGGACCGGCCAGAGGCAGCACGCAATTTCGGGCTTGGGCGGTATGTCGGAGTCATGGCCGTGATCGGCGGGACTCCCGCCGCCAAAGCCGGGCTTGTGGCCGGAGACCAGCTTCTTTCGGTGAATGGACACGATCTTGGCGAGCCTGTCGTCGATGGCGATGCAAGCCGCTTGTCGGTCGAGCGGGTGCAGCAGATACTGGTCGCGCAAATGCGCCGCGGCGCCGTGACACTTCGCGTGTCCTCGACAAGCGGCGAGCGCGATATTCGGTTCGTCGCCGAGCAGGGCTGTCCGTCCAACGTCGAATTCATCCCTGACGAGGAAGTCAACGCCTGGGCCGACGGAACGCGCGTGATGATCAGCGACGGGTTGCTCAACCGTTGCACAGACGACGACCTCGCGTTGGTGATCGGGCACGAGATGGCGCACAACCTGCTCCATCATCGCCATCGGCTCGGCGCCGAAGGCGCTTCGCTGAACACCATGCTGCCCTTGACCCCGGTGGGGTCTGCGCAGATGCGCGCGACTGAAGAAGAGGCCGATCGCCTCGCAGTGAGCCTCGCGACGACGGCGGCATATGACCTGTCGGGCGCCGAGAGGTTCATCCGCGGACTGGTAAATCAGAGCACGGGGGTCGCCGCGACACATCCCGATCTGTTTCGGCGTCTGTCGCTGCTGCGCGCCGCCATCGCCGACGCAAAACGCGGCGAACCGGGCATAATCAGGGGCTAGGGATCGCGACCGCGCGAAGCGAAAATACTGTTTCGAGCGACTTCGTCTCGGGCAGGATATAGACGATCCCGACGGTGCCCTTGAACGCAGGCGCCACGACTGCGTCATAGAAATGCACCGGCACATTGATGCAGCCATAGGAAATGCGGTTGTCGAGCGGAGTCGGCGAGGCCAGGCGGGCATGCCGCCGATCTCTGGGATTGCCTTGGATGACGCGGTGGAGCGACAATGCGCTGTCATAGTCCACCCATAGAATGTCCTGGTCGAAGTCGTTTCCGAGCGCGGCTTCGAACCGTCCTGCCGGGGTGGTGCGCTCGGCCGGCTTTATCGTCGCGAGTTTGCGCTGGCCGATGCCCGGGACCGTATCATCCCCGCGGCCCATGCCGAGCAGCGCCGGCGCCGCGCCGCGGATCCGCCCCTCGCCATCGAAGACGAAGACCTTGGCGCTGATCTTGTCGATGACGATGAACGGCAATGCCTGATTGTCGCGCGAAGCCAAGATCCAGTTGGCGATCTGGCGGACCTCTTTGGAGGCGACTTCGCCGCCGAAGTCAGCGTCGGTTCTGGCGTCGCCGGGCGCGTTCGCAAGCGGACGCGCCCCGGCAGGCATGGCAAGTCCGAAGCTGCCGATCAGCGCTGTCAGCAGCAGGCGCCGCGCTGCCGGGCGCTGCGCTATCCCGGTTCGGCGGGTCTTATGGTGGCGCACGATTCGGGCCAGATCAGTGCCGCGCCTGTTTTCGACGATAGACCGGCACGACCGGCGCCTTGGGCTTCGGGGCCTCGAGGAAGCTGTTTCCTGTCTTTTCGCTGCCGACGCGGCTGATCGGGCGCTGGTCGGCGACTATGGGCGCCTCGAACGACGCCAGTTGTGTGCCGGGCATCCGCACGCCGGTGTCCGCGACGGCGAGGCCAGGCGCGATCGGCAGCATCCGCACCTCGGGGGCGAGCCCGGTGAGGGGCTGCTGAATGGCGGGCAGGCTCGCTGACGGCGCGGGCGTCGGTGCCGGAGTCGGAGCAGGTGTCGGTGCCGGCGTTGGCGTTGGCGTGGGGGTCGGGACCGGCGTCGGCGTCGGCGTCGGCGTGGGAGTCGGAGTCGGAGTCGGAGCTGGAGTAGGCGTCGGCGTGGGAGCTGGCGTTGGAGTCGGCGTGGGGACGGGTGTCGGCGTCGGGGTAGGGGTCGGCGCAGGAGTCGGCGTCGGCGTGGCCACCGGGCTGATCGTCCCGCGCGTCCTCGAACCGGCAGCGCAGCAATTTGCGGCGAGCGCGTATTGGTCGGCATTGGCGCCGCCGAGGCTGTAGCCGACGAAGGTGATCCCGGTCCCGGTTCCCACTGCGGAATCGTCGAACACCGCCGTCGCGCCCGGGTTCTGGATCAGCACGACGCCGACGGGAAGCCCGGATGCAGCGTTGGTGTTGAACCCCGTCAGGGTGGCGGTGTTGGTGCCGTCGAACACCTTGTCGCCATTGGGGAAGACCAGCATGCGCTGGGTCAGAGTCGCGCCCTCGGTCAGCACGAAGCGGGTCGAGAAGTCGGTCGGCGCGGCATAGGAGACCGGATTATAATAGAGGTTCACCGGCGCGACGGTGACCGTGGTGGGCGGCGCGAGCGGGGCGAAGATCACCGTTCCGCCGGCCGGCCCGGGGCCGCTGCCGTCCGCGCCCGCGATCAGGGTCAGCCCGACCGGCAGGCCGAGGCTCTGCGCCGGAATGGTCGAGCCGCGGGTCAGCGTGACGGCGGCGTCGATATGCACATCGTGCCCCGCGCACAGGCGGATATTGCCGTCGGTGGTGGTGAGCGCGTGGAACACCTGGATATTCCGGCCGGCGCTCAAGGAAATGCTGCCGTTGACCGTGGTCAGCGGTGCATTGACGATCACGTCGCGGCCGCAGCACGCGACGATGTTGCCGTTGGTCGCGCTGATCGCGGCGTTGATGACGACGTCGCGATAGCCGTTGAGCGTCAATGTCGTCGGCGTGCCCGAAGCGGTCCACGCGACGGCATCGTTGACGATGATGTCGCCATTGCCGCCGGTAGCGGCGCCGGGCAGCGGGATCGTGCTGATCACGACATTGTTGGTGACCAGCTGAGTCGACAGGGTCGCGCCGGAGATGTTGCCGCCGGCGCCGACGATGAAGTCGGCCGGATCAATAAGCCAGGTGCCGGTGAGGCCGGATACGGCGGCGGTGGTGACGCGCGCGTTGCTGGCGACGTTGACCGTCGCCGCCGAGGTTTCGATGAAGCCGCCATTGCCGCCATTGGGCGCGCTGGCATCGAGGACGCCGCCCACGCGCATCGTGCCGTTCTGCATGTCGCCGAGCAGCATGATCCTGCCGTCGCGGTTCTGCAGGCTGCGCGCCTCGATTACGCCGCTATTGTTCACTGCGGTGCGCAGCAAGGCGCCCGCCGCCTGCGCGGTCATCATCACCAGCCCGCCATCGGCCTGGAGCATGCCGCCATTCTGGACGAGCGCGTTCACCGCACCCTTGTCGATCGCGACGTTGAGCAGTCCGTCACCCGCCACGTCGAGCGTGATCGCGGTGCCTGCGGCGAGCGCGACGGTGCCCAGATTGGCGCGGATCACACCCTGATTGTCGACGCGCCCGCCCAGCAAAGCGACATAGCCGCCATCGGCGGTGATCGTGCCGTCGTTGCGCACCGTGCCGCCGCTGCCGGAAAAGGCATAATGCCCGTTCATGAAGTCCGCGTCGGAGAGGTCGAGCGTCGAGGCGACCAACCCGCCGACATTGACGTTGGCACCCTTGCCGAAGACCACGCCGTTCGGGTTGACGAGGAACACCTTGCCGTTGGCCGAGAGCGAACCGAGGATCGCCGACGGATCGGGACCGGTCACCCGGTTGAGCGCGACCGAATTACTGTTGGGCTGGACATAGACGACGGTCTCGGTCTTGCCGATCGAGAAGCTCTGCCAGTTGAGCACGGCGTTCTGGCTGCTCTGGTTGACCGTCAGCGTGTTCGCATTGCTGGTCACCGTCGCCGTACCAGCCGTCACCGTGCCTCCGCTCGGCAAAGTCTGGGCTTGTGCCGTCGCCACGGGCGACGCGATGCCGAGCGCGGCGAGGCCGACGAACTTCACCAGCGCCGTCGATCCGAACAACAGGCGCTTGCGGCGATCGGTGCTGGTCATGGTGCAATCCTTTACGCGTACGGGCGGGGCGCCCAGCCAATCTCGGTCGCTCGTCAAAACATCTTCACGATCTGGAACCAGAAGCGCCCGTCGCGATCGGGCGCGGACGTCGCCGGGCCGGTGCCCAGCTTGCGGGCATAGCTGCCGCGCAGAATGAAGCCCTCGGGCCCGTACCAGTTGAGTCCGGCACCGTAGCCGCTGCGGCGGGCATGGTTGGAGCCGGTGAACCAGGGATCCTGCGCGTATCGCACCTGGCCGGTATCGACGAAGCCGATCAGCTCGAATTCGCCGGGAAGCTTGCCCGTCCATTGGCCGAGCCGCAGCCGGGCCTCGACAGTGGCGAGATAGCCGATGTCGCCGAACGATTCGCCCTCGGATAAGCACGCACGCCATAAGCGCCGCCGAGCTCCATCTTCTCCGAGCTGTCGAGATTGTCGAAAGCGATCTGCCCGCGCACCGCGCCGTAGAGCGAGAAGGGACCCGCGATCGTCTGCAGCCGCGCGAAGCTGGCCTGGAGCTTGTTGTAACCCCCGGCGCTCTGCGCGGTGACTGCGTCGATGAGGCGCTCGGGCGCGCTGCGGATATTCAGATTGCCGATCGTCCAGCCGGCCGAGAAGACGTTGGTGCTGCCGCCGCCCAGATCATCGCGAAAATCGCCCGAGAAACCGAGCGTTCCGGCGTGGATCCGCTTGCGTGACTCGCTCGATACCAGACCGATATCGTCGTTGAGCATCTTGCGGTCGAAAGCGGCCAGCGCATAGAGGTTGGCGCGTCGCGAACGGACCACCGGATAGTTGCCAAAAGCGGTGAGGATGTTCGCGGTCCCCGTGCCGTCGAGCGCGTCGAATTCGCGACCCAGCGTGTAGCGCAGATGGGCAAAAGCCAGCCCCAGCGTCGCGTTGCCGACCGGCGCCTGGTACGAGATCCGCCCATAGCCGAGCCCCCCGTCGGATGCGAGCAGGCGGACGCTGAGCAAGTCGCCGATGCCCGCCGGGTTGTTGACGTTGATGGTGCCGCCGAAACGATAGGCGCCGGTATAGCGGCTGCCGGCATTGTCGGCCTCGACATTGCCAGTGATCAGGGGGCCGCGCGTCACATCGACGATCAGATCGGAGGTGCCCACCGCAGTGCCAGGCGCCAGCGTGGCCTTTACCCGAACGCCCGGAATGTCGGACAATAGCAGCAGACGGCGTTCGAGCGTGTCGTTGTAGACGAGGTTGCCCGAATCGAGGCCTCTCAGGACCCGCGCGGGTACCCCGTTCGAAATAGGGGCGCTGTTGCGCAGGTCGATCTTGCCGTAGCGGCCCTCCACCACGGCGATCGTCACCGCACCGTCCTGAACGTCCTGCTCGGGGAGATAGGCCTGGGCGAGGATATAGCCCCGGGCGTGATAGAATTCGGAGATTCTCGCGGCGAGTGCGCGGAGCTGGGCGAAGGTCAACGACCGCTCGGGTACGAAACCGGCCGCGGACAGCAATTCGGCCTCGGAGAATCGCGTCTGCCCCGTGATGCGGAGCGAATGCACCTGGATGGAGGGCCCGCCCGGCGCATCGGCGGTGATCACCGCCCGGTCGACGACGAGATCGGGCGCGGGCCGCTCCGGTGCGGGAGGCTGCGGAAGCTGTTGAAGCTGCGTGCCTACGCTGGGCACTTGCTGCGCCTGCGCGGCGACAGGCATCGCGAGCATCGCGAACGCGACGTGGCTTGGCTTGAACATGATGTTCTCGGGTGCTGGCGCGTCATCAGAGCGTGACGCACCTCACGCAGCGGTGGGGTGCACACGTAGAAAGTTCTGATAGTCGGCTTGAGCCGGATCGCCTCGTTGCTCGATCTACGCGAGTCGGAAACTACGAATGCTCCGATGATCGATAGGGGCTATAGGTTAAGACAAAGTTAACGAAAATTCCAAGTAATTGTAGAATATACGGAATTCTCTAGAGAGCGGCAGCGTGGGCTGCGGAAAATGCTTAGCGATTATCGCCGGTTTCAACCACTGTGATATCGAAGCGGACCTTCAGTCATCGACCGCGTGACCGGCAGCAATCCATCCCGATCCCGAAAAAGCTCCCGGACCGCTATCGGCCCGGTTCCAGCCGCGCAAGACGAGCGGCCGCGATGCGCCCAGGTGCCGCCATTCACCGGATCAAGCGGCGATCCCGAAACCGGCCGCATTTTCGCCTGCCGCGCTGAGCGAACGACCTTTCGTAGCACAGGCAATAGCTATCGGACGCCCGACTGATCGGCCGTCTGGAAGTACGGGAAGAGAGGAGCGCCCGGCTCTTAGGAGAATATATTCATTTCATCTAAACTACGATCAGCTAGGGATTCTGCGACGTGGGAAGGTGTCTTGGGGAGGCGCATCGTGGGTTTCATGGGGTTCGGTCGTAAGGGCTTGGGGCAGGGCTTCGGGCGCAAGGGGCTCGGGGAACCACGAGCCCAGGACCGACTTTTCGGTGGCAGCACGCCATTCGACCGGTTCTTTGCCGCGCTGTCGAGCGAACGCGACCTCGACAAGGCGGGCTTCTCTGACCTTTACCGCCAGTCGCGGGCCCTCCACGATCTCACGGCGGAGGAGCGCGGCGATCTGCTGGCCGATCTCGCCGACCGGCCCGGCCTCCACGACGGCAACCGCGACGGCGCGTCGCCGCGCGCGAAGGCCGCTTACCATGCCCACTGCTGTATCTACAGCCAGCCGGTCGAAGTGCGCGCGGAGCACATCGGCGGACTCGTAAAACTGCTTCTGGGCGACGAGCGCCTGCGCAAGCAGCGCTACGCGCAGACGAGTTTCGACACGCTGCTCACGCTCATCGGCAGCGCGATCAAGCAGGGGGGCTACCTCTCGAGCCGCGACTGCGAAGCGTTGAGCGCCATGGCGGCCGAGATACGTGGCGGTAACTCTTCCTATCGCAAAGCCGATACCAAGAAGATGATCGCGCGCGCCGAAAAGCTCGAGAAGCTCGCCGGTGTCGAGGTGAGCGCAACCGAGTTTCTCCTGCAGCGCTGCGAGGGGGCGGAAAATCCCTGGGCCATCGAAGAATGCGAGCGGCTCAACGCCCAATTCTGGGCCGACCTCCTTGCCGAGGTGACGGTCGCGCTTGAAGATATTCGGCGGCAGACGAAGGGCGGCGCGAAGGCCGCGTGGATGCGTGACGGCGCTGCCTTTGCCGCAGCCTGGCCGACGGTCGGCGACGTCGCGCCGCGTTTCGCGGCCTGGCAGGACGGCGGCACTGCGCTCGCCAGTCTCAGCCAGCACAATGGCAAGCGCACCGGGTTCGCCGATCCCGCGGCCTATCGCCGCCTGCCGGGCATGATTGAGCTCGCCCAGGCCCATTCCCGATACATGTGGAACAGCGACCAGATTCCGGGGCTCGACGTGCTCGCCGACCTCGAGAATTCGGACTGGACCGCGCTTGTCGAAACCCTGATCACGCAGCGCCGCGCCACCAGGGCGACCGCGGCCTGGCAGAAGGAGGCGCTGGCATCGTGCGCGCCGCTCGGGCTGGAGCTTGTGGAAGCGCGGCTGCACGACTGGCTGGCGCTCTTCCACACGCCGGCACTCGACAAGGCGACGTATTCCGACCTTTGCAACGGCGATCGCTTCGCCGTCGCGATCGATCAATTGGAAGCACAGCATCCCGACTGGCCGGTGCGGCATGCTGATTCGGTGGCTGCGCTCGGCAGGGCGGTTGCCATGGTGCTCGCCAGCGAAGCGCAGCATGGCCTGTGCAGCGCGCTGCACACGCAACTGATTCGCACGGACGACTATGTCTACAAGAACACGCGCGCCACCGAAGGCGTGCTGGGGCTGCGCAAGCCGGTGTACCGGCGCGCGGACGGGCGCAGCACCTACGAATCGCGCGCCACCTGGATGCGAGTCAGCGTCCAGAACGAGGAATTCCTGCGCGGCGCGGTATGGCTGGTGGCGCTGATGCCGGATCGCGCGCGTGCGATCGACGCGCTGGCGAAGGTGGCGCAGACCGCCGCGACCTATATGTGCGCCGGCGATGAAGGCATGCGCTCGAAGATCGTCGCCAACGCCGCCATCGCGACGCTCATCGCCATGGGCGGCAGCGATATCGACCAGGCCGTGCTGCGCCTGTCGAAGGTGATCGAGAACTGCACGATCAACCCGCCGCTGTTCAAACATTTGAACGCCGGGGCCTGAGGCCCGGCGGCGGGATCAGCCGACTTCCTCATAGCCCTTGCGGGTCTTCTCGAAAGCCAACTTGCTCGCCTCGCGGCGGGCGCGGTCCTCATCCTCGAAGCTCTTGACCACGCGCTGACCCTTGGTGCCGACGCGGCCGAACTCGACGATCAGATCGGTGCCCGCGACTCCAACGCGCCAGAACTTGTTCGAGGTGCCTGCGACCAATCGATATTCGGTCATGCCGACAAAGGGCTGTGCATCTTCCCCTGCGGCCCCTGTTGGCGCGACAGCGCCGCCGTTTCCAGTCTTGACCTCGGTGGCAGCGGCCGACGCGGTCGGCAGGGGGGGTAGGTTGGTACCGCCCAAGGGATCGGCCTCGGCGAGGTCCCAGCTCGATCGCCGCAACTCCTGCTCAATGCGCTCGATCACCGCGTCGCGCGCCCGCAGCCAGCTGGTCACCGGAACATCGACCACGCGCCAGCCAAAGGCGCGCAATATGCCCGGACGGAAGACGAAGCGCTCCTCGATCGCGTCGGGGCCAGTCGCCGCGCGGTCGAGCAGCACGCCGAGCGCATAGCCTTCTCCCCCCGGCTCGAGCACGGCAAGGTCGCAGCGGAAGCTCGCCCCGCCCACATGCTCGTGCACTTCGTGCCCCTTCGCGCGCAGCGCCGCGGCCATGGCCTCGCGCACTGGATCGGGGGGCAGCTGGGCGTCGAAGACGCGCGCGGCATCGGGGTTGAGCGTCGCCAGCACCGCCTGGGCGCTGTCCTCGGCCCCCGCCGACTGCGCCTCGGCGAAGGCGAGGAAGCTGCGTAGTGCTCGAGCGCCATCATTGTGGATGTTGGTGATCGCCTCGGGCGCGATGGTCGAGACGATCGCCATGTGTCGCTTGGCGCGGCTGAAGATGACATTGAGCCGCTTCTCCCCGCCGCGCTGGTTGATCGGGCCGAAGTTCATCGCCATGCGCCCGTCGGAGTCGGGGGCATAGCACACGCTCATCAGGATCACGTCGCGCTCGTCGCCCTGCACGTTCTCGAGATTCTTGACGAACAGCCCACTGAACTGCCCGTTCTCCTCGCGCTCGACTTCGCGCGTGAGTGCGGTGGAAAACGCGTCGTCCTCGGCAGCGAGCCGCTCGAGCGCGTCCTCGATTTCCGATTGCTGGGCTTCGGAGAAGGCGACGATGCCGATGCTCTGGCCGGTCTCGCGCGCCAGCAGTTCGCGCACCAGCCCGGCGATGTAGCGCGCCTCGGGGAGGTTCGCGCGGCGATCATAGACCCCGTCGGCCACGCGGTGCGTGGTGATCGGTGCCGACAACAGGCGCTCGGCGCCGGCTGCCCAGGCCTCGTCGCTGTCGGATTGTACCGGCTCGCCGCCTTTATGGCGGCGGCGCAACGTGCGATCGGGGATGGTGACGAGATCGCCGGCATAGAAGGCGGCGTTGGAAAAGCTGATCAGCGCCTCGAACCGGCTGCGATAGTGCCAGGCGAGCAGCGTCGCCGGCAGATTGCGCGCGGCCTGGCTCAGAAGACTGTCGGCATCGAGCACGATGGCTATGCGCTCGCCGTCCTCCTCCGCCGTGACTTCCATCTCGTCGTCCGATTGCGCAGTAGAGAAGAAGCTCGTCGGCGGCAGCTGCATCTCGTCGCCGACGATCACGACCTGGCGCGAGCGGCACAGCGCCGGGACCGCGTCCTCGGTCGGGATCTGGCTCGCCTCGTCGAAGATCACCACGTCGAACAGATCGGGCGCGAGCGGCAGGGTATCGGACACCGACAGCGGACTCATCAGCCATATCGGCTTGAGGTCGTTGACGACCCGCCCGCTGTCGCCGCTGGCGAGTTCGCGGATCGACTTGTAGCGCATTGATTTGCCGAATTCGTGCTCGAGCTCGCGGCGACCGGTGGCGTAGACTTTTTTGAACCCGCGCGCAGCATTGTCGAGTTGCGTTATCGAGGTCTCGGATAGCTTGACGTGGTCGCGGAACTGCCGGTGCAGCGTGGCGCGGATCGCTGCGGAATTCTGGTCGCGCAGCAGGTCACGCGCCGCCGCGACGCGGCGCGAAAGCGCGATCATGCGGTCGACGTCGAATCGGCGGATATCGGGATTGGCGCGTTCGCGCGCGGCAATCGCCTCATCGAGCACCAGGGCCTCGATCGACGCCAGCGGCAGCGGCAGGCGAGTGAGCGCAGCGGCGACCGCCGCCGGAGCGTTATGAACTTCCGCGAGATGCGGCAGGAGGTCGGGAAGGTCGTCTAGATTCTCGCGTAAGTCGCGCAGCAGCTCGGCGAGCTCGTCGAGCGTCAGCAGATCGGGCGCGTCGAGCGCGCCGTCGAGCGTGGCGTCGAGGGCACGCAGCGTGGGGGCATGCCGGGCGATGCACGCGAGCGCTTGCCTGTCGCCCGATCTGGCCAGCGCCAATGTGGCACCAACAGCGCCGCCAGGCGCAGCGTCGCCCAGCCGCGCGCGCATGTCGAGCAGGCCGGCGAGGTCCGTCGTGCCTATCCGCCGCTCCAGCGCGGTGCGGGCGGACGTATGCGCCTCGCGCGCCTGGTGCAGTGCGGCGAGCGCCTCGAGCACCGTGCTGACCTTCGGCGCGACGACGTGCGAGGCGAAGTCGTAGCGTGTCCGGATGGTCGCCTTAAGTGCGCGCCAGCTCCCGCTGAACACCGCGAACAACGAGCCTTCCTTGGCTCTCGCGAGCTCCAGCGCAGCCGCGGTATCCGCGGCGTCGAGCGGGTCGTGCCAGGCATGCGCCGTCCGCGCAGCTGCCTGTTCGGCAGTCTTGAGCACGGCGATGGTGGCCAGGTCCGCGTCCAGCGTCTGCGATTGCGGCGACGATCGATCGAGCAGGTCGGATGCGGCGGCGAGACCTGTCGCCACCAACTGCTCCGCCAGCGCCGCGACGTCGCGCGTATCGGCGAGGGTCGAACTGCCCGCGAGCGGTACGGCCGCATCGTCGAGCAGTTCATCGAGCCGTTGCAGCTGCACTTCGGCGCGCTGCGTCGCGGCCTCCACCGCAGTATAAGGACGCTCTTCGCGCAGCAGCCGGCCACACAGCCTGGCGAAAGGATGCACCGCGAGGCTCTGCGCGCCCACGATCTGGTGCAACCCGCGAAACACACGAACCGCCATATCGCGCTGCGCGTCCCATAACGCGAGGGACGGAAGCGTCTCGCGCGCGGCGGGGCCGATCTCCGCTCCGACGGGAGGAAGGGCCGCGGCGCGCCGCACGAGGTCGCGCAACGGCGGTTCGCCGTCGGCGCCAGTGCGACCCACCGCCGCCTCGAATTCGGCGATCTGGTGAAGATGCCCTTCGAGCGCCGCCACCGTCTGCGTGCGCGCGGCGTGCGCGTCCTCCAGCCCGTCCGTCGTGCGGCCCCAGCGTTCATATTGCTCGCGCAGGTCGGCGATGAAGGCGTTCTTGTCGTCCTGCGAATCATGGATGATCGTTGCCAGGCCATCGAGGCCCGCCTGCCCGAGACGGTGGAACACCACGTCGAGCGCGGCGCGCTTTTCGCACACGAACAGCACACGCTTACCCTGTCCGGCGAAGTCGGCGATCAGATTGGTAATGGTTTGCGACTTGCCCGTGCCCGGCGGGCCCTGAATGATGAAGCTGCGGGCGGTGCGGGCGAAGGCGACCGCCTGCTCCTGTGTCGCGTCGCTCGGCACCACGCTCCACTGCTGAGTGGGCGGGATCGGCGGCGGCGCGTCCTCGACGAAGGGGCGCGGCTCGATCGAGAACACCTGGTCGAAGGCGGGCTGCGGCTCGGGCGTTTCGATCAGCGCGTTGTAGTCGCGCACCAAGGACATCTTCTTGTAATTGAAGTTCGCCAGCGTGACCTGGGTGAGGTCGATTTCCCAGGAGAACTTATGTCCTTCGCCGCCGGCCTTGCCGTAGGCGGTGGCTTCGGTCTCGGCGACCATGAACTCGCGCTTGGGTATGTGGCCGCCGCCGGCCGCCAGCCGCTGCGGCAGCGGATCGGGTTTGACGAATTTCTCGAACAAAGCGAGTCCGAGGGGACGATAGTCGTCGCGCGAATAATTGAAGTCGGCCTTGGCGCGGATCGTCTCCTTCTGACCCGAGCGCCGCCGATTGAAGCGATTCACTCGCTGCACGGCGCGCTGCAGGATCAGGCGGATCGCCGGACGCTCCTGCAGTTCGAGCCGCACGCCCGGCGCGCTTTCGTGGATTTGGGCGCGGATCGCCTGATGGATCGCTTCGATCGGGGTTTCCGACAAGTCGACTGTCTCGGGCAGATCAATGTCGTAAAGCTGGCGCAGCATGTGACGCAGCGCCGGGTTGAATTCGGCGACCGGGTCCTGGCAACTCAGCACATATTGGTCGCGCACGCCCTTGCGTCTGGCGACTTCGGCCGGCAGCCAAAGCAGCGGCGAGCTGATGCGTTCCTCGGGCGCTTCCTTGAGATTGTGCCAATGCAGGAAGGCCACCGTCAGGCGCAGGCTCGAAAAGCCATATTCGTTGCGGTTGCGGCGGTTTTCCTGGATGATCCTGTCGAGCTGCGATGGGATCTGGGGCTGGTCCTCGAAGCGCAGCCAGCGATTGAGCGACACCGGCTTGGCGCCCAGCAGGTCCTTCGCGAACTGCCCCTTCCACGTGCACAGCGAATCTGCCCGGACGCTTTCGATGCGCATGACGATCGGGATGCTGGCATCGGTGAAGTTGACCGAGCTCTGGGTGGAGCGGAAGTGAATGAGCCGGTTGCGGCGCGACAGATCGAACAGCCGGTCCCGCAAGTGTGCGAGCACGGCCGTGCGGCGCCCAGGCACGCCTCGCGCCTCGGCGAGCACGCGCTCGACTGCGATGCCCGTCGGCTGATCGCGCCACGTGTCGAGCCGCCGCGCCAGTTCGGCCAGGTCGTGGGCGCGCTCATGGCGATTCAGCTCGGTCGCCTCGAGGATGAGCGAGGCGATCACCGGATGCAGTCTCGGGGCGATGGCGAACAAATTGTCGCGACCCAGGGAGAACCGCCCAAGGTCCTCGACATTAGCCGGATCGAGACCGCAAGCGAGCGACGCCATGATCATGCCGAGCTGAAACACATCCGTGATCTCGTCATGGTGACCGAGCTCGATCTCCCAGCTGCGCAGCCGCGTCACATAAGCGGGACTTTCGATCGTAAGCTCGTCGCCGTCGAGCACGCGCAGATCGTCGATCCTGGTGCCGCGCTCCTCGTCTTGCGTTACGCGATAGTTGCCGACGAGCTTGAGCGCGCTCGAAAGCTGCGGCTGCACGGCATGGATTGCTTTGAGGTTGCCGGACGGCGGAATCCCCACGGGGTCGGCCAAAGCCAGCCGGCCGTCGTCGAGTTCGATCACGGTGTCGAGGGCGAGGCGCGCGACCCGGCCCTCGGCGTGCAGTTGCGCCACTTGCCGCATCAGGCCAAGCACGGCGTGTACCAGATCGTCGGATGGCAGCAGCCTGCCATCCTGAATTACCATACGCAGCGTACGTGCGGGCGTCGCGTGGGGGCTTTCGGCTGTGTCGATCGGCTGCGTGTTCATACTGCCTTCGCCGCCTGTGTCACCAGCCTGTCGCTGCGCGTCTTGGTCCATTTGAGATCACGCCGCAGCGCGCCGGTGAGGCGCTCGGTCGCGCCGATCTCCGCTGCGGTCTTCGCCGCGGCGAGCATGACCGCATCGGTTGCGTCGGGATCGGCCATGGCGACGTCAAACATCAGCGCGACGAAATAGTCGCGGGTGGCATCGTCGATCCATTCGACGCCGATCTCGGCGAGGTCGAGCAGGCGTTCCTCCTGTCGCCCGAAATCGGCGAAGACCGCGCGCAGCTGCGTGACGATCTCGGCGCCGGGCTCCTCGATCTCGGTCAGGAAGCGGGCGAGGAAGGCGCGCGTCATCTGTGTCAGCTTGCTCTGGCCCATCAGGTCGAGCGCCTCGATCGAGAGCGGACCGTGGAGATGCTTGCGCAGCCATGCGTCGAGACCGGGATCGCCGTCCCACCAGAGTTGTAGCGCACGCGCGCGCAAATAGATCTCGGGATGCGACAGGCCTTGTGACTTGTCGCTCTTGGCCTCGATCTCTGCGGCCTGCCGCAGATAGGCGTCGGGATCGACGTTGGAGAGCCCGGTCATCACCTTGACCAGCACCGCGATGGCCGGGCCGGGCGCACCGGCGGCGAGCGCCGCTCCGCGATCGGCGAATAGTTCGGTATGCAGGCTCAGCAGCCGTGCAGTCTCGCGGTGGGACGGCTTGGCGTCGGAATAGGACAGCGCATGGTCGAGGAC
The DNA here is from genome assembly GCF_002796605.1 of Sphingomonas psychrotolerans. Lineage (NCBI taxonomy): Bacteria > Pseudomonadati > Pseudomonadota > Alphaproteobacteria > Sphingomonadales > Sphingomonadaceae > Sphingomonas > Sphingomonas psychrotolerans. Next base: position 4,173,049 of record NZ_CP024923.1, read on the forward strand.
CCGGCTGGCGCGATAATGGTCGCGTTCAGCCATCGACCACAGGAGATAATGCGCGAGTTCGTGCCCCATTAGCGCCAGCAGCTCGGCTGGGTTGAGCTTTTCGAGGATCGGGCCGAAGAAGACGAGATGGACTTCGCCGGGTACGTAGACCAGCGAGGCATTCATGCTGCCATCGGTGGCTTGGTACAGTGTGACCGGCGCTTCGATGCCGACCCGCGTCATTGCCGTCCGGCAGGCCTCGAACACCTGGGGATGACCGGTCTGCTCGATCCGATAGGTGTCGCGCAGCATGGAGTCGCGAACCTCGTCGGCTTCCCGGTCCGACCCAGCCGAGGACGACCATTCCCATGCGTGCGGTTCCTCGCGCTTGAGGTGGTCGATCACGCTTTGCTGATACGCAAGCGGATCGAGGGCACGCTGGCGTTCATTCCCGTCGGTCGTCATAAACACTCGAAGAGGCTGGTGCGTTGGAACAAATACGATCCGTTGATTAAGGTAGCGTAACATTTGTAGTTGTCACACATACAAATCGAAGCCCCGATCCCGCATTCGGAGCGTGGAGAATTGGTGTTTTGCTACCGCCACGTGTTCCACGGCTGCTTTGGCGCTTTCGCAACGAGAAGCGGACAGGCAGCTAGCGGCCCATTTTCAGCCACTCCCCACTCCAGCTTTCGACGACCGGTTCTGGGCCGCAGGCGGACTGGCAGTTTCAAGGCCTCGAGGGCGGAAAGCGGACATTCGCGATGGACCACATCCGAGCAGATGCGGTGGTTAGAACCGTATGCTAATCGCTGCACGACCACCGTGGTCGGTCGTGCGCGAACCATAAGCGCCGGTATAGGAAATGCCGAGCACGGTGGACTTGCCGAGATCGAATTCGATCCCGGCATCGACCACGCCGCTGATGCGATCGAGCGGCACACTCTGCACCTGGAACGGCGCACCGCCGGCGAAGCGCAGATCGACCGCCGGCACATGGTCGCCGAAGGTCCTGCGCAGCGCTGCCGAACCCGCGAGCCGCAACTCGGTCTCACCGAGATTGAACGCCAGCCTGGTGCGCAGGCCGACATTGCCATAAGTGACCTTGACGCTATCGGCGCCGCCGGAAAGCGCGGCGGAGCCGCCATGCTCGGCGATCCCCCCGTCGAACACGGTGACATGCGCCACCCCGATGAACGGCTGGAGCTCGAATCCGCCGAGATCGGTCTTGGCACCGACTTCGCTGAAGACCTGAAAGGTCCGGGCGTCGTATTGGTCAACCAGCACCTGGGCGAGATCGCCGAATGCGACGCTGCGCAGCGAACGGACATCGTGCCAGCTATATGCACCGCCCAGCTGCACGCGCAGCGCGCCGTAGGAACCGAGCAAATAGCCACCGGCGCTGTAGCTGTCGGCATTGTGCGTGGCATTGCCGGTGCGCAACTCGCTATCGGCAAAAGCGAGCGCCACGCCCGCTCGCCAACTGGCGCCGAGCGAACCGTCGAAGCCGGTCAGGAAGCCCTTGGTCGAACGATTATAGCCTTGGGCCTCGGTGTTGCCGTCCATCGTGACCGACGAACCGATCGCACGGCCCCAGACCGACAGGCCCTCGACCCCGCCAAGCTCGGAACGCGCCAGCATCGCGTCGCGCAGAAAGCGGCTGTCCTCGACCAGACGGCCACGCATGCTCGCATAGTCCGAGCCGGCAAGCTGATCGAACGCTGCGCGCGCCTCGGGCGCGGTTAGCACGACGGTGGCGTCGAACACCGAATTGCCAAGGCCCAGCGCTTCGACCGCCGGGGCGACGGCGCGCTGATTGCTGGTCTGGGCGATCGTGGCGAAGTCGATCGTGTTGCGCCGCAAGTTCAGTGCCACCGAGGTAGTGCTATAGGTCAGTGTCGGCGTCAGAAAGGCCAGGTTCGATGTCACGTTGGCGAAGGTACCGGCAATGCCGCCCGCCGCGGTGAGGATCGTATAGGTGGTGTTTGCAGCGTAATTGCCGTTCGCTGCGAACACCGTAACCGTGGTGCCGCCGGCGATGGCAGCGCTGCCGCCGACGACGATATTGTCGCTCTGGCCCACGGCATTGGCTTCCACCTCATAGGTGCTTCCCGAAAGGAAGCTGAGGTTGCCCATGACGGTCAGCGTGCCGATCGAATTGCCCGGCGCGACCGTGCCGGCGATCCGGGCCGAGCCGATGGTACCGATGCCCTGCAGGCGGCCGCCGGCGAGCACATCGGCCATGCCGCCGAGCTTGCCGTTCACCGATAGCGTGTTGCCGACGGTAGCGCTGCCGGCGAAGGCCGAGCTATCGCCCGTCAGCATCACCGCGCCGCCGCCCTGGAGGACCAAACGGCCGGACCCGCCGATCACGCCGGCATAAGTGCCAGCGGCAGTCTGATCGAACACCAGGCTGGTGCCGCCGCTGAGCGCGACATCGCCGCTGAACAGCGTCGTAGTCGTCACCAGGCTGCCACCGGTAACCGACCATTTGGTGGCATTCGCGCCGGTCAGGTTAAGCGCGCCGACTCCTGCCTTGGTAATTGTGCCCGTGCCGGTGACGCTGCCGGCATAGCTGCCACCCGCCGCCTGATCGAACACCAGCGCGCCTGCATTGGCGACATTGCCCTGGATCGAGCCGGCATTGCCGATCAGCGTGCCCGCCTCGATCGCGGTGCCGCCAGTGTAGGTGTTGGCCCCGGTCAGCACGAGCGTGCCGAGATCGGTCTTGACCAAGGTCGAGCTGCCGGTGAGCGCCGAGGCGATGGTGGCGGTGTAGCCCGCGCCCGCTGCCGTGCCGTCGCCGACGCGGATCGTCGCCCGCGCACCCGACAGCGCCAGCGCGCCGCCGCTCAGCGTGTAGCCGTCCGCGGCGAACTGCATGCCGGTGGCGGCAACCTGGCCGGCGCCGTTGTCGATCGCCACCGCGCCGCCATTGCCCTGGAACACCGCGAAGCTCGGCACCGGCGTCATCGCGCCGTTCAGCGCGCCGTTCTGCGTCGTCCAGTTGCGCCCGCCGACGCTCCAGCTGCCCGCGCCGCCATCGACTGCATTGTCGTCATGGAGCGCGGTGTTGCCGCCGTCCCAGAAGGCCAGCGTTGCGCTGTTCAAATTGACCAGATTGATCTGGCCCGCGGCCGCGGTCTGTACGCTCAGCCCGGTTGCCGCAGCGCCGTCGATGGTGCCGATCGCAAGACCATTGTCGGTCAACGTACCGGCATAATCGAACAACCGGTAGATGCCGGGGCCATACCCCGGCCCTGTGCGGACATTGAGCACGCCGTCGAGCGTCAATGCCCCACCGACGTCGAACAATGCCGATGACGAAGGCTGTGACAGCGAGACCTGGAGGATCGCGCCCGCATTCAGCACGAGCGAACCCATCGACAACACGCTGCCCTGCGCGCCGACAAGGGAGGCGCCGTCGGCAATGGTGATCGCGCCGCCGATGCTGCCGGTGCCGGAAAGCGCGCCCTGGTCGACCGCGACCGCGCCGCCAAGCGTGCCGACCACCGTCAGGCCGCTACCCGATACCGTGGTGGTGCCGGCGAAGGCTGAGCTGTCGCCGCTGAGCGTCAACACGCCACCCCGCTGGGTGATGCTGCCATTGCCCGAGAGCGCGCCGGCATAGCTCGTCGTATCGCTGCGGTTGAAGACGAGATTGGCCGTGACGGCAATGTTTCCCGCGAAGCTGCCTGACGTACCACCGTCGCCGATCTGGAGCGTGCCGCCATCGATCCGCCCCGAGGCGCCGGTGGCGGCGCCACGCAGGATCGAGATCCCGCCCACCTGAGTCAGCGTTCCGCCGTTCAGATTGGCGTCGATCGCTGCGCCGTTCAGCGTGTAGCTGCTTGCCGAAAGCGTACCCGCGCCGGAGAGCGTGCCGTTCAGCGCCAGCGAGCCAATGGCGTCGCCGAAGCCCTGGAGATCGAGCGTGGTGCCGCTGGCAATGGTGACCGCCGCATTGTCGGCAAGCCGGTTTGCCGCGCCGAGACGCAGCGTGCCGCCGGAAACCGTCACGGTCTGCGCCGCCGCGCTGCCGTTCAGCACGGAAGTGCCGCCTGTCTGCGTCAGCGCGCCGGTGCCGAGATTGGCGTCGAGCGTGGCGCCGTCGAGGGTGTAGGTCCCTGCAGTGAGCGTACCGGCACCGGAGAGCGTGCCGGCCAGTGCCAGCGACGCCACCGTGTCGTCGAAGCTGCCGAGATCGAGCGTCGTGCCGCTTGCCACTGTAACTGCCGCGTTGTCCGCCAGACGGTTCGCCGCCCCCAGACGCAGCATGCCCCCCGAAACCGTCACCGTCTGCGCGCGCGCACTGCCGTTCAGCAGCGACGTACCGGCTGCCTGGGTCAGGGTGCCGGTGCCGAGATTGGCGTTCACGGTCGCACCGTCGAGCGCATAGCTCGTCGCGGCAAGCGTTCCGGTGCCGTCCAGCGTGCCGCTCAGCGCCAGCGTGTCGATAGTCTCGTCGAAGACACCGAGGTCGAGCGTGGCGCCGGTCTGGACATCTAGCGCGGCGCTGTCCGACAGGCGCTCGGTCGCGCCGAGCGCAAGCGTCCCGCCCTGCACGTGCACCGTTGCGGCGTCAGAGGTGCCCTGCAGCAACGTAGTGCCGGAGATCTGATAGACCGCACCCGCGCCGAGCCCCTGGCCGACCGTGCCGCCATAGAAACGGTAGGCGCCCGCAATCAGCTTGCCGTTGCCGATCAGATTGCCCTGGATCGAGAAGCTGCCAACGGTCTCGGTGAAGCCCTGCAGATCAAGCGTTGCGCCGTTCAGCACCCAAAGCACGCTATCGTCGGACAGGACTTCGTTCGCGCCCAGCCGGAGCGTGCCTTCGCGCACTTCGGTGGCGCCGGTATAGGTGTTGGCGCCCGACAGGGTCAGCACGCCAGTGCCCACCTTATTGAAGCCGCCCGTGCCGGAGATCACGCCGTCAAAGGCCGTTGAACCGGTGTCGCCAGCCGTCAGCGTGGTTGAACCCAGCTGAATGGCACCCCCGCCAAGGCCGGTCAGGCTCGCGAAGCGGCCAGTGCCGCCGGTCAAGTCGCCCAGATAGAGCGTGCCGCCATTGACCGTCAGCGCAGCGCTGGTCGTGGGATCGCCAACCAGCCTCAGTCCGCCGCGCGCGACGGTAATGCCGGTCAGTCCGCTGATGCCGGTCAACTGGGTGGTACCCGTGCCGTTCTGCACGAAGCCGCCGGTGCCGGTGATGTTGCCGAGCGCGATATCGTCCGAGCGGTTGATCGCGAGCGTGCCGCCGGCGAGCGCAATGGCGCCCGCGACCGATCCGGAAGTGCCGCCGTCGCCGAGTTGCAGCGTTCCATTGGTGACGGTGGTGACGCCGGTATAGGTGTTGTCGCCGGACAACGTTTGCATGCCGCCGGTGACGGTGAGACCGCCGCTGCCCGCGATCCTGCCGGCGAACACGCTGTCACCGCCGGCGCCGCTCAACACGAGCGTCTTTGCTCCCAGCAAGATGTTGCCGTTGCCGCCAATCCGGCTCACGGCAAAATCACTGCCGTTGACGCCCGAAATGTCGAATGCCGCATTTGCCAAAAGGTTGATGCTGGTGGCCAGGCTGCCAGCGCCAGTGACCGCGAAGGTGCCGCCCGAAAGCGTGAGCGTATTCACGCCGCTGAGCGCGCCACCGAAGCTGCCGCCATCGCGCAGCTGGAGATTAAAGCCGTTGCCGGTCACGATTCCAGCGCCCGACAGGCTCTGCAGAATATTGTCCGCTGCCAGCGAGAGCGTGCCACCACCGTTCACCGTGAAGTCGCTGGTGAAGAGGGTGTTGGCCCGCAGCGACAGCGTGCCGCCATTGACAATCGTCGCGCCGGAATAGCCCCCGCCGGCCAGCGATAAGGTGCCGGTGCCGTCCATCGTCAACGCGCTCAGCCCGGTAACCGGTCCGTTGATGGTCAGCCGCCCGGCGCCCGCCACCGTAAGCGCGTTGCCGTTGCCCGCAAGCAACGACTGCAGGACCAATTCATCCACGCCGGGCGCGGCACCGTCCTCGACGACGATCCGCGAATCCGATCCTAGCGAGACAGCACTGCCCCAGACGTTGTTCCCGGAGACGTTGCGCAATGCGCCGCCGTTGGCGGCGCCGGTACCGTACAGGATCAGCACTTCGCTGGCGACGGTGATCCCGCCCTGCAGCTCGAGCGCGGCGCCGGTAAAGACGGTCGTGCCGCCGGCCGAAGACCCGAGCGCGCCGCCGTTGCGGATGTTGAGGATCCCGGCCGAGACTGCAGTCGTGCCGGTATAGGTGTTGGCGCCGGTCAGGATCGTCGTGCCGCTGCCGAGCTGGTTGAGGCTGCCGCTGGCCCCGCCCGTAATGATATTGGCGACCGTCAGCACGTCGCTGCGGTTGAACGCCAGCACCGCATTGGTGGCGACATTCCCGCTGCCCAGCGTGCCGGTCGTGCCGCCATTACCGATCTGCAACGTGCCGCTGTTGATCGTCGTGATCCCGGTAAAGCTGTTGTTGCCGGTCAGGATCGTTGTGCCGATGCCGATCTGCTGAACCGTGCCGCCGCCGCTGATCGCACCTTCAATCGTCAGCGCGTTGCTGCGGTTGAACACGAGCGCCGCGTTGTTGACGACATTTCCGGTGCCCAATGCGCCCGTCGTGCCGGCATTGCCCACCCGCAGCGTGCCACCACTGATCGTCGTCGTGCCGGTGTAGCTGTTGTTGCCAGACAGCGTCAGCGTGCCGGTGCCGATCTTGGCGAAGCTGGTCACATTGGCACCGCCATTCTCGATCGATCCCGAGAAGGTGGTCGAAACGTTGTTGCCGCCGACCATCAGCGTCGCGGGGCCGATGGCCGCCATGATGCGTCCGCCGCCCGCCAGCGACCCGACCGTCTCCGAAGGCGCGCCGAGCTGAACGACCGCGCCGGTGTTGACCGTAAGCGCGACAGTATCGGCCAGGGCCTGACCGTTCGCCAGCTGCAAGGAGCCCCCGTTGACGGTGACCGGTCCGGTGAACGTGTTCGTCCCAAGGAGCGCAAGCACCCCATCGTCCTGCGTCAGCGACGACAGATTGCTGATATTGCCGGTGAGCGAGATCCGGCCGGTGCCCGTCGTCGACAGCGTAAAGCCGCCACCGTTGAACGCGCCGGTCAACCGCATTTCGGACAGCGGCGGGCCGTTCGGATCGCCATCCGCACGGAGCAGCGTGTCTCCCGCCAGATTAACGGCGCCGGTGACCAAATTCTGCTGCGACAGGTTGCGCAGCGGGCCGCTTCCGGCCGTGCCGCTGCCGCTCAGCGTCAGATCCTCGGCGACGGAGATGCTAGCCTGCAGCTCCAGCGTACCACCGTTCTGGATGGTCGTGCCGCTGGCGTTCGAACCCAGCGCGAGCGAGTTCGCAATGGTCAGCGTGGCGCCAGACAGGATCGTCGTAGCGCCGCTATACGTGTTTAAGTTGGTGAACCTGATCGGTCCGGTGCCCGCGATCGTGACCGTGCCGGTGCCCTGGATCCGGTTGGCAACGGCGTAGGCGTTGGACCGGTTGAACCGCAGCGCTGCGTTGTTGATGACATTTCCCGTGCCCAGCGTGCCGGTCGTGCCGCCATTGCCGATCTGCAGCGTGCCGCCGCTGATGGTGGTAATGCCGGAATAGCTGTTGGCGCCGGTCAGCGTCTGCGTGCCGGTGCCGATCTTGGCGAAGAGGGCTACATTGGCACCGCCGTCCTGGAGCGATCCGGAGAAGGTCGTCGAAGCATTGTTGCCGCCGACCGTCAGCGTCACGGGGGCGCCCACTGCAAAGGGGTCCTCCGCCGCAAAGACGCTTCCGCCACCGGACAGCGATCCGATCGTTTCCGAATTGGCGATGTGCACGGCCGCGCCGGTGTTGACGGTAAGCGCGACGGTGTCAGCCAGGGCCTGGCCGTTTAGCAGCTCGAGATAGCCGCCGTTGATGGTGACGGGACCGGTAAAGGTGTTCGTATCATCCAGCGTGAGGCGCCCCTCAATCTGCGTCAGCGATGATATGTTGGTGAGAGGGGAGTGGATCAATATCCGGCCGGTGCCTGTGGTCGTCAGATCGAAACCCCCGCCGTCGAGCCCACCGGCCACCACCAATGTGGATGCGGGCAGACCGATCGGAGCGGTATCTGCACGGAGCCAGGTGTCCCCTGCCAGCGTGATGTCGCCGGTGACGACGTTGGTGCCCGACAGATTGCGCAACGCGCCGCTTCCGGCCGTGCCGCTGCCGCTCAGCGTCAGATCCTCGATCACGGTCCAGTTCCCTTGCAACTCCCGCGTTTCGCCATCGTTGACGACCGCCTGGGCCATGGCCGGCTTCGCGCACGCCACCAGAAGGGCTGGAACCGAGACCCCTGCGATGAGGAACAGCCGCAGAAGATCGGTTTTGCGCGGGCGTGACGAAGAAGCGGACATGGCAGGCTCCGGCGTATCGAAGGACAAGGTGTCCCATCAGACCGACCCCGGCTGGAGGCCGGGCGAGCTATGGGGACCAGACGATCTGGACAGTCGAGCCGCCGGTAGCAGGCGATTGTTTGCGCAATATTTGAAAATGGCACGAATGCGCCGCCGCCCCGAACGGCGTGCGAAAATGTGCGTGACCGCGCGCTCAGATCGGCGCGTTGAGGCCCGTCATTACGACCGGCGGAATGACGCCCGCGCCGTGCAGCCGGGTCAGGTGGGCAAGAAGCCCATGGACGATGTTGGCGCGCGCCTCTGGCGAGGTGAGCTGGCGCGCGGACGTCATGTAGGTGAACTCGATTGCATTGCGTGCGCCTTCGGGACCGGCGGCGACAAGGACGTCCGTGGCCACCTGCGGTATCGCGTCACCGGGCGGGGTGACCAGAACGGCGACCATCACGCGGAGTGCAGGCGGGGAATGCGGGCTTTCATAAGCGGGCGCCTCTGCCTTCAGTGCTTCGCGATCGCCGGCGGCCAGCAGCGCGATGCACTTCAGGACACGCATGTGCGTCTCGAACTCGGAACCGGGATCCGCCATCTCGATACCGCGATCGAAGAAAGCCACCGCAGCGGGAAAGTTGCCGCGCGCCTGCCGGAGTTGCCCGAGTATCGGCAGGGCGGCTGCAAAATCCGCCGTGCGGGCGAAGGCCCGCTCCGCGAGATCCTCCGCCAGCTCCAGGTGACCGCGGTCGACGAAGTAGAGAAGCTTGGCGGCGGCCAGCATCAGCAGGGGATTGCTCTCGATGAGTGGCAGGCATTCCAGAACGGTCGCTTCGATTTCGCTCTCCAGATCGTCGCGCTCGCCGCGGCTGATGCCCGTGAATGGATTGGTGAGGACGAGGCGTGCGAACAGATGCAGACACCACTGGAGCGCGAGGTCCGCACTGGCCGGGTTCTGCTCGCGCGCAGCGCGCAGTTGCAGGCCTTTCTCCAGCCATTCCGGGTTGGAGGCCGATAGCAATGTCGTTGCCTTGCGAAGGCGGATCTCGAGTGGCTGGTCGGTCGGCGTGCCCAGCCCTTCCGACGCCTCGGCCAGATTTCGCTGCAGCGCCTCGACGACATCGTTCGCGGCGCGTTCGATCTCGGGCGTGCGCGGCGTGGCATCGCCGCTTTCGATCTCAATCCGAAGCGCCCGGAGGATGCGCCGTGACTGGACCTCCCGAAGCGTGGCCATGCAACACAGGCCGGCGCCGCCTTCCTGATAGCGTACGTTCAGCAGATATCGTGTCGTGATCCCCGCTTCGCTGCCCATGACGATCACGGCCTGGCCCGGGCCGATCGCGCCCACGATCCTGTCACGCATCTGTCCGGTGATGGCCTCTGCCTGTTTGGCCAAGCGCGCATCCTGCCGGGGGACGGCAGGGACAATCGCCAGAATTTCGTTCGCGGGCGCGCGATCCTGTTTCGGGGCGGCAACCGGCGATCGGGCGGCGATCCACACATAGCCCTCGCCATATTGCGTGGCGATGAATCTGGGAGATCGTGCGCTGTCGCCCAGCTTTGCACGGAGCCGGTTGATTAGAAAATCGATGTTGCGATCCGAGATGTCCGAATCCGTCGATGCAATCGCGTCGAGCAATTGGCTGCGCCGCATCAGGCTGTGCGGTTGCCGCGACAGCGCCAAAAGGAGCGCCCGCTCGCTACGGGTAAACCGGATCTGTTTGCCGTCGCGATGCGCGAACAGGCCGCTGCGATCCAACACAACATCACCGAACATGAGGCCGTCCGACTGTAGCATTCCAATAGCCCCGCCAGTCGTTGTGTTACGTTTCGAGAGGGGGCAAGTGATTCCTCCCCACACCGGTCCGTGTAATCAACGACGCGGGGCGTGGACACCCGCAATTATATTGCGCGGATTGCCGCCAAAACGGCCCCGCAGGTGAATGCCAAAGTCCGTCGTTATCAACCGCCGACCAGCCAAATGAACGAACGGCTGCTTTTGGCGGCGGTGGTGGGGATGTCAAATGACTGAAATCGGGCGCAGAGCAGCTACGCGCGGTTGCCGTTAACGCTTTCTGGGCGCGATTATGCGGGCACGCCATCCTCGCGTGACTGCTCTCGTCGGGGGCCTTGGCGACCTCAGAGACTGGCGAGCAAACCTTCCAGCATCGCCTTGAACGCCGGGATCACGCGACGCGAGATCTCCGCGGGGTCGGCCGAATTGGCAATCCACAGCGCTGCGTCAGTTGAAGAGCCGGTGATCATACGCGCCGCCGCTTCGGGGTCGATGTCCGCGCGGACGACGCCGTCCGCCTGAAGCCGCTCGATATTGCCGCGGATCGACGCGATGCACGCGAGCGCGCCGGGCCAGTTCGCTGGATCGCCCAGAACTGCCGGCCCGTCGCGCAACATAATGCGCTGCACGTCGGGCTCTAGCGCAAGCTGGATATAGCCAATATTCTCTTGGACCAGCCCTTCCCAGCGGGTCGGTGCCGCCGCGGCGACCGCGGCCAACCGCTCGGCCAACTCGGCATCGATCTGCTCGATCACCGCCTCGAGCAAACCCCGCTTGCCTCCAAAATGATGATAGAGCGCGCCGCGGGTAAGCCCTGCTTCGGCAGTGAAATCGTCCATCGACGCCTCGGCATAGCCATGCGTCGCAAATGCCTTGCGCGCCACGGCGATCAACTTGGCGCGGGTTTCCGCGATCATTTCGGGACGCGATCTGCGTGACATTCAAGTCCTCGCTTTTCTACGAACGCAGCATTGACATACGCCGCGTATGTCACCACCTCAGTCACATACGAAGCGTATGTAAGTCGGGAACGCTTGCATTTCCAGCGACGAGAGGGTCGACATGTTCGGAACCTATCGCGAGATTTTTCGCGCGCCCGGGACCAAGGGGTTTGCCGCCGCCGGGTTCGTCGCCCGGCTGCCGGTCGCGATGGCGCCGATCGGAATCGTCACGATGGTCGCGCAAGCGGGAAACGGCTATTGGCTCGCCGGCGCGGTAGCCGCGACCTTCGCCCTCACCAACGCCTTTTCCGCACCGCAGATCTCCCGACTGGTCGATCGCCACGGTCAGACCCGCCTGCTGATCCCGACCACCGTGATCGCGGTGGCGGCCTTCGCGTTGCTGATGCTCGCGACACATTTGGACTGGCCGGCCTGGACACTGTTCGCCACCGCGCTCGCTGCCGCGGCCATGCCAAGCATGCCCGCGATGGTCCGTGCCCGATGGACCGAGATTTTCCGCGACAGGCCGGAGCTCAACACTGCCTTTGCGTTCGAATCGGTGGCGGACGAGCTCGTCTACATCGGCGGGGCTTCGGTCTCGGTAGGTCTGAGCGTCGGCCTGTTCCCTGAAGCGGGCGTGCTCGTCTCGACGCTGCTGCTCGCGGTTGGAATGACCGCCTTTGTGCTCCAGCGCGCCACCGAGCCCAAAGTGCGCGCGGTCGGGGGACGCCCGCACCGCTCGGCGATCCTGCTGCGTCCGGTCCAACTCGTCACACTGGCGCTGGTGTTTGTCGGCTCGATCTTCGCCACCGCCGAGGTCACCACCGTTGCGCTGACTCGCGATTTCGGCCAGCCCGGCGCGGCCAGCCTCGTGATCGGTGTCTACGCGCTCGGCTCGTTCGTCGTCGGGCTAATCCTTGGCGCGCTCAACTTGCGTTTCCCGTTGCATCGACAACTGCTGGTGGTGCTCGGTGTGCTGCTGCTGACCACCCTGCCGCTGCTGCTGGTGGGCAGTGTGCCCTCCCTAGTGGCCGCAATCTTCGTTAGCGGTGTCGCAGTCTCACCGACCTTCATCACAGCTTTCGGCCTTGTGGAGCGGCGCGCGCCGCCGGAGGTGCTGACCGAGGGCGTGACCTGGGTGATGACCGGCATCGGCATCGGCATGGCACTGGGCGCGTTCCTCACCGGCTGGGTGGTCGACAGCTTCGGCGCGCAGAACGGCTTCTGGGTTTCGGTCGCCGCCGCGATGTTGGCACTGCTGGTGACATTGCTCGGCCAGCGCGCGCTGGGCAGCGAACACCACGCGGGCGAAGAAAATGTCAGTCCAGCCTAGCCGAAACCGTCACACGGCCTTCTCCTCCCGAAGCGCCCGCATTTGGGCCGCTAGCAGTCAGGCAGCTTCTGGGTGCAAAGGCTTGAAAGCGGACGAATGTCGCACACGCAAACACAATCTCTCCGGGTGGCGTGCGGCCACCCGGAGAGCCGGACAGGTTCAGGAACGGACCTGCCCGCCGGCGCCGATCGTCAGAAGACGATCTTGAAGGCCCCGGTGATTGCGTGGTCGGCATTTCGGGCGCCGAGGACGCCGTTATAGCCGACACTCAGCGTGACGCTCGGGGAGATCCGATAGCGCGCCTCGACGTCGAACACGCCTGCATTCTTCGATCCTGCGGCACCGAGGACAGTAAAAGGAGTGCCGCCGGCAAAAGCGTGGCGGCCGGCCGGGTCGAGATCGCCCCAGGCATGGCGCCAACCTGCGGTGCCGCGCAACGAGAAGGCGCCGGCCGGACTGGTCTCGAAGCGAGCGCCCAACATCGTGCTCATCGTCTTTTCGCTAATCGCAGTGCCCGACAGCGCCGCCGGGCCGTCGGCCTCGGTGAAGGCATCGGTCTTCGCGCGGATCGCGGTCAGGCTGGCGAACGGCTCGACATGCCCGCCCCCCAGCGGCACTCGATAGCCCGCCTCGACAAAGCCCTGCAGCACCGAGCCGTGATAATCGGCAGTCGGTGTCGCGCTGATCGCCGCAAAGGCGATCCGGCGCGTGGTCTCGGTGGAGGTACGGGCATAGCCGGCCCCGCCACGCAGCCCGAACGGCCCGAAGCGCCCCCCGGCATATACCACACCATGGATGCTCTCGATCGAGCCGTTGCTGTCGCGGCGCGCGATGCGGAGACTGGTGTCGGACCAGCCTCCCGCCACCCCGACGGTCACCGGACCCAAGCTGCGATCTAGTCCGAGCACGCCTCCCTTCGTATCGCGATCGAGAGCGGCGGCGTTAGAGTCGCCGTCGCTGATCCCCGAAGCGGCGAACAATCGTCCCCACAGCCCCGAACCCTCGCCATCGGCCAGACGGCCGAGCACGGCGCCCCGAATCAGCCGGCTGTCCTCGACCATGGCGTTGCGCGCGGAGGGGTGGATCTCGCCGGAGAGCTGATCGAAGGCCGCCTGTGCCGCGGCGTCAGTGGGCAGCAACAGTAGCGCGTCCTTCAGCGCATTGCCGTCGGGCAGACTGTCAGCCCCGCCCGCTGCTGCCTTCTGGTTGGGCGTGAGCCCGGCGCCCGCGAGAGCCTTGAGCTGGGCGAATTCGAGAAACGCCGAGGTTGGCGTATAGCCGTCGCGCAGTCCCGCAAACGCCGTCAGCAGCTTGTCCTCGAAGGCGAACTGGCCGGTCAGCCCCCCATCGGCCTGCACCACGACATATTTTCCGTGGAGCACCAGCGGTTGGGTAGTAACTGCCTGCAGTCGGCTGCCGGCGTCGATCGCGACCGTCCCGGTGGTGCGGAAACTGTCCGCGCCGCTCGTTCCGGCAATGTCGACGTTCAGCACCGACCCGTTGGCGAAGGTGGTGGCTGCCGAGGTCTGGAGGATGTCGCCGACGCCGCCGTCCTGAAGCTTGAGCACGCCATTGTTCTGGAAACGCTCGAGCCCCTGCCAAACAGTTGATTCCGCCGCTCCCGACAGCAATCCGCCGACGATCGTGCCCGTCGCGGTGTTGAACAGCTGGTCGTCGGCCGTGCCGAAGCTGCTGACCCCGCCGATGCTCCGCCAGCTTCCGGTATTGGCCACGACGCTGCTGCCACCCGAAATGGCGAGCGTACCCAACAGTGTGCCGGTATTGCCGATACCGGTCGATCCGCCAGTGGCGCGGATTGCTTCGTCGGCGCTTTGGCCCGACATGTTCCGTACGGTACCGTTGTTGACGATGGTCACGTCCTGGCCAGCACTGGAAAAGACCTCGATCGCGTTCGTTCCGCCCCGCGCGACGCCGTCGATGCGGACTCGCGTCTCGCCTAGCCCGGCGTTGACGATCGAAACGCCGTTCAAGTCGCCGATCGTGCTGCCCACCTTGAGAGTGACATCGCCCGAACCTGCGCCGGCCGAAAGGCGGATGCCCATCTGATCCAGCGCGAAAACATTGCCCGTCGCGGTCACATCCATGTCGCCGCTGCCGAGATTCTCGGCGACGATTCCGTTGCTGGCGCCCCAAACATCGGTTGCGAGGATCGTCAGATCAGTAGCGCCAAGGCCATTGCGAGCGACGATGCCGGAGTCGCCGCCCTTGACCTGTCCGGTAGTGGCAATGAACGTCTGGCCGCTGCCCTGATTGCTCGTATCGATGCCAACGGCGCCGCCTTCGACCGTCACGGCTGAAACGCGGAGGTCCAACGATCCGGTGCCGCCGACCACCACTATGCCTGCGGCGTCCGCCTCAGTGCCCGTGACGGCGCCGGTGGCGCCGACGCTGGCCGAACCGGTGCCGAAGTTCCGCACATTGATGCCGGACGTCCCGGTCACGTTCACAGCATCGACGATCACATCCTGCGCAGAGGTGCCCGTCTCGATCTGGATCCCGCTGAAGACCTGACCTGTAACGGTGCCGCTGGAATGGACGGTTGTCGTGCCGGTTCCGAGATTGTCGATCTGGATTCCCGACTGGAGGCCTTCCGCATCGAACACGTCGACGAGCACATTGGTGGTGGTGGCCGCGGTGCTGACGTGAATGGCGTCATGGCCAAAGCCCACGACGGCGCCGCTCGACACAACGCTGGTCGCCCCGGTGCCGTCGCTGGTGGCGAGGATACCGATCGCTCCGGCGACATCGCTCGCCGTGATCGAGATATCGGCCGCGCCGAGGCTGTTATGGGCTCTTACGCCCGCGTTGGTAGCTCCCGCCACGAAACCTGTGGCGGCGATGGTCGTGTTGCCGGATCCGAAATTCTCCGCCTCGATGCCGAGCGTTTGCCCGTTCACGGCAGCGGCCCGAACCTCGATTCCCGTGGCGCTGCCGCTATTCCTGATCGCGAGCCCGGCCGCGCCCAGGCCGGTCACTGTGCCGCTTGCATCGACCCTCGTGGTGCCCGTGCCGGAGTTGAAGATCGAAATGCCACGGCTTCCTCCGGTTACGTCCCCGGCAATCACATCCACCGCGCCGGCACCATCCGCATTGACGAGAATTCCCGCGCCGTTGACGCCGGTCACCGGACCACCTGCAAGGATCACCGTTCGGCCCGTTCCGAAATGTTCGGTGAGAATTCCCTGATCCTCGCCACGCACGCTGGCAGTGCGAATTGTCAGGTCGGTCGTGGCAACGCCATTCAACGCAAAGATGCCGGATTCGCCGCCGGTGACCAGACCCGTCGTCGCGATCAAAGTCTCGGTGCCGTAGTTTTCGACGCTGATGCCGCGTCGCCCACCCGACACGTCGACTGCCGCAACGCGGATATCGGCTCCACCAGTCTGGTTGTTGACCAGAATGCCGTCTCCGGTCGCGCCGTTGCCGGTGACCGTGCCCGTAGCGGTTACATGGTTGGAACCGCCGCCATTATTGTCAACGTAGATTCCGTTATAGCCGGTGACGTTGACCGCATCCACCGTAGTGCCCTGAAAGGACTGCGTCGTGATGACGTCAATCCCGTCGGCGTTCTGACCCACCACGGTTCCGCTGGCGCGGACTGCGGTTGTGCCGGTTCCATCATTGTGCACCGAGATTCCGACGCGATCGCCCTCGACATTATGAGCGTCCACCAAGATGTTGGTCGCATCGACGCTGGCGGTTGCGCGAATTCCGTCCGATCCGAAACCGACGACAGTACCGGTCGTGACCAGTGTGGTCGAACCGGTTCCCCCGTTGGATGCATTGACGCCCAGCAAACCCACGACGTCGGCGGCTGCGATCGAGATGTCCCGGGCGCTGCTCCCGTTGATGGCGTTTATGCCTGCCGAAGTGGTGGCGGCCACCTGGCCGGTCGCAATGATATCGGTGTCTCGAACCCCGTTGTTGCTGACCTGGATGCCGGCGGTCTGGCCGTTCACCTGCGCCGCATGAACTGCAACCGTGAGGGCGTCTGTGCCGGTTTCTACAATGATGCCTGCCCCGCTGAGCCCTGTGACCACCCCGCCGGCGTCGATTGTGGTGATGTTCGTGCCCATGTTGTTGATTGCGATGCCGTCGGTGCCGCCAGTTGCGTCGGTCACATTCAGTTCGACGCTCGCAGCTGACGCGCCGGCATCAATCCGCACGCCCACGCCGTCGCGTCCAATGACCGGGCCGAGGGCGGTGATCATGACCGATTCATCCGAATTATACTGTGCCCAGACACCGTCACCGCGGGCGGTCACCTCATTGATGACCAGAACGAGGTCCCCTGCGCCAGGCGAGCTGCCGGCATATATGCCGTGGCCGCCGCTGTTCACGATCGACCCCTGCCAATGGACGGAGGTGGCGCCGCCGCCGGCATTGTCGAGACCAAGTCCGATGGCGCCATTGGCCAGGATGTTGCCGTTCGAGGATACCAGAAGTTCTCCGGCGGATGCGGCGCTGCTTCCGGTGGTCGAGAAGCGCACGCCCGAGCCGATGAGTTCGCCCGGGCCTTCGAAGCTGATCAGCCCGTCGCCGGAGACCTGCAAGGCGAGGCCATTGCCATTGCCGCTGGCGTCGATCGAAAAGCCGGGAACGGTGGTCACCGTCGCATCATCGGTAACGATTATCTGCGGGACGTCGGTCGCGCCTGCGCAGGTGAAGTTGGCCGGCGGGCCTTCGACGCACTGGGCGTACGCTGGCGATGCGATCGCTGCGAGGCTTGCTGAGGTGGCGAGTGCTGCGAGCCGCGACACGGTCCTGCGGCGTGGACTGGTGCGAGCGAGGTTCGAGATCCGAGCGTTCATGATGGTGAGTCCCTTTGTTCCTGATTGCGCCCGGCTCGGCTCGCCACCTTCCAGAAGAGGGACGGATGCAGCGCCCGAGCCGGACGGCGGCTCGATGCGGAAAGGACAGACTCACGATCAGGTGCGTCGGCCGTCGTCGAACGCTGCGCTGGAATGCAACGGGGTTGCATCTGGTGGTCCAAGTGGTCAGGCTGCGATCGGAGGGCAGCGATGACGAACAATTTTGGAGAAAGGCTCACGCTCGCGCTGAAGGCGCTAACGATGAGCCGTGCCCGGCTTGCCGCGGAGCTGGGGGTCGACAAGTCGCTGGTGGGCCGTTGGGCCTCGGGCGCCGTTCGGCCCTCGGCGCACAATCTAGAGCGCCTCACACGACTTCTTGCCGGGAAGCTCCCAGAACTGACGCTGCTGGACTGGGAGCGAGAGCCCACCGAATTTGCCGCTCTGCTCGGGATCAATCCGCCGGGTCCGCAAAGCGGACAACCGAGCGGCCTGGACGTTCCAGCGGAAACGCTGGACGCCGCCCTGGCGTCAATTAGAGTGCGCGGAGCAGCTTATGAGGGGTTTTGGCGTGCCACGCATCCGGCGATCATAGCGCCGGGGAGATTTTTCCATCAGCATGGCATGGTACGTCGCGACGAATCAGGCCTGCTAAGAGCTGAGCTGGGCGGACCCGATGTCCGATATGTCGGGTCGATGCTCCCCATTGATGGCCAGGTCTTCGTCGCTGCCACGGATTCCGTCCGACACCTTCCCTGCTACATGATCTTCAACATCGTCACGATGCCCAAGATCGTATTGATGGACGGACTGCTGCTGACCGCAGGCAATGCCATGCGAAATCCTTCAGCCTACCCGATCACCATGGAACGGATCGGAGACCTGTCAGGTGACAGGGACGCCGATGACGCCCATGCCGCGGAGCTGATGCGCCTGCCCCAGTTCGTCCAGGACGAAGCGCTCATCTCCCAGGCGATGCGCGATCACCTGATCCGCGATTTCGGTCCTGAGGCAGCGAAGTCCGGGGGCGATCTTCTACTGACCGTGTCCGGGAGTCCGGATCTCGCACAACTCATCGCGGCGCGCAGCTATGGAAGCTGACGGTCGATATCGCTTCGCAATGGCAAACTCTGTTCCCGCCATCAGGGCGAAAACTTGAGGCTCCTGAAAAACCCCTTGGGCGCAGAACAGTAGCATCCTTGCTGTGGCGCTCCGTGCAATCTCACACGAAACGTTGGAAAAAATCTGGGTGGCCGCCAGCGGTCGGGAGGCCTGTCTGAAATGAATCCGCCACGGGGATCTGAGATTCCTCCGCTCATTCGAACTGACGCAGCACGCCAGACTGTGGCGAGGATTGACGCACTGCCGACTCACCAAGCCCTGGAGGCGACTGAAGGCGGAAGTTGAAGGTCGGCTGATCGGTCGCGAGCGTAAGGGACCGATACATGAGCCCCGGGATCGGCTTTCGCAGCTGAGACGATGCGGCTCCCTCCTCTCGGGAGGAGGGAGCCAGTCACGGTTAGGCTGCTTAGTGGTTGCCGAGGCTGAGCTGCTTCATATTGTTGGTCGCCTGGCTCCGCGACGCCGGCTCGCGAGTCTGGCGCGGCTCCACGACGCCGCTGCTCCGGATTTCACGCTTTATGGCGTCGTCGCGGCGGGGGGTGTCCCGCAGATTGGTGGCGGAGCCGTTGCGCCCGCCGAAACCGGCCGACTGGCTGCTGGAGGGCTCGCCGCGGTCCTGCGCGAAAGCGGAGGTCGTTATGACAAGGCCCGAGACGGCGGCCGCGATGACCATGATCTTCGACATTGGGAGGTATCCTCTATCCACTTCGTCCGGCGTCGCTGCCGGCTCGATGAAGCGTCACTAGGCAGGGGAAACCGGTGCGGGCAGTTGCAGCGGCGGGCCGCGCACGGCGCCACCGCTACGCGACGTTGCATGCAACGGTTGCATTTCGCCGACGAATGCCTCGCCTATTTGCGACCGTTAGCTCTCAACCTGAAGGTATGTCGGCTTTCGGGCAGTACCACGGCGACGCTGAACGACCGCTATCGGGCGCATAAGGGACGCGCGGTTTCGTCCACCTCAATGTCAGCTGTGCGCCCATTTGTTGCCATTCAGCACAGTCGCGCGGAAGCCCAGAAGCGGACGCTCGGGCGCCAACTAGAACAATTTTCTCAGCGTAATTGTGGCGGTCCGCCCGAGGGGATCAAGGTGGTCCGGCTGCAAGCGGTTCGGGACGATCCCGTTGCGATCGCGCACCTGCTGCTGCGCGTCGGTGAAAATGCTAACGTCGAATGCTATCCGCAACCTGCGAGCCCACTTCTCGCGCGGCAGCAGGCCGCCGAGACTGATATAAGCGCCTGTGTTGAGCTTGAAGATCGACGAGAAGCGCAGATCCGCCGCCGGGTCGGCGCTGCGTATCCGGTTCGGCCCCTGATACCAAGCATTGAATGTCAGGTCCATGCCGCCATGGTTTATCCCGCCATAGGCGTAGCCATAGGTCCGCGGCATGCCCCAACCTCGGATCGTGTCGCCGCGCAGCAGGTCGAGTTCGGGAGTGCCCGGGCGTAGCTGCAGCCGGTCGCTGAATTTGATGCTGGGCCCGATGCCGGCATAATAGTTGGTCAGCGCGGGCGCCTTGCCTTTGGCGCCAAGGGAGGCGGGCGGCGCCTTGCCCAGTTTCCCGGTAGCGTTCACCGTCAGGTTCAGCGTGCGCTGGCGCTCGACTCCGAAGTTGATCGGCCGGTACGCGACCGACGCCAGACGTCCGGCGGGATCGCGGATGAACAGATCCGGCAACACAGCCTCGGTCTGCGGCGTGATCGCATAGACCGTGCCCGTCTGGTTGCGGATCGTCGTTGCTTCATAGGTGGCGGAGAAACGCAATTCGCGTTTGGCGAACGGTTTGACGGAAAGCGTGAGTGAACCGACGAGCCGGCGCTCGGGGGCGAGGTCCGGATTACCGCCCATAATCAGCGTGACGAGCTCGGTGCGACCGTTTCCATAATCGAATACCGGAACGTTTGGAACGCGCGTCACGGGCGTCGATTGCTGCACCATATCGGGCGCGGCCTCGCTGCGCCTGACGGTGGCGAGCATCTGCACGCCCTCTATGGGCCCCCACGCCATGCCGAACGTCGCGTCGCGCATCGCCCCGAATCCGCTGACTTCGCGCACATTGAGCGAAGCATTCACCGAAAGGTCGCCAACGAAACGCAGTACGTTCTCGCGCCTTGATGCCAGCGGCATGTCGATTGCGACGCCCGCTTCGATGCGCGTGCGGCCCAGCCGCAGATCGGATGGGTTGGATCCGCGTGAGGAGGAGGCTGCGGTCGACCGCGTCGCTTCCGCTGTTGCCGTGATCGCCACCCGGCCCGCAGGCAGGCGGATCGGCCGCCGGGCCTAGCTTGCCGGTCGCAGCGCGCGTGTGACAGCCAACCGCAGCTCCACGACCAAGACCGGCTTGCGTAGCAGCGCCGCGCCGGGCACCTCGCCCTGAATGCGGGCATAGGCTTCCGCGCCTGCATAGCCGGTGATGAAGATCACCGGAGCGGGACGCTCCGCCCGAATCGCCGCCGCCGCGGCAATCC
Source organism: Sphingomonas psychrotolerans (assembly GCF_002796605.1). Taxonomy (NCBI): domain Bacteria; kingdom Pseudomonadati; phylum Pseudomonadota; class Alphaproteobacteria; order Sphingomonadales; family Sphingomonadaceae; genus Sphingomonas; species Sphingomonas psychrotolerans. The sequence goes on from NZ_CP024923.1 coordinate 4,193,908, forward strand.
CGTCGAGGCCGGGCCCCAGATTGATATCGGTGACAATCAGGCCGGGCGGTGTCGATCCTGCGAGCGCAATCGCCTGGTCGCCGGTCGCGGCGATCGCGATCGAGCGGAATCCCATCTCCTCGAGCATCGTCTCGACCATCCAGGCGATCATCGCCTCATCTTCGACGACCAACAGGGGAGTATCCAGGTCGACTCCCTCGAGATGGGTTGCCGGCCGTGTGGCCGCGCCATGACCAGTCGGAGGTGTGCCGGCGCAGCGCGATGGGGAGGGGAGGCTCAGGTGCATCGCCATGACTACCTTATCCGATCTTATCCGATGCCGAATGTTAGAGTTAACGCCAGTCCGTCCGCGCGCCACTCGCTCGCCGCCGTGCCGTGAAGCTCGTGCGATACGGCAAGCTCGATCATGCGTGACCCGAAGCCGCGGCGGCTAGGCGCGGAGACGTTCGGGACCCCGCTCTCGATCCAGATCAGTTTGAGCGTTTGATGGTCCAGCGTCCAGCTGAGCGCAATTCTGCCAACTGTGTTGGACAACGCGCCATATTTCACGGCGTTGGTCAGCAACTCGTGCAAGATCATACTTATGCTGAGGAAATGGCGCGGTGCCAGCAGGACGTCGGGACCCGATACCGTCACTCGCTCCCCATCCCCTTGCGTGTAGGCCGCGAGCAGTTCCTCGACCAGACGGCGCAGCGGCGCGCGCTCCCATGTCGCCGCGGTCAGGATCTCGTGCGCCTTGCCCATCGAGGCCAGGCGTCCCGCGAACGCCGTTTCGAAGTCCGCGATCGTCGACGACGAGCGTGCGGTCTGATGGGCGATGGCGGCTACGACACCGAGCAGGTTCTTCACGCGGTGGTTGAGCTCGCCGATCAGCAATTCCTGGCGACGCGCGGCTTCCCGACGATCGCTGATGTCGCGCAGGAAGCCGAGGAATACCGGTTTGCCGAACTGGCTGGTCCGGGTGATCGACAGCTCGATCGGCAGCTCACGCCCATCGCGATGCAGCGCATGAATCTCGATATGCTTGTCGAGCACCGGGCCCTCGCCGGTCGCGAGATAATGCGTCAGCCCGCACTCGTGCGCGTCGCGGAACCGCGGCGGAATGATCAGCTCGCTCATCCGCTGCCCGTTCGCTTCGTCGAACGACCAGCCGAAGCAGCGCTCGGCGACATCGTTCCAGCCGGCTATTGTCCCGTCGAGACGCATGACGATGACCGCGTCGAGCGCTGTCTTAAGCACCGCGCCCAGGCTTTCGTTCGGAAGATCAGGCGCAATGTTCACGTGGATGGCGTAACGAAGATCGGCAGTAGCGTCTATCACCGCTCGGCTCCGGCCAGTCCGGGTGGTTCGACTGACCGGAATAGCGCCCTATGTCGCGGCTGGTGTCAGCGTCATCATGCCGGGAACGTGATATGCACGATAGCCATCCGCAAGTCGGCGGTAGCAGCTATTCGGTGGTGACTCGACGCTGGAATGTCTGCTTCGCGCGATCGGCGCCTGAAAGCTGCCAAGCGGCTAACGGCCCAGAACTTGCGGGAATGGATAACAAACAGCATGCGGCCAATCTCGGCCATCTGGAGCGCTTGCAGCGGGTCCAAAAGTCGACATTTCAGGGGAGGGGGCAATGTCAAAATGGTTGCTCTGACACGGCAATCGCAGCGTTCTTTGCCCATCGGGCCTAATAGCTGCGGTGACTGGTGAAGCTCTTGGATGCTTGCTGATTTTCGACATTGGTGCGCACACAAATCGGAGAAGGCCTTACCAGGCCAAATGTCTTCGCCTTTGTCTCTCCGCAGCAATTTGCGTTAAGGGTAGATAAGGGAATGTTTGCGTTCAACTTCCTGGCTGGACATAGGGCGCGCCGGCAAAGAGTTCGCGCTGCCAACGGCGCGGGTCGTCCACGACGTGACCGGCGAGTTCGAAGATCATCGTTGCCCGTTTGCGCGAGGTGTAGGTGGGCCAATGCGGTACTTCGCGAAAGTTCGGATTGCCGGTTCTGGCAAATGCAATGAAGCGATCCTGAATAGTGCGCGACGCGGTGCGGACATCCGGGCCGGTGCCGGTGCCCGCGCCGGCAGCGTCGAAGGTGCCGAAAACAAGCGGTACGTCGATGCAATGGAAGGCGCCCTGGCGCGGATCAGCGCGCGATACGAAGTCGACCTGGTACAACCACACCGGCGCGCCCGCGCGTGCGCGTGCTTCGGCAACTTCGAGCTGTCCGCGCCAGCTGCGCCCTGCAGTGGTCGCCAGGAAATAGACATCGGCGGGGCTCACGGCCGGCAGGTGGCGGCGGTATTCGGCGACGATCCATTCGGGGGGTAGATCTACCGGCAGTTCGGCGGCGATGCGGGTAGCCAGGTTCGTCCAGTTCATCGTGCGGACGAAGTCGCCGTCGGGATCGGAGAAGCCCCGCATCTCGTCGCGCGCGTTGCCGGAAAGCATCGGAACGGCGACCGCCGCCGGGTGCGCATTGGGCCAAAACGGGTGCCTCCTTAGCGTGCGCATGTCGAGCACCGGGCCCATGTGCACCGACCCGCCCAGGATCGGGTCCTCGGCGTCGAGTGCTTCGATCAGCCGTTCGACCGGCAAAGTCGTGAGCGGCGACAAATCGCTCGGACTCACCCCCAGTTTCTCCAGATAAGCCCGCGCCCGCCGTGTGGCGTTGAGCGGGCCGGAGACGGTGACCTGCTGGCCGCTCATCGTCGCGGCGTGGTGGATCAGGCCTGTCGCGGCGGGCATCGCGAGCAATGTCGTCACCTTGCCTCCGCCGCCCGAGTCGCCAAACGCAGTCACGCGCGCCGGATCGCCGCCGAACGCGCCGATATTGTCGCGCACCCAGCGCAGTGCCAGCGCGAGATCGAGCTGGCCGGCATTGCCGCTGTCGGCAAAAGTCGCAGAGAGTCGCGCCAGATAGAGATAGCCGAGCACGTTCAGCCGGTGATTGAGCGTCACGACGACGACCCCGCGGCCGGCGAGATGGCGCCCGTCGCATACCGGGTCTCCGCCGCTGCCGAAAGCATAGGCGCCGCCGTGGATATAGATCATTACCGGCAAGCGTGCGGCGGGAGTCGCATCGGGGGTCCAGACATTGAGGACCAGGCATTCCTCCGATTGGGGCCCGCGCTTGCCGCGTTGGGGGCAGACGGGACCCAGCTTCACCGCGGACACCGGGTCGCGGCTCGGCGCCTCGGCAATTGGCGGCTGGAAACGCGCCGCGCGCCCGTAGCGAATGCCGAGGAAGCGATTGATGCCACCATCCAGCCGTTCGCCAATGAAGCGGCCTGCGGGGCACGCCACTCGCACCTCGGCGGTCTGGCCGAACACCGCCCCCGCCGCGGCCATGCCGACGCCTCCCGCCAGCACGGCACGCCGCGTCGTCCCGGTCATGGCGTCAGACCCAGCGCGGTGGGTCGGGTTGCCGCCACCGCTTCGGCGAGCAGGATGTTGACCAGCCGCATCCGGATCGAGCTGCGCGACCATACTACGCCGATCCGCCGGCCGATCTCCTGCGTTGGCAGCGGCAGCCGGGCGATGTTGATCCCCTCGGGCCAGGGCGGCGACCAATCCGGGACGATGGACACGCCCAGCCCGCGATCGACCATCACCGCGATTGCGTTGAGCGCGTTGAGCTCGAAGCGCTCGTGCGGGCAGATCCCGGCCTTGCGGAGATACTCGTCGGCGTGGCGCCCGCCCCATTGGTTGCGATCGTAGCGAATGAGGGGTTCGTTCGCGAGCAAGTCGTGCGGGCTGCGATGCGCCAGCCGTGCGGGCGCGAGTACGATCAGGGGCTCTTCGCGCAGTACCATCCAGTCGCTCGTCTTGGGCAGCAGATAGGGCGCTTCGAGCACGAAGGCGGCGTCGAGATTGCCCGCCTCGACCTGGGCATAGAGCTGTGCGGAATTGCCCGATTCGATATGGACGGTGATGTCGGGGAAGCGCGCGCTGACTCGCGCCAGAATCTCGGGCAGCATGCCCATCAGCGGCGTGGTGCACGCGCCCAGGTGGAGCTCGCCACTCAGCGCATCGTCATTGGCGATGCTCTTGAGATCGGCGGCATCGCGCAGCAATTGGCGCGCTTGCGAGAGGATCCGCCCGCCCTGCTCGGTCATCCGCACCGTCCGCCCGACGCGCACGATCAGCGGTGCGCCAAGCTCGCGCTCCAAAGCGCTCAATTGCTGCGCAATCGCGGAGGGGCTGATGTTGAGCGTGCGCGCGGCGGCGGCCATCGATCCCTGATCGACGACCGCTACGAAGGTCCTCAGGAAGTTGATGTCTATGCCAGGCCCTCCCGTTCGATATCTGGCCGGCCCTTCCTGCCGCCGCCGGTGAAGACCGTCAGCCCGTCGATCTGGGCGCGACCGGGGGGCGGGAAGAACAGGCTGGCGATATAGCCGATCACGATCGACATCACGATCGCGATCGCGAGGTAGAAATAGGAGTGGACCAGCCCGAAGATCCACGTGACCATGGTGATCCCCGATGCGCCGAGAATGCCGATCGCGGTCCCCTGCCAATTGGCGCGCGTGGTGAACATGCCGAGCGTATAGGCCCCGGCGCAACTGCCCCCCAACAGGCCGAACAATTCGATCGTCAGATCGAGCAAGGAATGGATGTCGAGCCGCGACAGGACCACCGCGATCGCGACGCCGACCAGGCCGACCAGCACGGTCATCCACTCGGCGAAGCGCACGGACTGCTTCTGCGTGGGCGGTTCGCGGCGAAGTTTCTCATAGAAGTCCACTGACAGCAGGGTGGCGACCGAGTTGATCGTGCCGCTGAGTGTCCCCATTGCGGCAGCGAAAAGCCCGGCGATGATGATGCCCGTCACGCCGTGCGGCAGTTCAGTGCCGATGAAGCTGGGGAACACCGCGTCCACTGGAAGCAACGGGTCGAGCCGGCCTGGGTTCGCGCGATAATAGACGAACAGGGTGGTGCCGATCACGTAGAACAACAGCCCGGCGGGGAGCAGGATCGCGGCGAAGAACCAGACCGAGCGGCTCGCCTGCTTTTCCGACGAGGTCGACAGCACGCGCTGCATCAGCACCTGATCCTTGGGGAAGGTGAGGATCGTGTCGAAGGTGTAGAGGATGATGAAGCCCCATATCGTCGGCGTCGTGAAATCGAAGCTGACGTTGACCAGCTTGGTCTTGTCGAACTGCGCCGCCGTATCGATGATCTGGCCCACGCCCACCGAATGGACGATGAAGCCGATCGCGAAGATCGCACCCGCCATCAGCACCACCACCTGGAACACATCGGTCCAGACGACTGCCTTCATGCCGCCCAGCGCGGTGTAGACGATCGTGCATAGTCCGATGACCAGGATGCAAAGGACGACATTGGCGCCGGTGATCGTGCCGATCGCCAGCGCCGGCAGGAAAAGCACGATCCCCATCCGGCCGCCGACGTGCATCAGGATCGCCATCGCCGACGAGAGCATGCGGATGGCGGGATGAAAGCGCGTCTCGAGATAAGCGAAGACCGACACCAGGTTGAGCCGCCGGAACAAGGGGATGACCCAGAAAGCGACCGCGACCAACGCGAACACCGTCACGATCTTCGACATCAGATATTGCCAGTCGGTATCGAAAGCCTTGGCCGGCACGGCGAGATAGCTGATCGAGCTGGTGTTGGTGGCGAACATGCTGATGCCCGCGGCCCAGAACGGAATCGTTCGCGATCCGAGGAAGAATTCGCTGGTCGATCCCATCCGCGAGCGCGCCCAGAAATAGAAGCCGATCCCCAGCATTCCGGCGAGGTAGGTGCCGATGATCGACCAATCGAGCCAGCCGAGCGGGCGACGCTGGAGCTCGAGCTCGGCGATCGCGGCGGTCAGGCGGTCGCCCTCGGCCCGCAATGTCATGATGCCGTTGCCGAACGCGACCGCCGCGGTCCCCGTCGCCACTTTGTGGCCCAGCGGGGCCCAGGCATCGGTGATGGCGCTGTAGCTGAGCCATTCCGCGCCCTCTCCCGAACCGACAAGATAGAGGAGATACGCCTGCCCGATCGCCCGCGACGATCCGGCGACGACTGCGCCGGGGGCGGGCGTGCGCTCGACCCAGCCTTCCTTGCTCGTCCATTGCAGCTGACGGTCGCCCGACGCGCCACGCAGCGTCAGGAACAGCGCCGGCCCGCGTGCGGCGAGCGCGACCGGCGCGCCGGCGCCCGGCCAGACGGGGAGGGCGGTCCAGGCGCCTCCGGCTGTGGGCACGCGCAGTATCCTGGGCTGCCCCGCAGCATCCATGCCGGCGACGACCAGGGCATCGGCCAGCCAGGCGCCCTGCACCCCGGCCAGCGCCAGCGGGAGAGGAGGCAAGGGTCGCGCCCGCAGCGTTGCGCCTTCACGCGCGATCACGGCGACGCTCTCGATCCCTTTGGCCGTGCCGATGAGCGCCGCGCTGCGCCGGCCATCGCTGACAGCGCCGAGGAGTTGCTGAAACTCGCCCGCGTCCAGGCGCTCCCAGGCCGAGCTGTCGGCGCGCAGCATCGCCGCGACGCCCCCGCGAATGACCACGGGCCTGCCGTCGAGTGCCACCAGGATCGGCTGACCTTCACCGGGAAGCCCGGCTAGCGCGGGCAGCGAACGCGTCTTGACCGCAGTGACGCCTTCGTTCGCGAAAGCGGGTGTGGTCCAGGTCGCGAGCAGGATCGCGAACAGCGCAATCAGCCGCCGGACGGTCCAGATCATCATGGTTCTTGCCCCGGTCCGGCCGCTGCTAGCATTGTCTCGGCCTGCTGGATCGCGGGCCGATCGATCATCTCGCCATCGAGCGTGAATGCGCCGCGCCCGTCCAATTCCGCGGCACGCGCCGCCGCGACGATCCGGCGCGCGCGATCGAGCGTTGCCTGGTCCAGGCCGAACACGGCATTGGCGATGGCGATCTGCTTCGGATGCACGCAGCTCTTGCCCAGATAGCCCAGGCTGCGCGCCAGCTCCGCCTCCGTGCGATAGCCTTGCTCGTCGCCCAGATCGGGCCAGGCGCCGTCATAGGCGAAGCACCCGGCTTCGCCCGCGGCCAGGCGAATCGACCATAGAGCGGCGTGGACATGCTCCTGCCGCCGCCGCTCGATGCCCAGCGATGCGAACAGATCGTTCAACCCCACCTGCAACCCGACCACCATGGGATGCGCGCTCGCGATCTCGGCGGCGCGTGCCAGCCCGCGCGGGGTCTCGATGTTGACGAGCAATTTCGGAGGAGCTTCGGCGGCCGCGGCCATGCGTTCCGCGGCCGCGCGTACGGCGGCGCCATCGTCGCATTTGGGCAGGTTGATCAGGTCGATCCGGCCGCGCAGCACGCTGGCGACGTCCTCGTTGAAATGCGCGGTGTCCGGCGCATTGACCCGGACGATGATCACCTTGGAGGTCGCGCCCGCCACGTCGCTCGCCAGGAACTCGCCGAGCTGCGTGCGTGCCGAAGCCTTGGCGTCCTCAGGCACGGCATCTTCGAGGTCGAACGCAATCGCATCGGCATCGCTCGCCAAGGCCTTGGCGAAGAAATCGGCGCGCGTGGCCGGGACGAACAACTTACTGCGCACCGATTGTCCCCTCCATAGTCCCCCGCTTCGCGTATCGGACCGCAGGAAAGCTATCGTGTAGGACTGCGGACGCGCAAGTCTGAACCGGGAAACCACGCGAAACCTGTGGTGTGAACGCAGCCGTGGCCCGTTCCAATCGCAAGCATATCGCGGATACAGTCCGGACAAATATAAAAGGGAGGGGATTTATGGGAAATTTGGTGCGCGTCGCGCTGGGGACCTTGATGCTGTCGGCGGCATGGGACGGGGCGCTGGCCCAGCAGGCCGGGCCGCAGCCCGCCGATCCGACGACGGTTCAGGACGCGGCTACCGCCGACGACGACGAGGGAGATCGGCAAGACGAGCGCACCATCATCGTCACCGGCAGCCGTACGCCAAAGGAAGTCGACAAGATTCCCGGCGCGGTCACGGTAGTCTCGCCGGCCGACGTTCAGCGATCGCTAGCCATTACCGAAGACCAGACTGCGGTGCTGTCGAAAAACGTGCCGAGCTATTCGGAATCGAACCAGACGGGCAACACATTGGGCCAGACGCTGCGCGGCCGGATCGCGCTCTATCTGTTCGACGGTATCCCGCAGTCGACCCCGCTGCGGGACGGCAGCCGCAATGCGACTTTCACCGATCTGGCGGTTGTGGAGCGTATCGAAGTGATCGGCGGCGCCTCCGCGGCGGAAGGCATCGGCGCGGCCGGCGGCGTCATCAACTATATTTCCAAGCGCGCGACGCGGGATGGCCTGCATATCAACGGCGGCGGCCGGTTCGGCACCCAGTTCGAAGACGACAGTGAAGGCTGGAAAGTCCAGGGCGACGTCGCGTATAAGGACGGCGGGTTCGACGTGTTTGCGGCCGCGGCCTATCTCGACCGCGGCATAGCTTATGACGCGAAGGGCCGGCGCATCGGTCTTTCCTCGTCATTCTCGCTGGCCGATACCAAGCAGATGAATTTCTTCGCCAAGGTCGGCATGAATTTCGGCGCCAGCGACGCGCAGCGGCTCGAACTGACCGGCAGCTATTTCAGGCTCGAGGGCAAGAACAATTACCATTATGTCCCCGGCAGCCGCGCATCGGGCCTTCCCGACACGTCCGAACCCGGCCCGCAGCTCGTCAACGGACAAGACGTCCTCCGCCAGGAATTCAACGACTTCAAACAGACGGCGCTGAACTACAGCCACTCCAATCTGTTCGGAGGTAGTCTGATCGCCACCGCGTACTACGCCAAACAGGCAATGCGGTTCGCGGGCGAAAACGGCGTCGATCGGCAGGATCCATTGATCGCGCCGCTCGGCACTCTGGTCGATCAGTCGGAGATCAATTCGGAGAAATACGGGCTGCGGACATCCTATACGCGACCGGATTTCCTGTTCGATGGATTCGAATTGCGCTTCGGCTTCGATGCGGTGCACGACACGACGGATCAAAAGCTCGCGCTGACCAATCGCGTTTGGGTGCCGCCGCTGAAATACACCAGCTACGCACCCTATCTGCAGCTATCCTATGACGTGGGCCCGGTGACCCTGACGGGCGGCGTCCGGCATGAGGATGGCCGCATCAAGGTCGACGATTATACCACAACCTACTTCCGCAACCGCGCCGCCGTCACTGGCGGGACGCTGAAGTACACGAACGATCTGCTCAACGGCGGCATCGTCATCCGGCCGGGCGCCGGCTTCTCGTTCTTCGGCGCGTACACCGAGGGCTTCACTTTGCCCAATATCGGTATCCCGCTGCGCAACATCAGCGTGCCCGGTCAAAGCGTGGATGGCATCACCGATCTGCAGGCCGTCATCTTCGAGAACAAGGAAATCGGCGCGAACTGGCGCGGCCGCTGGGGCAGCTTCGGGGCCTCTTATTATCGTTCATTCTCACCGCTCGGCTCGAGCTTTGCAGTCGATCCGGTCACCCTCGACTTCATTCTTCAGCGGCGGCCCGTGCGCATCGAGGGCGTCGAGGCGACTGCGGAGATCCGGCCGATGTCGCAGCTTCGCTTCAATGCGCTCTACAGCCATCTGAAGGGCTTCACGACCCGCGCCAACAACGTCGTCGAGCCGGTCGATGTGGAACTCGGCATCGTCAACATCTCGCCCGACAAGGTCAATTTGACAGCCACCTGGTTACCCACCCCGAATGCGTCGATCTCACTTGGGATGGACCACTTGATGGCCCGCACCACCAATCAGGGCGAGCGAACCACCGGGCGCACCCTGTTCGACCTGAACGTCAAATATCGGGCTAAGGGCGTGGGCGAATTGTCGTTGGGCGTGGAGAATCTGTTCAACAAATATTATTTCCTCGCCTTCTCGCAGATCGACTTCTTCCAGAATTACTTCGCCGGTCGTGGCCGGGTAGTATCGCTCAGCCTGCGCAGCGATTTCTGATCGCGGCGGGCGAAAGGCGGGGGAGAATAATGTGACCATGTCGAGACTCGGCGGCCGGATCCTGGTCGCCGGATCCGCCAATGCCGATTTCGTCGTACGCGCTTCGCACATTCCTTCCCCCGGGGAGACAGTGCTCGGGGGCGACCTGAGCATTGTGCCGGGGGGGAAGGGGGCCAATCAGGCGGTCGCCGCTGCCCGCGCCGGCGGGGCGGCGACTGCGATGCTGCTGGCGTTGGGGGAGGATGCTTCGGCGGGGCTACTCGAGCGGTCGCTCGGCGATGCCGGGGTCGCGCTGCATATCGTCCGCACTGCCGAACCGACCGGGGCCGCGCTGATCACCGTCGCGGACAGCGGAGAGAATGCGATCACGGTCTCGCCAGGCGCCAATGCGGCGCTGGCACCCGGAGACTTGCCCGACCTGACCGGAGTCGCGTGGCTGGTGATGCAGCTGGAAACGCCGATCGATACGGTGGTGGCCTTTGCGCGGGCGGCGCGGGCGCAGGGGGTTTCGGTGTTGCTCAATGTCGCGCCGGCGCGTGCAGTCCCGCCTGCGTTGCTCGACGCGGTGGATGTACTGGTCGCCAATGAAGAGGAACTGGCCTTGATCGCCGGAGGTGACGGATCGATCGTGGATCGGCTGGCCGCGGTCGGCACGCCGATCGCGATCGTAACCCTCGGCGCGCGCGGATGCTGTGCCTGGTCGGACGGCGCGGCAGTGCTGCAGGGCGCGTTCGGCGTGGACGCAATCGATACGACGGCGGCGGGCGATACCTTCTGCGGCACCCTGGCGGCGGCACTCGCGCGCGGCGATGCGCTGTCGATGGCGCTTCGCACGGCAAGTGCCGCGGGTGCGCTTGCGACGACACGTGCGGGCGCGCAATCCGGGATTCCAGCGCAGCGCGAAGTCGATCACTTGCTGGCAACGGCCGTCGACGATGCCGACATAGCGGATCTGGCGCATTACTGCGGCGTCGGCGATCGAGCGGATTGAGTAACCAGACGCACATGACCTCCCCCCACCACACCACCAGCAACATCAAGTTCAGCCATGCGCTGACCGGCCCCTATCTGCCGACGCCGGGCAAGGCGCCGGGCTGGCCGTTCCAGGAAATGGGGCGCTGGACGATCGACGTCGGGGCGGCGGCGGACGAATGGCTGGCGGGCCTGCGCGAGTGGCGGCGCGAACACCGGCTGCGGATCGGCCTCGACGACAGCCTGTATCGACGGCCCGACCTCGCCTGGTCGCAGGCCAATTTCGTACATGCGCTGACGATGGTCGAGGATCTGCATTTCTACGATCCCGACATCGGGCGCTATACCGTGGACCGCTATCTAGACGATCTCCAGGCCCGTTTCGGCGGCGTCGATAGCGTGCTGCTGTGGTACATCTATCCCAACATCGGCGTCGATGACCGCGGCCAGTTCGATCTGGTCCACGATTTGCCGGGCGGGCTCGATGGGCTGAAGGGCGTCGTCGCCGATTTTCACCGGCGCGGCGTCAAGGTCTTCCTGCCGACGATGCCCTGGGACCATGGCACGCGCGAAGGCGACGCGCCCGATTGGGAGCGCATGGCCGACATCGTCGCCGCGGTTGGCGCCGACGGTATCAACGGCGATACCTATTCGGGGGTGCCGCGCGCCTTCCATGTCGCTTGCGAGGAACGCGGGCGGCCGGTGGTGCTCCAGCCCGAATCCACCGCGCAGGCGGGCGATCATATCCTCAGCTGGAATCTGCAAAGCTGGACCAAGCGCGTCCCCAACGAGTCGATCCCGACGGTGGTGAAGCTCAAATGGGTCGAGCCGCGCCACATCGTCCAGATCGAGAACCGCTGGAGCCGCGAGCGGTGGAGCGACCTGCAGCACGCCTTTTTCAACGGGATCGGCTATGTCGCCTGGGAGAATGTCTTCGGTTTCGTCAACCGGCTCACCGATCGCGACGCAGCGACGTTGCGCCGGGTGGCGATGATCCAGCGCCGGTTCGCGCCGTTGCTGGTGACCGACGATTGGGTGCCCTACGACCGCACGCTGCAAGCCGGCATATTCGCCAGCCGCTTCCCCGGAGCCGGGCGGACTTTGTGGGCGTTGATCAATCGTCAGGAATATGGCGTGGCGGGCGAGCAGATCGCAGTCGATCATATCGAGGGCGCGGCCTATTATGACCTGTGGAACGGGCAAGCGATCGAACCCCGGATAGGCGATGGCCGCGCGTTTTTCGACACCGAACTGGAGGCGCACGGGTTCGCCGCGCTGCTCCAGTTCGAGCGCGGGGTAGACCCCGATGGCCTCGATGCCTTCCTCTCGGAAATGCGCCGCTTCGCGACTCCGCTTGGCGATCACTCGGCAACCTGGTCGCCGTCGCCGCAAGCGCTTGTCCCCATTCCCTCGACCAAGGCCTATGGTGCAGCGCCCGATGGAATGATTTCGATCCCCGCCGGGGCATTCGACTTCGCAGTGCATGGCATCGTGATCGAGGGCTACGCGGCCGAAGGCGTCGACGTGCAATATCCGTGGGAACCCAGCCCGCGACGTTTCCACCGCCACCGCATGCAGATCGAAGCCTTCGCGATCGATCGCCTCCCGGTGACCAACGCCGAGTTCAAGACCTTCCTCGATGCAAGCGGCTACGCGCCGACTGACACTCGCAACTTCCTGCGGCACTGGACCTACGGTTCCCCGGCGCCGGGCAGCGAGCGTATGCCGGTAGTGTGGGTCGGTATCGAGGACGCGCGCGCCTACGCCGCCTGGGCGGGCAAGCGGTTGCCGCGCGAATGGGAATGGCAATTGGCGGCACAAGGGTATGACGGTCGCCGTTATCCCTGGGGGGACGACTGGCGCTCCGACGCGGCGCCGCCTCCATCGCTCGAACGCACGATGCCCAGACTCGTGGACGTCGATGCCTACCCGGCGGGAGCGAGCCCTTTCGGCGTGATGGCGATGACCGGCCATGTCTGGCAGTGGACCGATGAATATCGCGACCGCCATGTCCGCGCCGCCGTCGTCCGCGGGGGCAGCCCATACCAGCCGCAAAGCTCGCACTGGTATTTCCCGCAGGGCTATGCGCTCGACGAGCACGGCAAATATCTGCTCATGGCACCGTCCAAGGACCGTTCGGGCGGGATAGGATTCCGTTGTGCTGTCGATCTCTAGCCGCGAGCTGCGCTTTGTAGCGCCTGGCGCAGTGACGTTGGGTGGGCTGCTCGGTGAAGCCATCGAGGCGAACCGCCGCGGGCGGCTGTCCACCTTCATTACCGGTCCCGACAGCCCCGCGATCGCGATTTTCGATCCTGTCGCGGTAGCGGTCAACGACGGCGGCGACTGGTACGGCGAGCATGCCGGCAAATGGCTTTACGCGGCTGCGAGGGCCGCTGTGGGATGGGGCGACGCCGCGCTTCTCGGCCGCGTCCGCGCGGTCGCCGATCATCTGGTCGCGCTGCAGGATGCCGACGGCTATCTCGGCAATTATCCGCCGCACCGCCGTTTCACCGTCAAGCAGCCCCCCAAGCCCTTCAGCTGGAACGGTGAGCCGGCGTTCAGGACCTGGGATATTTGGACCCACGCCTATCTCATCCTCGGTCTGCTGGAAGTGGCGCGCGCCACGGGCGAGGCTCGCTACATGGCCTCCGCGCGTGCGATCGGCGACCTGGTCTGGCGCACCCTCACCCAGAGCGAGGTGCGAATCACGGACCTCGGCAATCATTTCGGCCTGTCCGCCACGGTGCTGCTCGATCCGGCGTGCGAACTTTATTTCGCCACCGGAGAGCAGCGTTACCTCGACCTCGCGCTGCTCGTGCTGGACCAGGCCGAGGCCGACCCGCGAAGCGCCTTCCTGACCGCTGCACTCGCCGGTGCCGACCCGTCCGAGATCGCGACCGGCAAAGCCTATCAGCTGCTGTGGAACCTTGTCGGCCTGGCAAAGCTGCACCGCGCGACCGGCGAAGACCGCTTTCTGGCCGCAGTTTATTTCCTGTGGGAGAGAGTGCGCGGCGACCATCTCACCTTGGGTGGCGGCCCCTGGGGCGGCGTTGCGCATCGTTCCCGCGAAGTCTTCAATGCCGCCGGGTCATTCAGCCCGTATGGCTATGTCGAAACCTGCTCGACAATGGCCTGGATCCAGCTCAACCGCGAGTTGCTGGCGATCCTCGGCGAGGCGAAGTTCGCCCAGGCGATCGAGCGCAGCGCTTATAACGATCTTCTCGGCGCCCAGGCTTCCGACGGCGAGGATTGGTGCTACTACAGCTTCCCTAACGGCAAGCGCGTCCACACGACTTATTGGCGGTGCTGCAAGTCAAGCGGGGCGGTCGCGCTCGAGGAATTGCCGGGTATCGCCTATGGCGTGACCGCGAACGGCGAAGTCGCGATCAATTTGCTCGGCGCGTCCACAGCGACGCTCGAGGTGCCCGGAATCGGCACGGTGCGGATCACCCAGACGACTGGCTACCCGTTCGGCAATAGCATCGACTTCACCGTGGAAGCCGACGGCGCGCCGGTTCCGCTGCTCATTCGCGTTCCCGATTGGGCGGAAAGCGCGACGCTGTCGGGCAACGATGAAGCGCTCACGCCCGACAGCTTCGTCCGCGTCGAGACCGCCGGCACGGTTGCCCTCACCCTTCCGATGAAGCCGCGGCTGCATCGCGCAATGGCCCGCAACGTCCAGGAATCGCTCACGCCCGACGGATCTGCCGTCGCACAGGAGGTGCTGCGCCAGGAATATGTCGCTCTCACAAGCGGGGCCCTGGTCTATGCCACGCGGCTGATCGACGGGTTCAAAGCCGAAGAGACGGTGCGCCTTGACGCCGACGCCGTGGCGGCCGATTCTGAGGGAGCCTTGCTGCTCACTCCGCGCGACCGCGCTCCGATCAAATTCGAACCCTATTATCGCGCTGGCGGCCGCCACGACGGGGCGTGGCGCCTCACATGGCTGCGGCTCGCACCCGAGGATGTCACATGAGCCCGTTTTTCAGCCCCAAGCGAACCGGTCCCGCGGGTCCGCTCAGCGGCGTCAAGGTGCTGGACCTGAGCGCCTATATCGCCGGCCCCTATGGCTGCACGCTCCTCGCCGACCAAGGTGCCGACGTCATCAAGATCGAGCCACCAGCGGGCGACAATCTGCGCGAATATCCCTCGACGCTAGAAGGCGAGAACCGCGCCTTCCTCGGGGTGAATCGATCGAAGCGCGGGGTCGTGCTCAACCTCAAGGAGCATGGCGAGCGGGACATCCTGCTCGAGTTTGCCGACGAAGCCGATGTCCTTGTCCATAATTTCCGTCCGGGCGTCGCCGAGCGGCTCGGCATCGATTATCCGACGCTCTCGGCGCGCAACCCGAGGCTGATCTACTGCGCGGTCACGGGCTATGGCGAGGCGGGCCCGCTCGCCGGCCGCGCGGGCTACGATCAGGTGCTCCAGGCTATGACCGGCATGTGCAAGCTGCAGGGAAGGGCAGGCGGGCCGCCCGAGCTGACCTATGGCTCGCCGGTCGATTATTATGCCGCCGCGCTGGTGGCGGCCGGCGTCGCCTCCGCACTCTACGAACGCGAGCGCAGCGGCGAGGGGCAATATGTCGGCGTTTCGCTGTTGCGTAGCGCAATGGCGATGCAGTCGGCGCGGATGGTTCAGGGGGAAGGCGAGCGCTACGACGTCTCCCGCGATATGCGCTCGGGCGGGATCACCGGGCTCCACCCGACCGCCGATGGCTGGCTCTATTTGTCAGCCAATGCCCCGCACTTCTGGCGCGCCTTGTGCGACCGTATCGGGCTCGCTGCGCTGGGCGACGACTCGCGCTATAACACCGTCAAGAAGCGCGCCGAACACGCAGACGAACTCGTGCCGCAGTTGCGCGAAGTGCTGCTGACGCGCTCGGCCGAGGATTGGGAGAATCTGCTGGCCGATGCGGTCCCTTGTTCTGTCGTACGATCCGTCGAGGACATGTTCGATCATCCCCAGGTCGCAGCCGAAAATATGATGGCCGAGATTCCGCATCCGATCTTGGGCAGCTATCGCGGCGTGACGCGGCCGATCAAGTTCTCGCGGACGCCTGGGCCCGAGGCGTTCGCCGCACCGCTTCTGGATGAAGACAGCGATACCTTAAAGGCCACTCGGCTTTGAGCTCGGCGATTGACCAGCCAATGCCCCAGCAGCGACTTCTTCAGCACAATCCGCCGTGGCTCGCCTAGAACAGGCCGGACCGGTTGCGGTCCAATTCCCACCATCTTTGGCCTGCTCGTGAACCCGATGCCGCGCACAAAATCGGTCAGCCGACCTGCCCGGGCACGCTGACGGATCGCATTCGCTCGCCGCGAATGCAGTGCATTTCTGGCCTGATGCAGCCCAATGCCGACCGGGCGCAGTTTATATCCGGCCGTTACCAACCAGAACCGATCAGACGTCGAGATTGGCGACGCTCAGCGCATTCTCCTGGATGAACTCGCGGCGCGGCTCGACGACGTCGCCCATCAGCTGGGTGAAGATCGCGTCGGCAACATCGGCCTGGTCGACCTGGACCACCAGCATCGAGCGGTTGGTCGGATCGAGCGTGGTCTCCCAGAGCTGCTCGGCGTTCATTTCGCCGAGACCCTTGTAGCGCTGGATCGACAGCCCCTTGCGCCCCGCGGCGAGGATCGCGTCGAGCAATTGGCTCGGCCGCGAAACCAGGGTCTGGCCCTTGGCCACGGTCACCGGCTCCTCGGCTTCCTCGCCTTCGAGCGTGGCCGCGGCCTCGATCTCGGTGGCGGGGATCGCCTTGGACGGCACCAGCTTGGAGGGCAGCAGATAGCTCGCCGACTGCTCGATCGCCAGCGCGTGGAGCTTGCGCGCCTCGGCCGAGACGAGGAACGCCGCCTCGACGATGTGGTGATCGGTCACGCCGCGCCAGCGCCGCTCGAAATGATAGCCGCCATCGTCGGTCACTCGCGCCGACCAGCGCGCATCGGCATCCGCCGCGTCGAGCCGGGTCACCACCGATGTCAGGCTCCCCTCGCGCTGTTCGCGGCTCGCATTGGGATCGAGCCCGTTGCCGAGCGCCAGCGCCTCGATGATCATCGGATCGTAGCGCCGCGGCACGTAGCGCATCAGCGTGCGCATGCGGCGAGCATGCTCGACCAGATCGCGCAGATCGTCGCCGCTGCGCGCGCCGCCCGGAGCCTCGAGCACGTTGCCGCCGACACCGGCGTCGACCAGATACTGGTCGAGCGCGCTATCGTCCTTGAGATAGACCTCCGACCGGCCCTTGGTCGCCTTATAGAGCGGCGGCTGAGCGATATAGAGGTGCCCCTTCTCGATGATCTCGGGCATCTGGCGATAGAAGAAGGTCAGCAGCAAGGTGCGGATATGCGCGCCGTCGACGTCGGCGTCGGTCATGATGACGATCTTGTGGTAGCGCAGCTTCTCGACGTTGAAGTCGTCGCGGCCGATGCCGGTGCCCATCGCCTGGATCAACGTGCCGATCTCGCGGCTGGCCAGCATCCGATCGAAGCGCGCGCGTTCGACGTTGAGGATCTTGCCGCGCAAGGGAAGGATCGCCTGGAAATGGCGGTCGCGGCCCTGCTTGGCCGAGCCGCCGGCCGAGTCACCCTCGACGAGGAACAGTTCGGACTTGGCGGGATCGCGCTCCTGGCAGTCGGCGAGCTTGCCGGGAAGCGAGGCGATGTCCATCACGCCCTTGCGCCGGGTGAGCTCGCGCGCCTTCTTGGCGGCCTCGCGCGCGGCGGCGGCGTCGATCACCTTCTGGATGATCGCGCGGGCCATTGCCGGGTTTTCCTCGAGCCACTCGGCCATCTTGTCGGCCATCAGCGATTCGAGCGGCTGGCGCACCTCCGACGAGACGAGCTTGTCCTTGGTCTGGCTGCTGAACTTGGGATCGGGCAGCTTGACCGAGACGATCGCAGTCAGCCCCTCGCGCATGTCGTCGCCGGTGAGGGTGACCTTCTCCTTCTTCAGCGCGCCCGATTTGTCGGCATAATTGTTGAGCGTGCGAGTCAGCGCGGCGCGGAACGCCGCGAGATGGGTGCCGCCGTCGCGCTGGGGGATGTTGTTGGTGAAGCAGAGGACGTTTTCGTAATAAGAATCGTTCCACTCGAGCGCGACGTCCACGGTGACGTCGTCGCGGGTGCCCGCGATCGCCACCGGCTCGGGCATCAACGGCACCTTGTTGCGATCGAGATACTTCACGAACGCGGCGATCCCGCCCTCGTAATAGAGCTCGACTTCCTTGACTTCCTCGTGCCGCGCGTCGCGCAGGAACAGCCGCACGCCCGAATTGAGGAAGGCCAGCTCGCGATAGCGGTGCTCGAGCTTCTCGAAGTCGTATTCGGTGATCTTGAACGTGGCTGGCGAGGCGAGGAACGTGACGCGCGTGCCCTTTTTGCCTTCGGGCGCTGGCCCGAGGACCTTGAGCGGGGCGACCGCATCGCCGAACGCGAAGCGCATGTAATGCTCTTCGCCGTCGCGCCAGATGTTGAGATCGAGCCACTCGGAGAGCGCGTTGACCACCGAGACGCCGACGCCGTGGAGACCGCCCGAGACCTTGTAGGCATTGGTGTCCGAGGTGTTCTCGAACTTGCCGCCGGCATGGAGCTGGGTCATGATGACTTCGGCCGCCGACACGCCTTCCTCGGTGTGGATGCCGGTGGGGATGCCACGGCCGTTATCCTCGACCGAGACCGATCCGTCCGGGTTCAGCTGGATGACGATCTTGTCGCAATGCCCGGCGAGGGCCTCGTCGATCGCATTGTCCGAGACCTCGAACACCATGTGGTGGAGGCCCGAGCCGTCGTCGGTATCGCCGATATACATGCCGGGCCGCTTGCGGACTGCGTCGAGGCCCTTGAGGACCTTGATCGAGTCTGCGCCATAGGCGTTCGCGTTGGGGAGATTTTCGGGGGTCTGATCGTCGTTGGATGCCATGCCCAGCATATAGGGTCGCGCGTCACGAAACGGAAGCAAAATGGGGCGCTGCGGCGCGGCTTTCGCGCGGGCCTCGGCCGCCGGCATCACCGCTCACGGTCCGCAGCGGCGAGCATCGCGCGCAGCCGGACGGCGCGGGGACTCTCGAACCGCTGCCAGCGGCGCAGCCACAGAGCCGCCTCGGCGATCGGATCGGCATCGAGCGTGCAGAGGCTGCGGCGACCGTCGCGGCGTCGGCGGACCAGGCCGGCGGCGGCGAGCACGGCAAGGTGCTTGGCGGCGCCGGTGTCGCTCATCGCAAGGTCGCGGGTCAGCTCGGCGACCGACTTCTCCCCCTCTGCGAGCCGCGCGAGCATGGCGCGGCGCGTGGGATCGGCGAGGGCATGCAAGGTCGAGTCAAGCCGATAGCCAACCATCAGGTTGGCAATTGCGGCAGCGCGGGCCGGAGCCAACCTTTCGGTTGGATTGGTAAATGGCTGATTGTTCGGGGTTTTGCCGGATAAGGCAGGGGAGCAGGGGGAATCTTGCTTGACCCGTCTGGCGCTTTTCGAGTCAAGCGGCGGGGTCGAGTCAAGCGGCGGGGTCGAGTCAAGCGGCGGGGGCGTTTGCCGGGGCCTGGTGCGGAGGTTCTGCGGTTCGCTCATTGGCGAACACAAGCAGAACAAATCCTACATTCCCAGCATATTTATTTGCGTGATTGCCGGCCGGTGCGGTTCCGGCTCATGCGAACAGCGCAGGGGCCGCGAGCCGCAACCGTGCGATGCCGGCCTCCCAGCGCCCGCTGTCCACCGGTCGTTCCATATGGGTCAGGATCTGTCCGGCGCCGAGGTCCGCTGCATTGGGGTCGAAGGCGTCGTTTGCCATGTAGAAGGCGAACCAGAGTAGCGCATCTTCCGGGGAGGGGCGTTCCGCCTCGCCCGCGGCCACTGCATGCAGGAAGCAATCGAGGTCAGAATAGTTTTTGAGCCATTCTCCGCTTCTGAACCTGCTCTGCCGCAACATCGGTTTGCCGAAGAAGGCGCCCTGAGCAAAGCTCTTGGAATCGCCCAGCATCATGCCGTCGACGTGTTTGGCCAAGGCGAGGGTCGCAGGCAGGCTACCGAGAACCGGCGGCGCAAGCACGACGTTCTCCAGTTCGGCAATCGCGGCAAGCAGCGGCGCACTGTCGACATGCCTGTCGTTGAGCGGATGGTTCGTAACCACCAAGGTGAAATCGGGGCCGGCGCGTGCCGCCAATTCCGCGACCAGCCGATGATTGGGCATCGTCCGGATGCTGTGCATGGTGAAGAAATTGTCTTCGTTTTCATATTCCAGCGGGACGAGCAGCACCGGCCGATCGCCGGCGATGCCGCATCGGGCGAATATATTCTCGCGCTGGCCAGGCCGCGCCGCATGGCGTTCGTGCAAGTGCGTCCAGGCCGGTGCGATCGAGTTCACCAACGCGTCACGCTCAGTGGCGGAAAGTTGGGGAAGAATTCCCTGATCGAGCGGACGATCCTGGAAGACTATCCACCAGGGCGGCGTGGCGAAGGGCTCGAGCCGCCCCTCCATCAGCAGCTTCACGGTTCCGGGAAAAGCCTGAACCGTGTCATAGTCCGCGCTGCGACAAAGTACGTAATCGGGCGCAAGGTCTTGCACCCAGGCAACCATGTCAGCCCGGGTTTCCGGCATCGTGCGGGTACTCGGATGGTCAGGACCTTCCATGATGCACCAATGTATTCCGGGCAGGTCGACGCACCGTTGCAATTCGCGCGCGCTGATGCCCGTGCCACGCCATGGCGCGGGTGCCAGCACATAGATCTCGCACCGCGTGGCCAAGGCCCGGATCATGGGTTCGATTATATTGTCGAACCACCAGGGCGTTACGACGGGAAGGTAGAACAGGACCTTCATACGGGGCGGCGATGCCGGCGATCGTCCGCGCGGCGGATCGCGAGCCCGGGACGGGCAAAAGAACATGAAGGAAGTTGCAAGGGGACCCCAGGCGTCAGAAACTCTGCTCCAATGTAGGACGAGCGCCCCTTCGCAACCAACTTTCCGGCCGAAACGAAGGCGCGCCCTTCGCGTAAATGTCGGGGGAAAGGGGTAGCCAAAGCCTCGCGACGGGCGAGGGAGAAACCGGATCGTTAGCCAACCTCAGCGTTAGACTGGGTCGATCACCCCATGCGCCACGCAGTAGCGCGTCGCTCCGCCGGGCACCGCTTCGAACAGCGCGGGTTCGGTCCCGGTCATCCATACCTGTCCCTTGCCCGCGAGCCGTTCGAACAATGCCGCCCGCCTGCCGGGATCGAGATGCGCGGCGACTTCGTCGAGCAGCAGGATCGGCGCGCGGCCGGCCCGGTCGGCGACCAGTTCGGCATGCGCGAGGACGAGGCCGAGCAGCAGCGCCTTCTGCTCGCCGGTCGAACAGAGGTGCGCCGCCTGGCCCTTGCCGAGATGCGTCACCAGCAGGTCCGCGCGGTGCGGGCCGGCAAGCGTGCGGCCGGCGGCGGCGTCGCGGCGGCGGCCGTCGCGCAAGTCACGGGCAAGCGAGGCGGCATCGCCTTCCCAACCCTCGATCGCCAGCCCGGCTCTCGCGAAGACGCTTTCGGGCTCGGCCGCGATCCGCGCCGCAAGCGCCGTCACCGTGTCGCGGCGCGCCGCATCGATCGCCGCGCCATGCTCTGCCATCCGCGCCTCGAGCGCGCTCAGCCATTCGGGATCGGCCGGTGTCTCGTCGGCGAGCAGCCGGTTGCGCTGGCGCATCGCGGCTTCGTAGCGCGTGGAATGCTGGGCGTGCCCCGGCGCCAGCGCGAGGGTCAGCCGGTCGAGGAAGCGGCGGCGCTCGCCCGGCCCTTCGGCGAACAGCCGGTCCATCGCCGGCGTGAGCCACAGCACCGTCACCCATTCGGCCAGCGTCGCCGCAGCATGGGCCGCGCCGTTGATCCGCACCAGCCGGCGTTCGGGCGCATCGGCAAGGGTGCCCGTGCCGATCTCGACATCGCCCAAAGTCGCCGCCACCCCGAAGCCGCCGGCCGCGCCCTGCCGCACCATCTCGCCGAGCGGCGCGCGACGCAGGCCGCGCCCGGGCGCGAGCAGCGATACCGCCTCGAGAATGTTGGTCTTGCCCGCGCCATTCTCGCCGGTGAGCACGACGAAGCCCGCGCCGGCGGTGAGGGTCGCGTCGCGATGGTTGCGGAATTCGGTGAGGACAAGTCGCGTGACAGCCATTTGACTGTCCTCTAGCGCAGCCACTTGCCGCCGGACAGCGCTTCGCCGATGAAGGCGCAAAGGAGATTCCATGATCCGTATGTGTCTTGCCGCCGTCGCGGCACTCGCCCTTTCCGCCTGCTCGAAGGCGCCCGAGGACGTCACTGCCCGCTACACGCTGGGCGGCGGCGCCGGGGCGGTCACCGTCCAGGCGGCCGCCAATGGCGACGCCCGAGTCGAGAGCGGCCAGCAGGCGCTCGTCCACAAGGGCGACACCGATTATATGCTGATCACCGACGGCAAGGGCGCCTTCGCGGCGAAAATGACCGATTTTCTCGCCGCGATCGGCGAGATGATGCGCGAAGACGGGATGAAGCCCACCCCGATGCCGCCGCAGGGCGAGTATGAACTCACCAAGACCGGCACCGACACGCTGGGCGGGATCAAGGGCGACATCTGGAAGGTCACCCCCAAGGACGCCGCAAAGGGACCGGCCGAGCCGGTTGAGGCAGTGATCAGTAGCGATCCCGCATTCGCCCATGTCGGCAAGGCGCTGTCGATGCAGACGCGGCTCGGTTCGGGGATGCAGCAATTGCAGGGCGGCGTGGGCAATCTCGACAAGCGCGTCGAGGAGATGCTCGGCAAGGGCATGGTGCTGCGCTTCGAGAATTCGCTCAAGCTCGACAAGGTCGAGAAGGGCCCGATCGACCCGAAGGTCTTCGCGCTGCCGACGGTGCTCGACAAAGCGGCGCTCAAGGCCCGCCTGACTGCCGCCCGCGCCGCAGCGAAGGCGGCCCAGCCGCCGGCGTCGGTGCAGCCGTCGCAGGCGCCCGTACCTGCGCCTGCGCCCGCACCGACGCCTGCGACCAAGGCCAAGTGATGCGCCGGGCAGCGGTGCTTGCCGTCGCATTGGCGCTGGTGCCGCTGCCGGCCGCGGCCGACGTCACTGCGCGCTACGATCTCGGGCGCGAGGCGCTCACGGTCGAAGTCGACGAGGGTGGCGACTATCGCGCCGAGGTCGCCGGCAAGGTCATGCTGCTGCGTCGCGGCGGGGTCGACTATGTCGTGATCTTTCAGGGCACCACGCCGCTCGTCGTCGAGCGGCAGGCGTTCCTCGCTTTGGCGACGAACAAGGTGTCGGGAATGTTTCCCAAATCCGCCGGCGAGCGGCGCGACATGCTGGTCGCCAGCGCCGGTGAGGAAACCGTCGCCGGTCGGCGCGGGACTTTGTGGACGATCCGGGCGGAAAAGCCCGGCGGAAAAGCGATCCAGGCGGTGATGAGCGCGGATCGCGATCTGGCGCCGGTCGGCGCCGTATTCGCGAGCGTGCTCGACGCCGGGTTGCAGACGTTCGGTGCGCTGCTTCCCGACTCGAACCTCGCCGAGCGCATCCGGGAAGTCATGGCCAAGGGCGCGCCGCTGCGGCTGGTGCTGATGGAGGAATTGCAACTGCGCTCGGTCAGCAAGGCCGAGATCGACGCGGCGCGGTTCGCGCTGCCCGGGCCGGTGATGGACGCGTCGGCTTTCGATCAGGCGATGTCGGCGGCGACGACTACGACGACTGTAACGGTACCGCCGCCGCCGCCACTACCCTGAACCGTCAGATCCCGCTCAGTCCGGCGGCCGCAAGACTAGCCTGCGCAGTGCGATAGGCCCGCGGCTCGGCGATGTTGAGCCGGCGCCGTGCCGCCTCGATCGGCTCGGCGAGCAGCATTTCATAATCCTCGCCGTGCAGCCAGCCGGCCTGCTTGCCGTGGCGATAGCCCTCGATCACGGCGCGGAAGAAATCGAGCTTGCCGGTGATGCGGATGCTCTTGAGCGCCGCGCCGGCGGCGATGAACGCCCAGCCGAGCCCACCGGTCTGGGCATAGGAAAAGGCGACGAGGCAGGCCTCGCCGAGATGCTCGTCGGCCTTGTAGCCGGTGAGCACGTGCCACAGATCATGGATGTCGCGCTCGCGGCGGCCCATCCACGCATAGGGGTGCTCGATCGCGAGCGCATCGGGGCCGATCGCGTTGATGCTCACTTCCGCGAGTCCCTTGGCCGAATAGCCGGTCGCGTCGAGGAAGCTGCGATAGGTCCCCCCGACGGTGCCTTCGGCGAAGCCGTCGATCCAGCTGCGATCGGAGAGCCGCTCCGCCAGCTCGAGCCGGTGATAAGCCAGCTTGCCGCCGCCGGGGACAGTGAGCAGCTTGCGATAATTTTTCTGGGTCACGTCGCCGTTCAACGCACGCATGATGCGGAACACCTGCTCGGTGTCGTCGCCATTGGCGAGCAATCGGCGCAGCGCCGAGAGCGCAGTGCCCCATTCGCGTTTCATCGGGATGCCGGGATTGAACGGCTGTTGTGCCTGGGTCGCCATGATCTGCCTGCTCACTCTACTGACATTAGTGTAAATAGCAGAGCGCGAGCGAAAGTTCAATCCGGTCGCGCGCAACCAAATCAGGCGCTACCCTGTTGGCGTAGCGAAAAAGGGAGAAAAGGTCATGCGAAGCTGGATGGCGTCCGCCGCATTGCTGGGTCTGACGCTCGCGGCATGCGGCCCGCAAACCCCCGAACAGGCGCAGATCGCCAACATTCAGGATGCCGCCGGCGCCGAAGCAGACGCGATCGAGTCGGCGTCGAAGAACCAGATCGGGCAGATCCGCGCCGAGGCCGAGACTCTTTCCGGGCAGGCCGAGATCGCCAACGGCTTCGAGGCCGAGCGATTGCGGGCCCGCGCCGAAGCGCTGCAGAAGGACGCGAAGATCGTAGAGCGGCATGCCGACGCACAGGTGCAGGCGGTGCGCGATCGTGCGCGCGCGGATGTGAGCGCCCTCAAGGCGCAGTAAAGGCTATTGCAGCAGCCGTTTGCGGAACTCGGCGCGGCGCTCGAAAATCGTCGCCATTTCGAGATGCAGCGCGCGATCCCGCGAATTGGCGGCACGCTCCGCGCGCTCGCGTTCTTCGCTCGCCCGCCGGTCGTTAAAGGCTACAAGGGCTGCCAATCCGTGCATGGGCAGCGCCCTACCACGGCGGACCCAAACAAAATCCTACGTATTGATGCGACTCGCGGAAATACGTGGATAAGTGGATCGATTCGCCGCGATTTATACGCGTACGCGGCGCATCGATGCCACGATAGCAGCCTTCGCTGGGGGTTCTCCGCTCGAGCAGCTCGTGATCTGGGGCATTGCGGCGATGGACAGGATGCACCGCGCATTGTCGCGCTACGTCGGCCGCAACTATTCATGGCTCGAAGCCGATGGACTACCGCGAGGCTTCGACTGGGTGGTCGAGCTTTCCAGCGACGAAGACGATGGCTCGCTCTAATGTCCCGCCCACTTTCGATGCCGTGCTCAAGGAATGGTGGATCGTCATCTTTCTCGACGGGATCGCGGTCGTTGGGCAGATCTATGGCGACGCGAAACGCTGATTCCCCGACGGCCGCTTGATCATGACATCGAAAGTCCTCACGTCGCTTCCCAAGGTAACGAGCGGGAACGTGATCCGGACCCGCAACAGCCGCTACCCGCGCTCGGGGGGCATACCGCGCAGCAACTGGTAGAGAACGGTAGAGGAGACGCCGCCATCGCGTTCATTCGGCATTGGTAGCAGGGCGGGTTCGCATAGCCAGGTCGACCCCACGTGGGCGGCGTTGGACTTCTGCTTTGCGCCCAACTGCTGTCGTTCAACGCGACTCGCTGCGGTCCCGAAAGCTGCCGCTTTTGATCCGCCGATACCCGAAGCAGTCCGCGATGCATCGCCCGCGGACGCTCGCACCTCCCAAGTCTCGACCGGGAACGTCGCCATCGATCCGGCGAGATTGACCGCCAGCTCGGTATGACGTGCCGACAGTTGGAACGCTGTCGGGCTCGTCGAAGTCGTCCATTCAGCTGGCATGACATCAAACGGCGATTTCTCCGGATGCCATGGGAGACTCGCTCTCCGTGATCATCTCGCCGAGGGCCCGCGCTGCGGGAGATGCCGCACCGCGGCTGCGGATCAGCATGAAATCGGCACCGGGGAGGCCAGGCAGACCATAGTGGCCATCCAGTATGCGCATACCCGGTTCGACATCGCTGCGCGTCAGCACCGCAACCGCCAGACCCGATCGCACTGCCATGCGGAGTCCCTGTTCACTCGGTGACGTAAAGGCAATGTGCCAGTTGAGCGCAGCAGTCTCCAGCGCTGACACGCCAACCAGCCGATTGAAGCAATTGGGGGGATGGAAGGCGAGGGGCAGCGACGCGCCCGCAGGCAGAACGAATCCATCGGCGGCCACCCAGACGAAATCTGCCCGGCGCAGCGTGATTCCGCCATTCTCGCCTCCCGCGGTGGAAAGGACGACCGCAAGATCCAGCTCTTCGGCGGCAATCATCGTGCTGAGGTCCAAATAAGTGCTGACATGAACGTCGAGCCGGACTGCGGGGAACGCGCGTGAGAAGCGGCAGAGTAGCGCCGGCAAACGCTCGCCCATGAATGCCTCGGGGGTGCCGAACCGTACGACACCAGTCACTTCGGGCGGACGGAAGCGTTGCGTAAGCGCCTCCAGGCCAGTGAGAATCTGCCGGGCATGATACAAAAAATCCTCGCCATCTCCGGTAAGCGTCAGGCTGCGCGTCGTACGGCGGATGAGCGGCCGACCAACCAGCTCCTCAAGCCGCCGGATCTGATGGCTTACCGCCGGCTGAGTCAGGTTGAGTCGCCGGGCAGCGCGCGTGAAGCCCCCGGTCTCGCTGACGGCCACAAAGGCGCGCAGAAGATGCGGGTCGATATCCATGGCGGGCAATTATTACCATTGTTAATGGATGATAGAAAATAAAATCATTTCTGTAATTACTGGGCGCTCGCCAGATAGCCAGCCTGCCCGGCCGATTTTCGGCTCGAGCACTGGAAAGGCACCCGCACATGACCCTCCGTCCAGCCAGCAAGAACCGGATGGCGCTGCTCGCCGTATGTCTGGGCGCGCTGATGTTCGGCCTCGAGATCACGAGCGTACCGGTGATCCTGCCTACTTTGGAGCGGACGCTTGGTGGCAACTTCCAGGAGATGCAGTGGGTGATGAACGCCTACACGCTGGCATGCACCACCGTCCTGATGGCAACGGGTGCGCTGGCAGACAGCTTTGGCCGGAAGCGAACCTTCCTGATCAGCGTCATTGCCTTCGGCGCGACTTCCGCGCTTTGCGGATTTGCGCAAAGCATCGAGATGCTCATCGCGGGGCGTTTCCTGCAGGGCCTGGCCGGCGGGGCGATGCTGATCTGCTCGATCGCGCTCCTCTCGCATGCGTTTCAGGATGCCGCCGGCCGCAGCCGGGCCTTTGCAACCTGGGGCATCGTGTCGGGGATCGGCCTGGGCTTCGGCCCGCTGGTCGGCAGTGCAATTATCGCACTGACGGGCTGGAAGTGGATTTTCCTGGTTCATCTGCCCCTCGCTGCGCTGACGCTCGCAATGGCCGCAAGCGCCGTGAGCGAGTCCCGGGATCCCGACGCCACGCGTCTCGACGCGACGGGGATCATCACGCTGTCACTCGCCGTCTTCGGCCTCGTCTATTTCATCACGCAGGGCCCCGCGCTGGGCGCGCCAGGGGCCGCGGCGGTTGGAATCGCAACCGTCGCCAGCTTCGCCGCGTTTCTGTTCGCCGAACGGCGGCAGGCGCATCCGATGTTCGATTTCTCCGTTTTCCGGAGCCGCCAATTCTCAGGCGCGATCCTCGGCTGCATCGCGATGAACGTCAGCTACTGGCCGTTCATGATCTACCTGCCGATCTATTTCCAGGTAGGGCTGGGATACGATCCGCTCAGCACGGGCCTGTGCCTGCTCGCCTACACCCTGCCCGCGCTGATCTTTCCTCCTCTGGGCGAGCGCATGTCCCTGCGCTACGGAGCAGGGGCCGTCATACCGGTCGGCCTGTTCACCATCGGTCTCGGCTTCGTCGCAATGAAGCTCGGTAGTGCTGCGGCGCAACCGGGCTGGCTGACGATGCTGCCCGGCCTGCTGCTTTCAGGGATTGGGATTGGCATCACGAACACGCCCGTGACTAACACGACGACGGCCTCGGTTCCCGCAAGCCGTGCCGGCATGGCATCTGGCATCGACATGAGCGCGCGCCTGATTACGCTTGCGGTGAATATCGCGCTCATGGGCTTTCTGCTCGTTGAGCGGATCGCATCGACATTGCGAGGGGCAGCGGGAAGCTCGGTAGATGTCGCTCGCCTGCGCAGCGCGGCGGAGACCCTTGCGTCGGGCCACTTCGGGAGCGGGGCGGGCCTTGAAGGAGTGGGGAAACTGCCGGACTTTCTGGTCCGGCACAGCCTCGCCGAGGGGTTCGGATTGGTCATGGTCTACGGCGGCATCGGAGCGTGGATTCTCGCCGGGCTTAGCTTCGTCCTGTTCCGACCCGTACCGAGAAATGTTCAAGCGCAGCTTGCAACAGAGCTGGAGCGTCGAGAATGACTGAGCACGACGGAAACCAATTCAGAGGTTGTCGGTGGCAACTTGATAGGGAGAGCGGGACGGCAGCTTCGCGCTCATAGCGGTCGCCCCGGCGATCCTCCGACGGTTCTACAAGCCGCCATTCGTTCATCCTCCGAACCAATGGCGGCAATCCCCGAATCCCGATACGCGTCGCTGCTAAGAGGCCTCATCGCAGACGGTCGTCGGGACGGCCTCACTCCGCAGATCGAGCCCAAATAACTTAGGTGCCCCGGCCAGAGGCTGATTAAACTGCAACCGCCTGATGCACTCGACCGTCCTGGCCGAAGATCCGCAGGTAGCGCTCGATCTCGGCAGATTCCCCAGTCGCCTTGGAAGGGTTGTCGGAGAGCTTCACTGCGGGACGTCCGTTGGCGCTCGTTACCTTCGCCACGAGCGAGATGGGTTTCAGTCCGCGCCCGCCGGCTGGATCGCAGCCGCGGAAATCGCAGTCACTGATCGGAAATCCAGCGGTTCTGATCCTGACCTTGCCGTAGATATTCCCCGTCCCCAGTTCGCAAGACTGTCTAGACTGGATGATATCATGAAGAAGATCGGCTTTCTGTCCTTTGGCCACTGGTCCGCGGCGCCGCATTCGGCGACGCGCTCGGCAAGCGATGTGCTGCTGCAATCAATCGAGCTTGCGGTCGCGGCGGAGGAGCTTGGTGCAGACGGTGCCTATTTTCGCGTGCATCATTTCGCCCGGCAACTGGCCTCGCCATTCCCGCTGCTCGCAGCGGTGGGTGCGAAGACCCGGCGCATCGAGATCGGCACGGGCGTGATCGACATGCGCTACGAGAACCCGTTCTACATGGCCGAGGATGCCGGTGCCGCCGATCTGATCAGCGGGGGCCGACTTCAGCTCGGCATCAGTCGGGGATCGCCCGAGCAAGTGATCGAGGGCTGGCGGCATTTTGGCTATACGCCGGCGCAGGGCGAGAGCGACGCGGACATGGGCCGCCGGCATGCCGAGGTATTTCTCGACCTCCTGAAGGGCGAAGGCTTCGCCCAGCCCAATCCACGCCCCATGTTCCCCAATCCACCAGGGCTCCTCCGGCTGGAGCCGCATTCGGCCGGGCTGCGAGAGCGCATCTGGTGGGGGTCGGCATCGGACGCGACGGCAGTGTGGGCGGCGCGGCAGGGCATGAACTTGCAAAGCTCGACGTTGAAGGCCGATGAGAGTGGTGAACCGTTTCATGTTCAGCAGGCAAAGCAGATCCGCACCTATCGCGACGCGTGGAAGGCAGCAGGGCACGCCCGTGAGCCGCAGGTATCGGTGTCGCGCTCGATCTTCGCTCTCACCAATGACGAGGACCGCGATTATTTCGGGCGTGGCGACGAGCAGGATCAGATCGGCGTTATCGACAATATGCGCGCCGTGTTCGGTCGCTCCTATGCTGCCGAGCCTGACAAACTGATCGAGCAGCTGCGCGCCGATGAAGCGATCGCCGAGGCCGATACCTTGCTGCTGACCGTACCCAATCAGCTTGGCGTTGAGTACAACGCGCATGTTCTTGAGAGCGTTTTGACGCATGTCGCGCCTGCCCTGGGCTGGCGCTGAGTCGAGCGCAGCGAGTGTTCCGCTGCCCGGAGAGAGCTACCTACGGCGCGCGGCGGCGCGACCTGAGCGCGAAAAGGCTCCTCTAAATTAGCGGGAGCGCCGGTAATGCATGGCGACGGCGCCGCTGCGGAGCGGGGTGGCCGAGATCAGCTCGAGCCGTCGCGTGCGGGGCAGCCCGCTCTGGTAGAGGGGGCGGACCGTGGCCAGCAGTGACCTGGCAGCAGCCATTGACCTTATTCAGCCCTGTGCAAGGATGCGTGGCGGAAAATGCCGGCAATGCGCCAGTTCCCCCTGCTAGCCTTGTGCGCTGCATGTTCTCCTGCAGTTGAAGACGGCGGGAATCGCACGACAGTCACTTCGCATCCTTATGCGACGCAGACGAGTGCACCGTCTCCGAATTATCGCGCGCTGCTCGATCAGCCCGCACTTGCTGACGGCGGGCGGCGGAAGCGCGACGCCACTGAACGCCCATCACCTGACGCCAAGGCGACAGGTGACGCGTGGATCGCGCGGCTGAAAAATCGGAATGCTCTGCTGGGCTACGGTCTTGCCGGAAAGGGACCCGACGGGCCAGTTGAGATGATCGACACAGGCCTGACCGAGATCGAGTTCGAAACTTGGGTGAAAGAGAATGGCTGGCGCGTGCCCAGGCATATCCGCTGGAGCTTTGTCCCGGAAATGAACCTTCCGCGTGTGAGCGCTGCGGCAAGGGATGCCATCCGCGTATGGCCAGCCTCCACCGCCCGGACAGGGGCGCAGAATCAGGCCCTCCATCATGGTCGGGTGGAACTGCGAGATGGGTGTTTTTTCGTCGGCGAGGCAGGTCGGTCGGCCACCAGGCTGGCGTGGTTTCATGCCGAGATAGGACTCGACATCGACCTGGCGGGCTATTTTGTCTTGCGCGACAGAGTAAGCGGCAAAACGCTTGCGCGGCTTGGCGAAGAAATGAGCTGGGCGGGACCGGCAAGCGCTGACATTGACCGGGAAACTGAGCGATTGTTGCAAAAAGCCTGCGGTCCCGGCGAAATCCATGTTGTCGGCTCGCCCGAAGCGAGCGAGCGTTTTCTGGTAAAGTATCCGCATCTGCGTAAGCCCCAAGCGCCGCCGCCTCCACCAGCGGCGGCAGACTGACCGGATTGGGAGTGCTGCCCGCCGCCGGACCACTCGGTGGGGACCGTTCAGGGCCGTTCAGGGCCGTTCCACGTCCTCTGGTGTCCTGCTGTAACGGAACCGCCGTCGGTCATATCCCACAGTCCCGACTTGAACCTGCTAGGCCGTAGACTCATAAAGGCGGCCAGTCGGCAAGCGCCCACTAGCGGCCATTCGCTTCATGACGTGATTTCTCTATATGACCTTCGGCTAACGGCCCAATTCCAGCCCATTGAAATTGCGATCGCTACCGTGCCCATTTCTGGCCATTCGAGCCCGGCCGATCGCTAGCCTGCCCGTTCCGCTAGCAGTGCCGGGAGCATGATGAAGGCGGTCAGGACCAATGCGAGTGCGAGCCATCGCCACTTCGCCATCCCGTGCCAGGCGCGCCCTAGACCGAGGGCGAACGGCGTCGCCTGTTTGAGCTCGCGGCCGATCCGCAGTGCGTAGATAGCTACGCCGGAGACCGAAAGGCTGGTCAGCAATCCGCCGAACACAAACCAGGGTATCTTGGTCCAATAGCCCCCGAAGGTGCCGAAATGCAGCGGATCGGCCATCTCGCTGATCCGCTGGTGGAGATCCAGGTCGGCGCCGTCATAGGTAGCGAGGACGCGGCCCGACGCGACATCCGTCCACACCGCGTTGGCGCGCGGGCGAACGAGCATCGCGCTCTTCGCGCCTTCGAAGACGAAGGCGGGCGATCTGGCCGAAGGGAATCGAACGCTCTGGATGTCGAGCTGCGGATCGGCCGCGCGCGCGGCGCGCAGGCTCGCCGCAAACCGCTGGCCGGCCTCGATCGGGCCGTGCGCGGCACGCGGCGCATCCTTGCTGAACGCGACCCGGGGAACCGGCGCGTCGGCACCCATCTGTTCGACGAAATACCAGATGCCGGTCAGCGTGATCAGCGTGACGAACCAGAGGCTCCAGACGCCGGCCAGCCGGTGGAAGTCGCCCCACCAGGTGCGCGCGTCGCGCCGGCGCGGAAGCTTTAGAAAGCCGCGCCACCACTTCTTGTAGACCATGAGAGAACTGACGAGGCTGACCAGCATCAGAAAGGCGAGGGTGCAGACGATCGGCACCCCGATCCAGACCGGCAGGTTGAGATGCCGGTGCATGTTGCGCAGGACGCGCTGCGCCCCGACCCAAGGGGCCTCCCCCTGTACCGCGCCAGTCGCCGGGTGGATATGAAGCAAGCCGTAGCGACCATCGTCCCAGATCACTGAGACCCTGGCGGCGAAAGCGCCGGCGATCGGCTCCTCGATGCCCTGGATCTGTTTGATGCCGGGATGGGTCGTGGCGCCGGCGACGATCTTCTCCCAGTCGGGCTCGGCGCCCTCGCCCGGCGGCGACACGCGCAACGACGGCTGGAGCAGCCAATCGATCTCGTTCGAGACGACGGCCAGCGTCCCGGTAAGGAAGACGAAGCTCATGAACAGTGCGAGCTTGAAACCCACCCAGTGATGGACGTGCCACCACAGGCGGCTCGTCTTCATCTTTCCTGTTCGCCCGGCTGGAAGTGTGGCCGTCGCCATCGCGTTAGAACTTGTAGGCGAGCTCGAGGAAGGCCGAGCGCGGTTCGCCGGGGAAATGGCCGCCGCGATCGTTGAAGCCTGAGGCGGCGTAGGTCTTGTCGAAGAGATTGTCGACGCGGGCGCGCGCTTCCCAAGGGCCGCGGGCATACGTCACCGAGGCATCGAAGACCATGTAGGGATTGACCGGCTGATTGGAGAGGCTGATCCGCCGTGAGACGTAATCGCCGCCAAAGGCGAAGGCGAGACCGGTCCGGGGCGGCTGGTAGCGCGTCCAGAAGCCGAGCTTGTGCCGGGGGGCGTTGGCGAAGCGGCCGCCGGCGACGGCGTTGGTGATTGCCGTCAACCCGTTGGTCCTCGTGATCCTCGCGTCATTGTAGGAATAGGCGATCGTCAACACCCAGTTCCGCGTGATGTCCGAGGCGATGTCGAAATCCACGCCCTTGGAGGTGACCTCGCCGAAGGCGACCGAGTTGTTGACGCCGTCGCCTTCCGGATCGCCGCGTGGATCGGTCTGGAGCAGATTTTCGCGCCGAATCTTGTAGACCGAGAGGCTGGACTGGATGCGGCCGTCCATCAACGCCGTCTTCACCCCGCCCTCGATAATGTCGCCCGTGGTCGGCGCGAAGGGCCCGCCTGCGCGTGGGTCCTGCGCGCTCGCCCCTTGCGGCTCGAAGCTGGTCGCATATTGCGTGAACAGCGAGACATCGTCGCGCACGCGCCAGACGAGTCCGACGCGGTAGCTCTCGTCGCTCCCCTTGAAGCGTGAGGTGGCGCCGCTGCCCGGCCGCGAAACGTCCTCGAACCTGTCGGTGCGGATTCCCGCCACCGCGACGAGCCGACCGAGCGTGAGCTCGTTGAGCAGATAAAAGCCGCTGCGGGTCGATTGGGTCAGGTCGCGCACTATCGGCGGCAGCGCGTAGCTCGCCGGATCGCAGGCGCGATAGACGGGGTCGGCGAAAGTGAGCGGGCAGGGGAGACCGGCGGTCGCGGTGGCGCGACCGGTTACCGATGTGCTGTCGAAGATCGAGTCGGTCTTGCTATAGTCGAAGCCGGCCAACAGCCGGTTCGAGAGACCATCGCCAAGCGCGGTCGACCAGGTCGCATTAGTGGCGAACGACCAGACGTCATTGTCGCGCAGCTGGTCGCGATACTGGCGCGCGACGCCGTCGAACCGGCCGTCCCGATTGCTGTCGAGCAGCGCGATCGGCTCGTGATATTTCTGGGTCTCGACCGCATCGATGTGGCGGACCGAAGCGTCGAGCTTGAGATTGTCGGTCGGCTCGAGGTCGAGCCGGGCCTGAGCCGTGGTCGAGCGCAGGTCGAGAAAGTCGCTCGGCTCGTTGTGGTTCCAGCGCCGGTCGGCCAGGAAATGACCGTCTTTGTCGACCGGAATGCCCCGCAGGCGATTGGCGTCGAGGTCGAGCTCGATCCGGAAGATCTGCGCGGTAAGTTTGGCGATGCCGAAATCGAAGGTCGAGCCGGCGTCGAGTACCAGCGATCTGTTGCCGGCGAAAATGCGTGGCAGATCGCGGTCCTCGAAAAAGGCGCCGGCCCGCAGTGAGATCACGTCATTGACCGGCCCGGTGACCTCGGCCTGTGCCCCGTAGCGGTTCTGCGTGCCGCCGACGACGCCGATCGAGCCCGAGAAGGTCTGCGACGGCTTCTTGGTCACATAGTTGAACAGGCCACCGGGCGACGTCTGGCCGTAGAGCATGCCCGCCGGTCCCTTCAGGAACTCGACGCGCTCCATGTTGAAGAGCTGCGGCACCGAGAAGCCGATATAGGGATCGCCGCGCAGGCCATCGTAGAAATTCTCCTGCTGGCGAAAGCCGCGCGCAGTCACACCCGCATAAGAGAAGAAGCTGACGCCCGAAATGTTGCGGTAGAGATCCTGCGCGTCACGGGCGCCCTGATCCTTGATCAGCTCCTTGGTGAGGACCGTGATCGCTTGCGAGGACGCCAGCGGCTCGGTCGGAAGCTTGCCGCTGGCCGTCTCCTCGACGCGATAGAGCCGCGCGGCGCGTCCGGTGACGACGATGTCGTTCTCGCCCTCGCCCTCGCCCTCGCCCTCGCCCTCGCCCTCGCTTCTTGTCTCTGCCTCGCTCGCCGCACCGTTCTCAGGCGTATCCTGTGCCATCGCCGGAGCGGACATGACCGAGCAACACAAACTCACGGCGAGCCGATAACGCAACCTTCATCCCCCTGCTGGAACCCCGTTGGGGAGGCCGCCTAGGTATTACGCTATTGCGAGTCAATATTATTAAGGCGCTTGCGTCGCAGCGAAGGCGCCGACCGCAAGCAAATATCGTGGCAGGTCGTAAAGAGGCTCGGCGCGGCGATGGCTCCTCCGCTCGCGATCCAATGAACTATCTGAAGGGACAGGCAGCTTTGCAGCTATGGTCGATATCCCTATCCTCCAGAAAGGACAGGCCTACCGCTATGCCCTGGCATACGTTTCGGATGCTATTGGAACTGGCACCCGGTGTGCGGCATGCCACGATCACATAGCGAAGCGCGTAGGTATGGGGGAGGCGGCTGTCGCGACGGACAACGAGCGGCATCGCTTCGCCGCTTGCCAGTCGGAAATCCGAAAAGATAAGCACCCTGCTTTACAGTTGAACCGCGAGTCGGATTTCTTGTCGAGGCGGCCACCATAAGCTGCCTCTGACAGAAAAATCGTTTAAACCGACTACCTTGGTGCTGTTGCTTTACACTGCAGTCTGGCGGCGTCCTACACACGCATCGGCATCAGCACGTACAAAGCGGGCGAGCTGTCATTTTCGCGGATCAGCGTCGGCGCCGCGGCGTCGGCGAGATGGACCTCGACGAGGTCGCCTTCGATCTGGGCGAGGATGTCCATCAGATAGCGGCTGTTGAAGCCGATCTCGAAGGGCATCGCGGCATATTCGCCCGGGACTTCCTCCGCCGCCGCACCGTTTTCGGGGCTGGTGACCGAGAGGATGATCTTGTCGCGATCGAGCGCCATCTTGACTGCACGAGTCTTCTCGGTGGCGATCGTCGAGACGCGGTCGACGCCCTGCATGAAGCTCTTGGGGTCGATCTTGAGGATCTTGTCGTTCGCGGTCGGGATGACGCGGCTGTAATCGGGGAAGGTGCCGTCGATCAGCTTGGAGGTCAGGATCGCCTGGCCGAGATCGAAGCGGATCTTCGAGGCAGAGAGCGACACGCCGACCGATCCGTCGACTTCGTCGAGCAGCTTGCGCAGCTCGGCGATGCACTTACGCGGCACGATCACGTCGGGCATGCCGTCGGCGCCGTCGGGGCGCGCCACGGTGACCCGCGCGAGGCGGTGGCCGTCGGTCGCCGCGGCGCGGAGCAGCGGCTGGGCGTCGTCGGTGACGTGGAGGAAGATGCCGTTGAGATAGTAACGCGTCTCTTCGGTCGAGATCGCGAAGCGGGTCTTGTCGATGATCTGCTTGAGCGTCTCGGCCGGCAGCTCGAACGTCGTCGGCAGATCACCCTCGGCGATCATCGGGAAATCGTCGCGCGGCAGCGTCGACAAAGTGAATTTGGCGCGGCCAGCATTGACCGTGATCCGTCCCTCGGCCGCGGCTAGCTCGACCTGCGATCCCTCAGGGAGTTTGCGGACGATGTCGAACAGGGTGTGCGCCGAGAGCGTGATCGCCCCCGGCTGGTCGACCGCGGCGGCGATCGTCTCGTCGATCTGCAGATCGAGATCGGTCGCCATCAGCCGCATCGTGCCGCCGGCTTGCGCCTCGATCAGCACGTTGGACAGGATGGGGATCGTGTTGCGCCGCTCGACCACCGACTGGACGTGGCTGAGGCCCCTCAACAGAGTTGCGCGTTCGATCGTCGCCTTCATCACTCAAAACCCCCGGTGCCGCGCGCGAATCCGGGCGCTGGCGAATTGGCTCACGGACAATCTCTAACGGCAAAAAGGGCCGGGGCAAGCGCCCCGACCCTCTCATGCACACCAAAATAGTGCGGCAGGCCTCAGAAGCGGAAGCCGACGCCCGCCACCACCTGATGCCGGTCGGTGTCGACCGAGAAGGTGTCGGTGGTCGTGCCGTTCGAATATTGGAAGTCGCCGTCGGTGTATTTCGAGTAGCGATATTCGATCTTGGCATAGGTGTTGCGGCCGATCGACTTCTCGACGCCCGCGCCGACACGCCAGCCGTCGAGCTGGAAGTTCTGGTCCTCGAGCTCGGTCGAGCCGTCGGCGGCGAGAACGTTCAACCGCGCATTGGTGTAGCCGCCCTTGGCATAGACGAGGGTGCCGGGGCTCGCCTCGAAGCCGAGACGCGCGCCGACATAGATGTCGCGGCCGGCAGTGACCGAGCCATAGCCGAAGGTGTTCGGATCGGCGCGGTTGACGCGGGTCTTGCCGGTCGAATCGGTGAGTTCGGCCTCGACGCCGAGCACGGCGCCGCCGAGCGGGATGTCGTAGCCGGCCTCGACGCCGTAAAGGGCGCCCTCGGTGCTCTGGTCGTCACCGTCGATGTCGGTGTCTTCCGAGCTGCCCGGACGCAGGATGTCGAGACCGCCGACCACGCCGACCCGGAAGCCGCTGGGGCCGCGGGGGGCCTCATCCTGCGCGAAGGCGGGAGCGGACAGGGCCGACGAGGCGACCAAAGCGGCGACGAAAACAAGCTTACGCATAACTACTCCTTGGGTACTGGCCCGCTTGTTCGTGCGAGCCGGTCCATAACTGGGGATGCGAGTCCCGAGTTGCATGAACCTCACATAAACAGCGGAAATGGTGGCATTTTTGCAACAGGCGGGTTCGCTTGAATCCTCCCCCGCTTCGCGAGGGAGGATCTGGTCAGCTAGCTCAGAACCGCACGCCGACGCCGCCCACCACCTGGTGACGCTTGGCATCGATGCCGGCGCTGTCCGAATCGTACTTAGAATAGCGGTACTCGCCCTTCAGATAGACCTTGTCGTTGAGCTTGACCTCGGCGCCCGCACCGACGCGCCAGCCGCCGACATTGTCATGATCCTCGATGTCGCTGGTGGTCGAGGTGTAATGCGTGTTGAACCGCGCATTGGTGTAGCCGCCCTTGGCATAGATCAGCGCGCGCTCGCCCACGACGAAGCCGGCGCGGCCGCCGACATAGAGATCGCGCCCCGCCGAAGCTTTCAGCCGGTCGCCCGCGACGAGCACGCCGTTCGCGGTGTCCTTGGTGGTGGCGCCGGTGATTTCGCCTTCCACGCCGAACACGGCTTTGCCAGCCTGATAGTCATAGCCGATCTGGCCGCCATAAACGACGCCGTCGCGCGATCCGTTGCTGAGCGAATCGTCGCCGACATGGTCCCAGCCGACGATCGATTCGGCGCGCGGGCCGGAGAAGGTCGCGTCCTGCGCGAAGGCCGGGGTTGCCGCGGCGGATGCCACGAGTGCGGCGAGGATGAGCTTACGCATATGAATACTCCCGATACTGATACAAAGCCCGTCTCCGAGCTGGTGTGCTGATGCGGTAAGGCACCTGTTTGTTGCCTGAACGAAACGAGGCAAAATCATGGCTGACGAAAATCGGCCATTGCCTTCGGCGGCGGGAGACGCTGAGGATGACGGCCATGCCAGCCAGCAACCGCCCCCTCAGCAATAGAATGGGCCGCGATTTCATCGCCCGTCACGGCGAGACCGTGTTCAACATCGCCGCCCGGATGCAGGGCGATCACCCGCACACCCCGCTCACGCGCGCTGGCTTCGCGCAGGCCGATGCGATGGGCGCGGCTTTGCGCGCATTGCTCGGGGCGAAGCCGAAGCTGACTTTGTGGTCGTCGAGCGCGGGCAGGGCGCTCCAGACGCTGGCGATCATCGCCGAGCATCTCGAGCTCGACTGGCACCAGACGAAAACCGACGATCGCCTGATTGAGATCGGCATGGGCGCGTGGAGCGGGCGCTATTATGCCGATCTGCAGAAGGAGGTCGGCACCTTCCTCGATCTCGAGCACGGGCTCTACACGCGCCCTCCCGAGGGCGGCGAATGGTATGATTCTATCGCCGTGCGGGTATCGGGCTGGCTCGCCGATACCGATCAGGATCCTGGCGACCGGCTGGTGATCATGCACGGCATGTCGAGCCGGATTCTGCGCGGGGTGATGACCGGCGCACATGTGATGCCGCAATTCGGCGCGTCGGTGGCGCCCGATCTGCCGCAGGGATCGATCGTGCGGATCGAGCACGGGGTCGAGCAAATCGTCCATCTCGGCACCGGTCGCGGCGCCGCGCCGGCATGATCGCGCTCGCGTTGCTCCTCCTGGTGCCGCCGCGCGACGCGCTCGGCACCTATGGCAGCTGGGGGGCGTTCCGCGATCCCTCGCCGCTGCGTTGCTTCGCGATCGCCAGGCCGGTGATGCGCGTGCGCAACGGCCAGCCCTTCGCCAGCATCGCGACATGGCCGGGGCAGGGCCTGCGCAACCAGCTCCACATCCGCCTCAGCCGTCAGCGCGCGCCCAATGCGCGCGTGACGCTGGCGATCGGCGAGCGGCGGTTCGAACTGCGTGCCGGCGACGCCGACGCCTGGGCGCCCGACGCCCGCACCGACGCCGCAATCGTCGCAGCGATCCGCGACGGCCGCAGCATGAGCGTGGAGACGATCGCGATCAACGGCGCCGCTTTCGCCGACACCTATGGCCTCAAGGGCGCCGCGACTGCGATCGACGCGGCGGCATTGGGGTGCGCGGGGCGGTAACATCGCCTTCTCCGGATGGGAGAGGGCGAAGATACCTCCTGAGTCCCGTCACCAGCGCATCGAACACCGCACGCACCCGGGCGACTCCGCGCAGATCCTCGTGGCAGACCACCCACGTCTCGAGATCGAAGCCAAAGGCGTCGGGCACCAGCCGCACCAGCCCTTCCCGAGCAGCCAGCGGCACCTGACAGACTCCAATGCCGAGCCCCGCGCGGATCGCGGCGAGCTGGGCAAGGTCATGATCGCTGCGGAAGGCGAAATCGTCGCGGCGGATCGGCAGCCCGCCGGCCTGCAGCGCGCGCAACACCGGCGTGTCGTGCTCGACTCCGATCAGTACATGCCCGCGCACCTCCGCCAGCGATCGCGGCGTGCCGCGCGCCGCGAGATAGTCTGCCGTCGCGTGCAGCCCCAGCGGAATCGCGCCTATGCGCTGGGCCACCAGCGCCTCCTGCTGCGGCGCGACCATCCGCACCGCCACATCGGCCTCGCGGCGGAGCACGTCCTCGTTGCGATTGCTCGGGCTGAGTTCGATCACCAGCTCCGGGTGCTTCCGCGACAGAGTGGCGAGAATCGGCGGCAGCACTTCGATCGCCACTACATCGCTGGCGGTGATCCGCACGCGCCCGGCGATTTCGCCCGCTTCCGCCGATGCCGAGCGCACGAACGCCTCCGCCGCCAGTGCCATCGCGCGGACATGCCCGGCGAGCGCCTCGGCCCGCGCGGTCGGCAGCAGTCCGCTCGGGCTGCGCGTGAACAGCGGCGTGCCGATTTCGACCTCGAGCTCCTCGATCCGCCGCCGCACGGTCGGCTGCGCCACCCCGATCCGTCGCGCCGCCGCCGACAGGCTGCCCTCGCTAATCACCGCGAGGAACGCCCGCTGCCGTTCCCAATCGATCCCAATGTCGAGGGCGCTCATCAATTTTGTATAGGCGAGCTGTGCATGCACGACAATTTTATTTGAGCTGCCTCGCGCGCATCTCCTGCTCATGATCAACGGGAGAAGCGAAATGACGAAGACTGCTTTGGTGCTCGGTGCGACCGGCGGGGTGGGCGGCGAGACGGCGCGGGCGCTGCTCCGCCACGGCTGGGACGTGCGCGGCCTGGTGCGCTCGCTGCGGCCCACGCTCGATCCCGACATCAGGTGGATCGAGGGTGATGCGCTGGATTCCGCGGCGGTACTGCGCGCGGCAGAGGGGGTTTCGGCGATCGTTCATGCAGTGAATCCGCCGGGCTATCGCGGCTGGCCCGAGCAGGTGCCCGCGATGCTCGCCAACAGCATCGCCGCGGCGCGGGCCAATGACGCGCGCCTGGCACTGCCGGGGACTATCTACAATTACGATCCGGCCGCGACGCAGCTCGCCCGCGTGGATTCGCCGCAGCAGCCGCGGACACGCAAGGGCAGGATCCGCATGGAAATGGAGCGCAGCCTCGCGACTTCGGGAGGCCGGACCTTGATCCTGCGCGCCGGTGATTTCTACGGACCCCGCCCGGGCAATAGCTGGCTCTCGCAGGGAATGGTCAAACCGGGGACGGCGCGTGCGATCCTCTATCCGGGTGCGAAGGGGGTCGGCCATGCATGGGCCTATCTGCCTGATGTCGGCGAGACTTTTGCTCGGCTGCTGGGCCGCGAGCGCGAAATGGCGCAGAGCGCGCGCTATCATTTCGCCGGGCATTGGGACGCGGACGGCACGCGCTTCGTCGACGCGATTCGCGAGGCGCTGGGCAGGCGGCTGCCCGTCCGGGGCATGCCATGGTGGGCACTGCCGCTGATAGCGCCGTTCAACCCGACGATGCGCGAGATGATCGAGATGCGGGCCTATTGGCGCCACCCGGTCCAGCTCGACAATCGTGACCTGGTGGAATTGCTCGGCGAGGAGCCGCATACGCCGCTCCCCGAATCCCTTGTGGCGACTTTCGCCGCGCTGGGGATTGCGGCCTGACGCCGTCAGGCCGGGGCGGCGACCGCACCGCCGCCCGCAAGACCTCAGCGTTGGGCCGGTGCGGCCGCGCCAGCCGCGGGTGCCTGTTTGGCAGCTGCGTCCTGGATGCGCTTGTTGAGCACCGGATCGCCCTGCATCGTCTGGGCGATCTCATTGAAGCGCGCGGCGGTGAGGCCGGTCGCGGTGATCGCCTCGACCGATTTGGCGTTCTTGTCGGGTTCGGCGACCGCCGCATCCTGACGGATCTTGCCGACTGCCAGCGCCGCAGTGGCGAACTGGTTGACTTCCGCCTCGGTGACGGTGGCGGTGGCGGCAGTGCCGGCACCCGAAGTGCCGGTCGCCGGCGCCGCTTCGGTGGTAGTCGGCGGTGCCGGGCTGGTCTGGGTAGTCTGGGCGAAGGCCGACGGTGCGGCGAGGACCGCCGCAGCGGCGATCAGCGTGGAATTGCGAAACTTCATGTGTCACTCCGGTTGTGGGTGCCCCTGTTGAACGCAAGCTGGTCAGTCGGGGTCCCGGGTGGCAACCCGTTCCGCGATGCGGCGTTCGATTCGCGGGACAAGGGCACCGACGGGGCCGGTTCGCATCGCTTCCGCGCGGGTGTGGAAAAGCGGCGCGAAATCGCCTACATGGCGCGCATGCATACAGAGTCGGCCGCCCTCATGCCCATTCCGGGGCACATCGATCCCGTGCCGGTCCCGCGGGAATTCAAGCCGCGCGCCGATGGCCGCATCGATTTGCTCGGGCTGTCGAAGCTCGATCTGCGCATGGCGCTGGAGACCGCGCAGCTCGAGCCGAAACAGGCGAAGCTCCGCGCCAAGCAGATCTTCCACTGGATGTACAATCGCGGCGTCACCGAATTCGCGCTGATGAGCGACATCTCCAAGGTCATGCAGCCGTGGCTCGAGCAGCGCTTCGTGATCAGCCGCCCCGAGGTGGTCGAGGCGCAGGTCTCGACCGACGGCACCCGCAAATGGCTGCTCCGCTCGGACGACGGCCAGGATTACGAGATGGTCTTCATCCCCGATGCCGACCGGGGTACCCTATGCGTCTCGAGCCAGGTCGGCTGCACGCTCAATTGCCGCTTTTGCCACACCGGCACGATGCGGCTGGTGCGCAACCTGCTTCCGGGCGAGATCGTCGGGCAGGTGATGCTCGCGCGCGACGCGCTCGGTGAATGGCCGAGCCAGCCCGAGGGGCGGATGCTCACCAACATCGTGATGATGGGCATGGGCGAGCCGCTCTACAATTTCGACAATGTCCGCGATGCGCTCAAGCTGGTGATGGACGGCGACGGCCTCGCGCTGTCGAAGCGGCGGATCACGCTCAGCACTTCGGGCGTCGTCCCGATGATGGCGCGCGCGGGCGAGGAGATCGGCGTCAACCTCGCAGTCTCGCTCCACGCGGTGACCAAGGAAGTCCGCGACGAGATCGTGCCGATCAACCGCAAATACGGGATCGAGGAGCTGCTCCAGGCGTGCGCCGATTATCCCGGCGCGAACAACGCTCGCCGCATCACCTTCGAATATGTCATGCTCCGCGACAAGAACGACAGCGACGAGGAGGCGCACGAGCTCGTCCGGCTGATCAAGAAGTACAAGCTTCCCGCCAAGGTGAACCTCATCCCGTTCAACCCGTGGCCGGGCGCGCCCTACGAATGTTCGACGCCCGAGCGGATCCGTGCTTTCTCGACGATCATCTTCGAGGCGGGCTATTCGGCCCCGATACGCACCCCGCGCGGCCGCGACATCGACGCCGCCTGCGGCCAGCTCAAGACCGCGTCGGAGAAAAAGAGCCGCGCCGAACTCGACCGGCTCGCCGAGGAAAAGCAGGCGGCGCTGGGCTAATCGCGCGCGTCCTTCGTCAGGACGAGCCAGGTCCAGCGGACTCCCTTCGCGCGGCTTTCGGGGTGCACCGACCCGGCCTCGGCCCGGTGGACCAAATCGAGGCCCGCTGCGCCCGCAAGGTCGATCGTCTCTTCCGGCGGCGCGGGAAAGGTGCCGCGGCCGGGGGCAGGGTCGTGGCGAAGCGATAGAATCAGCCGGCCGCCCGGCGCCGTGACCTGCGCGAGGCTCGGCATTGCACAGGCGCGGCCGGGCGTGTCGAGATGGTGCCATACGGCGCACAGCATCACCAGATCGAACGGCCCGTGCGACTGAAGCCTGGCAAGCTCGGGAAGCTGGTCATCGAGCCATCCGATCCTGTCGCCGTGGAGCGCACTGCCTGCCTCGCGGAATTCGCGCACCGGCTCGACCGCCAGGACGCGGTGGCCCTGCCCGGCGAACCACGCCGCGTCGCGGCCCGTGCCCGCGCCGATATCGGCGATCCGGGCGGGCTCGCGCGGCAGAAAGTCGCGCACAGGCGCATAGATCCGTGCCGACGAAAGTTCGTCGTAACCGGCGATCAGCGCCGGAGTCGCCGCTGCAGCATAGTCGGCCAGCACCTCGTCCATCGCGTGCCCCCTCAGTCGAAATTCCTCGCGCGACATTGAGCGTCTCGCGCTTTCCGGCATAGGGCGTTTCGATGAGCACCTCCAATCTTCTGCTCGCCGCTGCAGCGGGTCTCGTCGGCGGTGCAATGAACGCGCTCGCCGGAGGCGGCACTTTCGCGACCTTGCCCGCGCTCATCGCGCTGGGCCTCCCCGCCAACATCGCCAATGCCACTTCCAATGTCGCCTTGCTTCCCGGCGCGGGGACCAGCGCCTGGGCGTATCGCGACGAGCTTGGCCCGGTCGCCGGCATGTCGGTCAGGCTGCTCGCCGCGATCACCTTTGCGTTCGGGCTGGTCGGCAGCCTGCTGCTCGTCCTCACCCCTAGCGAGACCTTCGACATACTCATCCCATGGCTGCTGCTGTTCGCCTTCGCGGTGATGGTGTTCGGCAAGCGCGCGGCGGACTGGCTGCATGCGCGCGTCACGATCGGGCGGCGGACCTTGCTGATCACCCAGGCGTTCCTCGGCATCTATGGCGGCTATTTCGGCGGCGGCGTCGGGCTGATCACCACGGCTGTCTACGGGCTCCTCGCCAATATCCGCCCGCGCGAGTTGTTCGCGATCCGGACCTTGAT
The DNA here is from genome assembly GCF_002796605.1 of Sphingomonas psychrotolerans. Lineage (NCBI taxonomy): Bacteria > Pseudomonadati > Pseudomonadota > Alphaproteobacteria > Sphingomonadales > Sphingomonadaceae > Sphingomonas > Sphingomonas psychrotolerans. The sequence continues at coordinate 4,238,286 of NZ_CP024923.1, forward strand.
GCTCGCCGTTGCGAACTTCGCGGCGGCGTTCATCTTTATCGGCTTCGCGATGGTGTGGTGGTGGGCGTGCCTGCCGATGCTGCTCGGGTCGATCTTGGGCGGCTGGCTAGGCGCAGTGATCGGCAAGCGGCTGTCGCCCGGCATGGTGCGGGTGTGGACATTGCTGGTCACCGGGGCCACGACGCTCGTCTTCTTCGTGCGCGCCTACGGCGGATAGGCTATGCCGGCAGCGATGGAGCCCATCCCCGAGCCCCGTATCGAGCGCCGCATGGTGTACCGACACCGGCTGTTCACGCGCATCTGGCATTGGGTCAACGCGCTCGCGATCCTGATCCTGATCCCCAGCGGGCTGATGATCTTCAACGCGCATCCGCGGCTCTATTGGGGGCATTATGGCGCGAATTTCGATCCCGCCTGGCTCGAGCTGCCGCGCTTCCCCGGCTGGGCGACGATCCCGAGCCATTACAGCCTCGCCGGCGCGCGCCACTGGCATTTGTTCTTCGCTCTGGTGCTCGGCTTCGGGCTGCTCGCCTACATGATCGTCGGGCTGATCAACCGGCACATCCAGCGCGACCTGCGCATCCGCCGCGGCGATCTCGCGCCGCGCGCCTTGTGGAGTGATCTCAAGGCGCATCTCGCCTTGCGCTTTCACGATTCCGAAGACCCGCGCGCCTACAACATCTTCCAGAAGCTCAGTTATGCCGGGGTGGTCTTCGTGCTGATCCCGCTGCTGATCGCCTCGGGGCTCGCGCTCTCGCCCGGCATGTGGCCGTGGCTGGCGGATCTGTTTGGCGGCCGCCAGTCGGCGCGGTCAGTGCACTTCATCGCGATGGCGGGGATGACCTTGTTCGTGATCGTCCATCTCACGCTGGTCATCCTCGCCGGCCCGATCAACGAAGTCCGCGCGATGCTCACCGGCTGGTGGCGCGCGCCCGAAGACCCTTCGTGATCAGCCGCCGCACTCTTCTGATCGGCACCGGGGCATCGCTGCTTCCCGGCTGCGATTCGCTCACCGACAGCCCGGCGCTGCTGAGCGCCGAGGAGGCCCATCTTTTCCTCCAGCGCTCGATCACCGGCCGCGCCGCGCTGGCGCGGCAATTTCGCCCCGATCAGCGCAGCCCGATCTTCCGGGTCAACGGCACCGCCAACCCGAACACGCCCGAATATAATGCGCTCGCGGCGAACCGCTTCGCCGACTGGCGGCTGCGCGTCGACGGTCTTGTCGCGCGGCCGCTGAGCCTCAGCCTCGCGCAGATCCGGTCGCTGCCCCAGCGCGCGCAGATCACCCGCCACGATTGCGTCGAAGGGTGGAGCGCGATCGGCAAATGGCAGGGGCCGCGGCTCGAGACGGTGTTGCAGCTGGCCGGCATCCGCGACACCGCCCGCTACATCGTCTTCCACTGCGCGGATCGCTTCGGCGGCACGCCCTATTACGAATCGATCGATCTGGTCGACGCCTTCCACCCTCAGACGATTCTCGCCTGGGCGATGAACGACGCCCCCCTCAACGTCGGTCATGGCGCGCCGCTGCGCCTGCGGGTCGAGCGCCAGCTCGGCTACAAGCACGCGAAATACGTCATGCGGATCGAAGCGGTGGCGAGCCTCGCGGGGACCGGCGCAGGCAAGGGCGGCTATTGGGAGGATTCGAACGGCTATGAATGGTATGCCGGGATCTAGCTTTCCGTCATCCCGGCGAACGGGGATGACGATTCGCCACATCCGCTTGCATTTTTCCGCATTGCAAAAAGTCGTTACGCACCTAATTTAGCAGGCCGGCGGGGGCTGTTGGTGCAGGACGGTCTATGGCGTTGATCGACACATTCTTCGCACGCGCAGTGAAGCGTGGCGAACTCACCATATTCCACGCCGATGGCGCCAGCCGCAGCTTCGGCGCGTCCGATCCCGCGATCAGGCCGGTCACGATCCGCTTCGCACCCGGCGCCGCCGCGGCGATCGTCCGCAATCCCTCGCTGGGCGCCGCCGAATGCTTCATGGACGGCCGGCTGACGATCGAGCAGGGCGACATCCTCGATCTGCTCGTGCTGATGACCGGCAACAATCGCTGGGAGGACGCCACCGCCGCGCTCGAACCCAAGCCGCTCAGCCGGCTGCTCAACACAATCAAGCACCGCATCGGCCGCTACAACATGGCGCGGCAGGCGAAGCGCAACGTCGCGCATCATTACGATCTGTCGCGGCGGCTCTACGATCTCTTCCTCGATGCCGACCGCCAATATAGCTGCGCCTATTTCACCGATCCGGGCAACAGCCTCGAACAGGCCCAGCTCGACAAGAAGGCGCATATCGCCGCCAAGCTGGCGATCGAGCCGGGGATGCGCGTGCTCGACATCGGGTGCGGCTGGGGTGGGATGGCGCTGTACCTGCACGAGAAGACCGGTGCCGAAGTCGTCGGCATCACGCTTTCGGAGGAGCAGCTCAAAGTCGCCCGCGAGCGCGCTGCCGAGCGCGGCATGCACGGCAAGGTGCGCTTCGAGCTGATCGACTATCGCGCGATGACCGGGCAGTTCGACCGGATCGTCTCGGTCGGTATGTTCGAGCATGTCGGCACGCCGCAATACCGCACCTTCTTCCGCAAGGTGCGCGAGCTGCTCACCCCGGAAGGCGTGATGCTGCTCCACACGATCGGCCGCGCCGGCGCGCCCGGCGTCACCGACGCGTTCACGCTCAAATATATCTTCCCCGGCGGCTACATCCCGGCGCTGTCGGAGATTGCGCGCGGCTATGAAGGGCTGCGCATGTTCCCCACCGACCTCGAAGTGCTGCGGCTGCACTATGCCCACACGCTCAAGGCCTGGTATGATCGCACCGTCGCGGCGCGAGACGAGATCGTCGCGCTCTACGACGAACGCTTCTTCCGGATGTGGACCTTCTATCTCGCCGGCTCGTATGTCGGGTTCCTCAACGGCGGGCTGGTCAATTATCAGCTCCAGCTATCCCGCTCGCGCACGGCGTTGCCGATCACGCGGGATTATATGATCGAGACGGAAGCGGCGTTGCGCGATTCGTCCGAGGAACCTGCGCGGATGTCCGCGCAGGCCGGCTGAAACACCTAGTGCTCCTGCCTTCGCAGGAGCACTGGAGTCAGCGCGGATAGCGCGCATCCATCGATGTGAGCTGGTCGCGCATCAATTCCTCGAGCACGGCCAGGTCCACGTCGGCGAGCTTCTTGATATAGAGACAGGCTTTGCCGGTCTTGTGCTTGCCCAGTCGCGCGAGCTGCGCGTCCTGCTCGGGGGAGCCGTTGAGCACATAGAGCACCAGCTCGGTTTTGCGCGGGCTGAACCCCAGCCGGCACATCTCGCCTTCATGGCCGCTGTCGTAGCGATAGTGATAGCTGCCGAAACCGATGATGGTGGCCCCCCACATCGCCGGCGTCTCGCCGCTCACCTGCGCCATCAACGCCGCGACCGCCTTCGCATCGGCGCGGCGGACCGGATCGGACACCGCTTCGATGAACGCATCGACGCTTTCGGGCGTCGCCTTCGTCTTGATTTCGGCCATCTTCGTCTCCCTGCGAAACCATAGCATAGTTGCGCGGCGGGTGCAGGAACCCTAGAGCGCCCCGGTTTCCCGCACCTCTGGAGTCGCCTGCCTCATGTCCGACAAGATCAACCGCGTCGTCCTCGCCTATTCGGGCGGACTGGACACGAGCGTGATCCTGAAGTGGCTCCAGCAGGAATATCAGTGCGAAGTGGTGACCTTCACTGCCGATCTCGGCCAGGGCGAAGAACTCGAGCCGGTGCGGCGCAAGGCCGAGCGGGCCGGCGTGAAGCCCGAGCACATCTTCATCGACGATCTGCGCGAGGAGTTCGTCCGCGACTTCGTCTTCCCGATGATGCGCGCCAATGCGCAATATGAGGGGCTGTATCTGCTCGGCACGTCGATCGCGCGGCCGCTGATCGCCAAGCGCCAGATCGAGATCGCCAAGCTGGTGGGTGCGGACGCAGTCAGCCACGGTGCGACCGGCAAGGGCAACGATCAGGTCCGCTTCGAACTCGGCTATTACGCGCTCAATCCCGACATCAAGGTCATCGCCCCGTGGCGCGAATGGGATCTCACCAGCCGCACCCGGCTGATCGAGTTCGCCGAGCAGCACCAGATCGAAGTCGCCAAAGACAAGCGCGGCGAGGCGCCGTTCTCGACCGACGCAAACCTTCTCCACACCTCGTCCGAAGGCAAGGTGCTCGAGGATCCGTGGGACGAGGTCCCCGATTATGTCTATTCGCGCACGGTCAATCCCGAGGACGCGCCCGACGCGCCCGAGACGATCACGGTGGATTTCGAGCGCGGCGACGGCGTCGCGCTGAACGGCGAGGCCATGTCGCCCGCTACCTTGCTGACCGCGCTCAACGAACTCGGCCGCAAGCACGGCATCGGCCGGCTCGATCTGGTCGAGAACCGCTTCGTCGGCATGAAGTCGCGCGGCATGTACGAGACGCCGGGCGGCACGATCTACCATCTCGCCCATCGCGGGATCGAGCAGATCACGCTGGATCGCGGCGCCGCGCATCTCAAGGACGAGTTGATGCCGCGCTATGCCGAGCTGATCTATAACGGCTTCTGGTTCGCCCCCGAGCGCGAGATGCTCCAGGCCGCGATCGATCACAGCCAGGAAAAGGTGACCGGTACCGTCCGCCTCAAGCTCTACAAGGGCAATGTCATCGTCACCGGCCGGCGCTCGCCCAACAGCCTGTACAGCGAGAAGGTCGTCACTTTCGAGGACGATCAGGGCGCTTATGACCAGCGCGACGCCGCGGGCTTCATCAAATTGAACGCATTGCGGCTGCGGTTGCTGGGACGGCGCGACGGCTAGCCGCGCGGCTGGTCGAGCAGTCCAATGAAAAACGCCGTCACGACGGTTTGAAGCCCGAGACAGCCGAGCAGCATCGACGGGATCGTCAGCCGCATCAGCGCGGCGGGATTGAGTCCGCCGAAGCCGCTCGACGCCCAGATCGCCGTCGCGGTGACGGCGCCGCCGATGCCGAGCGCGAGCATCAGGCCGCCCCCGACGCACGCGCGCTCGACCGAAAACCAGTTGCGCACGCGTCGCATCAGGCCGCTTTCGGGCCACATTCCTGCAATCGCCCCGTAGCGCCTCGCCATGACCGACAGCCCGATCAGCTGCGATCCCATCAGTACGGCCATCGCCGCGAAGATCATCGTGTGAATGCCGAACTCGACATCCCCGATCCGCACGTCGCCCCGGACCAACCCGAGCACACCGATCAGCCCCGCCACGGCGAGCGCGAGGCCGGGATAGAGGAACAGGAATTTGGGGGCGTAGATCAGCAGGAAGCGCAGATGCCGCCAGCCGTCGCGCCAGGTGCGCAGATGCGGCGGCCGGCTGCGTCCGTCGGGCTGCAGCGTCGTCGGCACTTCGCGGATGTCGAGCTTCGAGATCGCCGCCTTGACCACCATCTCGCTGGCGAATTCCATCCCGGGCGCAGTCAGCCCGAGCCCCGATATGCTGTCGCGGCGGAACGCGCGGAGCCCGCAGTGGAAATCGCCCACCGGGATGTCGAAGAACGTGCGGCCGAGGAAGCTGAGCACCGGATTGCCGAGCCAGCGATGGAGCGGCGGCATCGCGCCCTGGGCGATCCCGCCCTGGAAGCGATTGCCCATCACGAGGTCCGCGCCTTCGCGCAGCGCCGCGACGAACGGCATCAGTCCGCCGAAATCGTACGAATCATCGGCGTCGCCCATCGCGACATATTTGCCCTTCGCCGCCTCGATTCCGCCGATCAGCGCGGCGCCATAGCCGCGCGCGGGGACGTGGACGATCCGCGCGCCGAGCGCATTGGCGATCTGCTGCGAGCCGTCGATGGATCCGTTGTCGGCGACGATGACTTCGCCGGCGATTGCATGCTCGGCCAGAAACGCGCGCGCCTTCTTGACGCAGACGGCGATCGTCTCGGCCTCGTTGAGGCACGGCATCACGATCGTCAGCTCGATTTCGGCCGTGCGACGGGCGCGCGGGGTTTCGGGGTTGGCCTTTAGCAGCGCAGCGGCGGACATGGCATCTCCTGTGTCTTGCCGGTCTGGGGGCACGGGCTGAAATATCTGGTTAACGCCCCTGTGCGGACTTTCCCGATGAGACGGGCCCGATGAGATGGGCAGCGCGAGGCGCGTCGCCCGCGCGCCGGAAGAGCCGGAAGATATCGTTAACCAAATTTCATCGATTGCCGCGCTAGCGTCGCGCACGCCCAAGGGAGATGACGATGCTCGGTACCGTTCATGGCAAACTGGTGTTCAACCGACGCGTCCGCACGCTCGCCGCGGCGATTGCCGAACGGCTGCCGCACGGCGCGCGCGTGCTCGATGTCGGCTGCGGCAGCGGCGATCTCGCGGCGCTGGTGATGCAGATCCGCCCGGACGTGTCGATCGAGGGCATCGACGTGCTGGTGCGTCCCGGCACGGCGATACCGGTCCATGCCTATGACGGCGCGCACATCCCGTTCGGCGACGATTCGTTCGACGCGGCGATGGTGGTCGACGTGCTCCACCATACCGACGATCCTGCGGCGGTGCTCGCCGAAATCGCGCGGGTGGCGCCGATGGTCGTGATCAAGGATCATCTGCGCGACGGCATCGCGGCCGGGCCGACTTTGCGCTTCATGGATTGGGTCGGCAATGCCGCGCACGGCGTGCGCCTGCCGTACAATTATCTGTCACACCGAGAATGGAAGGCGATCTGGGCGAGGCTCCATCTCGGCACCAGCAAGTTCGCCACCCGCCTCGCGCTCTATCCGCGGCCCTTTTCATGGCTGTTCGATCGCGGGCTCCATTTCGTGACCGTGCTTTCGCGCTGATCTCCTTTCGATGACCGAAGCCCGCCCGAGGGATCCGCGGGGTCCTGCAATTCGTCTCGACCTGATCGTGGCGATTCTGCTCGCGACGGGCCTGTCGATCTGTTGGTCGATCACCGATTGGCCACGGCTCAGCCGGCTCATGCTGCCCGATCCGGACGATGCGATGCGGCTATTGCAGGTCCGTGACTGGATCGCCGGCCAGGCGATCAACGACTGGACCCAATATCGTATGGCGCCGCCTGCTGGTGCGCTGATGCACTGGTCGCGCATCAACGATTTCGGGATCGCCGCGATCATCCTGGCGGCGACGCCTTTCGTCGGGCGGCATTACGCCGAATTGACTGCGGTGCTACTCTACCCGGCAGTCCTCTTCGCCTGCGCGTTGTTCCTCTCGGCGCGGATCGGGCGGCGGTTATGGGGGCCGGGGGCTGGGCCGATCGCCGCGGTCCTCACCGCTCTCGCATTTCCCGGCACCACGATATTCATCCCTGGCCGGATCGACCATCACGCCTTGCAGGCGGTGCTGATCCAGCTGCTCGTCCTGTTGCTGATGCGCCAGCCCAGTGCGCGGACCGGGTTGATCGCGGGCGCGGTTGCGGCGGTCAGCCTCGTCGTCGGACTGGAAAGTGCGCCACAGGTCGTCGCGGTGATCGCAGTCGCGTTCTTCGGCTGGGTAGCGGGGCAACCCGCCGCAGGCGAGCGGATGGCCGGTTTTGCCGCCGCGCTGGCCGGCGCGACCCTGCTCTTCCTGCTTTTCCTGCGCCCGAGCTTCTGGAGCAGCGAATTTTGCGACGCTTTCACTCCGGCTTCGGCGACGGGGACGCTCGCGGGCGCGGTCGCGCTCGGCCTGCTCGTCGCGTTGCATCCCGTCCTGCGAAACTGGCGCTGGCGTCTCGGCGCGGGGATCGCGCTGGGCGGGCTGGCGCTTGGCGCTACGCTGTTCGCTTATCCCGGCTGTATCAACGGCCCCTATGGCGCGGTGGATCCGTTGCTGCTGACCTTGTTCTACCCGCATATCGTCGAAGCCAACGGCGTGTTCGAGCAGAACGGGGTCGCGTCGATGCTTGCCGTTGGCGGATTGGTTGCGATGGCCTGCGCGGTTTCGGTCTGGATGGTCGCGCGCGAACCGAAGCGGTGGCCGGTCTTCGCACCGATCGTGACGACACTGGCGATTTCGGCGCTGGTGATGCTGGTCCAGTCCCGCGGCGCCTATATCGGGGCGCCGCTCGCCGCGCCGGTGCTCGCCGGATTGATTCTCGCCGCGCGCCGCGCGCCGCGCTGGCGGCTCGCGGCGCTGGCCGGCGCCTGGCTGGCGAGTGCAGGCCTCGTCTATCTGCGGTTGCCGCAGGAGGTGGGAGCGTTGTTCGACCGCCCCCGCGCATCGGATGTGCTGAGCGTCCAGGTCGCGTGCACCGTCGGCGATACCTGGTCCGAAGTCGATCGATATCCGGCCGGCACCGTGATGGCCGGCACCAATGTCGCCGGCTATCTGATCGCATCGACGCGGCATTCGACGATCGGCGCCGGCTATCATCGCAACAATGTCGGCAACATGGCGGTCTATCGCTTCTATCTCGGCACGCCCGATCAGGCGCGCGCGATCGCCGCGCACTGGCGCGTCGGTTATGTCATTTTCTGTCCGGCGGACTTCGACGAGGTCGAGGTCGGCACCGCTTTCCCGCACAGCATGGCCGCTTCGCTCAAGGCAAACCGCCCGCCCGCCTGGCTCGAGCCGCTGCCGCTCGCCAACACGCCCCTGCGTCTCTACCGCATCGTACGCTAACCGCACGCTTGCGGCTCCCCCGCGCGCTCCCTAAAGCCGCGCGATGGACAGGGGCGAAGCGCGGCATTGGTGGCAGACACGATGGTTCGTGGCGCTCGCCACGTTCATGGCCGTCATGCCCTTGCTCTGGCCCGATATCCCGCCGCTCGTCGATTTGCCCGGCCATATGGGGCGCTACCGCGTCCAGCTCGTCTACGAGCAGATGCCGCATCTCCATGAATGGTATAATTTCAACTGGAGCCTGATGGGCAATCTCGGGGTCGACCTTTTGGTCATCCCGATGTCGAAGCTGTTCGGTCTCGAACTCGCGGTCAAGCTGATCGTCATTGCGATTCCGGCGCTGACCGTCGCCGGGCTGCTGATGATCGCGCGCGAGGTGCATGGCCGCATTCCCGCGACCGCATTGTTCGCGCTGCCGCTGGCTTATGCCTTTCCCTTCCATTTCGGCTTCGTCAATTTCGCGCTGTCGATGGGGCTAGCGCTGATCGGCTTCGGCTGGTGGCTGCGGCTGGGCCGGCTCGGCAAATACGGCTTTCGCTCGATGGTGTTCCTGCCGATCTCGGTGCTGATCTGGATCACCCACACTTTCGGCTGGGGCGTGCTCGGCGTACTCGCTTTCTCGTCGGAACTGGTCCGCCATCACGACGCGCATCGCGGCGAGGGCTTCGTCCGCGCTTGGCTGCTCCCCTGGTTCCAGGCGGCCATCCAGTGCCTCGTGCTCGCCCCGCCGGTGCTGCTGATGCTGGCGTGGCGCAGCGGCGGCCATGTCACCGGCCAGACCGCGGATTGGTTCAACTGGCGCGCCAAGATGCTGTGGATCGTCCAGGTCTTCCGCGATCGCTGGCAGTTGTTCGACATCGCCTCGGTCGGGGTGCTGTTCCTTTTGCTGTTCAAGGCGATCCGCGACCCCAATCTCCAATATTCGCGCAATCTCGGCCTGTCGTTCCTGTTCCTCGCCGCGGTCTATATCCTGCTGCCGCGGATCGTGTTCGGCTCGGCCTATGCGGATATGCGGCTGGTGCCGTTCCTGATGGCGATCGGGATCATCGCGATCCGCCCCAAGCCCGGCCTGTCGATGCGCGGTGCGGCTTTGGTCGCGGCGATCGGCATGGCGTTCTTCACAGCCCGGATGGCGGCGACGACGTGGAGCTTTTTCCTCTACGACAAGTCATACGATCGCGAGCTGAAGGCGCTCGAGCATCTGCCGGAGGGCGCGCGCCTCGTAAGTTTCGTCGGCGAGACCTGCTACAACGAATGGAAGATGACGCGCCTCCAGCACGTCCCCGCGCTCGCCCTCGAGCGCAAGCTCGCTTACACCAACGATCAATGGTCGATGCCCGGGGCGCAATTGCTCACCGTGCGCTACGCGGCGGCGAAGCGTTTCGCGCACGATCCCTCGCAGATCGTGACCGACGCCCAGTGCCCGCGCGAATGGTGGCGGCCGGTCCCCTGGGCGCTGGCGCGCTTCCCGCGCGACGCATTCGACTATGTCTGGATGATCCGCCCGCCGCAGTTCCCGGCCAGATTCCTGCAGGGATTGGTGCCCGTCTATATCGACGACCACAGCAATAGCGGGCTGTACCGCGTCGACCACAATGTCCCGGCGCCGATCATCCGCCCGGGCGAACTGCCTTTGCCCAAATGGGAACGCGACCTGATCCTGAGCGACGGCCGCCAGTTCACCAGCAACCTCCCCGAACCCGAAGCCTCGCCGTCGCCTTTGCCCTGAGTATTTCCCTTCCCGCTCAGGAAGGGGAGAAGATCAGTCGGATCGCTTGAACGGCATCATCTCGCCCAGCCATTCCTGCTCGCGCTCGACCGCCTCGCGCTCGCGCAGGAGGAAGTCCGCCACTGCCCGCCGAAAGCCGGGATTCGGGATGTAATGCGCCGACCAGGTCGTGACCGGCGCATAGCCGCGCGCCAGTTTGTGCTCGCCCTGCGCGCCGGCTTCGACGCGGGCCAGCCCGCGCGCGATCGCGGCGTCGACCGCCTGATAATAGCAAAGCTCGAAATGGAGGAACGGCACTTCCTCGATCGCACCCCAATAGCGCCCGTACAGCGCATCTTCGCCGATCAGGTTGAGCGCCCCCGCGATCGGCACTCCGTCGCGCTCGGCGAGAATCAGCAGCACTTCGTCGGCCATCTCGGCGCCGAGCAGCGAGAAGAAGGCGCGAGTGAGGTATGGCCGTCCCCATTTGCGCGAGCCGGTGTCCTGATAGAATTCCCAGAACGCGTCCCAATGCGCCTCGCTGATCTCGGCCCCGGTCACATGGCGTGCCGTCAGCCCCTCCAGCGCCGCCGCGCGCTCCTTGCGGATCGCCTTGCGCTTGCGGCTTGAGAGCGCCGCCAGAAAGTCGTCGAAGCCGGCATAGCCGTTATTCTGCCAGTGAAACTGGGTGCCCGCGCGGACCAGCCAGCCCGCCGCCTCGAACCAGTGCAACTGGTCCGCGTCGACAAAGGTCACATGCGCCGAGGACAGCGCGTTCTGATCGGTCACCGCCTCGATCGCCGCGATCAGCGCCGGGGCGGCGGCCGCGTCGCGCAGCAACAGCCTTGGTCCCGGCACCGGGGTGAACGGCACTGCAACTTGCAGCTTGGGGTAATAATGTCCGCCGGCCTGCTCCCACGCATCGGCCCAGCCATGGTCGAATACATATTCGCCCTGGCTATGCGCCTTGACATAGGCCGGCGCGATCGCCGCGGCGCAGCCGTCCGCGCCGTCGACGAGGATCGGCAGCGGCTGCCAGCCGGTTCGCGCAGTGGCGGATCCGGAGCGTTCGAGGATCGACAGGAAGCGGTGCGACACGAACGGATTGTCGGACCCTGCGCAGGCGTCCCACTCGGCCGAGGGGATCGTTGCGACGCCATCGGCGATACGAGCGGTAATCTGCTGCGAACTCACCGCCGCAAGATAGGCGCGGATCATGGCCAACGGGAGGGGGGTCTTCCAAATCTAATAACCTCGTCAGCCCGGCGAAGGCCGAGATCTCAGGCGGCGAGCGAACGGCCTGTGGCACGAGATCCCGGCCTTCGCCGGGATGACGGTTGGTAGCGCGCGCGAATCTACGTCTTTTCTTGCCCCGGCCAGGCTGTCACCCGGACGTCGCGGACGGGATAGGGGATGGCGATCCCATGCTCCTTGAACAGCAGCCACAGCCGGTTGAGCACGTCGCTGCGCACATTGCCGACGCCGCTCTCGGGATCGCTGATCCAGGCGAGGATCTCGTGCTCGACGCCGGTCTGACCGAATGCCATCAGCCATACATTGGTCTTGGGATTGTTCAGCACCCGGGGACTTTCCGCCGCGGCGCGCAACATCAGTTCCTGCGCGAGCTTGAGATCGCAATCATAGGCGACGGTCACCGGAATGCGGACGCGGACGTTGCGATCGGTGTACGACCAGTTCTCCACTTCCTGAGTCATCAGATTCTCGTTGGGAATCAGATGCTCCTTGCCGTCGCGGGTGATCACCGAGACCGCGCGGACGCCGATCTTGTTCACCCAGCCGAAGCTGTCGCCCACCACGATCACGTCGCCCGGTTTGATCGATCGGTCCATCAGCAGGATGATTCCGGCGATCAGATTGCCGATCGTCTTCTGCAGCCCGAAGCCGATCGCGAGGCCGAAGGCGCCCGAAAACACGGCGAAGGCAGTCAGGTCGATCTCGAGCAGGTCGACTCCGATGAAGAAGGCGAGCACCACCACTGCGATTGCCGCGAGCTTCTGGACCAGCAATTTCTGGGTCGCATCGAAGCCGCGGGCGCTGCCGATCGAATGGCTCAGCACCCGATTGACCAGCCGCACTCCGGCGAAGAGCAGCAGCACGGTGATGCCCAGGGTCAGGCCGGAGAGCAAAGAGAAGCGCCGCGTCCCGATCTGGATGCCGACCCGGTCGAGCGTGGTCTCGACCACCGCGAATCCGCCGATCGCGTTGCTGAGGATCGCGGTGAAGGCGAGCGCCGCCAATGTCCACGCCGCCCAGCGCGGCAAATTGAGGCCGCGCAGCACTCCGGCGGCGAGCATCGCCACCGCGAGTCCCTCGATCAGCCCGAGAATTAGCGAGGCGAGCGGAGTCCATGGCCAGCTCGCGGCGATGATGGCGAGGAGGATCGCGGCGACACCCCAGCGCATGATCGCGCAGATCCGCAAATGGAAGCTCGCCGCATTGCCGCTGATATGCTCGGCCCAGGATGCCGCGATGCGGGTGCCGATATGCCGTCCCGCCAGCCAGCCGAGCAGCAGTGCCAGCGCCGCCAGTCCGCCGGCGATCGCGGCTTCGGAAAGCTCGTGGGCACCTGGCAGATTATGTCCCGCCAGCCAGGCCCCGATCCGCTCCATCACCCGCGGACCTCGGCGAAGCGGGCGAGCCCGGCCTCGAGGTCGGCGATCAGGTCGTCGGCGTCCTCTAGCCCGATCTGGAGCCGCACCATCGGCCCCTCGGCCTCCCACTTGGTCGCGGTGCGATAGCGCTCCGGGTCGACCGGGATCGCGAGGCTCTCGAACCCTCCCCAGCTATAGCCGATGCCGAAAAGCCTGAGCCCGTCGATCAGCGCCGCGCGCGCCGCTTCGCCGCCGCCGTTGAGCACGAACGAGAACAGCCCGGAAGCGCCACGGAAATCGCGCGCGAAAGTCATATTGCCGGGGCAATCGGGCAGTGCCGGGTGGAGCACGCGCGCCACTTCGGGCCGATCCTCGAGCCACTCGGCGATCTTGAGCGCCGAACGGCCATGCTGATCCAGCCGCACCGCCATCGTCCTCAGCCCCCGCGCGCCGAGCCACGCGTCGTCAGGGCTCGCGGTCTGGCCGAGCTGATAGGTCGCCGCGCGCAGCCGCTGATACTGGCCCTCGGCGGCAGTCACCGATCCGAGCATCACGTCCGAATGGCCGACGACATATTTGGTGCAGGCGAGGATCGAATAATCCACGCCCATCCCGATCGCCGGAAGCAGCAAAGGCGTCGCCCAGGTGTTGTCGAGCAAAGTGGTGATCCCGCGTGCCTTCGCGACGGCGACGATCGCGGGCACGTCCTGCACCTCGAAGGTCAGGCTGCCCGGGCTCTCCATGAAGATCGCTTTGGTCCGCTCGGTGCAGAGCTCGGCGATCCCCGCGCCGATCAGCGGATCGTAGAAAGTCGTGGTGATCCCGAAGCGCTTGAGCAGCCCGTTCGCCAGATTGCGCGTCGGATCATAGGCACTGTCGGTCAACAGCAATTCGTCGCCCGGCTCGAGCACCGCGAGCAACGCCGAGGCGATCGCGGCGACGCCCGAGGGATAGAGCAGGGTGGCCTCGGCTCCCGGCTCAAGTTCGGTCAGCGCCTCGGCGAGCGACCATTGGGTCGGGGTGCCGCGGCGCCCGTAGAACAATTTGTGGTGCGTGTCGGCCGCGCCGCGTGCGCGCAGCTCGGCGACCGAATCATAGAGGATGGTCGAGGCCCGCCACACCGGCGGGTTGACCACGCCCTGCGTCCATTCGTCCCGCCGCCCGGCCTGGACGATTTTGGTTGCGTCCTTCTCGTCGCTCATGCCGGTCCCAATGCCTTGGGCGTTGCGGGATCCGCGCCCCATTCGGACCAGCTGCCGTCATATACCGGCACGTCGCGGCCGATCAGATGTCCGGCAAAGGCGATCACGCAAGCGGTGATCCCCGATCCGCAGGTGGCGACCAATGGCTTGTCGAGGTCGATACCCGCCTGCGCGAACGTGGCGCGGATCGCCTCGGGCTGCTTCCACGTCCCGTCGGCTTCGAAGAAGCGGCCCTGCGGGATGTTCTTCGAGCCCGGAATATGGCCGGGCGCGCATTCCTTGCGCGGATCGGGCTCGTCGCCGGTAAAGCGCGCCGCCGAGCGCGCGTCGACGACCTGCTCGTCGGTCGCCTGCATCTCGGCGAGGCTGCGCACCTGCGTTTGCGGCATCCCCGCCTCGAAGCCGCTGCGGGCGGGGGAGGGCGCTGCTTGCTCGAGCGGGTGTCCCTCGGCCTTCCACTTCGCGATCCCGCCGTCGAGCAACGCCGCCTCGACGCCGAAGCGGCCGAGCACCCACCAGGCCCGGCAGGAGGTGTTGTGCTGGCTGTTGTCGTACAGCACCACCCGGCTCTCCGCGGTGATACCCAATGCCGCCATTCGCGCCTCGAACAGGTCGCGCGGCGGCAACATCGACGGCAGCGGATCCTCCGCGTCGACCAAAGTGTCGAGATCGAGCAGCAATGCGCCGGGGATGTGCCCCGCGGCATATTCGGCGCGCGGATCCTGCTTCGCCGATCTGGGCAGCGTCGAGGTATAAGTGGCGTCGAGCACCACGAGGTCGTCGGTGCCGAGGGCGTCCGCGAGCCATTGTGCCGTTATGAGTGCGTCCATTCCCTTGCTCCTAGAAGGATGCAAAGCGCTCGGCAAACGCCTACATGCCCGGCATGGAACCCAAGCACCTCGGCCAGACCTCCGCGCTCCCCGCCACACCGGAACAAGCGGAACTCGATTACGTCCCCAATCCGCGCCCCGGCAGCCGCTATCTGATCCGCTTCGCCGCGCCCGAATTCACATCGCTCTGCCCGATCACCGGTCAGCCCGATTTCGCGCATCTGGTGATCGATTACGTTCCCGGCGAGACGATCGTCGAATCAAAGTCGCTCAAGCTGTTCCTCGGCAGCTTCCGCAACCATGGCGCGTTCCACGAGGATTGCACCGTCGGCATCGGCGAGCGGCTGTTCGAGGAGATGAAGCCGAAATGGCTCCGGATCGGCGGCTATTGGTATCCGCGCGGCGGCATCCCGATCGACGTGTTCTGGCAGTCCGGCCTGCCCCCCGCGGGGGTCTGGATCCCGGACCAGGATGTACCCGGATATCGCGGCCGAGGCTGAACCTCACATTTACAGAACGCTTCATCGGATTCGTGCATGTTGCATTGCAACAAGAATGAAACCATATTGCTTTGCGAGAGTTGGGAGACGCGAGACGGGTTTTCGACAGCCTGATGTTTGCAGTAGCGAAGGAAGAAGAATGGCGCGGTTCATGCTCGAACAGGGGATCAAACACCTCGCGCTCATCGGCAACTTTCTCCCGCGCAAGTGCGGACTCGCGACGTACACGACCGATACCTACAATGCGCTCAAGCAGCGCTATCCGGATCTGCAGGTCGACGTCTATGCGATGGACGACCATCCGGGCCGTTACGACTATCCCGAAGCGGTCACCCGCGCGATCCCGCAAGATGACCGTTCCGCCTATCTCGACGCAGCCCGCGCGATCGAGGCCAGCGGCGCGCAGGCGCTGTGGATCCAGCACGAATATGGCATCTATGGCGGCCCCGCCGGCGAATTCCTGATCGCACTGATCGATCGCCTGTCGATCCCGGTGATCACGACACTCCACACCGTGCTCGAGCGGCCGAGCACCGACGAGCGCCGGGTGATGGAATCGCTGCTGCGCCGTTCGTCGCGGATCATCGTGATGGCCGAAAAGGGCCGCGATATCCTCAAGCGCGTCCACGGTGCCAACGACAAGAGCATCGTCATGATCCCGCACGGCGTGCCCGATCGCCAGTTCGCCGATCCCGACAGCCTCAAGCCCGAATTCGGCTGGGAAGGCCGCGAGGTCGTGCTGACCTTCGGTCTGCTCGCCCCCAACAAGGGCATCGAGACGATGATCGCGGCGCTGCCGCAGGTCGTCGCCAAGCATCCGCGGCGCTCTACGTGGTGCTCGGCGCGACTCACCCCAATCTCGTCGCGCACGAAGGCGAAGTGTATCGCGATCGATTGAAGGCGCTTGCCGCGGAAAAGGGCGTCGCCGAGCATGTCCAGTTCATCGACGCGTTCGTCGAGCATGACGAACTGATCGACTATCTCCAGGCCGCCGATCTCTACGTCACGCCGTACAACAATCCCGCGCAAATCACTTCGGGCACGCTTTCCTACGCGGTCGGGGTTGGCAAGCCGGTGATCTCGACGCCCTATGTCCATGCGACCGAGATCCTCGCCGACGATCATGGCGTGCTCGTCGATTTCGGCGACAGTGCGGCATTTGCACGCGAGATCGATCGTCTGTTGACCGACAAGACGGAGCGTCTGGCGCTGTCGCAGCGCGCTTATGCCCGCGGCCGCACGATGGTCTGGCCGCGTCTTGCCGAGAATGCGATGGGCGAGGTCGGCGCGATCGTCGCCGCCAAGCCGCGTCGCTTCGCGAGGGCGACCGTCGAGCTGGCGACGCTCAAGCCCGATATCGCCGCAGTCGAGCGGATGAGCGATTCGACCGGGATGCTCCAGCATTCGATCTATTCGGTGCCGGATCGCCGCCACGGCTATTGCATCGACGACAATGCCCGCGCGCTGATCCTGATGTCCAAGATCGAGGACATCGACGAGACGCTTCGCGACAAATGGACCACCATCTATGGCGGGTTCGTCCAATATGCGTGGAATCCGGACCAGCGCCGCTTCCGCAACTTCATGAACTTCGACCGTACCTGGTGCGAGGATGTCGGGTCGGAAGATTCGAACGGCCGCGCGATCTGGGCGCTGGGTGTCACGGCCCGCGATGCCCGCGCGCAGAAGCACCGCGACTGGGCCTCGATGCTGTTCGACAACACGGCGGCGATCGCGCTCGAACTCGAAGCGCCGCGCAGCCACGCCTTCGCTATGCTCGGCGCCGCGGCGATGATCGAGGCGCATCCGGGGCACGCGCTCTCGCGCAATATCCTGACTCGCTACGGCGAGGAATTGATCACCCTGCTCGATCAGGCGCGCCGCCCCGAATGGCAATGGTTCGAGATCGTGCTCGCTTACGACAATGCGCGCCTGCCCGAAGCGCTGCTGCGCGCCGGCAAGGTTCTGGGGCGGCAGGACTTCGTCGATGTCGGACTCGAAACGCTCGACTGGATCGTCGGGCGCCAGACTTCGCCCGAGGGGCGTTTCCGTGCGGTCGGTAGCGAGAGCTTCGGCCGGCCTTATGCCGAGCCGCTGCAGTTCGATCAGCAGCCGCTCGAGGCCCAGGCCACTGTCGATGCCTGCGTCGCAGCCTTTGAATGCACTTCGGACAAGCGCTGGTACGAAGAGGCGATGCGCGCCTATCGCTGGTATCTTGGTGCCAATGACCTCGAGCTTCCGCTAGCGACGGCGCATGATGGCGGTTGTTTTGATGGGCTGATGCCGCACGGTTTGAACCGGAATCAGGGCGCCGAGTCGATTCTGGCGCTCCAATTGGCGAATTGCGCTATTTCCGTACTTTCAAAGCGCGCCGGAAACGTGGCAAGCACCCCCCGCACTGCCGTCGCCTGAACCCTGCGCGCCGGCTATCGGGACGGTACGGGGGACGAATGCAGGAATTGTACAATCACACGCTGCGGCTGCGCGCCGATCCCTCACGCGTGGTGGTTCGTCCGTTCCATATCGCCTGGGCGCAAAACGGCTCGGGGCCGAGCCGCTCGGAACGCATCGTCAGCGAAGTGCTGGCGATGTCTCCCGGCGAGGCGAGCGCGCAACTCGAGATCGTGCTCAAGGATTTCGAGGCGCGGCATTGGCAGACGCGCCGCGTGTTCATGACGCGCTACGACGAGATCGAGGAAATGCTCAAGCTCGACGGCGGATCGATCGGCGACGAGAAGCGCCAGTTGCTCGGCGCCTATTTCTGCCACGAGTACAGCTATGCCGCCGCGGCGCTGATGAACCCCAGCGCGGTGCCGCATTACGATCAGTCGGGCATGCCCAAGGGCAGCATGCGCATCCTGATGTCGCTGCGCGCAGTAGGCGAGGGGCACATCTCCTCGGTTTCTTTTCGCGAAGGCATCATCACCGACAAGAACGAGCTCAGCCTCGCCCCCGAACCCCCTTCGCCACTGCGGCGGATGCGCGCGAGGAGGACGAGGACAAGATTCCCGAGGGACCGGTGACGGTCTATCGCCACCGCGATTCGACGCTGTCGGGCACCGTCATCTTCCCGATCACCAAGGCGCAGTCGAACGGGCTCGAGGATCTGCGGATCTGTCACTTCACTCATGATGACGGCAGCGAGGAATGGATCGGCACCTACACCGCCTATAACGGCTCGGTGATCCAGTCCGAGCTGATGCGCACCCGCGACTGGCGCGCGATCGATCTCGTGCCGATGACCGGCGGGGCCTCGCGCAACAAGGGCATGGCGCTGTTTCCGCGCAAGATCGACGGCAAGTACATGATGCTGGGCCGCCAGGACGGCGAGAACATCTTCCTCCACACCTCGGACGACATCACCCATTGGGAAGGCGGCGAGCTGCTGATCAAGCCGCAATATCCGTGGGAGCTCGTCCAGATGGGCAATTGCGGGCCGCCGATCGAAGTCGATGACGGCTGGCTGGTGCTCACCCACGGCGTCGGCGCGATGCGCAAATATTCGATCGGCGCGGCTCTGCTCGACAAGAAGGATCCCTCGAAGGTGATCGCGCGCTCGAAGGAGCCGCTGCTGGCGGCCGCCGATCAGGACCGCGAGGGCTATGTCCCCAACGTCGTCTACACCTGCGGCGCGATCCGCCACGGCGACAAATTGTTCATCCCTTACGGAGTGGCGGACAGTTCGGTGGCGTTCGCCTTCGTGCCGATCAAGGCACTGCTCGAGCAGATGGACTGACGCGAGACCCCCTCCCTGCTTGCAGGGAGGGACTGGGGGTGGGTGCGCGTGTCCGCGCGCTTAAAAGACTCACACTGCACCTCGCCAAAGAAGAAGCGGCCGGGGCATCGAGCCCTGGCCGCTTCTACTCACCCCCAACCCCTCCCTTTGAGGGAGGGGCTTCGCAGCGTTCTCACCGATAGGTTGCGATGTCCTGATCCACCGGCTGCTCGGAGGCCGGCGGCGCGCTGCGCACCATGCCGCGAGTGAGCGCGTAGATCAGCGCGATCAGCCCGAAGAACAGCAACGGCGCCAGCCATAGCGCTACGCTCTCGAAACCCTCGCCCATCAGCGCCAGCGGCGCATCGTTGGGCGGGATCGGCGCGTTGCGGTTCGCCCAGGCGAGGACTCCCGCGAACGCCACGCCGAACAGGCTTTCGCCGACGATCAGCCCGGTCGCCGCCAGCACGCCCATCCGCTCGGCGAATTCGGGATTAATGCTGCGCTTCGCCCAGCGATTGTAGAAATGGCCGATCAGCGCGCCGACCGGGATCAGCAGGGTGAGCGCCATCGGCAGATAGATTCCCATGCCTACCGCCAGCGGCGGCAGGCGCATCTTGCCGGCGCGGCCGAGCAATTCGTCGAGCGCGATCACGCCCGCGCCGATCGCCGCGCCGATGCCGATCAGGCCCCAGTCGATGTCGCCGCCGAGCACGCCCTTGGCGATCGACGAGATCAGGGCGGCCTGCGGCGCCGAGAGCGCATTGGGGCCGGCGCCGGGCATGCCGACGAAGCCGAGCGTGTTCTTGAGCAAGTCGAGCACCAGCGGGATCGCCAGCGAGCCGAACACCACGCCCATCACCAGCGCGACTTGCTGCTTCCACGGCGTGGCGCCGACGAGCTGGCCGGTCTTGAGATCCTGAAGATTGTCGTTCGAGATCGTCGCGATCGAGAAGATGATCGCAGTGGTGAACAAGGCATAGGCGATCAGTGCATTGGTGCGGGTCGGATCGGCCTCGTGCCCGAAGATCGCCACGAGCAGCAACGAGGCACCCAGCACCGCGAGGATGCCCACGCCGGAGACCGGCGAGTTCGACGCGCCGATCAGACCCGCCATGTAACCGCACACTGCGGCGATGAGGATGCCGACGACAAGCAGATAGAGCAACGTCCCGCCGATCACCGCGACCGGATAATCGTGCACCGGCCCGCCTGCCGAAAAGCTCCACAGCAGCCACGCGATCGGCACCAACGTCGCGACCGTGACCAGTCCGACCACGCCGATCGGCAAGTCGCGCTCGGTCAATGCCAGCGTCTCACCGCCGGCGCGCGCGCGCGACGCGGCGAGCGCCGAACGGAGCCCCGCGATGATCGGCCCGATGATCTTGAGGAGCGACCAGATCGCCGCCACGCCGATCGTGCCCGCGCCGATGAAGCGCACCTGCCCGCGGAAGGTGCCGCCGACCAATGCGTCGACGCCCGCCGACAGATCGCCGCCCGATGCGAACCAGGGGACGAGCGTGGTCCACGAGATGATCATCCCGAAGAACATCGCCGCGCCGACCGAAATGCCGACCAGATGCCCGACGCCGATCAGCAGCATCGACCAGCTCGTCGAGAAGCCGGTGGCGGTGCCGCCTACCGCGAAATTCTTGCCGGCTTCCTCGGCGACCAATTTCATCTTGGCGAGCAGGGCGAAGCCCCCCGAGAAGAGCGCACCGAGCATCAGCACGCGCAATCCGCTGGCGTTCTCGATGTCGCCCGCGCGGCTGTTCGACCCGACCTTGAGCACTTCGGCCGCCGCGACGCCCTCGGGATAAGGCAGGTCCGATCCGGTCACCAGCGCGCGGCGCAGCGGGACCGAGAACATCACGCCCAGCACGCCGCCGGTGATGCACACCGCCACGGTGGTCCAATAAGGGAAGCCCGACCACCAGCCGACCATGATCAGCCCGGGCAGCACGAAGACGATCGCCGCGAGGGTGCCCGCGGCGCTGGCGATCGTCTGGACGATGTTGTTCTCGAGGATCGAGCTGCCGCGGAAGAAGCGCAATATCGCCATCGAGACGACCGCCGCGGGGATCGAGGTGGCGAAGGTCAGCCCCACCTTGAGCCCGGCATAGACGTTCGCTGCGGTGAACAGCAGCGTGATCGCCCCGCCCAGCAAGACGCCGCGAAGCGTGAGTTCGAGCGGCGCGCGGGCCGCGGCGTCGGTCGCCAAGTCCTGATCTCCCCAAGGTATCCAGGGATACTATGGCGCGCTTGTCAGCCTCTGAACAGCCCGCCCAGCACCCCGCGCACCAGCTGCGCGCCGAAGCTCGACGCGCGCCGACCGCGTCCGCCGAAGATCTCGCGCCCGACTTCGTTGGCGACTTGCCGCCCGAGGGAGGAGGCCGCGGCGCGCCCGGCCGAAGTCGCCATCTTGCCCCATGGCGACGTCGCGGTCGCCTGGGCGCGCTCGGTGGCGAGGCGGGTGCGCTCCGCCTCCTTGGCGAGCCGCGCCTGCTCCTTCGCCCATGCCGCCTGCGCGCGCTCGGATTCGTTCCCTGCCTGCGCCTCGGCTGCCGCGGCGACTGCCTCGTCGGCCTTTGCAGCCAAGATCTCCTCGGCCGATTCGCGATCGATCGCGGTGTCGTATTTGTCGCCCACTGCATCGGTGGTGACCAGCACCGCGCGCTCGTCGGGCACCAGCGGTCCCACCCGCGTGCCCGGCGCGCGGATCAGCGCGCGTTCGACCGGTGATGGCGACCCGTCCTCCTGCAGCACCGACACCAAAGCCTCGCCGACCTTCAATTCGGTGATCGCCTGCGCGACATCCACCCTGGGGTTGGGGCGGAAGGTCTCGGCCGCCGAGCGCACTGCCTTGGCATCCTTGGGCGTGAACGCCCGCAGCGCGTGCTGCACCCGATTGCCGAGCTGTCCCGCCACATCCTCGGGAATGTCGAGCGGGTTCTGGGTGACGAAATAGACGCCGACGCCCTTCGACCGGATCAGCCGGACGACCTGCTCGATCTTGTCGAGCAGCGCCTTGGGCGCGTCGTCGAACAGCAGATGCGCCTCGTCGAAGAAGAAGACGAGCACCGGCTTGTCGGGGTCGCCGATCTCGGGAAGCGTCTCGAACAGTTCGGAGAGCATCCACAACAGGAAGCTGCCGTAGAGCCTGGGGCTCGCCATCAATTTGTCGGCGGCGAGGATGTTGACCACCCCGCGCCCGGACTCGTCGGTGCGGATGAACTCGCTGATGTCGAGCGCGGGCTCGCCGAAGAAGTTCTCGGCGCCTTGGGTACGCAGCTGGAGCAGCTGGCGCTGGATCGTGCCGACGCTCGCCTTGGTGACATTGCCGAATTTGGTCGAGAGCTCGCCCGCGCGTTCGGCGCAATGCGCGAGCATCGCCTGGAGGTCGTCGAGGTCGAGCAGCAGCAGCCCTTCCTCGTCGGCGAGGTGGAAGGCGACGTTGAGCACGCCTTCCTGCGTCTCGTTGAGGTCGAGCAGCCGGGCGAGGAGCAACGGACCCATCTCGGAGATCGTCGCGCGGATCGGGTGCCCCTGCTCGCCGAACAGATCCCATAGCTGAACCGGCAATTCCTTGTAGCGCCACTCGGTATCGCCGATTTCCCGCGCGCGGTTCGCGAAGATGTCGTGGACCTTGGCAGTCGGCGATCCGGCCATGCCGAGCCCGGACAGATCGCCCTTCACGTCCGACACGAACACCGGGACACCCGCCGCCGAAAAGCCTTCGGCGAGGACCTGCAGCGTCACGGTCTTGCCGGTGCCGGTCGCCCCGGCGATCAGTCCGTGGCGATTGGCACGCCGGAGCACCAGCTCCTGCCGGGCGCCGCTCGCACTGCCCAAGAAAATGCCCGTCTCTCCCACCATCACCGAACTCCTTTTCAGGAACCGGTTCTAGGGGAGAGACGGGCGTTCCGTCAGCCTAAAAGACCGAAATCAGTTCGGGATCTGCACCGGCACATAGCGGCCTATGCCCTTGCGCTGGATGAACAGCACAACCTGCCTGGCGCCCGAGCTCTTGGCCTGGCCGACGATCCGCGCCAGATCCGCTGCCGTGCGCACCGGGGTGCGATTGGCGGTGGTGATCAGGTCGCCGCGCGCAAGGCCCTTGCCGGCCGCGTCGCTGGCGGCGTCGACCCCGAGCACCACTACGCCCTGCGCATTGGTGTCGGCGCCAATCTGGCGCGCGATCTGCGGGGTCAGAGGGGTGACCGCGATGCCGAGCGACGCGGCGCTCATCGTGTCGCCGTCCTGCGCGCCGGGGCCGCTGTCATTGTCCTCGAGATCGAACTGCTGGGCGAGTTCCTCGTCGGGCGGACGCGTGCCGACGGTAAGGGTGACGGTCTGGCGCCTGCCGTCGCGGACCAGTTCGATCGGGATGCGCGTGCCAGGCGGCACATTGGCGACGAGGTAGCTCAGCGTCTGGTCCGGCGTGACATCCTGGTTGTTGACCCGGACGATCACGTCGCCCTGACGGATCCCGGCCTTCTCGGCGGCCTGGCCCGGCTCGACGCGCGCGACGATCGTGCCGTTGCCCTTGGCCACACCAAATGAATCGGCGAGGTCGGCGGTCAGATCCTGCATCTGGATGCCGAGATAGCCACGCTGGATCGTCTGACCCTTCATCAGGCGATCGAGAATTGGCTTGGCTTCGGTCGAAGGGATGGCGAAACCGATGCCGACATTGCCGCCGGTCGGCGACAGGATCTGCGAGTTGATCCCGATGACGTTGCCGTTGAGATCAAACAAGGGGCCACCCGAGTTGCCGCGATTGATCGAAGCGTCGGTCTGGATGAAACGGTCGAACGCGCCGCCTACCGTGGAGCGGTGCAGTGCCGAGATGATGCCGGCAGTCACCGATCCGCCCAGGCCGAACGGGCTGCCGATAGCGACCACCCAGTCGCCGACGCGTGCCTGGTTGGAATCGCCGAGACGGACGAAGGGGAGGCTGGTGGCCTCGATCTTCAGGATCGCGAGGTCCGAAGACGCATCGCGGCCGATCAGGCGTGCCTTGTATTCCTTGCGGTCGTTGAGCGTGACGTTGATCGATTCGACCACGGCGCCGCGGGTGCCGGCGGTGACGACGTGATTGTTGGTCACGATGTAGCCGTCGGCCGAGATCAGGAAGCCTGATCCGAGCGACTCCGCCTGCCGGGTGACCGGTCCGCCCTGGCCGCGGCCGAACTGCTCGAAAGGTGTGCCGGCGAACGGATTGGTGTTCACCGTGACGCGCTGGGTGGTCGAGATGTTGACCACCGCCGGCTGCAGCTTGGCAACCATGTCGGCGAAGCTCATCGGGGCGCCGCCGCGTGGAACGCTCGCCTGGATCGCGCCAGGCTCGTTCTGCGCGGTTTGCGCGCCGGCGGGATGGTTCAGCGTCAGGGCAGTGGCGGCGCCGCCAAGGGCAAGGGCAGTGGTAAGAGCGTAGACGTAACGCACGTGGGCGAATCCTCTCAAAGGATGAGTAAGCGTTCGGGCGTGGTTGTTGCGCCCGATTGCTGAACGCTGATTGAATATGAACGAAGCTGCAGGATCATCGTTGCCCCATGAACTCGCGCAAATAGCTGTTCTGGGGGGAGAGGATGATCGAAGTGTCGCCCTTGCCCTCGACCTGAGTGAGGAAGGTCGTCCGGTACGACTGCATCGCGCGGTAGAAATCGTAGAAGGCCGGATCCTTGTTGAACGCCTGGGCATAGACCTGCGCGGCCTGGGCCGATGCGGTGGCGCGGATGATCTGCGCTTCCTTCAGCCCCTGCGCCCGGATCGTCGCGGCTTCCTGCTTGCGAGCCGTCGCCATACGGTTGAGCGCGCTGTCGAGCGGAGAACCGCTGGGCAATTCGGTCTGCTTGATGCGGACGTCGACGATCTCGACGCCATATTGACTGGCGAGCCGCTGGAGCGCCTTCTGGATATTGTCCATCACTTCGCCGCGCTCGGGACTCAGCAAAACTGCCGACGTGCGCTTGCCGAGTTCGTTGCGCAGCGACGAGCCGAACAACGGCTGGAGCTGGTCGCGCACCCGCTCTTCGGAGCCGACGGTCACCACCATGCGCAACGGATCGACCACACGGAAGCGCGCATAGGCATCGACCTCGAGCCGGAGCTGATCGGTCGACAGCACCGGCTGGTTGGGCAGATCGATGTCGAGCACGCGTTTGTCGACCCAGACGATGCGATCCATGAACGGGATGCGGAAGATCGGCCCCGCCTGGGTGCGGCCATATTGCTCGTTCGGCCGATAGGCGTTGATCACCCGATGAGGCTGTTCGAGCCGCAGGATCACCACCTGCTTGCTCTCGGGGACGATCGCGATCGTGCTCATCAGCACCACGAGCGCGAAGATCACGGCGACGGCGATGCCGATCGGGCTGCGGAACCAGCTGGCGGTCATCGTGCTGCTCCCGTCTGGGCGCGGGGCTGGGCCGGAGCCTCGGCCGCCGGGGTGCCGCCGCCGCCGCGAATCGCCGGCAGCGGGAGATAGGGCGTCACGCCGGGAGCCTCGACGATCGTCTTGTTGGTGCGCGACAGGACCTGTTCCATCGTCTCGTAATAGATGCGGCGGCGCGTCACTTCGGGCGCTGCCTTGTACTGCTCGTAGATCTTGTCGAACTCGGCCGCCTCGCCCTGCGCCGCGGCGAGCACCTGCTGGGCATAGGCATTGGCGTTGTTCTTGTTGGCCTGCGCCTCCTGCTGGGCGGCAGTGACCTGCTTGAAGTCCTCGTCCACGGCCTGTGGCGCGGCGGCCTTCTGGATTGCGACGCCCTGGATGCGGATGCCCGAATTATACTGGTCAAGGATCTGCTGGATCGATGCCTGGACCTGACCTTCGATCCGGGCGCGGCCTTGGCCGATCGCTTCGTTGAGACTGGTGGTGGCGACAACCGCGCGCATCGCGCTTTCAGCGGTCGCGCGGACGGTGTCCTCGGGCTTGGCGATCTGGAACCTGTAGTCGACTGCGCTGCGAATGTCCCAGCGCACCGAATATGCGAGATCGACGATGTTCTGGTCACCGGTCAGCATCAGATTCTCGCCGCCGGTGGGAAAATTCTCGGTGCGAATATTGGCGACGTCGACAATATCGACGAGCTGGAGCGGCGCGGGGAGCGTGAATTGCAGGCTGCCGGGACCAAGCGTCCGCGAGTAGCTGCCGAGCGTGGTGACGAGACCGCGCTCGCGCGGTCCGATCGAGTGGATGCTGGTAAAGCCCGCCCAGATCACCAGAAGCCCGATGACGATCATCGTCCACAGCCGGCTGCCGGTGGGAAGCCCGGGAATGCCGGGGCCACCGCCGCCGCCGCCGCCGCGCGCGCGCCTGAGCAGCTCGTCGAGGCTCGACGCGCCGGGGCGCGGGCGCTTGCCGTCCGGCGGGAAAGACCAGGGGTTGCGCGGGCCGCTACCGCCGCCGCCATTGCCGGAGCCGCCGCCATTGCCGCCGCTTCCGCTGCCACTGCCCCACGGACTCTTGGGAGCGTCGTTCTTGAAGATGCCGGCCAGTCCGCGCCAGCCCGATAGGTTCACCATGCTAGCCTTTATAAGTGCGCGGGCGCGGATTTACAGTGGCAGTCGCCGATTGTGCGCCTATCTGGCCCGTAATGAGTGATACAGAGAGCTTGAAAGCGGCGTTGGCACCGATTGCGGCGGGTCGTGCGACGGTACGCATCGAGGATGGCAAGGCCAGCATCGTACTCGACGTCACCGGCCTCGACGAGGCCGCACGTGCCGAGATCGAGGCCGATGTCCGCCGCGTCGCCGAAGGCGCGCCCGGAGTGAGCGAAGTGCGCATTCTGCTCACCAGCGAACGGCGGACGCGGCGGCTGATCGCAGTGGCGAGCGGCAAGGGCGGGGTGGGCAAGTCCACTATCGCCGCCAATATCGCCATTGCGCTGGCGCGGCGCGGGCGGCGCGTGGGGTTAGTCGATGCGGATATTTATGGTCCCTCGCAGACGCGGCTGCTCGCGGTGGACGGGATTCGCCCGGAAGCGCGCGGAAAGACCCTGATCCCGGTGCAGACCGGATTCGGCGTGCCTCTGCTGTCGATGGGCGGCCTCGTCCCCGAAGGGCAGGCGATTGCATGGCGCGGATCGATGGCGGGGGGTGCGCTCGGCCAGATGGTCGATGCCGATTGGGGCGATGCGGAGGTGCTGATTCTCGATCTCCCCCCCGGCACCGGCGATCTCCAGCTGACGATGGTCCAGAAGCACAAGCCCGCCGGAGCGATCATCGTCTCGACGCCGCAGGACCTCGCACTGATCGACGCGGCGCGGGCGATCGACTTGTTCAACAAGGTCAGTGTGCCGATCGTCGGGGTGATCGAGAACATGGCGGGCTATGCCTGCCCGCATTGCGGTGAAATTTCGGACCCGTTCGGCAGCGGCGGCGCCGAGGCGGCGGCGAACCGGATGGGGCTGCCGTTCCTCGGCCGCGTGCCGCTTGAAATGGCCATTCGCGAAGCCTCCGACGCCGGCGATCCACCCGCCGCGGGGAACGGGCCGCAGGCGGAGACGTTCGCCGCATTGGCGGCGCGGCTGGATGAATGGCTCGTCGCAAACGGAGGCTGACCAATGCCGCTGACCAGCGACGAAGACATACGCCAATTGCTCGAGGAGACGCGGACGATCGCGATGATCGGCGCGTCGGACCGGCCCGATCGGCCGAGCTATGGGGTGATGGCCTATCTCCAGAGCCGCGGTTACCGGGTGATCCCGGTCAATCCGCAGATCACCGGCGAGCATGTGCATGGCGAATTCGTCTTCCGTGAGCTCAGCCAGATCGGCGAACCGATCGACATGGTCGATATCTTCCGCCGCTCGATCGCGACGGGTGAGGCGGTCGACGAAGCGATCGCCGCGGGTGCGAAATCGGTGTGGCTGCAGATCGGCGTGATCAACGAAGAGGCTGCCGCGCGGGCCGAGGCGGCTGGGCTCAAGGTAGTGATGGACCGCTGTCCGAAGATCGACATCCCGCGGCTGGGCGTGCCGAGAGTGGGCGGCGCGCACTGAAACGCACCTGCGAGGCTAATCAGTGCTCCGGCGAAGGCCGGAGCGTTGGCCGAGTCCGGTCCTCGCGCCTCCAGGGCTCCGGCCTTCGCCGGAGCACGGTCAAGGGAAGCGCACCTGCCTTCTGAGGATTCAGAGCCGCCGCAACGCGCCGATCAGCCCCTCCAGATCCCTGCCATCCTGGTAGAGCCCGAACCCGATCCGCAGCACATCGCCGCGCACGTCGACGATGACATCCTCCGCCTCGAGCCGTGTCTTCCACCGCGCCGCCTCGGGCGAGCGCAGGGCCAAAAACCGTGCCGGCGATCCCGGGTTGAGCAATTCGGCCTCCAGCGGCAGCTGTTCGAGCAGCGCCGCGCGCAGGGCTCCCGCATGCGCCGCGATCTCCGGGGTGGCCAACCCCTCCTGCCGGAGCATGTCGCGCACTGCGACGAAGCGGTAGATCCCCGAAGGATCGAAGGTCGCGCCGAGGAAGCGCCGCGCATCGGGCGCATAGCCGATGCTTCCCGGCGGCAGCGAGAGATCGTCGAACTCGGCATACCAGCCGGTGATCTCGGGCCGCGGGCCGAAGCCCGGTGGCGCGTGGAGGAAAGCGCAGCCTTCGCCCGCCATCGCATATTTGTAGCCGCCGGCGAGATAGAAGACCCGATCCGCCACGGCCGACAGGTCGGCCGGCAGCGCCATGAAGCCGTGATAGCCGTCGATCACCACCCACGGTCCATCGGGCCGCGCCAGCGTCGCAAGCTCGGCGATGCCCTGGAACACGTGACCCGTGCCGAACTGGACGTGGCTCACGAAGATCAAATCGTGCTCGCCGCGCTGCGCGGTCTCTACGAAGCGCTCCAGCGGCACCCGCTCGACCACCGCGCTGCCCGCCTCTTCCCACCGCGCGCTCTGCCGCCGGAAGCTGTGGAACTCGCCGTCACTGGTCAGGATGCGCAAGGGCCGTCGGTGCAGTGCGGAGACGACGCGGAGCAACAGCTCGTGCGTGTTGGGCGCGAACACCAATGTCGAAGGGTCGGGCAGCCCCAGCTCGGCGGCGACATGTTCCTGCGCGGCGGGCCAGATCTCGCCCATCACTCGCTCCCATTTGCGGTCGGCGAGGCGCACCCCGTCCTCCCACGCGGCGAGCTGACCGACATAGGACGCGTCGGGCCAGAGATGATGGCTGTGCGCGGCGAAGTGCAGCCGTTCGGGCGCCGCGGCGATCGCGCGCTGGAACAGGCGTTTATACGATTTCACAGATCGGTGCGGAGCGACCACAGCTCCGGAAACGCGCGCTTGACCAGAGTCGATTCGAGATAGGGCACACCGGCGGTGCCGCCGGTGCCCATCTTGCCACCGATCACCCGGCTGACGGTGAGCACATGCTTGTGCCGCCACGTCGCCAGCGCATCGTCGATATCGACCAATTTCTCGGCGAGCTGATAGAGGTCCCAATGCGTCGTCGGGTTGCGATAGACGATGGTCCAGGCATCGCGCACCCCGTCGATGGGCTCGTATTTGTCGGGCCAGTTGCGCGTCAGCGCTTCCGCAGGAACGTCGAACCCGGCGTTCGCGAGCGCGGCATTGGCATCGTCCCACAAGCTCGGTTCGGCGGCGAACGCAGTGGTGAGCGGGCCCGGCACCCCGCCGCCGCGCACCCCGAGCAGCGTCTCGACTGCGCGGAACTGGTCCGACTGGAAGCCCGAGCTAGGACCGAGGACCTCGCGGAAGCGGGTATAATCGGACGGTGTCATCGTCGCGAGGACGTCCCAGCTGAGCGTCATCACCGCCTGGATCCGGCTCACCCGGGCGAGGCCCTTATAGGCCTCGATCAGCCGGCCTTCGCGCACCAGCACCTTGGCCGGGAGCAGCTCGGCGATCATCTGCTTGAGCCACAGCTCCTTGGTCTGATGGATGATGATGAACAGCAGTTCGTCGTGCCGGTCCGACAGCGGATGCTGGGCGGCGAGAAGCTGGTCGAGGGCGAGATAGCGCCCATAGGTCATGGGTTCGGTCATGACTGAACCTAGGCATGCTCCGCCGGGCCCGCAACGGGGGCAACCGTTGCAACGATCGCGCAGCTTTTGTAGGCGCCTGAAAACGCTTTGTTTCGACGAGTTCGAAGGGGGAAGCGAAAATGATGCGTGGCTATGCCGTGATTTCCGGCGCGATGATGCTTGCGGCTTGTTCAGGCGGGGGCTCCAACCCGGGATCTGTCGAAACGCCGGCCGCCACCCCCACGCCAACCCCCGTCGCCAGCCCGTCACCGACGCCAACGGCCACTCCCGTGAGTTATACCAAGTACGCGGATCTGAGCGGCGACCGTACCTTCGCGTCGTCGTGCACGTCGATAATCAACAACCAGACTCCGCCGGGCGTCAACCCGGCCAGCCTGCCTGCTCTCGGCCTTAATCTCGCTTATGCCGCCGCCACGCAGAGCTGGACGGTTGGAGGCGACGGCGTGAACCTCGTCTTTGGGCCGGGCGACGTCGACCCCGCGGCTCCCGCAGGCGCGCAATTCTATGCGAAAGCGGGTGCCAGCGGCACTGACCGCTTGCGCATCCAGGTTCCGGGGATCGTCGGCGTCGGGCCGCTCGAATATGCTCGGGTAGCATCGGTGCTGACCAACGTCATCGGCCAGACACGTACCTACACCTGTATCATCGGCGTCCCCACCCTGGTCACCGACGTGCCCGCTGCCACGAGCGTCACCTATCGTGCCGCATATGGCGGCAGCGTCTATCGGACCTCGGCGGCTGGCGGTGCGACTGCTAACTATTCGCTCGGCAAGACCGTGGTGACGCTCGGCGCGGATCGCATCACCGGCAAGGTGACGATGAGCCTGCACCTGATCGGCACACCTTCGGGCGGGGGCGCAGATATCGACTTCGGCACGGTGACCGGCACGGCGGACATAGATCCGGCGACCGGCGGCTATTACGGCCAAGATTGGACCAGTCCCACGCTCACGGTCCGCTTCGGCCAGTTCAGCGGCCGCTTCTACGGTCCGCAGGGACTCGAAACCGAAGTCGCGGTTTCGCTCATCATCGAGGCCTCTGCGAGCGCGCCGCCGTTCACGCTGCACGCCTCGGGCACGGTGGTCGGCATTCGCTGAGCGGAGCCGCGAAGGCCGGGATCAATCGCGCAGCAGCTCGTTGATCCCGGTCTTGCTCCGCGTCTGCGCGTCGACCGTCTTGACGATCACCGCGCAATACAGCGCCGGCTTGCCCTCGCCACCGCCGATGCTGCCCGGAACGACCACCGAATAAGGCGGCACATGTCCGCGATGCACTTCGCCGGTCGCGCGGTCGATGATCTTGGTCGAGGCGCCGAGATAGACGCCCATCGACAAAACCGCGCCCTCGCCGACGCGGACGCCCTCGGCCACTTCGGCGCGCGCCCCGATGAACGCGCCGTCGCCGATGATCACCGGATCGGCCTGGAGTGGCTCGAGCACCCCGCCGATCCCGACGCCGCCCGAGAGATGGACGTTCCTGCCGATCTGCGCGCAACTGCCCACCGTCGACCAGGTATCGACCATCGTCCCTTCGCCGACCCAGGCGCCGATATTGACGAAGCTGGGCATCAGTACCGCGCCCTTCGCGACATGCGCGCCGTGCCGCACGATGCTGCCGGGCACTGCGCGAAACCCCGCCTCGCGGAACGCTGTCTCACCCCAATTGGCGAATTTCGAAGGCACCTTGTCGAACCAGTTCGCGCCGCCCGGGCCTTCCACGACGACATTGTCGTTGAGCCGGAAGCTCAGCAGCACCGCCTTTTTGAGCCACTGGTTGACTTGCCAGCCATCCGCGGTCGGCTCGGCTACGCGTGCCGCGCCGCGATCGAGCAGGTTGAGCGCCTCGGCCACGGCCTCGCGCGCCGCGCCTCGAGTCGCGAAGCCTAGATTTGCCCGGTCCTCCCAGGCAGCGTCGATAGTTGCGGCGAGGTCGGTCACGTCAGTCCTCCAAAATTTCGTGCAACCAGCGGCCGAGGTCGCTGATGGTATAGTCGATGAAGCTGCGGTCTTCGTCCGGCGTCTGTTCTGAGCCGTTGTCGATCCACACCGTAGTCATGCCGATCGCCTTGGCGGGCTTGAGATTGCGCGCCATGTCCTCGACGAACAAGCTTTCGGTCGGCTCGAGGCCATAAGCGTCGCACAGCCCGCGATAGGCCGAAGGATCGGGCTTGGGGCGATATGCGGTCGCGTGGACGTCGTGGATCGCCTCGAAGGTTTCGGCCAGTCCCAGCCGGTCGAGCACCTTGCTCGCATAGGGTGCGTCGCCATTGGTGAAGACCAGTTTGCGCCCGGGCAGCCGGGCCAGCGCCTCGATCAGCGGCTCGTTGCGGGTCAGCACGCTCATGTCGACGTCATGGACGTGGGCCAGATAATGGTGGGGGTCGACGGCGTGTTCGGCCATCAGGCCCGAAAGCGTGGTGCCGTGCGCATGGAAATAGCCCTTCTGGATCCGATGCGCCTCCGCGGCATCGCAATTCAGCAGCGTCCGGACATACGCGCCGATCCGCGCGTCTATCATAGCAAAGAGGTTCGCACTCACCGGATAGAGCGTATTGTCCAGATCGAAGATCCAGTTGCGGATGTGGCCTAGCTCGGAAAGCATCGGACCGGGGCTCTACGGAGTGGACGCCAGTGCCGCAAGGCGGCAGGGGAGATTATGGTTAAGTGACGGTAAAGGCAGAAAAACATATCTGCGCTACCGTGCATCTCGAACAGGATGAACCGATGCGGGCACTTATCGATGCGCGTTTGATGCGAACCGTTGCGATTGGCGGCCTGCTGGCGCTCGGCGCTTGCGGCGGCGGCGGGGGCGGAGGCAGCCATCCCGCTCCGCTCCCCGCGCCGGCGCCGACGCCCGCTCCCGTACCGACGCCCACTCCGGTTCCAACGCCGACCCCAACGCCGGGCGCGAACTACGATACCGCCGAATATCGCGCGACCGCGGGCGCGCTCTCGATGAACGCGCTCACTGCCTATGATCATGGCGGCACCGGCGCCGGCATCGGGGTCGGCGTGATCGACAGCGGCATCGACCTGCAGAGCGCCGAGTTCGGCGATTGCTCGGGCGGGATCGGCACGGGCACCTGCCGTATCGCGGGGGCCTCGATTGCCGCGGCCGGCAACAGCACGATCGACGATGAGGGCGGTCACGGTACTGCCGTGGCCTTCACGATCGCCGGACGGCGCAACGATGCCGGAACGCACGGAGTCGCCTTCAATGCCCAGCTCATCGTCGCCCGCGCCGACACGCCCGGCAGTTGCGCCACCGAAAATGCTAGCGACCCCGACAGCGGCTGCAGCTTCGGCGACAATGCCATCGCCGCCGGTCTTGACGCTGCCCGCGCCGGCGGCGCGCGCGTGGTCAACATCTCGCTCGGCGGCGACCCGCCCAATAGCCGACTGCTTCAGGCGATCGGCAACGCCACCGCGGCGGGGATCGTCATCGTCATCTCCGCCGGCAATGACGGCGACAAGCCCGAGGGCGTCAATCCCGACCCGTTCGCGGCCGGCGCCGCGGCGAGCGCAGGCGCGCGCGGGCTGGTGATCATCGCCGGCTCGGTAGGCACTACCGATCAGATTTCGAGCTTCAGCAACCGTGCCGGGACGGGGGCAGCCACCTATCTTACTGCCGTGGGCGAGCGCGTCCGCGCACCGGACCAGAACAACGCGGCGATGCTCTGGTCGGGCACGTCCTTCTCCGCGCCGCAGATCGCCGGCGCCGTGGCGCTGCTCGCCCAGGCCTTTCCCAACCTGACCGGCGCGCAGATCGTTCAGTTGCTCTATGCCACTGCCCGTGACGCCGGCGCCGCGGGTGTCGACCCGGTCTATGGTCGCGGCGTGCTCGATCTCACCCGCGCCTTCCAGCCGGTGGGCACGACCTCTTTGGCCGGATCGACCGGCGTGGTCTCCGCTGGCATCAACGGCGCCCTATCCGGGCCGATGGGCGACGCCAGCCAAGGGCCGCTCGGCGCCGTGGTACTCGACTCGTTCGATCGCGCCTTCGCGACCGAGCTCGCCCGGTCGATCGTCCGCCAGGGCCCGGCCCGCCGGCTTCCCGCACTGATGGCGACGCGCCAGCGCAGCTTCTCGGCGGGTGTCCGTAACCTCAGCGTCGCTGTTTCGCTCGTGCCGACCCGCGATTCGATCCGGATCGAGCGGCTCGGCATCGGCAGCCGCGATGCCGGCGTCGCGCGGATGCTCGCGGCCACGGTGAGCGGCAGGCTCGGCAGCAAGGCGCAGTTCGCGATCGGCGCGTCGGAGACCGGCAATACGCTGACCGCGCGGCTCGCCGGCCGCGACGAACCCGCTTTCCTCGTCGCGCGCGATCCGCTGCACAGCGCGGGCTTCGACGTCGACGTCACCGGATCGGTCGCGGTGCGCCAGTCGTTCGGGGCCTGGGGCGTCAGCCTCGCGCAGGAGCAGGGCCAGGTGCTCAGCCGGCGCGACACGCCGTTCGCAGCGCTCAGATGGGACGCGCAGCGTTCGGGCTATTGGCGCACTACGCTCGGACTCGACCGCAGCTTCGGCAAGCTGCGCGCCGGCCTGTCGCTGACCCGGCTCAGCGAGCGCGACACGGTGCTCGGTGCGCGCTTCAGCGGCGGGCTCGGTGCGGCGCGGGCCGGCAGTAATTTCGTCGACGTAGGGCTGCGCTACGATATGGGGGCGGGCTGGTCGCTCGGTGGCTCGATGCGCCAGGGCTGGACGAGCGCCAGGCTGCGCAGTGGGGTGCAGGGCGGCGGACTCATTCGCACCAACGCCTTTGCCGCCGATATCGGCAAGGACGGAATCTTCGCCGCGGGGGACAGTCTCGGCTTCCGGATCGCCCAGCCGTTGCGCGTGGCGCGCGGCGGGATCGGGATCGCGCTGCCCGCCGACTGGGACTATTCGACGATGGCGGTCAGCGCCTGGGACAAGGGCTTCATCAATCTCGCGCCCGAAGGCCGCGAAGTGGATTACGAGCTGCGCTACAGCTGGCCGCTGCTCGGCGGCGATCTGAGCAGCAACCTGTTCCTGCGCCGCAATCCCGGGAATTATGCGTCCTTCCCGAGCGACAAGGGCGGTGCGGTGCGGTTGACCCTGGGGTTCTGACGGCCCAGATCGTCACCCGTCCAACAACCTTCTTGCCCGCCTGAAAGCAAAGCTTCGGCTGGCGTGGCGCCGTCGCACCACCCATCTCCGGGTGATGACCGCTTATTCCCTCCTCGACCTCGTTCCCATCGTTCAGGGCGGCACTGCCGGCCAGGCGCTCGCCAATGCCGCCGATCTTGCGCGTCACGCCGAGACGCTGGGCTTCACGCGCTATTGGGTCGCCGAGCATCACGGGATGGAAGGCATCGCCAGCGCCGCCACCGCAGTGGTGATCGCGCATGTCGGCGCTGCGACTTCGACGATCCGAATCGGGGCAGGGGGGATCATGCTCCCCAACCATTCGCCGCTGCAAGTCGCCGAGCAGTTCGGCACGCTCGACGCGCTGTTCCCCGGCCGGGTCGATCTCGGCCTTGGCCGCGCGCCGGGTTCGGACCAGCGGGTTTCGGCGGCGATCCGGCGCGGGATGGGCGGCGACGGCAGTGAATTCCCGCAGGATGTGGTCGAGCTGCAGAGCTATTTCGCCGATGACGGCAGGACCGGCATCCGTGCCACGCCGGGTGCTGGTGCCGACGTGAAGCTGTGGATCCTCGGCTCGAGCCTGTTCGGCGCACAGCTCGCGGCGGCGCTGGGCCTGCCTTATGCCTTCGCCTCGCATTTCGCACCGGGGCTGCTCGACGAGGCCGGCGATGTCTATCGCCGCAACTTCCGGCCCTCGGCGGTGCTGGAGAAGCCGCATTTGATGCTCGGCTTCAACGTCTTCGGCGCAGCGACCGACGACGAGGCCGAATATCTCGCCAGTTCGCAGCAACAGGCCTTCGTCGCGATCCGCACGGGCAAGGGCATCCAGCTGCCCCCGCCAGTGCGCGGTTATCGCGAGACCCTCGGTGGGCAAGGCAATGCGATGCTCGAGCAGGTGCTGTCGGCCAGCGCGATCGGCGGTCCAGCCAAGGTGCGCGAGCAGCTTGCCGCCTTCCTCGCGCGCACCGGCGCCGACGAGTTGATCCTGACCAGCGCGATGTTCGATCACGACGCGCGCAGGAAGAGCCTGACGATCGCGGCAGAGGCGATGCAGTCGCTCTAGCTCGCCGCGGGCAGCCGCAACCGCACGAGCAGTCCGCCAAGATCCTCGCTCTCCTCGAGGCTGACCGTGCCGTCATAGATCTCCGCCACGTCGCGAACGATGGCGAGGCCCAGCCCGGTGCCCGGCTTGCCGCTGTCGAGCCGCACGCCGCGATCGAAGATGCGGATGCGGTCGGCCTCGGGAATACCGGTACCGTCATCCTCGACGAGGATCTCGACGAACCCCGCCTCGACCCGCGCCGTGACGAACACGCTGCCGCCGCCATATTTGGCGGCGTTTTCGACAAGATTGCCGAGCAGATCGTCGAGGTCCTGCCGCTCGATATGCGCGATCAGATCCTTCTGGCCGTCCACGTCGAGACGGACATTGGGGTAGAGCCGTCCCACCGCGCGCTCGACTGCCTCGATCGAGGGCCAGACATGCGCGCGGCTGTGCGCGCTGCCCCGCCGGCCCACGGCGCGGGCGCGCGCGAGATGGTGGTCGATCTGGCGGCGCATCGTGCGCGCCTCGCGGATGATGGTGGGGGCGAGGTCTTCCTGCCCGGCGGCAGCGGCGTTCATGATCACGCTCAGCGGAGTCTTGAGGGCATGGGCGAGGTTGCCGGCGTGGCGCCGCGCCTCCTCGGCCTGCCGGTCGTTATGTTCGACCAGCGCGTTCAATTCCTCGACCATCGGCGCGATCTCCGCCGGCATGCGGTCCTCGATCCGTTTGGCCTTGCCCGCGCGGAGCCGCGCGATCTCGGAGCGCACCTTGCGCAGCGGTAGCAGCCCGTACCAGGTCTGCAGCCCGACCATCACGATCAGTCCGAGCCCGAGCAGCACGAAGCTGCGCACCAGCGTCCGCCGCAGCGTGGCGATCTGCGCGTCCAGCCCGTCGCGGCTCTGCGCCACCTGGAATTTCCAGCGAATCGGCGAGCCCGGCAGCTTGAGGTCGCGCTCGGCGACGCGCAGCATCTGGTTGTTGGGATCGTTGGGGTCGCGGTCCTTGCGCGGGGTTTTGTCGACGAACTCGTCGCTGTCGTAGATGTGGAGTTCGCGGTCGTCGTGGCGCTGGTTCACACGCAGCCGCCGGTCCCACAGCGAGCGCGACGGGAAGGGATCGAACCCGTTGCCGCTGATCTGCCAATAGGCGCCCGAGCCGGGCTCGAGGAAACGCTGGTCGGCGAGCTCGCGGTTGAGCACCACCTCGCCACCCGGTCCCAGCTCGGCCGAGACGATCATCGAGGTCAGCAGATAATCGAGCTGCTCGTCGAAATTGCGCGTGATCGCGGTCGTCAGCACCCGGTCGAGCGCGACGCCGCCGCCGACCAGCAGGACGAAGATCCATGCGCTGGCGATCAGGATCATCCGCCGGCTCACCGAACCGGTCGCGCGGGGCGCATAGTAACGGGGCTGCGGTTCGGCCGCCTCGTCGTTCACAGGGGACGGGACGCTGTCCCCGGATGTATCCATCTCAGGCGTCCGCGGGTTCCTCGAGGCTGTAGCCCAGCCCCCGGATGGTGGTGATCACGTCGGCGCCGAGCTTTTTGCGGATGCGCGTGACGAAGACTTCGATGGTGTTCGAATCGCGGTCGAAATCCTGATCGTAGATATGCTCGATCAGCTCGGTGCGGCTGACCACCTTGCCCTTGTGGTGGAGCAGGTAGCTGAGCAATTTATATTCCTGCGCAGTGAGCTTCACCGGCTCGCCGGCCTTGGTGACCTTGCCGCTACGGGTATCGAGGCGGATGTCGCCCGCGATCAACTCGGCCGAGGCATTACCCGAGGCGCGGCGGATCAGCGCGCGCAGGCGGGCGATCAGTTCCTCGGTCTGGAACGGCTTGGCGACATAGTCATCGGCGCCGGCATCGAGCCCTGCCACCTTGTCCGACCAGCTGTCGCGCGCGGTGAGCACCAGCACCGGAGTGGTCTTGCCTTCCTTGCGCCAGCGATCGAGCACGGTGAGCCCGTCGATCTCGGGCAGGCCGAGATCGAGGATCACTGCGTCATATTGCTCGGTGGAGCCGAGGAAATGGCCCTCCTCGCCATCGGTGGCGAGATCGACCGCATAGCCCGCGCCCTCCAGCGCATTGCGGAGCTGCTGTCCGAGATTGGGTTCGTCCTCGACGATCAATAGTCGCATGCCTTGGTCCCTGTGCCCTTGCTTTGCCGGCGTTCAATCGCCCGTGCGTCGGATAATGTTGCCCGTCCGCCCGTCCGCATCCACCCAGATCACCGATCCATTGCGCAGGAATTTGAGCGTGTAAATGTCCGTTGCAGGATCGTAATCGAATCCGAGATACTGCGCCCCCGGCATGCGGGGGACGACGCGGCGTTCGATTTCGCGCACCGGCAGATTTTGGCCCTTCAGCCGGCGCTGGCTGGCGGCTTCCTGATTGCTGTCCTGCGCATGCGCCGCGACGCTCCCGACCAGCGAGAGGGCAGCCAGACACGCGCAGAAAACAGGCTTAACCAGCATCTTCATGCGTCTGGCATAGGGGTCGGCCATTGAATAGCCCCTGAACGCGACCGTCAGCAGCGCGCAACTTGCGGCGGGGGCACAGGCCCCCTAGGTGGCCGGCCATGGCTGCACCTGTACTTGCATATGAGGGCCTCGGGCTGATCCAGGGCTCGGGCTGGCTGTTCCGCGAACTCGACCTCTATATCGGCGAGCGCGACCGGCTCGCGTTGATCGGGCGAAACGGCGCGGGCAAGTCGACTCTGCTCCGCCTGATCGCCGGGCGGATCGATTCGGACGAGGGCCGCCGCACGATCGTGCCCGGCACGCATGTCGTGCTGCTCGAGCAGGATCCGCAGGTCACCGGGTTCGACACGCTGCTCGATTTCGTGCTGGCGGGCGACGATGCGCCCGAGCGCTACGAAGCCGAAGCCATCGCCGACCAGCTCGGCATCGATCTCAGCCGCGAGGCGGCGACTGCCTCGGGCGGCGAGCGCCGTCGCGCCGCGATCGCGCGTGCGCTGGCGCAGAACCCCGACGTGCTGTTGATGGACGAGCCGACCAACCATCTCGACATCGCGGCGATCGACTGGCTCGAGAACTGGCTGAGCCGCTACAATGGCGCGTTCATTGCGATCAGCCACGATCGGACTTTCCTCACGCGGTTGACCCGGCAAACCCTGTGGCTCGATCGCGGCGCGATTCGCCGCGCCGAGATCGGTTTCGGCGGGTTCGAGGCGTGGACTGAAACCGTCTATGCCGAGGAGGAGCGCAATGCGCAGAAGCTCGACGCCAGGTTGAAGATCGAGGAGCATTGGCTGCTGCGCGGCGTCACCGGGCGGCGGCGGCGGAACCAGGGCCGGCTGACCAAGCTCAAGGAGATGCGCGCCGAACGCGCCGCGATGATGGGCCCCCAGGGCGCCGCCAAGCTCGCGATCGGATCGGACGGCGCGCAGACCAAGGTGGTGATCGACGCAAAGAACATCACCAAGCGCTTCGGCGACCGCGAGATCATCAAGGATTTGACGCTCCGGATCACCAAGGGGGACCGGGTCGGGGTGGTCGGCCGGAACGGCGCGGGCAAGACCACCTTGCTCAAGCTGCTCACCGGCGAACTTGCCCCCGACGAAGGCAGCGTACGGCTGGCCAAGACGCTCGACGAAGTGATCATCGATCAGCAACGCAGCCTGATGGATCCGGCGAAGACGGTGCGCGACGTACTGACCCAGG
Organism: Sphingomonas psychrotolerans; assembly: GCF_002796605.1. Classification (NCBI taxonomy): domain Bacteria; kingdom Pseudomonadati; phylum Pseudomonadota; class Alphaproteobacteria; order Sphingomonadales; family Sphingomonadaceae; genus Sphingomonas; species Sphingomonas psychrotolerans. The sequence continues at coordinate 4,278,308 of NZ_CP024923.1, forward strand.
GCGGCGAATGGATCGAAGTGCTCGGCGTCAGGAAGCATATCCACGGCTATTTGAAGGAGTTCCTGTTCGAACCCAATCTCGCCGACGCGAAGATCGGCACGCTCTCGGGCGGCGAGCGTTCGCGGCTGCTGCTCGCGCGCGAGTTCGCGCGGCCGTCGAACCTGCTGGTACTCGACGAGCCGACCAACGATCTCGATCTCGAGACGTTGGATCTGCTCCAGGAAGTCATCGCCGACTATGAAGGCACCGTGCTGATCGTCAGTCACGACCGCGACTTTCTCGACCGGACCGTGACAGTGACGCTGGGGCTCGACGGCAGCGGCAAGGTCGATGTGGTGGCGGGTGGCTATGCCGATTGGGAAGCGCGCCGTACCTCGCGGGCGGAGCCGAAGAAGGCGGCGTCGAAGCCTGCCGCGGCTGCGCCCAAAGCGAAGGCGACCAAGCTCAGCTATAAGGACCAGCGCGATTACGATCTGCTGCCGAAGCGGATCGAGGAGATCGAGGCGCAGATCGCGAGGGACGAGGCGGCGATGGCGGATCCCGAACTCTACACCCGCGATCCGGGCAAGTTCGCCAGATTGAGCGACGGGATCGGCAAGCTCCGCGACGAGAAGGACGCGGCGGAGATGCGCTGGCTGGAGTTGGCCGAGCAGGTCGAGGCACTGGGCTGACCGACAGCGTCGCGTTTCGCGATGCGACCCTACGTAGCAGCTTGTGTCACGCCTCCAGACCCACCGTAACGATGGTTCCCTCCGGGCCGCTCTCGGTCCGGATCGTGCCGCGCGCCTGGCGGACAAAGCCCTCGATCAGCCGCTGGCCCAGCCCCCCGCCACGACGTTTCGCGATCGCCACCGGCGAGATTCCCGCGCCATTGTCGGCTACGATCAGCCGCCAGCCCGCGGCGCGCGCTTCGAACGCCACTTTGATCGAGCCGTCGACGCGGTCGCCGAAGGCGTGCTTGGCGGCGTTGGTGACGAGTTCGTTGATGACGAGGCCGATCGATACCGCCCGATCGCGCGGCAGTGCCGCGTGATCGGCCGCGCAATCCAGCGTGATCGCGCCGCGCAGGAACAGTGCCTCTTCGAGCGCGCTGCAGAGTTCGCGGATATAGACCGCCATGTCGACCTCTCCGGGCGCTGCGGTGCCGCGATACAAATGGCGATGCGCCCGTGCGATGCTTTCCACCCGTGCCAGCGCGCTCGCCAATGCTTCGGCGGTCTCGCTTTCGCCGGCGCGGCGGCGCTGCATGTCGAGCAAGGCTGCGACGAGCGCGAAATTGTTCTTCACCCGGTGGTCGAATTCCTCGAGAAACAAGTCGCGCTCGGCGATCTGGCGGTCGCGCTCGGCGGCGGCGCGGCGGACCGCGCGGCGGAAGGTCTCGGCGACGGCGATCATGATCAGGTAGGCGATCACGATGACAAGCAGCCGCGAACCGTCGTTCGGGCCCTTGGGATAGAAGGAATGCACTGGCGGCAGCAGGAAGTACCAGGTGTGGGCCAATACCAGCAAGGCGGCGAGCGCCCCCGCCTGCCAACGCCCGAAGAGCGCCGCGACCAATACCGCAGGGTAACCCAGCGCGAACGGACCAGCGCCCGGCGCGAAGAGGTCGACGAGAACGCGCGCGACTACTCCGGCCGTAGCGCAGAAAAGCGCAAACAGCAGCTGCGTCGCCCAGGCCGGCGCGTAGGGCGCCAGTCTTTCGGGCAGATCGAGTTCGCCTATTCGCCCCATGCCGGAGGCGAAACAGGCGCGATCATCCTATCGCTGTCAAGTCAGGTCTTGGCTGTAGTTGATGTGGATCAACTTTATTTTACAGTGACTTGCCCGAGCGGCCCGCAAGGTCGACGACATATTGCCATGCCACCCGGCCCGAGCGGCTGCCGCGCCGTGTCGCCCAGTTGATCGCCTCCGCCGGATCGAAGGTCAGACCGTGCGCCTCGGCATAGCCGCGGACGATATGGACATAGGTATCCTGGTCGATCGCATGGAAGCCGAGGCTCAATCCGAATCGATCGGCGAGGGCGAGGCTGTCGTCGACCGAATCGCGTGGATTGATCGCGCTGGCCTGCTCGGCGATGTCGCGCGGGATCAAGTGGCGGCGGTTCGACGTGACGATCAGCCGGGTATTGGCCGGGCGCGCCTCGGCGCCGCCTTCGAGCAGCGAGCGCAACGCGCGGGCGTCGCCGGCGGCGTCGAAGCCGAGATCGTCGAGGAAGATGACGAAGGGGCGGTCGGAGGCGGCGAGAAGGGCAAATAGTTCGGGAAGCGCATCGAGATGCTGGGTGACCGCCTCGACCAGCGCGAGGTCTCCGCCCTTTGCCTGGACGGCGGCGACGGCGCTCTTGACCAATGCGGACTTGCCGGTGCCCCGCGCCCCCCAGAGCAATACGTCCTGCGCGGCGCTGCCATCAGCGAGCCGCTGGAGATTGGCGAGCAGCGCATCGCGCTGGGGCTCCATTCCCTGAAGCAATTTCAGCGGCAACGGGGCGAACGCGCGGGCGGCGGCGAGGCTATGGCCGCGCCAGACATAGGCAGGATGCGCGAGCGGATCTGCGGGTGGCGCCGGGGGTGGGGCCAGCCGCTCGAGCGCCTCGGCGATACGAGTCATCGGGTCGGTCATCGTCGGGGGCTATACCGCAAAATCCTTCTCCGCGAAGCGGGGGAGGATCTAGGAGGCCTCGCCCGCCAGTCCCTTCAGGCGGTATAGCGCTTCCAGTGCCTCGCGCGGGGTGAGCGCGTCGACGTCGAGAGTCTCCAGCTCGGTGCGCAGCGCATCGACCTTCTCGACCTCGGCTTGGGCGATTGCGGCGAACAGCGGCAGATCGTCGAGCCCCGCGGCGATCCCGCCGGTCTTTGCGCGTCCCGCCTCGAGCTTGTCGAGCACGGACTTGGCGCGCTTGATCGTCGCCGGCGGCAGCCCCGCGAGCCGCGCTACCGCGAGGCCATAGCTGCGGTCGGCCGGCCCTTCGGCGACTTCGTGGAGCAGGACGAGCTCGCCCTTATATTCGCGGGCGCGAACATTGTGCAAAGTCAGCGCGTCGCAGCGCTCGGCCAGCCGGGTCAGCTCGTGATAATGTGTCGCGAACAGGCAGCGGCAGCGATTGTCCTCGTGGATCGCCTCGACCACTGCCCAGGCGATCGCCAGCCCGTCATAGGTCGAAGTGCCGCGCCCGACTTCGTCGAGGATGACGAAGCTGCGCGGGGTCGCCTGGGCGAGGATCGCCGCGGTCTCGACCATCTCGACCATGAAGGTCGAACGCCCGCGCGCGAGATTGTCCGACGCGCCGACGCGGCTGAACAGCCGGTCGACGAGGCCCAAGGTCGCCGATGCGGCGGGGACGTAGCTGCCCGCCTGCGCGAGCACTGCGATCAGCGCGTTCTGGCGCAGGAAGGTCGATTTGCCGCCCATATTCGGCCCGGTGACCAACCACAGCCGCGAATCCTCCGAAAGCCTGCAGTCGTTCGCGACGAAGCGCCCGCCCGAGCGGGCGATCGCATCCTCGACCACCGGGTGCCGCCCGCCGACGATCTCGAAACAGGCATGGTCGACCAGAGCCGGCCGCGCCCAGCCGCCTTCGCCGGCACGCTCGGCCAGCGCGGCAGCGACGTCGATCCGGGCGAGCGCGTCGGCAGTCGCGGCGATAGCCTCGCGGCGTTCGAGTGCGTGGCCGGTGAGATCTTCGAGATGCGCAGCCTCGGCGGTGAGCGCGTGCGCGCCGGCCTGGGTCACCTTGATTGCCACGTCGTGCAGGTCGGGGGCATTGAAGCGCACCACCCCGGCGAGCGTCTGGCGATGAGTGAAGCCGCTGTCGGGCCGCATCAGCGAATCGGCGACGCGCGCGGGAACTTCGATATGATAACCGAGCACGCCGTTGTGGCGCACCTTGAGCGCAGTGATGCCGGTGCGGGTGCGGTATTCGGCCTCGAGCGCCGCGATCGCCCGCCGTCCGCCGGCGCCCGCATCGCGCAGATCGTCGAGCGCGGCGTCATAGCCCTCGGCGATATAGCCCCCGTTCGAGGAGTCGATCGGCGGTTCGGGGACCAGGGCGCGGCCCAGCAGGTCGATCAACGCGCCGTGGCCGCGCAGCTGCGGCGCCAGCTCGGCCAGCAACGGGGGCGGGGCAGGGATGGCGTCGAGCCGCTCGCCCAGCCGCCACGCGCCGTCGAGTCCGTCGCGAAGTTGTCCCAGGTCGCGGGGGCTTCCGCGCCCGGCGGCCAGCCGCCCGAGCGCGCGGCCGATGTCGGGCAGCGCGCGCAAGCTGCCGCGGACCATGTCGCGCAATCCGGCATCGTCATGGAAGCGCTGCACCAGATCGAGCCGCGCCTCGATCGCGGCGCGGTCCATCAGCGGCGCGGCGATATCCTGCCCGAGCAGGCGCGCGCCGGCGCCTGTGACGGTGCGGTCGACCGAATCGAGCAGGCTGCCTTTGCGCGCGCCCGATTGGCTGACACAGAGTTCAAGGCTCTCGCGCGTCGCAGCGTCGATCGCCATCACGGCGTCGCTGCGGCTGAGCCGGGGCGGGCGCAGGAACGGGAGCGATCCCTTGGCGGTGTGCTCCAGATAGGCGACCAGCCCGCCCGCCGCGGCGAGCGCGGCGCGCGAGAAACTACCGAATCCGTCGAGCGTCGCCACGCCGAAAAGCCGTTTCAGCCGCGCCTCTCCGTCGCTGCTGTCGAAGTCCACCCGTGGCCGGACGACCGTCCCAAGCTCGGCAAATGCAGTCCCGTCGCACACGATCGTCTCGGCGGGGTTCAGCCGAGCGATCTCCGCTGACATTCGCTCCGCATCGCCTTCGCAAACCTCGAACCGCCCCGTCGAAATGTCCGCGCAGGCGATCGCCACCCCCGTCGCCGCCTCGCCGATCGCGACGCACCAATTTGCCGATCGGCTGTCGAGCAGCGCCTCCTCGGTCAGCGTCCCTGCGGTCACCACTCGGACAATCGCGCGGTTGACCAGCGCCTTGGAGCCCATCCTTTTACGGGCCTGTTCGGGCGTCTCGGTCTGCTCGGCGACAGCAACACGGTGCCCGGCCTTGATCAGCCGCGCGAGATAGCCATCCATCGCGTGCACCGGCACGCCGCACATCGGAATGCGCTCGCCATCGTGCTCGCCCCGGGCGGTCAATGCGATGTCGAGGCAGGCGCTGGCGATCTTCGCGTCGTCGAAGAACAATTCGAAGAAGTCGCCCATCCGATAGAACAACAGGCAATCCTCGGCCTCGGCCTTCAAGGCGAGATACTGCGCCATCATCGGAGTGGGGGCTGTGGCCATGGCGCGAGTGGGTAACCGATGCGCAGGGGCGATCAACACCCGTGCGAGGGAATCTTGGGGAAAAGTGGCCGGCAACGTCGTTGCCAGTCCGGGAAGGGCTGGCCGGTATCGACGACACCGGCGGCGTCCTGCCCTTATGATAGCGCTACCATTTTTTCGTATACGTTTTGTGCGCGCGTGTTGCGGCGCCGGAAAGCGGCTCCTAAAGGATCGATATCAGGGAGAGACGCATGTCTGAGGAATCGAACGTCCAATATTCGGAGCGCGAGGCGCTGTTGTACCATTCCGAGGGACGGCCGGGTAAGATCGAGATCATCGCCTCGAAGCCGATGGCGACCCAGCGCGACCTCGCGCTGGCTTATTCGCCCGGCGTCGCGGTGCCCGTCCGCGCGATCGCCGAGGATCCGTCGCTCGCCTACGACTATACCGCCAAGGGCAATCTGGTCGCAGTGATCTCGAACGGCACGGCGATTCTCGGGCTGGGCAATCTCGGCGCGCTCGCCTCCAAGCCGGTGATGGAAGGCAAGGCGGTGCTGTTCAAGCGCTTCGCCGACGTCGATTCGATCGACATCGAGCTCAAGACCGAGGACGTCGATCGCTTCATCGACGCAGTAGAGCTAATGGAGCCCAGCTTCGGCGGGATCAATCTCGAGGACATCAAGTCCCCCGAATGCTTCGTGATCGAGCAGACGCTCCGGGAACGCATGAACATCCCGGTATTCCATGACGATCAGCACGGCACGGCGATCATCGCCGCGGCCGGGCTGATCAACGCGCTCCATTTGACCGGGCGCGAGTTCAAGACGACCAACATCGTGATGCTCGGCGCCGGCGCCGCCGCGATCGCCTGTGCCGAACTGATCAAGGCGATGGGTCTGCCGCACGACAATCTGCTGATGCTCGATCTGACCGGCGTGATCTATCAGGGCCGGCAAGAGAGCATGAACCAGTGGAAGTCGGCGCATGCGGTAGTTACCGAAAAGCGGACGCTCGCCGACGCACTCGACGGTGCCGACGTGTTCATCGGGCTCGCTTCGGCCAATTCGCTGTCGCCCGAATTGCTCAAGACGATGGCGCCCAATCCGATCGTGTTCGCGATGGCCAATCCCGATCCCGAGATCAGCCCGCCGGTCGCCAAGGCCGCGCGCCCCGACGCGATCATCGCCACCGGCCGCTCGGACTATCCGAACCAGGTCAATAATGTCCTCGGCTTCCCGTTCATCTTCCGCGGCGCGCTCGACGTGCGCGCGACGACGATCAACGACGCGATGAAGATCGCCGCCGCCCGCGCGCTCGCCGAGCTGGCGCGCCAGCAGGTTCCCGAGGAAGTCGCCGCGGCCTATGGCACGCAGCACAGCTTCGGCCCCGAATACATCATCCCCGCGCCGTTCGATCCGCGGCTGATGGAGCTCATCCCCGCCGCGGTGGCGCAGGCGGCGATGGATTCGGGGGTGGCGACCAAGCCGATCATCGACATGGCGGCATATCGCCAATCGCTCCGCGCCCGGCTCAACCCGACCACGTCGGTGCTCAGCCTCGCTTATGAAGGGGCGCGCGCCAATCCCAAGCGGGTGATCTTCGCCGAGGGCGAAGAGGAAGTCGTGCTGCGCGCGGCGATCGCGTTCAAGGAAGGCGGCTATGGCACGCCGGTGCTGGTCGGGCGCGAATCGGTCCACGAGCGGCTCCAGAAGCTCGGCGCCAACCCCGAGGATTTCGAACTCCACAACAGCGTCAATTCGCCGCTGGTGCCGCGGATGGTCGAGTTCCTCTACCAGCGGCTCCAGCGCCGCGGCTATCTGCGCCGCGACATCGAGCGGATCGTCAATCGCGACCGCAACATCTTCGGTGCCTTGCTGCTCCAGCTCGGCGAGGCCGATGCGATGATCACCGGCGTCACGCGCACCTATGCCGAGACGATGCGGCAGATAAAGCGCGTGATCGATTATGAGGAAGGCCGCACTGCGTTCGGCATCCACGTCATGGTAGGCCAGTCGCACACGGTGTTCATCGCCGACACCACGGTCAACGAGCGCCCCAACACGGAGGAGCTCGCCGCGATCGCGGAGGGCACCGCCCAGGTCGCGCGTCGTATGGGGCATGAGCCGCGCGTCGCCTTCCTCAGCTATTCGAACTTCGGCAATCCCGAAGGCCGCTGGCTCGACAATGTCCGCGGCGCGATCAAGCTGCTCGACGAGCGCAGTGTCGAGTTCGAATATGAAGGCGAGATGTCGCCCGACGTCGCGCTCAATCCCCGCCAGATGGCGAAATACCCGTTCGCGCGGCTTTCGGGCCCGGCCAACGTGCTGATCATGCCGGGGCTCCAATCGGCCAACATCTCGGCCAAGCTGCTTCGTGAGCTTGGTGGCGATTCGATGATCGGGCCGATGCTGATCGGCATGGAGAAGCCGGTCCAGATCGCGCCGATGACCGCGACTGCGAGTGAGCTGGTGACGCTGGCAGTGCTCGCCGCGGGCGGGATCGCGCGCTAACCGCCTTGGCAGCCTCTTGCTGCTACATTTGTAGCATGCTACAAATGTAGCAGTTGGAGCAGGAGGTCGGCGTGATCGAGTCGCTGCCGCGCCGCGAGCGCGAAGTGTTCGAAGTGTTGTGCAGCCTCGGCGAGGGCACCGCCGCGGCGGTGCGCACCGCGCTTGCCGATCCGCCCAGCGATTCGGCCGTACGGACCTTGCTTTCGCGCCTCGCCGCCAAGGGGCTGGTCGCGCATCGCACCGTCAATCAGGCTTATGTCTATACGCCGGTCGAGCAGACCGAAGCGGTTGCCGAAACCGCGCTGCAGCGGCTGGTTCAGACCTTCTTCCAAGGGTCGGCCGCGCAGGCCGCCACAGCGCTGCTCGGGATGGAGCCGCGGCTCCATCCCGATGAAATCGAAATGCTCCAGCGCGCGATCGACAAGGCGCGCAAGGAGACCGAGTGATGCTTGCCTCGCTTGTGGATTTTGGCTGGAAATCGGCGCTGATCGCCGGGCTGGCCCTGCTGGCCGGCCACCTGCTGCGGTACCGCGCGCCGGCAGAACGCGTCGCGCTCCTCCGCGCCGCTTTGGCGGCATTGTTGATGCTGCCGCTGCTGGCGCTGGCGGTCCCCGAACTCGAGGTCGCTGTGCTTCCCGCGCTGGATACGCCTGCCGTGACCGGATTTGCCGCGACGAGTGCGGAGGCCGTGGACATGGCCGCCGGGGAGGGGGCCACCGCCATATCCCTCGATTGGCTGGCGGCGCTGTATCTGATCGGTGCGGCAATGCTGCTGCTCCGCCTCGCCGTCGGCGTCTCGACCCTGTGGCGCTGGACTCACAGCGCCGCGCCGGTCCGCGATCCGCGCTGGATCGCGGCGATGCGCGGCGCCGGAGGGTTGCGTCGCCCGGTGCGGCTGCTGGTCTCGCCGCATGTTGCCGCCCCGATGAGCTGGGGGATCGCACCGGCGTGGCTGCTGATCGGGCCGGGTACCGAACAGCGTGCCGAGCAAGCGGAAGCGGTGATCGCGCACGAGTTGGCGCATGTCCGCCGGTTCGATTGGCCGGTGCTGATGGCAGCGCAGCTGGTGGTGCTGTGTTTCTGGTTCAATCCTTTGGTCTGGTTGCTCACCCGCGAGCTGGCGCGGCAGGCCGAGCTGGCGGCGGACGAAGAAGCGATCCGCCATGTCGCGCGCGCCGATTACGCCCAGGCCCTGCTGACGCTGGGACGCGGCGCGGCGCATCCGGCGGCGTGCGGCATGTCGATCACGCATAGCGCGCTGGGGCGGCGGATCCGCGGTATCCTCAATGCCGATGCGGCGAGGCCCGCCAGCCGGCTGCTGTGCGCGGTGATGCTGATCTGTGCGCCGCTTGTGGCCGCGCCGCTCGCCGCGATGCAGCTGGTGCACGCGGCGGCACCCGCCCCTGCGCCGATGGAAACGCGGGCATCGCTTCCCGCATCCGCGGTCCTCGCCGATCTGCCTGCGATCATTCCCGCCGCGCGCGCCGCCGAAGCGCCGCCCGTGCAGCGTCAGCGCGCCTCTCCGCGCCGGATCGTGCCGACTCGCGCGCCCCGGCCCGCAGTCACGGCCGAGCCGAGGCCGCGCCTGCTGCTGGAGCTGGAACTGGCGGCGAAAATACCGCAGGGCCATGCTGGGCATACACCGCCTCCACCGCAACCTCCGGCGCCGGGGACTCAGGCGGCGGCGTGGCGCGAGGCCATATTCGAGAAGCGTAGCATCCGGGTGCAGAACCGCGAAAGCAATGTCGGAATGCGCCGGGCGGGGGCCGCGATCCGCGCCGGCAATGCCGACGACCGTGACTTCGCCAAGGCAATGACCGACGCAGCCACGGGCCTGCGGGTCAAGGCCCAGGACCTCGAAGCAGTCGCGGCCGATGGCTCGGTCGTCAAGGAAGTCCGCGATGCGCATGCGCGCGCGGCGGGTTCGCTGCGTAGCCAGGCGGACAAATTGGACATCGACGCGCGGCGAAAGCTCTTCGGGGGCTAGCGCCCCACCACGCCTGACGAAGCTCGAAACGAAAAGCGCGATTCCGCGCCACGGAGCCGGCTTGCCCGGCGATCAAGGGAGATTGCCATGCGGACCATCCTGTTCCTGCCGCTGATCCTGCTCGGTGCCTGTGCGTCGGGAGCGTCGGCGATGCCGCTCGAACCGGCAGCGCACGTCGCCTTTGGCGATCTGGCGCTCGACCAACCCGCCGGCCGCGCGGAGCTGCGCGCCCGCGTGGCGACCGCGGCGCGCGGGTTCTGCCGCCGCCACGAGGACGAAGTGACACCGCAGCTGCTCAGCCACGACCGCTTCCTTTGTCTCGAACAGGTGCGCTCGGCGCTGGTTGCCGACATGCGGCCCGAGGTTCGTCACGCCTACAAGCAGGCTCTGCGTGAGGCGGGTGTTCGCGGGCGGCGGCTCTAGCCGTCGATGCTGACCCCGAGCGATGCGTTGACCAGCCCGCCATCGACGGTGATCGTGTCGCCGATGACATAGTCGCCGGCGCGGCTGGCGAGGTAGATCGCGGTGCCGGCCATGTCCTCGTCGTTGCCGATGCGCTTCGCCGGGATCGCTTTGGATACCGCATCACCGTGGTCGCGCGCTGCCTTGTTCATGTCGCTGGGGAAGGCGCCGGGCGCGATCGACGTGACGTTGATATGATCGCGCACCAGCCGCGCCGCCATGCGCTTGGTCAGATAGATCAGCGCCGATTTGGAGGCGTGATAGCTATAGGTCTCCCACAGGTTCAGCCGCTGGCCGTCGATCGACGTGATGTTGATCACCTTGGCCGGGCGTTCGGCCGAACCTCCAGCCTTGAGCAGGCCGTGCAGCGCCTGGGTCAGGAAGAAGGGCGATTTGACGTTGAGATCCATGACCTTGTCCCAGCCCTTTTCGGGAAAGGTCTCGAACGGCTCGCCCCATGCGGCGCCGGCATTGTTGACGAGGATGTCGAGCCGCGATTCGCGCGCGGCGAGATCGGCGGCCAGCGCGCGGCAGCCCTCGACGGTGGAGATGTCGTGCGGCAGGGCGATGCAATTCCCGCCGAGCGCGGCCGCGGCTTCCTCGCAGGCTTCGACCTTGCGCGACGAGACATAGACCTTGGCGCCTTGCGCGACGAAGCCCTCGGCGATCATCCGTCCGATCCCGCGCGATCCGCCGGTGACCAAAGCAATCCGGCCGTCGAGGCGAAACAGGCTGTTGGTGTCCATGAACTCTCTCCCAATTCGTCGTCCCGGCGGAAGCCGGGATCGTGTGCCGCCAGGGGTCCGCGCGCCTCCCGAGATCCCGGCGTTCGCCGGGATGACGGATTTCGCTTACCCGCCGCGCTTCAGCGTCTCCCTGGCGATGATCAACTGCTGGATCTGGCTGGTGCCTTCGTAGATCCGGAACAGCCGTACGTCGCGGTAGAGCCGCTCGATGCCGTAATCGGCGATATAGCCCGCGCCGCCGAATATCTGCACCGCGCGATCGGCGACCCGGCCGACCATCTCACTGGCGAAATACTTGGTCGCGGCGGCCTCCATCGTCGTATTTTCACCCGCATCCTTCTTCGCCGCGGTCTCGAGCATCAGCGCCCGCGCGGCCATAGCCTCGGTCTTGGAATCGGCGAGCATCGCCTGGATCAATTGGTGCTCGGCGATCGGCTTGCCGAACTGTTTCCGCTCGCTGGCATAAGCGACGCAGTCGGCGATCAGTCGCTCGGCGACGCCGACGCATACCGCCGAGATGTGCAGCCGCCCGCGATCGAGCACCTGCATCGCGATCCTGAAGCCCTGGCCCTCCTCGCCGAGCCGGTTGGCGACGGGGACGGGGGTGTCATCGAACACCACATCGGCGACGCGGGCGCCCTTTTGCCCCATCTTCTTCTCGGGCTCGCCGATCGACACGCCGGGCAAATCGCGCGGAACGAGGAAGGCCGAGACGCCGCGCCCGCCGGGGTCCTCGCCGGTACGCGCCATCACCGTGAACAGCTGCGCCTTGTCGGCGTTGGTGATGAAGCGCTTGGTGCCGCTGAGCCGATAGACATCGCCGTCGCGCACCGCGCGGGTCTTCACAGCGCCGCTGTCCGATCCGACATCGGGTTCGGTCAGCGCGAAGCTGGTGATCACTTCGCCACTCGCAATCCGCGGCAGCCAATCGGCCTTTTGCTCTGGCGTTCCGGCCATCACCAGGCCCTGACTGCCGATCCCGACATTGGTGCCGAAGGACGAGCGGAAGGCGGGGGTGGTACGGCCGAGCTCGATCGCGACCCGGCATTCCTCGAGCATCGTCAGGCCGAGCCCGCCATATTCCTCGGCGATCGACAGTCCGAACAGGCCGAGCCCCTTCATCTCCTCGATCACCGCCTCGGGAATAGCGTCGGCGGCCTCGACATCGGCTTCCAGCGGACGCAGCCGCTCGCTTACGAAGCGCCGGATCGTATCGATCAGCGTGTCGAAGATCTCGGGGTCGAGCGCCATTATTGGAACCGTTCCTGTTGTTCGAAGCCGCATGCTATAGCTACGCCTGCGGATCGAGCAAGCCATACCCAATCTTCCAATAGCCGCGATTGACGCCGCTACTGCGCCTCCTATGCTGCGCCGGTAGAGCATAAAGCGCGAGGATCGGCGATGGTGGCGAATGAAGCCAATGCGGGGGCGCCCGCCGTTCCGCCGGTGCGCCGCGTGCGCCAGTCGACCATGCTCTCTTACGGTTTCGGCGCAGTCGCGTACGGCGTGAAGGACCTGTGCTTCTCGACCTTCCTCTTGTTGTTCTACAATCAGGTGCTCGGGCTTCCCTCCGCGCAGGTCGGCTTCGCGATCATGTGCGCATTGCTGCTCGACGCATTCATCGATCCGGCGATCGGCTTCCTTTCGGACCGGACGCGCGGGCGCTGGGGGCGGCGGCATCCGTGGATGTATGCGTCGGCGGCACCGATTGCGCTCGGCTGGCTGTTGCTGTGGAATCCGCCGGCCTGGTCGCATGGGGCGATGCTGGTCTGGGTGTTCGCCAGCGCAGTGCTCGTGCGGACCGCGGTCTCGGCCTATGAAGTACCGTCGCAAGCGCTGAGCCCCGAACTCTCGGCCGATTATGACGAGCGCACCCGGATCATGGCATATCGCTATCTGTTCGGATGGGCGGGCGGAATGGCGATGCTGATGGCATCCTATGGCTATTTCCTCGCCGACGGGCTGCTCGACCGGCGCGGCTATGTGGCGTTCGCGGCGGCGGGCGCTGCGGCGATGTTCATAGCGATCCTCGTTTCGGCGCTGGGCACGCACCGCGAGATCGCCCGGCTGCCGCGGCCCGAGATCGAACGCCAGTCGCTTGGCCAGAATTTCCGCGAGCTGCGCGAGAGCGTGCGCAACCGCGCCTTTCTGATCCTGATGGCGGCGGGGATCTGTTATTATTCGGCGCAGGGCATCAGCTACGCGCTGTCCAATTATCTCTATGCCCATGTCTGGGGCTTTCGCGGCGCCGACTTCCAGTGGCTCGGGCTGGTTCTGCTGCTCGGGGTGATCGGTGCGTTCCTGCTCGCGCCGCGGGTGGCGAAGCGGACCGGCAAGCCGGTGGCCGCAATGGGCTTCATGGTCGGCGCGGCGATCCTGCTGACACTGCCTTATTGGCTGCGGTTGGCCGGACTGTTCCCGGCGCCCGGAAACCCGGCGCTGGTGCCGCTGCTGCTTTCGATCTTCACCGTCAATGCAACCTGCGTAGTGTCCTCGACGATCCTCGGCGCGTCGATGATGGCCGATGTCGTCGAGCATTCGGAGGTCGAGACCGGGCGGCGATCTGAGGGGGTGTTCTTTGCCGGCGCGTTCTTCGTCCAAAAATGCACCAGCGGGCTCGGCATCTTCGTTGCAGGCTCGATCCTGGCGATCGCCGGTTTCCCCGAGACGGCCAAGCCGGGCAGTGTCCCCGTCGAGACGGTCGACCGGCTGACGATCCTGTTCGCCGCGCTCTATCTGTCGCTCGGCTTCGCGGCGGCGTTCTTCTACCGGCGCTTTCCGTTCGGCAAGGCCGAGCATCTCGCGCGGGTGGAGCGATTGGCCAAGGCGGAAATGCCCGCCGGGGGGTGAACCCCGGCGAGCATCCTTTCCTCCCCAGGAAAGTCTGGCCTCAGGCGACGCGGCCGAGGCGGTGATAGAGATTGGCGTATTTCGTCGACTCGGGCAGATCCTTGACCTTGTGGAGGTGGGTCCCGACCGCCTCACGAAGCAGGCGGAAATCCTCGGTCGAGAAAACGGCGCGGCTTCTTTGCGGTTCTTTGGGCTGCGGTTCGGTCATGCTACTTCTCCTTACGCGGCTTGCTGGTTGAACTGGGCGGCTTCGGTGCTCTCGGCGAGCGCCGTGGTCGAGCTCTCGCCGCCGGCCACCGCCTGCGCGATCGCATCGAAATAGCCGGTGCCGACTTCGCGCTGGTGGCGAGTCGCGGTGTAGCCGTTCGCCTCGGCGGCGAATTCGGCCTGCTGGAGTTCCGAATAAGCCGCCATGCCGCGGTCCCGATAGCCGCGCGCCAGCTCGAACATGCCGTAATTGAGCTGGTGGAAGCCCGCGAGCGTGACGAACTGGAACTTGTACCCCATCGCGCCGATCTCGCGCTGGAAGCGGGCGATGTCGTCCTTGTCGAGATTCTTCTCCCAGTTGAAGCTCGGCGAGCAATTATAGGCCAGCATCTTCTCGGGGTGCGCGCGCTTGATCGCCTCGGCGAAGCGGCGGGCGTCGTCGAGATTGGGCTTCGAGGTCTCCCACCACAACAGGTCGGCATGGCTGGCGAAGGCGAGGCCGCGCTTGATGCAATGATCGACCCCGGTGCCTTCCTTCAATCGGAAGAAGCCCTCGGCGGTGCGTTCGCCGGTGAGGAATTCGTGGTCGCGTTCGTCGACGTCCGAAGTGATCAGCCGCGCGCTCTCGGCATCGGTGCGTGCGCAGATCACCGTCGGGACGCCGGACACGTCGGCCGCGAGCCGGGCGCTGTCGAGGTTGCGGATATGCGCCTGGGTAGGGATCAACACCTTGCCGCCGAGGTGCCCGCATTTCTTTTCGGATGCGAGCTGGTCTTCATAATGCACCCCGGCGGCGCCTGCGGCGATATAGGCCTTCATGATCTCGAAGCAGTTGAGCGGCCCGCCGAAGCCGGCCTCGGCATCGGCGATGATCGGCGCGAACCAGTCGCGCGTCGCGCCGCCTTCCATATGCTCGATCTGGTCGGCACGCTGGAGAGTCGCGTTGATCTTGCGCGCCAGCTCGGGCCCGGCATTGGCGGGGTAGAGCGACTGATCGGGGTACATCTGCCCGGCGGTGTTGGCATCGGCGGCGACTTGCCAGCCCGAGAGGTAGATCGCCTTCAACCCGGCGCGGACCATCTGCATCGCCTGATTGCCCGAAAGCGCGCCGAGCGCATGGATATAGTCCTCGGACTTCAGCAGCTCCCAGAGCTTGAGCGCGCCGCGACGGGCGATGGTATGCTCGATCGGCAGCGAGCCGCGCAGCCGGGTAACGTCGTCAGCCGAATAGGGGCGGACGATGCCGTCGAAGCGGCCGCTGGGGGCTGGGACGAGATCTTCGAAGGTCATCGGCATGTCATTTCCTTGACAGTATTAGTGGTGTCGAGGGCCGATTTGCGCCTTAGCTTGACTCAATCACAGGATATTCGTTCTATCTCGGGGTCAACGGGTGACTAAAGCGGCGCCCGCGCTTGTAATCATGTAAATATATTTACAACGTATTCCGAATCGGTGGTTTGCGAACATATCAAGAACGGAGCGTGTAGGAAATGGCCGATCAGAAGCTGTTCGCCGGACACGCGGTCCGCCGTCTTCGTCGCCAGCTCGGGCTGAGCCAGGTGGCGATGGCCGAAGCGCTGGCCGTGAGTGCGAGCTATCTCAACCTGGTCGAGCGCAACCAGCGACCGATCTCCGCGACGGTGATGCTCCGGCTCGCCCAAACCTATGACTTCGACCCGCGCAGACTGGCGGCGAGCGAGCCGGGCGGGGGCGCCGAGGCGCTCCGCCGCCGGCTGGCAGACCCGCTGTTCGCCGATCTGGAGATCGACCGGCACCAGCTGGAGGAATGGCTGGCGGGCGCGCCGGGCGGCGCCGAAGCCTTTGCGCGCGCTTATGACCGGATCGGTGCCGGCTCGGCCGGGGCCGCGGAGCCCGACGATGCCGTGCGGCAGGTTCGCCGCGAGATCGAGCGCTGGCGCAACCATTTCGCCGATCTCGACGCCGCCGCCGAGACGCTTGCCGATGAGATGCGGATCGCGGCGGGGGATCTTTACGGCGCGATGGCCGAGCGGCTGCGCGTCAAGCATCAACTGGCCGTGCGGATCCTGCCTGCGGAAGTGATGCCCGACCGGATGAAACGGCTCGACCTCCACGCCCGGCAGATCCAGCTTTCGGAAATGCTCGACGCACCGGGCCGCAGCTTCGCGCTTGCCGAGCGGCTGGCCGAGGAGGCGCGGGGGGAAATCGACGGGCTGGTCAAGGGTGCCGCGCTCGATCGCGGCGCCGAGCGGCTCTACCGGCGCCACCTCACCGGCTATTTCGCCGCGGCGGTGATGATGCCTTATGCCCGCTTCCTGCGCGCCTGCGAGGCGAGCGGCTATGATCTCGAACTGCTCCAGCGCCGCTTCGGGGCGAGCTTCAGCCAGGTCGCACACCGGCTGACCACGCTTCAGCGGGTCGGCGCCCGCGGGCTGCCCTTCTTCTTGCTGCGAGTCGATCGCGCGGGTCAGATGTCAAAACGCTATGCCGGGGCGAGTGCATCGCCGCTGGTCGAGGGGCCGGGGATCTGTCCTTTGTGGAATATTTTTGATGCCTTCGCCCGCGACGAGATGGTCACGCACCTCGTCGAGCTCGAGGACGGCAGTCGCTGGTTCACGGTCGCGCGCGCGGTCCAGCCGCAGGGGGCTCGGGTGACGAGCATTCCCGCGCGCTTCGCAGTGGGGGTCGGGCTCGCGGCGGGCGAGGCGCGGACGCTTGCCGTAGCGGCGGGGCGCGATCTCGCCGGGCATGCAATGCCGATCGGGCTCGGTTGCCGCGCGTGCACGCGTCCCGATTGCCCCCAGCGCTCAGCGCCGCCGGCGGGACGGGCGATGCTGCTGCCGAACGATCGCGAGAGCGGCGTCACGCCGTTCGGTTTCGCCCCGGACTGACATACCGCGGACGCAAATCGACATATTTCGGTCGATTTGATCTGGAACCAGCGCGCTGCCTCGCGGTTGCGTCGCTGGTGCGCGCTCCGTCGGGTCGCTGCCATGAGCCGCTGTCGATCGCGCCTGCGATACGGCAGGGCGTGTCGAGAGGATGTGTATGTTGCTTACCCTGATCGGACTAACCCTTGCGGCGGCCAGCCCCCAATCGGCCGACGCCGCAGTGGGTCGTTGGAAGACCGAGACGCGCGGCGGGATCATCGAGATCAAACGCTGCGGCGCGTCGATCTGCGGCCGGGCTCTCACCTCGGATGCGCTGCGGACGAACCCGAACCTGAAGGATACCAGGAATTCGAACACGGCACTACGCAACCGGCCGCTGCGCGGGCTCCAGATCCTGAGCGGCTTCTCGGCGAGCGGCGGCGGCTGGACCGGCGGCAAGATCTACAATGCCGAGGACGGCAAGACCTATGGCTCGGACGTGACGCCCTCCGGTGCCAACCAGCTCAAGGTTCGCGGCTGCGTTTTCAAGCCCTTCTGCAAGACCCA
This sequence comes from Sphingomonas psychrotolerans, assembly GCF_002796605.1. Classification (NCBI taxonomy): domain Bacteria; kingdom Pseudomonadati; phylum Pseudomonadota; class Alphaproteobacteria; order Sphingomonadales; family Sphingomonadaceae; genus Sphingomonas; species Sphingomonas psychrotolerans. The sequence continues at coordinate 4,295,737 of NZ_CP024923.1, forward strand.
GACCTGGACCCGCGTCCGCTGAGGCGGGCGCCAGTTTCGTTTAGTAAAGCGTACAAGGACCCTGCAATGTCGACTCTCAAGCTTTCGCTCGCCGCCGCAACCACGCTGGCGGGCTCGATCGGTTTCGCCGCCTCGGCCAATGCCCAGGCCTTTTATCTCCCCGAACAGTCTGCGCGCGCAGCGGGGCGGGCTTTCTCCGGCGAGGTTGCGGATACCGGCGCCGCGTCGCTCTGGTGGAATCCCGCGTCGATCGCCGGCGCCACAGAAGGCGAGGCGACGATCAGCGCCTCGCTGATCCTGCCGCGCGGCGAAGTGACCGACACCGGCACGCTGATCCGCCGCCCGGGCGGCAGCTTCGCCCCCGTCGGCGGCGATGCCACCACGCGCAATCCGATCAACAAGGGGGTGCTGCCATCGGGCGCGATCGCGATTCCCCTGGGTGACCGCGTCGCCTTCGGTCTCGCGGTCACGTCGCCGTACAGCTTCACCACCGATTATCCCGAGACCAGCTGGGCACGCTACAGCGCGCTCAAGACTCAGCTGCGCACGATCGACATCCAGCCCTCGCTCGCAGTGGCGGTGACCGACTGGCTGCGCGTCGGCGCGGGCGTCAATGTCGAATATACCGATGCCAGTCTCGCCAATGCACTGCCCAATGTGTCGGCGGCCTTGCCCGACGGAAAGCAGGAGCTGAAGGGCGACGGCTGGGATCTCGGCTGGAGCGCGGGCTTCCAGATGCACAATGATGCCGTGACGATCGGCCTCAGCTACAAATCGGCGATCAAGCACAACCTCAAGGGCGACCTCGAGGTCAGCGGGCTCGTCGGGCCGCTGGCGGGGTCGAATCTGACGCTGTCCGATATCACGGCCAATTTCTACACGCCGGCGCAGGTAATCGTCGGCGGGCGCTTTCGGCTGAGCGACCGGTTCACGCTCAACGGGCAGGCCGTCCACTACCAGTGGAGCAAGTTCGACGCGATCCGGATCGGCGCACCGGTCAACCAGGCGATCCCCGAAAATTATCGCGACACGTGGAGCCTCGCGACGGGGTTCGATTATGCTGTTTCGGACAAACTCACGGTGCGGGCCGGCGTGCAGCGTACCCAGACCCCGACGCGCGATGGTGAGCGCGATGCGCGCGTGCCCGATTCGGATCGCTGGAATTACGGTGTCGGCGCTTCCTACGCGCTGACTCCCAAATTCACGCTCGATGCCGGCGCCAATTATGTCGACTTCGAGGACGCGACGATCGACCGAGTCACCGCGGCCTATCCGGGCACGGCGGCGCAGACGCCGATCCTTACCTCGGGCGAATTGCACGACGCGCGCGCGCTGGTCTTCTCGCTCGGCGGACGCATGCGCTTCTGACGACGATACCCGTCGCCACGCGTCGAGGGGCGCGTGGCGGCGGCATCGGCTTGGGAAGCGACGATCCCATCCTCCCTCTGGGTAATTTATACCGGACGGTAGATTTCGCCTCGAAAACATGCCTATCATCCCCCGGGGCGGCGCTAACGGAGGGATCATGGCCACCGATTTCACGCTCAACGGCAAGCCGGCGTCGTTCGACGGGGATCCCGAGACACCCTTGCTCTATGTGCTGCGCGACCATCTCGGGCTGACCGGCACCAAATATGGCTGCGGCGTCGCCCAGTGCGGCGCCTGCACCGTCCATCTCGACGGCAAGAACCGGCGCTCCTGCGTGACTCCGGTTTCGATGGTCGGCGGCAGGCAGGTCGTCACGATCGAGGGCGTCGCCGGCAAGGAAGCCACAGCGGTGCAAAACGCCTGGGTGGCGATCGACGTGCCGCAATGCGGCTTTTGCCAGTCGGGGCAGGTGATGTCGGCGGTCGGGCTGCTCAAGATCAAGAAAAAGCCGAGCGACAAGGACATCGACGCAGCGATGGCGGGCAATATCTGCCGCTGCGCCACCTACGCCCGGATCCGCCAGGCGATCAAAGACGCCGCCAATGCAATGGAGGCCTGAGCGATGAACGCCATCACGCCAACCCGCCGCGGCTTCCTCCAGTCCTCGGGTCTCGTGCTCGGCATGGCATTGCCGCTGGGTCAGGCGGCGAGGGCCGCGGGGCAGACGACGGGGCTGCCCTTCGCGCCCAACGCGTTCGTGCGGGTGGGGACGGACAATCTCGTCACGGTGATCATCAAACATGTCGAGTTCGGCCAGGGGCCGGCGACCGGCCTCGCCACCTTGGTGGCCGACGAAATGGACGCCGATTGGGGCCAGATCCGCGTCGAGATGGCGCCCGCCAACGACCCGCTCTACAAGAACCTCGCTTTCGGCACGATGGGCACCGGCGGCTCCTCGGCGATCTCGAACAGCTGGATCCAGATGCGCACCGCCGGGGCCTCGGCGAGAGCGATGCTGGTCGAAGCGGCGGCGAAGCGCTGGGGCGTGCCGGCCGCATCGATCAAGGTGTCGAAGGGCGTGGTTTCGAGCGGGGCGCGCAAGGCGCGCTTCGGCGAACTGGCGGCGGACGCGGCGCAGCTGAAGCCGCCCGAAAAGCCGGTGCTCAAGACCCCCGACCAGTTCACTCTGATCGGCAAGGACACACCCAAGGTCGACAGCGTCGCCAAGACCAACGGCACTGCGATGTTTACCATGGACATCCAGCGGCCCGGCATGGTCCACACCGCGATTGCCCATCCGCCGGCGTTCGGCGGCACGGTCAAATCGGTGATCGACACCGCGGCGCTCGCAGTGCCCGGCGTGCTGGGAGTGAAGACCATCCCGCAGGGCGTGGTCGTCTATGCGCGCGACGGCTATGCGGCGCGGAAGGGCGCCGCGGCGCTCGATGTCACCTGGGACCTCTCCAAAGCCGAGAAACGCACCAGCGACGAGCTCTACGCCCAGTTCGCCGAGGCGAGCGAACAGCCGGGCAAGCAGGTCGAGAAGATCGGCGACACCGCGGCGGCGCTGAAAGGGGCGGGCAAGAAGCTCGAGGCGGTCTACCAATTCCCGTATCTGGCGCACGCGCCGATGGAGCCGCTGGACGCCGTGATCGAGATGAACGGCGATCGGCTCCATGTGTGGATGGGCAGCCAGTTCCAGGTCGGCGAGCTTGGCGCGATCTGCGGGACCTTGGGCGTGCCCATGGAGAAGGCAGCGCTGCACGAGCAATATGCCGGGGGCAGCTTCGGGCGGCGCGCCACCCCGACGATGGAGTTCGCGGTCGAGGCCGCGGCGGCGTTCAAGGCGTGGGGCAAGGGCCCGGTCAAGCACGTCTGGACTCGCGAGAACGACATTCGCGGCGGCCGCTATCGCCCGCTGGCGGTGCATACGATCCGCGGCGGGCTCGATCCGGCGGGCAATATCGTCGCCTGGGATCAGGTCGTCGCCGCGCAGAGCTTCTTCAAGAACACCCCGATGGAGGGGATGGGCATACGGAACGGCGTCGACGATGCCCTCACCGAGGGGATTGCCGAGAGCTATAAATTCGCCAACCAATATATCGGCCAGCACATCATGGAGGTGGGCGTGCCGACGCTGTGGTGGCGGTCGGTGGGCAATACCCATACCGCCTATGCGGTCGAGACCTTCATCGACGAACTGCTCGTCATGGGCGGCAAGGATCCGGTCGCCGGGCGGCTCGCACTGATGGAGGATCCGCGGACCAGGGCAGTGCTCGCCAAGGCCGCCGAGATCGCCGGCTGGGGCAAAAAGCCGCCCGCGGGTCGTGCACGCGGCGTCGCGGCGTGGAAGAGCTTCGGTTCGTATGTTGCGCAGGTCGCCGAAGTGTCGAAGGGCGCCGACGGGCTGCCCAAAGTGCATAAGGTGTGGTGCGCGGTGGATTGCGGGATCGCAGTCAATCCCAATGTGATCCGCGCGCAGATGGAGAGCGGCATCGGCTACGGTCTCGGCCACGCGCTCTATTCCGAGGTCGAATTGGGCGAGGGCGGGATCGTCAAACAGAGCAATTTCGACAGCTATCGTTCGCTCAGAATCAGCGAGATGCCCGAAGTCGAAGTCGCGATCATCGCATCGGACAAGAACCCGACCGGCGTGGGAGAGCCCGGGCTGCCGCCGATTGCGCCCGCCGTCGCCAATGCGTGGCGCAAGCTCACCGGCAAGGCCGTGCGGCGGCTTCCGTTCACCGTGGGAGGCAAGGCATGAAGGCGGGCGCACTCGCACTCGGCGCCGCGGCGCTGACTCTCGGGCTAGCGATCGCCAGCCAGGCGCGCGAGCAGAAGGTGGAAGGGCTAAAGCCCGTCAGCGCCTTTGCCGGCATCGCCGATCCGGCCGCGCGCTCGACTGCGATCTTCACCGAGATGGGCAAGGTGATCCAGCATCCGCGCTGCGTGAACTGCCACCCGCGCACCGATCGCCCGCTCCAGGGCGATGCGCAGGAGCCGCACAACCCGCCGGTCTCGCGCGGGCCCGCGGACAAGGGCATGGCGGGGCTCGAATGCGCCACCTGCCACGGGCCGCGCAACGTCGCTTTCGCCAATGGCACCGGCAGCATTCCCGGACATCCCGAGTGGCACGTCGCGCCGATCGAGATGGCGTGGGAAGGCAAGACGCTCGGCCAGATCTGTCAGCAGATCAAGGATCGCAAGCGCAATGGCGGCAAGACGCTGGAGCAGATCGTCGAACATAATGCGCATGACAGCCTGGTCGGCTGGGGCTGGAATCCCGGGCCGGGCCGCGCGCCGGTGCCGGGGACGCAGGCGCAGTTCGGCGAGTTGAGCCGGGCCTGGTTGGCGAGTGGGGCGAAGTGCCCAGCGGGTTAAATAGGTAGGCGGCCGCCCCATAGCTTCCGACCCGGATAGCGGACGTTGACTGCCAACGCGGCTCCGCTAGGCTCTTTCATATGGTGAGACGTACACGGATCATGCGGGGGCTGAGCAGGACGGCATACGCCATCGCGCTGATGATCATGGGGGCACAAGCGCTCGTACAGTATCTAGTCCATACGGAGGCGGACTTCGCGGACAAGCTGCGACCCATTCAATCGACCTTGCAGATCGCTTTTCTGGTATTCGCTATCGCCGGTTCATCACTGGACCGACGAAAGTCGCGCGACGACCTGAAAGAACCTTCGCCGCGATATTCTGGTGTCGCAGTCGTTGTTATAACCGGTGCAACGGCATCAATGGTGGTGGTTCGCAGCAGCTATCTGTATGCCTTGTTGATTGCGGCAGGGACAATAGCGATGGCAGTGCTTGTTTGGCATTTTGCAACCGCCCACGCGAACGAGATAGGCGAAGCGCGCTTCCCCAGCCCCTCAGTTGCTGATTAACGGCGAACATCAGCTAGCCACCCAAACCCGGACCTAGTGCTCCAGCACGCTGACGGGGCCATCGGGCGCGAGAAGAGGTGCCCAGCCAGACTTAACGGCGGCGGTTACGACCTGATTGAGAAGCGGAGCGTCAATCTTCGGCCGCTGTCGCCCAACCACCAAAAGTGGCCTCAGCTTCCCCCGTTTGCGGGGGCGCCGGATGTCCAACCCACCTTCGGATCGTTGAAATCCACTACGTCGCCGAGCTCCCAGACGTTCGGATAGCCATAGCCGACAAGGTTGATGAAGGTCTGGATGTTGAGCGCGAGCGCGGCGTTCTTGAGCATCACCGGGGCGCGGTGGTTCGAGAAATTGTTGTTGCAGTAGATCAGGATCGGACGGTCGCGATTGGGGCCGAGCGCTTCCGCCAGCGCCTCGGCGGTGAAATCGGTGAGCGGAAGATTGATCGCGCCGGCGATATGCCCTTCGGCGAACTTGTCCGCCGAGCGCGCGTCGAGAAGCAATGCGCCGTTCTCCGCCGCTTTGGCCTTGAACGCCTCGAACCGCAGCAGCCGGCCGGCGCGTAGTGTCCGGACGTTGCCGGTAAGCGTCGTGAAGGCGGCATAGTCGATTTGCGGGTTGGGCGCGGGATCGTCGGGAAGCGCGAGCAGCAAGGCAAGAGCGAGCAGCATAAGACATTCCTTCGATCGAGGCCGTAACGATCGCAGGCAGAGGCTGCACGAACCCTGAACCATTTCGGCAGCCCGGCCTTGTGCCGGGGTCCACCGCGCCGCACGCGAGCCGCGAACAGTCTGGACCTTCCCCGACCGCCTGGTGGATCCCGGCACAAGGCCGGTGTGACGGGTGGTTGTCTGGTATGGGCAACCCGTTATCACCGCTCGCAAGGAACGAGGGGAGATGACATGGCCAGCCTGTTTCGCCTGAAGCAGATCGTCGCGGAGGCGGATCGGCCGCACGCACATCGCCTCCAGCGTACGCTCTCATGGCCGCATCTTGTCGCGCTGGGCGTCGGCGCGATCGTCGGGACGGGTATCCTGACATTGATCGGAGTCGGTGCCGATCGCGCGGGTCCGGCGGTGATCGTGTCGTTCGTCGTCGCAGGGGCGATCTGCGCGTGCGCGGCGCTGGCTTATGCCGAGATGGCGACGATGATCCCCGCCTCGGGCAGCGCCTATACCTATAGCTATGTGGTGCTCGGCGAGATCATCGCCTGGGTGGTCGGGTGGAGCCTGCTCGCCGAATATACCCTGGTCGTCGCGACGGTGGCGGTCGGCTGGTCGGGCTATTCGGTCGGCTTTCTCGAGAGCCTCGGCGTGCATCTTCCCGCGGCGCTCACCCATGGCCCGGTAATGGCGGGCTGGCAGGTCGTCGAATGGGGCGTCAACTTGCCTGCATTGTTCATCGTCGCGGTCGTCGCGGGGCTGCTGATCGTCGGCACGCGCGAAAGCGCGACGCTCAACGCCGTGCTCGTCGTGGTGAAGCTGATCGCGCTCGCGGTGTTCGTCGCGGTGGCCTTCCCGCATTTCGACGCCGCCAATTTTGAGCCCTTCGCGCCGTTCGGCTTCACCAAGGCGATGAGCGCGGACGGCGTCGAGCGCGGGGTGATGGCGGCGGCGGCGATCATCTTCTTCGCCTTTTACGGCTTCGATGCGATCTCGACCGCGGCGGAGGAAGCCAAAAATCCGAGCCGCGATCTGGCGATCGGCATCGTCGGTTCGATGATCGCGTGCGTCGCGATCTACATGCTGGTGGCATTGGCGGCGGTGGGGGCGCTGAACTACACCCGCTTCGCCGACAGCCCCGAGCCGCTCGCCTTGATCCTGCGCGAGATCGGCCAGCCGCGCACCGCCGCGTTCCTCGCTGCTTCGGCGGTGATTGCGTTGCCGACGGTGATCCTCGCGTTCCTCTACGGCCAGAGCCGAATCTTCTTCGTGATGGCGCGCGATCGCATGCTGCCCGAGAGCCTGGCGACCGTCTCGCGGCGGGGGACGCCGGTGCGGATCACGATCTTCACCGCCGCTGTGGTGACCTTCTTCGCGGCGTTCTTCCCGATCGATCAGATCGCCGCATTGGCTAATGCCGGCACGCTCACCGCCTTTGCCGCGGTGGGGATCTGCATGCTGGTGATGCGCCGCCGGGCTCCGCAAGCCGTGCGCCCGTTCCGCGCGCCGGCGGCGTGGCTGGTCGGGCTCGGTGCGGCGTTCGGCTGTCTCTATCTTTTCACAAGCTTGCCGCATCAGACGCAATTGTTGTTCGGCGCGTGGAACCTGATCGGGCTGCTGCTCTATTTCGGCTATGCGCGGCGCAATGTGGACAAGGGGGCGGCATGAGCGGCTGGACGATCGGGATCATCGGCGGCTCGGGGCTCTACGACGTCGAGGGCATCGAAGGTGGTGCGTGGGTCGAGACTGCGAGCCCGTGGGGTACGCCATCGGATGCCTGCTTCGTCGGGCAGGTCGGGCATGTTCGCGTGGTGTTTCTGCCGCGGCACGGGCGGGGGCACCGGATCAGCCCGTCGGAGCTCAACCCGCGCGCCAATGTGGACATACTCAAGCGGCTCGGAGTCACCGATGTGCTCGCGGTGTCGTCGGTGGGCAGCCTCGTCGAGGATCGCCCGCCGGGGAGCTTCACGATCGCCGATCAATTCATCGACCGGACCAAAGGGCGGCCGTCGAGCTTCTTCGGGACGGGCATGGTCGCGCATGTCTCGATGGCCGATCCGGTGTGTCCGCGCCTCTCTGCGCTGGCTGCCGACGCGGCGCGAGCGGCAGGGGCCGAGACGCATGTCGGCGGAACCTATCTGGCGATGGAGGGACCGCAATTCTCGACCCGCGCGGAAAGTCACCTCTATCGCAACTGGGGCTGCCAGATCATCGGGATGACCGGCATGCCCGAGGCGAAGCTCGCGCGCGAGGCCGAGCTTCCCTATGCGCTGGTCGGGATGGTAACCGATTATGATTGCTGGCGCGAAGGCGAGGAAGCAGTCGATGTCGCGCAAGTGATCGCGCAGCTCTCCGCCAACGCGGCCAAGGCGCGCGCAATGGTGATGCACTTGCTGCGCAATTTGCCGGCGGAGCGGCCGGCTTCGCCGATCGACACTTGCCTCGACGCGGCGCTGATCACCGCGCCTTCCGCGCGCGACGCCGATCTGTTGGCGAAGCTAGATGCCGTGGCGGGGCGTGCGCTGGGCTAAGGGTCAGTACTCGATACCCGCAACGGCCGAGATCGCCGGACGACCGCGAAGCGGCGGGACGATTTTGGCGCACAGCCACGTCACTCGTCGGTCACGATGGCACGGCATCGCTCCCTCCTCGTTCCTCCCTGTGCGCCAGAATCGGCTCCGTCTCGGCCATTGTGGCTATCGAGTACTGACCCTACCGTCCAGGATCGGGAACGCTGGTTATAGATATGTTTCTGGTCGGTTGCTGCCGGCAGGCGTAGACTTCGCTTACCGGGGGGTAAAATCATGAAAACCACGAGTCGTAGTTCTCGGCGTGCATTCGTGCTGGGCGGGACCGCCGCTGTGGCGTGCGTTGGGCCGCTGGCCGTGGCGCAATTGGCGCGCGCGCCGCTGCCGTCGCGCAAGAGCCCGGCGCCGACGTCTGCGCAGAGCGAAGTGGCCGAGTGGGAAAATCTGGTCGGCGCCAGCTTCCTCGTCGGCGGCGAAGCAGGCAAGGCAGTCGCGAAGCTGGTCATGGTCGAGCGTCCGGCGATCGACCCGAAGCGCCCCGCCGGGCTGGCGCGCTTCCAGCCCTTCACGGCGTGGTTCGAGATGGAGGCGCGTCTCGCGCCAGCGGGCCAGCGGACCTACAAGGTCGCGCATCCGACCAGGGGCCTGATCGATCTGTTCCTCGGCCGCGGTGCGGACAGGCGCGGCAAGGCAGTCGTGTACGCGCTGTTCAACTAGGGCGTCTGCAAGCTATGGCTGTCCCGTAACGTCTCGGGACAGGAGTGACTGGTTTGAAGAACGCGAAATTCGTCGGGCTTGGCCTCGCATTGGTGCTGGCCGGCACGGCGGCGGTGGCAGTGGCGATGCAGGCCGGCGGCAGCCAGGACCATTCGCAGGACGCGGCATGGCACAACCAGCAGATGCTGGCGCTCGCGCAATTGAAGGCGAGCGACGGCTGGCAATCGCTTCCCGGCAATTTGCGCTGGCGGCGGATCAAGGGCGACGGTTCGGGCAAGCATCCGACCGTGCAGGACGTGGTCAAGATCCACTATGCCGGCACCTTGATCGACGGGACCGAGTTCGACAGCTCCTTCACCCGCGGCGAGCCCGCGACCTTCCCGCTGGGCGCGCTTATCCCTGCCTGGCAAATGGCGGTGCCGATGATGGGGGTGGGCGATACGATCGAGATCGCCTCGCCCTCCGACCTCGCTTACGGCCCGGTGGGCAAGGGGCCGATCCCGGGCGGAGCGACCTTGTTGTTCAAGATCGAATTGCTGGGGATCGGGGAGTAAACCTCTTCTGGATTCCCCTCCCGCAAGCGGAAGGGGAGCGATGAAGCCGAGCGGGCAGCAAAAAGGCCGCGGTGGGGATGTCCACCGCGGCCTTTTCTGTGACCCCGCTGCTTACGCGGCCAAGTTGCGCAGGACGTATTGCAGGATGCCGCCGTGGAGGAAATATTCCAGCTCGTTGACCGTATCGATGCGGCAGCGGGTCTGGAAGGTTTCGGTCTTGCCGTCGGCGCGGGTGAGGGCGACTTCGACGTCCTGTCGCGGGCGGATCGCGCCTACACCGGTGATCGTGAAGGTCTCCGAGCCGTCGAGCCGCAGCGTCTGGCGAGTCACGCCCTCGGCGAACTGGAGCGGGAGTACGCCCATGCCGACGAGGTTTGAACGGTGAATACGCTCGAAGCTCTCGGTAATAACCGCGCGGACGCCTAGAAGATTAGTTCCCTTGGCGGCCCAGTCACGCGAAGATCCCGTTCCGTATTCCTTGCCAGCAACCACGACCAAAGGCGTGCCGTCTGCTTTATGGCGCATTGCGGCGTCGTAGATCGGCATGACCTGATCGTGATACTTGGTCATGCCGCCCTCGATGCCAGCGACCATTTCGTTCTTGATGCGGATATTGGCGAAGGTGCCGCGGACCATGATTTCGTCATTGCCACGGCGCGCGCCGTAGCTGTTGAAGTCCTTCCGGGAGACCTGATGGTCCTGGAGGAACTTGCCCGCGGGGCTGTCCGCCTTGATCGAGCCGGCCGGCGAAATATGATCGGTGGTGATCGAATCGCCGAGGATTGCCAAGGGCTTGGCATCGATGATGTCCTGCACCGGGGCGGGGGTCATCGTCAGGCCTTCGAAGTAAGGCGGGTTGTGGATATAGGTGCTGGCGGTTGGCCAGCGATAGGTGTCCGAACCCTCGACCGTGATGCCCTGCCAGTGATGGTCGCCGAGATAGACGTTCGAATATCGGGTACGGAACATCTCGTCGTCGATATTGGCGGCGATCAGTCCGGCGATTTCCTCGTTCGAGGGCCAGATGTCCTTGAGGAAGACGGGGCCGTTGGTGCCCTGACCGATCGGGGTCTCGTACATGTCCTCGGTCACGGTGCCCTTGAGCGCATAAGCGACCACGAGCGGCGGCGAGGCGAGGAAGTTGGCGCGGACGTCAGGCGACACGCGGCCCTCGAAATTGCGATTGCCCGACAGCACCGAGGCGGCAACGATGTCGTTGCCGTTGATCGCCGCGGAGATCGGCTCGGCGAGCGGGCCGGAATTGCCGATGCAAGTGGTGCAGCCATAGCCGACGAGGTTGAACCCGATCGCGTCGAGATCCTCGCTCAGGCCCGCCTTGTTGAGATAATCTGTGACCACCTGGCTGCCGGGCGCCAGCGAGGTCTTGACCCACGGCTTGCGGGTGAGGCCCAGCGCCCGCGCCTTGCGCGCGACGAGGCCCGCGGCGATCAGCACCGAGGGGTTCGAGGTGTTGGTGCAGCTGGTGATCGCGGCGATCACGACGTCGCCGTCGCCGATGTCATGCTCGGCGCCCTCGACCGCGACGCGCGCGGGGCGCTCCTTGTGATAGACCTTCTGCAGATCGGCGTTGAACACTTCGTCGACGGCGTCGAGGCTCACGCGGTCCTGCGGACGCTTGGGGCCGGCGAGCGACGGGCGCACGCAGCTCATGTCGAGCTCGAGGGTGTCGGTGAAGATCGGCTCGGGGCTGTCGACATCGTGCCACATGCCCTGGGCCTTCGCGTACGCCTCGACCAATGCGATCGTCTCGTCCGGGCGGCCGGTGAGACGCATGTAGTCCATCGTCTTCTCATCGATCGGGAAGAAGCCGCAGGTCGCGCCATATTCGGGCGCCATGTTGGCGATCGTCGCGCGATCGGCGAGCGTCATCGAATGGAGGCCGGGGCCGTAAAATTCGACGAAGCGGCCGACCACGCCCTTGGCGCGCAGCATCTGGGTGACGGTGAGCACCAGATCGGTGGCAGTGATGCCTTCGCCGAGCGCGCCGGTCAGCTTGAAGCCGACGACTTCGGGGATCAGCATCG